>JANNWG010000048.1:0-25396 GCA_031414695.1 Burkholderiales bacterium
GACCGCGTTTTGCCGGGTGACTTGGTAAAACGTTAAATCAAGGTTACTAGCGAGACATAAGCCCGACCATTGGCGTGTGTTAAGCGAAATTAAATAATGGAATCTAAGTATGTAGATCGGCCTGTAGAGGGCTTGCGGACGGCGAGCGCGGGGTTTCGCGAAGCACTGCTTCGCGCCGCTGCGAGCGGCGAGCGCTATGCGCGAGACTCGTGTGAGACACATTCCGCCCGGCTCCACCAACAAATAAAAACACCACCCAGCTTTATCGGGTGGCATTTTCATTTACAACGCGATCCGCGGGAATCGAATCCGCGGGAATCGAATCCGCGTCCGGAACGGCGAGCGCGGGGTTTCGCGGAACACTGTTCCGCGCCGCAGCGAGCGGCGAGCCCGCTGGGCGAGACTCTTCGGGGGACGTAGGCGGGGTTTCGGCGAGCACTGCTTGCCGCCGCCGCAGTCCGAGCGCTGCGACCGAAGGAAGTCCCTGTGGGACAGGGCGCGAGGTGGCTTTTGCAGCCTCATCGCAAAAGGATTCCGCTTAGGCTCCACCAATAAATAAAAACACCACCCAGTTTTATCGGGTGGTATTTTTATTTGTTGGACACATTAAGGCGCAATCGAAACGACGGGACGCGGGGCGAATGCAGGGTTTCGCAAAGCACTGCTTTCTGCCACGTGAGCCGGTTTCGCTTGCAAGCGAAACCGTGGAAGATTCTTGCCGATTCCACCATTAAAAAAATAGCCAACTAGTTTTAGTAGCGACTGAACAACATTTACTGTGATATGTTTATGGGTATCTAGGCTAACTTCAAGTCTCGTGATTGCCACGCTATAGCACCCAGTCCAATAAAATTAAAGTGAGTGAGAATGAACAAAAATAAAAAACCACTAACTCCTAAGAAAACCAAAGTCTCCATCATCCGTTCCTCCGCAGCGGAATATCTGACTTTTATTGCCGCCACCGGCCAAAGTGGTGTGGAAGCTGTTTATGCCGACGAAAACGTTTGGATCACCCAAAAAATGATGGGGCTGCTATACGATGTAGAAACTCACACTATCAATTACCATTTGAAAAAAGTGTTTAGCGACATTGAATTGGTCGAGGATTCAGTTATTCGAAATTTTCGAACAACTGCCGCTGACGGCAAAAGTTACGACACCATGCACTACAACCTAACGGCCATCATCGCGGTTGGTTATAAGGTCAACTCCGAACGCGCGGTGCAGTTCCGCAAATGGGCGACTGGCATCATTAAAGAGTTCACCATCAAGGCTTATGTGATGGATGATGCGCGCATAAAAAGCGGCGGCTCCATACTTAGCGCACAGTATTTTGAAGAGCAACTGCAGCGTGTTCGAGAAATTCGCTTATCCGAGCGCAAGTTCTATCAAAAAATCACTGACATTTACGCCACATCAATTGATTACGACACCACGGCATTAGCTACTAAACGTTTTTTTGCAACTGTTCAAAACAAGCTGCATTGGGCGATTCATGGTCAGACAGCAGCGGAAGTGATTTATCACCGCGCTGACGCGGATAGTGAAACGATGGGGCTAACGTCTTGGCAGGATGCGCCAAGGGGAAAAATCCAGAAATTCGATGTCATTGTCGCAAAGAATTACCTAACCAAAAATGAGATGGCGCAGCTACAACGTCTGGTGTCAGCCTATTTGGATGTAGCCGAATCAATGGCGCTGCGGCAAATACCGATGACCATGCAAGATTGGGAAACACGACTTGCCCGCTTCATTGAGGCAACTGACCGTGAAGTGCTACAAGATGCAGGCAAGGTAACAGCAGAAATCGCCAAAGCCCACGCAGAAAGTGAATTCGAGAAATATCGTATCGTGCAAGATAGATTATTTGAAAGTGATTTTGATCGGGTGGTTAAATTAATGGGTGCAATTAGCAAGCCAAGCGTTAGCGAAGACTAGATGCTTTACGACGCCCTAAACTCTCAAATGCTCTAACCACAAACTATTCCAGCACACCCATCCCATACCACCCACGCGCATTTTCCGCGTCAAGCTGCGCTTTTATGTGTTGCCATAATGCCGGACAGCCCGCGTTAATCGGCTCCGAAATTTTATTGATTACACGTTGATACGTAATGCCGTTCTCAACCCAACTTTGGCCGTTATTGGCGAGATTTATTAGCACGGGCATGGCGCGATCTGCGGCGTGGGCGAAGCGTGATTCTTTGCTTTCGGCGTCTTCAAACTCTTGCCATAGCGACATATAAATATTGGCCTGCATCGATGGCAATAGGCTGAAGATGCGCGTCACTGCTTGCTTTTCAGCCACTTTACGTTCGGCTACCCCTTCCTCTGCATAGACAATCGTGTCCCCCGTATCTATCTCGCCAATGTCATGTACGAGCAACATACCGATGACGCGGTTAATGTCAATGGGCTCACTCGCATAGTCAACAAGTGAGGCTGCCAGCATAGCGATTTGCCATGAGTGTTCTGCGGAGTTTTCATAGCGATCTTCATTAAGCACGCGCGTTTTGCGGGTAACTGTTTTGAGTTTGTCTAGCTCGATGATGAAGTCAATTATCTTTTGCATGGTTATCGTGAGTGATGTGAATTCAAAGTCATGCTACATTCTATCCACTCACATAACAGCCTAAAAAATATGAACTTCACCACCCTAACGACCGCACTTAACGCCAATATCGCCACCATCACCTTAAATCGTCCAGATAAAGCCAACGCCATGAGCGCGCCGATGTGGCAAGACATTCGTCAAGCATTGCGCTGGGCAGATGAAACGGCTGAGGTGCGCGTGGTCATCATCGCGGGCAATGGCGCTAATTTTTGCTCAGGCATTGATCTGAATATGTTGATGGCGCTAGGTGAAAAAATTAAAGACGCTGATCAAGCGCGCACGCAGGAAAAATTGCGTCACGTAATACTTGATCTGCAAGATACCCTCAGCGCGATTGAGCGTTGCAGAAAGCCTGTAATCGCCGCGATTCACGGCGCCTGTGTCGGCGGAGCGATTGATTTAGTGACCTGCTGCGATATGCGTTATGCCTCGCAGGACGCCTATTTTTCAATCAAAGAAATTGATATTGGCATGACGGCTGATGTGGGCACATTGCAGCGGTTGCCAAAGATTATCAACCCCGCTGTTGTGCGAGAGTTAGCGTACACGGGGCGGCAAATTCAGGCGGATGAAGCGCGCGATATTGGCATGGTCAATCGTGTGTTTGATTCGCCTGAATCACTCTTGAGCGCCGTCAATGAAATTGCCGCAACAATTGCGGCAAAGTCACCATTAGCCATTCGCGGTGCGAAAGAAATGCTCAACTACGCACGCGACCATAGCGTGGCCGATGGGCTAAATTATGTCGCAACGTGGAATGCGGCTATGCTCATGTCAGCAGACCTCCAAGAGGCGATGATGGCGAAAATGGAAAAACGCGCGCCACAGTTTCGGAATTAATGGTCAGTCTGTCAGCTGTCCTGTCATACAAGTGAAATACAGAGAACCGATACTGTAATAAATCCCTCTAAATCACTTCACAGGATATGCCATGAATAAATTATTTGCCTCAGCGGTACTCACACTTTCCGTTTCCCTTGTTGGCTGCGCTGACATGAAAATGTCGCCCGCAGGACCAGTGCCGGATACGCGTATTCAAAACCCAGAAAGCGCATTGGCTGAGCGAGTGCGTGACCAATTAGCCGGTATGAATATGCGTCAAATCAAGGTCGCCGTTAAGGGCACAGAAGTCACCTTATCGGGAGACGTAGAAAACGGTTCGCAACTCGCCAAAGTTGCAATGGCCGTACAAAGCTTACCTACCGTTACTGCTGTTATTCCAGATTTGAATCCAAAAAATTAATTTGTATTAACTCGTACTAACTTGTTACAAACACGGTCAGCCAATGTGCATCATGGCTGACCGCGCCTATTTTGCCGTACCGGATACACCAGCCACGTCGCTACCACTGCTAGGCCAAATACAGAATAAAGTGCTGTAAAAACCCAAGGCGACGCATCGTAGTACAACAAGTGACTCATCCAATGCGCGATAAAGCTTCCCGCATAGGTCGCCTCCCCTGCTTTCTCTCTTAGCCACATTTCAAGTGTGGTAAGTGGGCAGATCATGCCTAGCCATGTCTGCGCCACAACGATGACAACTGATGTCAAATGTAGCAGCCGAAACCACAATGCGTTCACAAAATTCAGTAACGCCCAGCCGCTAAGGTTGCCCACAATAATCAGCAGCAGACCCGCAACGACAAATACCGCCACTGCCACATGCATGGCTAAGACAATATCGGCTGCAATGGCGTAAAAAGTAGGCAACATGTTGTTATGCTCTCATGCAGCGCAGTTATTCGCATGCCAAAATAGCGTACTTAAACTCGCATAGAAAGTAGTATCAATGGAACTAGCCGACATTCGTAAAGATTACAAACTGGCACGATTGGATGTTAGCGATATTGACGCTTCACCATTTGTGCAATTTGAAAAATGGTTTACCGAAGCTGTAAATGCAAAAGTGAATGAACCAAACGCGATGACATTAGCAACTGTCAATGGCGATGGCAAACCAACTGCGCGCATCGTGCTGATTAAAGATTTTGATCCAAGAGGCGCGTCATTTTTTACTAACTATGAAAGCCGTAAGGCAAATGACATCGCTGCAAAAGAGTTTGCCGCGTTGGTATTTTTTTGGCCGGAGTTAGAGCGTCAAGTGCGCATCGAAGGACGCGTTGAAAAAGTCAGCGCGGCGGAGTCAGATGCCTACTATGCTGTGCGGCCGCTAGGCAGCAAAATCGGCGCATGGGCATCGCCACAGAGCCGTGCAATCGCGTCGCGAGAGATACTTGAAGCTGCCGTAGAAGACGCTACAGCCTCATTAGGCTCTTCACCAACTAGGCCGCCATATTGGGGCGGCTACCGTGTTGTGCCGAGCTTATTTGAATTTTGGCAAGGGCGCTCCAGCCGCTTGCATGACCGCTTTTGCTATCAATTAAATGGCGCTGCCTGGGGCTTAACGCGTTTAGCACCGTAATAACCCGGTAACGCTTGCAAGTAAGTCGGCAGATTAGGGTTTTTCATTAAGCGCTTAAAAAAAGCACTATCGCCATTGGTGGTGAGCGGGCTTAATGTGGTTTTTTCAAACGGCAATTGAAATCGACACTTCAATATTTTTTTGGCGTCTTCAATTGTTGGTGGGTCACTTGGTTTGCCAATATTGCAGATTAAAAAATCGCGCGTAAATTGCTCAATTGAGACACGCTTTGCAATGTAGGCCGCATCTAGTTTTAGGCCTTGATGCAAACGCGTTGCAGTATCTTCGACACTCATTAATGGTAGCGCACTATTGGCACAATTTGGCGCTATCACTTTGGCGCGTTTAGCCACCGGTGGCAGTGACTCTAGCGCCTGTGAATGCCTGAAAGTGCTCACCAATAGGGCATCTCCATAAAGCACTTCACCGCGCACCATGACCAACTTAATATTTTCTTCAATGCTATTGATGAGATTACGATACGGGTCGAGGGCAGTACGATCAACCACAATCATATCGGCAAAATAGCCAGGCGCGATGCGACCAAGCTTGCTCTGCCAGCCCATTGCCGCCGCGGGATTTGTGGTTACCATTTCAACAAACTCACGGTCACTAAATAAATTATTCAACGCATGTTTATTCACCAAGTCCGCAACTTTTAATTCGCCTAAGATAGATTTAGAGCCAGACGGTGTCCAATCGGGTGCTAACGAAATACTCACACCTGCACGGCGCGCTTCCTCAATATTGGCGGTCTGCCCGTAGAGAATAAAGTTAGATAGTGGCGACCAAACGAGCTTCGCCCCTGCCGCTGCCATTTCACCAAATTGTGGCGACGTAAGCCCGACGCCGTGAATAGCGATAAGCTCAGGCCCTAATAATCCACTACGTTTTAACGCTTCAAATTCGTTCGCCATGCGTGGCCCAACGCCCTCAGCTAGATGCACAACCATCATGCCTTTGTTTTTTTCTTCTGCCATTCGCCGCCACTCTTCGGCGTCCCGGCCAATATCAACGCGTGAAAATGCGAGCCGCGCGGTGACGGGGGAAGTTTCAATATTGCGCACCAGACATTCTTCACGCGAGTAGGCCATTGTCGGTCGGCTGCCTTGTAGCGATGTGGTGCCACCAACGAGCGCTTTTAATTCGCCGTAACGCCCAACCTCGACGCCTAAATCAAAATACTGCGCCTGCGTCATGAGGGTGTTTAAATATGTAATACGCCGCTGATAATCATCGTCGTAAAAACGCCATTCGTAGCGGTCTTTGTATTTACGCGTAATCGGCAGCAGCGGATAGATCGCATATTCGGGATGATTATGTAAATCAATCATGCCGGGCAGAATGTCGCCCTCGACGTGCACAATGGGTATTGTCGCCGCATCTGCCTTTGCATCAAGTAGCGCAGCGTTGAGTGCATCACGGTTCGCACTAACAGCAATAATTACGCCATCATTGACCCATACAAAACCGTTTTCGATCACATCAGCCGACTGATTCATGGTGACGATACGGCCTTGGAGGATGACATTTTTCAAATCAGCGCTAGACTTGGTATTAGCAAACAAGTCCGTGCAACACAGCCCGCATATTAAAAATTGAATGATAATTTTCAGCATATTGTTTCAAGCAAAATGATTAGCAATTAATCACATTATCACGATACTGAGTCACCGTTAATTTAATCAATATGCCAAACGAAACACCACAAACTGACCTCCTCGGCGATGCCATTTTGACTGACGTGGCTAACGATAAAAAGCTGCCCACCTTTGATACCAATTCAGCCACGAAATCAATATTACCCGCCGCACCAACAACAGAAATAATTGAGGCTGCCAGCGCTCTCCCCGCGCATATTTATTTAGGCACGTCATCTTGGTCATTCGCAGGCTGGGCGGGTTTAGTTTATGCAGGTACTTATACCGAATCGCAACTCGCCAAGAGAGGCCTCAATGCTTATAGCGCACATCCGCTACTCAATACCGTTAGCCTTGATCGGACATTTTATTCGCCCATCAGCGAGGCAGATTTTGCCGCCTACGCACGCCAAGTGCCGAATGACTTTCAATTTATTGTCAAAGCGCCAATGGCCGTTACCTCAAGCTATACGCGTGATGACAAGGGCAACTTTGCAGATAGTCCGAACTACTTAGATGCAAATTATGCTGCCGATATGTTTATTGCCCACGCCACGCTTGGTTTAAAAGAAAAAGCTGGCCCCTTGGTTTTTCAATTTCCGCCGCAAGGTAATCGGGTGATTGCAAATATAGATGCGTTCATCAATCGACTGTATCGTTTTTTAAGCGCGTTGCCACCGGGCATCTGCTACGCCGTTGAAGTGCGCGATCCTGAATTACTCACTAGTCGATTTTTTAAATGCTTAGACGCCTCTAATGTACGATTTTGTATTGCTAGCCACGCCAAAATGCCCTCTCCTGCAACGCAAATAATGCTGATGAATCAACACTTATCGCCAAACGATTTTATTTGCCGCTGGTCTTTGCACGCCGGCTTCAAGTATGCCGATGCGAAGTCACGCTATTTTCCGTTTAATAAATTAGTCGATGAGGATGTCGATAGCCGCCGTGCTATTGCCGCCGCTATTTCTTCAGCAACAAATCGAGGGCATAAAAGCTTCACCACCATTAACAATAAAGCAGAAGGTTCTGCACCTTGGTCAGTGCTCAAACTTGCCGAAGCCGTAAACGACATCAACGACAGCAACAACATCAACGCCGTTAAATCATGAAATTGTTTTTACGCAAGCTATTCGCATTCAGCAAAAAACCTATTGCCTTAATTGATGCATCTCTTTGGGCCGCTACCACTCGCCATTACGCATTCATGCGCGGTTTGTCGGCTGAAGAAAACCGCCGACTGCGTTTAATCGCCTCCGATTTTTTAGCACGCAAAAATATCTTGGGCGCTACGAGCTTAATCATCACCGACAAAATGAAAGTTGAAATCGCCGCACAAGCGTCGATCTTAGTTCTTGAGCTTGGCGTAAAAGCCTATGACGATTGGTCAGACATCATAATTTACCCAAGCCAATTTATGCCTGAACGTGAAGTTACCGATGAACTTGGCGTCGTTCACACCACGCAAAATACGCTCGCAGGCGAAGCCTGGCAAGGCGGGCCTGTGGTACTTTCATTTGAAGACGTCACTCGCACCGGCACCGCCGCTGCAATTGCTGGCTTTAACGTTGTCATCCACGAATTTGCCCATAAACTTGATATGCAAAATGGCAATGCCAATGGCTTTCCGCCACTACATAAAGGTATGTCTGAAGTGATTTGGCAGCAAGCGTTTAAGTCCGCCTATTTACAGTTTTGTCAGGCTGTTGACCATGCTGAAGCGCGTTCAGTTAACGATGGCGGAGCAGCATTAGATGCGCTAAAGATTGATTCCTATGCCAGCGAAAATCCTGCCGAATTTTTTGCTGTTATTTCAGAGGCTTTTTTTGAGTTGCCACGCGTGGTGAGCGAAACGTTTCCTAGCGTGTACGCGCAGTTAAAATTATTTTATCGGCAAGATCCGTTGAGACGGGTTGAAGGCTGAGGATTGATAAGTTTGTATTCTGGGAAAGCCAACGCAAAACAACACATAAAAAAACCGCCCTGTTGGGCGGTTTTTTCTAAAAACAGCAATCAAACTAAACACTATTTCTTCTGAAGAATCGCCGGCTTCGCAGGTGGAAACAAACTATCTTCAACTTTATCGGCGAACAAAACTGTGGGGAAAACAGCAACTGCCAACACGATCAAAATCCATTCACACTTCCAACGCTTCAAGTGACCAGTGTAATAAAAGATGATGCAAAGAATAGCGAAAACATAAAATATGGCGAGTAGCATAGCGGCTCCTTGTTATGTATTGATGGACTCCCACCCATCATTTGGTGCGTATTTGGAACTTGTGACGAACTTGGGGTAAAACTAACTGCGAAACAATAGCATATTTTCGTGCAATTCTATAGATGAAATATGCAGAAAACCTAGGCTACGAAAGCCGTTTCAGCCTATTTGCCAGCCCAATCGCTAAATCGCATCGTTACCAGACTCGCCAGTCCGAATGCGAATAACCTGCTCAGCGGGTAGAACAAAAATCTTACCATCACCGATTTTGCCCGTGCGAGCGGCTTTGATTAGGGCATCAATGACCTTATCGACTAAGTCATCATTCACAACAACTTCCACTTTTACTTTCGGCAAAAAATCCACCGTGTATTCCGCGCCGCGATATAGCTCGGTGTGGCCTTTTTGTCGCCCGAAGCCTTTTACCTCGGTCACGGTTAAGCCAGAACAGCCTAAATTCGTCAACGCTTCACGCACCTCATCAAGTTTGAAAGGCTTAATAATGGCTTCGATTTTTTTCATTTTTTTCTCCATTTAAGTCAGTACTCAATACTAAGCTATTTTGTGAAATTACTGCGCCCAATATTTAGACGTAATCGGATAGCGCCAATCTTTACCAAAACTACGCTGGGTAATCTTGACGCCAACGGGACTTTGGCGGCGCTTATATTCATTGATTTTTAGCAGTCTTGTGACGCGCGTGACATCGGCATCTTTGTAACCCATCGCGACTATCTCACTTGGCGCTCGATCTTGCTCCATAAATAACTCAACAATATCATCGAGTATGGCGTAGTCAGGTAACGAGTCTTGATCTTTTTGATCATCCCGCAGCTCCGCTGATGGTGGGCGTGTAATCACGCGCTCTGGTATGACTAATGATTGCGCGTTGCGCCAATGGCATAGCTGATAAACAAGCGTTTTAGAGACATCTTTCAAAATCGCATAGCCGCCCGCCATATCACCATAAAGCGTTGAGTAGCCCACCGCCATTTCGCTTTTATTCCCGGTTGTGACTACCATCGCGCCAAATTTATTGGAGAGTGCCATTAAGGTAGTGCCACGCACGCGCGCTTGAATGTTTTCTTCAGTCGTATCGGCGGGTTTGCCTTCAAAGGCGCTCGCCAGTTGCGTCTTGAACGACTCAAACATGGGCGTAATCATGATTTCTGAATATTTTATGCCTTGAATTTTTGCCATTTCACGTGCGTCATCCAACGAAATTTGTGCGGTATAAACCGACGGCATCATCACCGCTTCAACGCGTGCAGCACCGAGCGCATCAACCGCAATAGCCAAGGTCAAGGCTGAATCAACACCACCCGATAAGCCAAGCAATACACCGGGGAAATTATTTTTATTCACATAATCTCTGAGGGCTACGACCAATGCACGATAGACACTTGCCTCCTCACTTAGGCTGGGGTGGACTTCACCTGTAATTTCACCTTTACTAAAGTCAACAATATCAAGCGTCTCCGTAAATTCACGCGCCTGATAGCCAACACGCCCGTCTTGATTTATCGCGAACGAGGCACCATCAAACACCAATTCATCTTGCCCACCTACGCAGTGTACATAGAGCATGGGTATCTTGGTTTCGTTGACACGCGAACGCACCACGTCATAGCGTGTTTTGAGTTTATTGATGTCATACGGCGAGGCATTGGGTACAACAATAATGTCAGCGCCCGCCGCAACTGTTGCCGCTACTGGTTCTGGGAACCAGACATCTTCACAAATTAGCACACCGATATTGACGCCATTAAGTTGAAACACAAATGGTTCGTGGCCCGTTTCAAAATAACGTTTTTCATCAAACACTTGATAGTTTGGTAAACACTGTTTTAAGTAGGTGTGCACAATCTTGCCATCACGAATGAGGGACGCGGCATTGTATAAGTGGTTGTCAGCCGCCACATGCGGATGACCGACAATCATCGCAATATTAAGTGCCGCTAGACGCGCACAAAGAGAGTGCAATGCGCTGGCGCAACTTGCTCGAAAATCATGCCGAAACAATAAATCTTCCGGTGGATAGCCGCAGAGTGCTAACTCTGGCGTCACGATTAACGTCGCCCCTTGGTGTGAGGCATTCGTTGCCGCGTCAATCAGCTTATCGACATTGCCTTTCAAATCGCCAAGCATAAAATTCGCCTGTGCTATTGCAATCTTCATTGCTTCTCTTTCAATGGTGTATTTAGTCATGATTATCGTTGAAAATAACGCATGTCAAAAACTACTCTTCGCGTCACCGATAACCTCAACGATATTCCTGCCGCACAATGGGATGCACTTACAGATGGTAATCCGACCTTAAAACACGCTTGGCTGCAATCGCTCATTGACGCTGGCTGCACCACAGCTGCGACTGGCTGGCTGCCTCAGTTTATTTTGTTATCCCGCGAAATTGATGGCATGACTTCACTTGTCGGCGCGGTACCGCTTTATATGAAAAGCCATAGCTACGGTGAGTATGTATTTGATTGGGCGTGGGCAGAGGCCTATCATCGCGCCAACATGGATTACTACCCAAAGTTACTCTGTGCGATTCCGTTTACGCCTTGTAGCGGCGCGCGGATGTTAGCGTTGAATGCCACTGATCAGGCGATATTAATTGATGCGCTAATTGATATTGCTAACAATAGTGATGTGTCTTCACTGCATGTGCTATTCGCCACCGATGCTGAAAACGCCATCTTTGCCGAAAAGGGCTTGATGGCAAGACATGCTGTGCAGTTTCATTGGCAAAACGACGGCTACACTTCGTTTGAGGATTTTTTAACGCGCATGAATCACGATAAGCGCAAAAAAATTCGTCAGGAGCGCAAATCGGTAACGAATGCTGGCGTGACTTTTCAACAAAAAGTTGGCCGCGATATTACCGGTGCGGATTGGGATTTTTTCGCGCAATGTTATGAAGGTACGTATCGCGCACATCGCTCCACGCCATATTTGAATCGCGCATTTTTTGGCTATATCGGCGAAAAGATGCCGGACAATATTTTGCTCGTTGTCGCCTCAAAAAATGGTGCGCCAATCGCGGTGAGCCTTAATTTATTTAGCGACACTACACTTTACGGTCGCTACTGGGGAACAACTGAATTCATTTCAGGCTTGCACTTTGAAACCTGCTATTACCAAACGCTCGAATTTTGTATCGCGCGCGGCATAGCGGTATTTGAAGGCGGCGCGCAAGGCGAACATAAACTCGCGCGCGGCTTTAAGCCTGTGGCCTGCCAATCCGCACACTGGATAAAAGACCCACGCTTCAAAAATGCAGTCAGTGAATTTCTACGCCGCGAATCCAGCGGCATTGACCGCTATGTCGATGAATTGAGTGAGCATGCGCCGTTTAAACGGATGGAATAGTGTGCGGTTATGTTGGGCAGATGAAGCTTGCCCGTACACACCCTGCTATCACAGGAGTATTAGGCGGATTCAATTTTTAATGATGTCATATCTCATTTTTTCTTGCCGTTAATAAAGGAATTCAATCAAATCGACGCTGAACACTTTGGTTCGAGAATTGCCTAGGCATCCGACCGGCTACCTTACGAACGCCGTCGTGATTTGATCAAACAGCCGCCGCGCCGCGCTCCGCAGACGAGCAAGCCAAGAACTAGACTTGGCATCGTTGGCAACATGGCCTAAAATCTCCCTTATACAGTGACGAGTAAGCATTATTTCTGCTTATCGCATCATTCGTCTAATCGGATTCTTAAATATGTCACTTCACTATATCAATGTGGCCGACGCACGGCTCGAAGTGGAAGTACATGGCACGTCAGGCGCTCCCGTGCTGTTCCTGCATGGGTTCCCAATGAACCGCCATATCTGGGATGCAATCACGGCCGACATGTCGCAAGACCACATCTGCATCTTGCCAGATCTGCGTCTTTTTGGCGGCAGCGTCAGCAAGAGTGATCGTCTTACATTTGACATTCTTTCGCGGGATATCGCCGATGTGCTGGTGGGGCTCGACATCCAAGCCGCGCATGTGGTTGGCATTTCGTTGGGCGGCATGATCGCCATGCACTTTGCCGCGCATTACGGCCCCCGGGTGACGTCCCTCGCGCTGATGCATGCAGAGGCAACCGCGGAGGCGGATGTCGACAAGGCCCGGCGCAACACAATGATCGCCGAGATTGAATCCGGTGGTAGAGAAACATTTATAACTGGTTTCGCGCCGCGGCTTTTTTGCACGCAAAGAAACTCTGAAACAATTGCCCAGCTCATGGCAATCATGCACACCACCACCGACAAAGGCATCCTGGCCGGTCTGCGCCTGTTGCGTGATCGCCCTGATTTATCACAATTTGTGGCTGATGTTCGTGCCAGAACACTGGTTGTCGCTGGCGGACAGGATCAAAGCTCCCCCGTTGACCTTTTGGCAAACTTGGCATCGGCCTTGCCGGATGGCCGTCTGCATGTAATCGAAACCGCAGGACACATGTCAGTGATGGAGAAGCCCGAACACGTCGGCAGACTCTTGAAGCGTTGGATATCGCGAGATTATCCGAATGTCTGAAACGAGACACGAAATCAACTGTGTTATGGGCTCAAAGGGGCGTCGTCATTGTGGTTGAAGGATTATTAACTTACTTTTATTGGCGGGCGTTTTGAGAAAAAAATGGCTGAAGATGATTGTGGATATTAGTTAAATGGAGTCTGGCTCCGGTTTTCTTGATCCCGTTTTTCCATAAAAGTTTGTAATTGCTATGCGCGTAGGCAGGTTTAAACCTTTGCTTAAAAAAATAAACAAATTATGTACAGATAAAAACAGCCCACCATACGATACTGTCTGATAAAACCGCCTATTACCACTTCCATCAATTTACGCAACATGAAATAATGATTTATGGAATTTGAACACGACAACGCCAAAGCAGCCATCAATCTCAAGAAACACAGTGTCAGCTTTGAAGAAGCTGCATCCGTTTTTGAAGACCCAATGGCTTACACGTTTGCAGATCCAGATCACTCGATTGGTGAAGAACGTTGGCTAATGTTTGGCACATCGCGGATGTCACATATTCTTGCTGTTATTTTCACGTACAGACGGAGCAAATATCGCATCATTAGTGCACGGCGCGCAACACGACATGAAAGGAAAACCTATGAAGAAGGCTGAAGAAATGCGTACAGAATATCGCCGCGAAGAGCTTGGCAAAGGCGTTCGCGGCAAGCACTTTGCGGAATTCAAGAAAGGCAGCAACCTTGTTTTGCTCACACCTGAGCTATCAAAAATATTTCCAACAAATGAAGCGGTAAACAACGCTTTAAGTTCATTGGTAGGTGTTGCGCTATCTGCGACTGAACTTACATCTAGTGCGGGTAGTCGCGTAACGAAGCGTCGGGCGGCTTAAAGAATGAGCTACGGGCTAGCATAAAGCATGCTCACCCTGCACGATAGTCAGGGCATCAACGGAGTAAGTCGACGCCTAGCCAGTGTAAGTAGCTTTGATATTCTTCTTCACCCATAAAACATGCTTCGCGGTTGTGGCCGCGCTGGACAATGTGCAGGGGTACGTTATCTATTTCGATGCGTGGGCGACGGGCCATGGAAAGACGCTAGCACAGAATAATCGACGCTGACCCAAATGGCACTTACTTAGTCCTAACCGGATGCCCAGATTTACGTATTTTAGCTCTGGCGACGTCACGTGGCACACTCAGAAATGTATAGGGTTTTGGTCGTCGTTTTACCGCTCTAGGTTCAACACGGTCGGCGCGATTACCCACACGCTGCTGTGCAATTAGCGCCAACAATTGTGTTGTGTCAGCGTCACTAAATCCCTCACTACTGCAAGTCAGCATAGCCATGCATAGCTGTACCGCATGCTTAAAGCTAATCTGACGCGGCAGGCAATTGGCATAACACGCCGCCTCAGCCATCATCATGCGAATCAAGTTATAGGCTAACAAATACACCCAAATTTCTTTAATAATCATCGCCGGACTCACACAGCTCAAATGCGCCATTCCCAGTGTGGTCTTGATGTTGCGTATATCTAGCTCAACATGCCAGCGGTTACGATAAAGCGATTTCAGCTCAGCCTTAGCCGTTTGTTTATGACACAAGAGCGTAGTGACCAATGTTTTGCCGCCCACACGACACTCTCGAACGGTCAGTGTATTAGGTGCTTGCTCATAGACGTCTTGGTGCATCCAATATGGTTTCTTAATGGGCTTTTGAAATACGATCAAATGATCCCGTGCACCGAGCTTTTTGCCACAACGAAAGTCAGTCATGCGTTGACGCGAACCGTGCTGCTCAAATACGCCATCAATACCACGTGCCAGCAAAGTACAAAGTAAGAAGTAAGTTGCATAGAAAGCATCGCCGACCAAGACATCGCCACTGTTGAGTGTATCGAGCATCGCACGCAACATGGATTGCTCGTCGTGCCCTTTGCCTTGATAGGGGCAAATGGTGGCTAATCATGGTTTCAGGCAAACGCTTACGTGCACGGCAATACGCACCGGTGTAGGTGCTGCACGGACGCATACGCGCGACGTGGCGTTTGATGGCGGCGCTGTCTACGGCTTGTTGGCAGGATCGATCTTGATTGAGTGCTTGGGCGCAAAACATGGATAGCGTTTCTGTCGGTGGAAACAATCGCTCTCGGTGCCGAGGCAGTAAGGACTCAACTTGTTCGAATAGTGGCGCGCTGGTGAGTAGATTGAAAAAGCCACAGGCATCGGTGTTCGTGGCGAGTCGCTGAACATGGCGTTGCTGGGCGCAGGCATTTCGATTAGCATTCATCTTGGTCGGCTCCTCGATTGGTGGGTGTTGTCTGGAAACGTCACCTTACCATTCGATGTGTGCCGACTGTTTTTTTTATTTGTAATCAGTTACTTAGGGCTTAAGTAAGTGCCATTCGTGTCTGACCCCATTTTTGCAATGGTAGACCCCTTTAATTTTCATCGGGTCAAATTACGTTCAATGATCTCTAAAGCCTGTGCCGCGCGAATGGAGCGAGCAAATTCCAAAGCATTCTCTCCATAGGAGTTCTTTGTATTCACATCAGCCCCAGCCTCAAGAAATTTCTGCACCAAGGTATTCTTTCTTTCGTAGATAGCCCAGTGCAGGGCGGGCTGGCCGTTCTGAGCCTCAATCTCAAGACTTGCGCCAGCCTTCAAAAGTTCTTCGACATTGCTAATCGAGGAGATTCCATACAAGGAATCAGCTGAAATCGCCACCCCAAGAGGCGAGCAACCTGAGTTGTCACATCGGTTGGCGTTTGCCCCAGCCGCAATCGCATGCCGCATTGCCGAAGTAGACCCCGGGTAAGCAGCCAAAATATGCAGAACCGTAGTGCCATGCGGATCACTGCAGCCGACCTGTCCCACATTCTGCTGAATTAACTCACCAAGTGAGTCCCAGCTACCCGAGTCAGCAAGCGCGGCAGTCGCCTTCAGATAACTCTCACAGTCTAGAAATTGCTCGCTCATCATCCTGCACTCGAAGAGCACGCGCTCCCCATCATTGCCATGCACTTGGAGAATTTTTCCTGGGCCTTGCGAATCTCCGTCTCGTGATTCTCGCCAGTACTTCCGCTGTCGCTTTTCTTGCAGATTGTGCGTACTGCCTGTCGAAGAAACACACAACCTTCAGCAGCAGCGGCCTTGAATCCTACGGTCGCGCACCCGTCACACGTTTGGCAGCCGGGAACATTGCAAAGTGGTTTATACAGCTTGTATCCCAAGACGCAGAATCGCTTTTGACATCCAGCAGGATTTCGCATGCAGTCATAAATCTGGCTACAAATGCGGGGGTACCGAGCGCAAAAAGCTACCGGAGCAAGAATAATCGGTGCTTCACCAGTTGGGTCAATCTGAGTGAGCGGACTGTTTTCTACATAAGCATAGGTGTTGATGCCACCATCTAGCCCGATCGGATCGCTCTGCACATACCTCCCCGTCGCCGGATCGTAATCCCTGAAGTAGTTGTAGTAACATCAAAGGGGTCAGCGTCATTTATTTTCACGATACTCTCATCATAAAAGTCTTCCTTGTCCTGGCAACTTTACTTCACTGCCCAGCCTCTCCACAATCGGTCTGCCTCTTGGCTTAGCTTCACGCCGCTCACCCAAGCGCTTTTCAATCTGATTATAAAACTTGGTGTTACCCAATGGCTGATTTTGATTCAACGCGAGACGTATGTCGTCGATGGCGGTAGCGTCAAGGGCGGAACGAAACAAAGCACGGTAGGCGACCTGACGTGATTTGTCTGTTTTATCTATCGCCATGTACAGCGGATGCGGTGTGATGCGGCTATCCGCTTGCCCTAGTGCGTTGTGTCGATAGCTCGTCCAGCGATAGTGTGCAGGGTCTTCTACCATGGCAGCACGCACGGGGTTTAATTCAATGTAGCGTTGGCAGGTGAGCAAATAGGTATCGGCTTGCACCACGGATGATTTGTAACGGCTATCCCACAGTGTGCCAGTACGGCCGTAGGTGCGGTTGATGTATTGCACATAGCGTCGGCCAAGTGACATGATGAGCCGGGGTACGGCGGCGGCGCGCTTGGGGGTGAGTAGCAAATGCACATGATTGGTCATCAGCGCATAGGCGTGAAGTTGGCACTCCGTCTCACCTAGCGCTTCTCCCAGCCAATGTAAGTAGCTTTGGTAGTCTTGTTCACCAAAGAAGCAGGCTTCACGATTGTGACCTCGCTGAACAATGTGCAGCGGGACACGGTCTAGTTGGATGCGGGGGCGGCGGGGCATGTCTGGATATTAGCAGAAAACAATTGACACTGACCCCTTTGATTTCTATTTATCTTAACCGAGTGGCATGAGTGTCTGACCCCATTTTCATTTCTGCATTTCAGGCGAACACCCGGCCGGTTTTGCTTTTGAACCACTCAGCGTATTCAGCCCTAAGCTCGTAGAAGAGCTTTAGATCAGACGTGTTCTTGATTGCGTCGGCAAGCAAATCATGGTCACCTTGGTAGTATTTTTTTTCAACGAGAAACCATGTCCAAGATAACTCGTGTGGAAAAGTTTCGCCATACTTTGTGATGTAACTGAGTGCATCAATATTGTGCAAGGTCGTGTTTAACGCACTTATTTTTCCCAGCATGAAAGGGCTTTTGTTCAAAACATCGTAAAAGCCCTTGAGGTAGTCTTCAATTGCAGCAAGCTTTGTATCGCTCGATATCATCTGCTAGTTCCCCGTAAATGGTTTGATGGCATATGAAGTGGGGCCGTTGTTTATCTGGTTCAGTATCGTGATGTATTGCGAGTACGCCATGCCTGCGCGCCCGTCGATGCGTCGTACACCATGTCACCAACGCGGACAAAGACGTGGTTGGTAGGCGCATATGACCCCGTCTCGCCAATACGAATAAAATTTACTCTGACACCAACTGGTTCGACTCGAAATCAAAGGGAAATCAAAGGGGTCAGCGACGATTATTTTCATAACTTGGCAGATTCAATTTTGAACTGAGACAGTTGATTATTTGAAGAATAACTTAATGGTGCTTTGTAACCCTTAGATTTTCGCGGCTTCATTACAAGTGACTTCATGTTTAATTTCACCGACTAAAAATTGGACACGGATTTATCGCAAGCGTTGGACTACAACCGTTTGTTTACACAATAAATACATGAGCACTGCATGGACATTGAAAATCAAATCTCCTTTATTGACGGCAACTTTCAAGCATTTATGTTCCAAAACACCCGCAAATGTTATATGTTAGATCGCCTGCAATACATACCCACTCAAGCAACGCTTTTAATTCAATCATCCGACTCGCGCTGAAACCTCACCCCGCGTTCATCGACTATCGCGCCACTTGCCAATAGCGCTGCTGACTCACCCGCATCGTCCATCGCGTTCATGGGTTTTGAGTCCACCGTTGCTTGCGGCTTTGCTACCTTTACCGCTGCACCTTCGGCTTTGAATTTAATCACCTGCTTCCATGAGCGTGTGAGCGCATCGGCGAAGATCAGTAGCAAATCGCCCTGCTGGCCTAGGCTGAGTGCGCGATCAATAGCGCGTTGCTCGTCAGGGATGATTTCAATTTGCGTCTCTGCCACGCCTTTTGCGCGCAGCACCTTTGCGAGCATATTGGGAATTTCGTCACCGTCACGGCCACGCAGGCCGTCGTCACGTCGGCAAATGTAATGGTCAAATTTGCCTGCGGCGGTTTCAGCTATCGCCACAATGTCTTCATCGCGTCTATCGCCTGGGGCGGAGAGTACGATGATGCGTCGCCCTACTACGTCTAGGCGCAACGCCAAATCACACATGGCCGCGACTGCGTGTGCGTTGTGGCCGTAGTCGAAGATAACCTTAAACGGATGTTCGTCATACACATTCATGCGGCCAGGCGCTTGGAAAAATGTGGTGTCGAAGGTGCGTAAGCCCGTGCGAATCGCATCTAATTTAATGCCGAGTGAAAAGGCAATGGCGGCGGCAAACATTGCGTTTTGCACGTTATGCATCGCACGGCCTTCGAGTGTGGCGGGAATCAAATGTGTCCACATTAGCGGAATATGCGCGCCTTTGTCATAGAGCGTAATCATCTGGCCATTCACGCCATCCTCAAGCGCGCAGGCTCTGCCGCCCGCTCTCACATGCTCACGCACCAGCGGATGCGTTTGGTTCGTGGTGACGTAACAGATGTGTTTGGCCTCCGTGTAGGCTGACATTTTGAAGACATTACTATCGTCCGCATTCAGCACCGCACAATCACGCGCGACTTCGACGACGATTCGTTTGACTTCGGCTAATTGCTCGAGCGTATCAATACCCTTCATGCCTAGATGATCTGATTGCACGTTCAACACCGCACCCACATTAACCCACGGCACGCCCATGCCTGCGCGCAGTAGCCCACCTCGCGCGATCTCTAATACCGCCATATCAATTTGCGGATCAGACAACACCATGCGCGTGGCAATGGGGCCGGTCATATCGCCCTCTACCGTGCGTTGTCCGTCAATATAAACGCCATCGGTAGTGGTAAGCCCCGGCGTGTAGCCCGCCATTTTAGTGATGTGCGCCAACATGCGTGACGTGGTGGTCTTGCCATTAGTACCCGTGATACAGGCAATCGGCACGCGGCTTGGCACACCTGTAGGAAAAAGCATATCTACAACTGGTGCGGCGACATCGCGTGGCGTGCCCTCTGATGGCGCCACGTGCATGCGAAACCCTGGTGCGGCGTTAACTTCACAAATACCACCGCCGTGGGTTTTATAACTCTCCGCGATATTGGTGGATAAAAAATCTACCCCGCCTACATCCAAGCCTACTGCGCGGATAGAGCGGACTGCCATATCACGATTATCGGGATGGATGATGTCGGTCACATCCGTTGCCGTGCCACCAGTGGATAGATTTGCGGTAGAACGTAGATAAATAATCTTGCCCGTCGCAGGAATCGACTCAGCCGTTACATGTTCACGTGCCATCATCATCACAGCTTGGGCATCTAGCTCGATACGGGTTAATACTTTTTCATGACCCACACCGCGACGTGGGTCGCTATTCACCACATCGACAAGTTGTTTGATCGTATGCACGCCATCACCCACCACATGCCCCGGCGTTCGTTTGGTGGCTGCGACTAATTCGCCATTGACCACCAGCAAGCGATGATCGTCACCTGAGACAAATGATTCCACAATGACCGAACGCGAATGCTCCTGTGCGCTAGCAAAGCCTGCGCGCACTTCGTCTTCAGTTTGTAGATGAATCGAAATGCCACGCCCGTGATTACCGTTGTAAGGTTTGGTTACTACCGGATACCCCATGCGTTTAGCCGCACGCGCCGCCGCATCTGCTGACTGCACCAATGTTTGCTTAGGCACGGGCAAACCTAAATTCGCCAAGATTTTATTCGTCTCTTCTTTATCAGAGGCAAGCTCGACCGCAATGTGACTAGTGCGCCCCGTAATGGTGGCCTGTATGCGCTGCTGAAATTTACCGTAGCCTAGCTGCACAAGTGATTGCTCATTCAAACGCAGCCACGGAATATCGCGCATTTCCGCTGCATGCACAATAGAGGCCGTCGATGGTCCCAAGGCGCGGCGCTGCGAAAACCGAATGTACTCGTCACGTGCCGTTGGCCAATCCCAATCGTCTGGCACGGTACCCACATCATATAGTTTTTGCTGTAAATCTTTAGGCAGTAATGCACAAAGGAGTTTTAACGCGAGATCACCCGCTTCAATACCTTCGTCGCGTTGCGCGTATTCATAAACCACGGTGTACACGCCAGGGCGGCCTGCGCTACGGGTTTTGCCGAAGGTCACATCTTCGCCCGCGACGTTTTGTAACTCAATCGCCACATGCTCCAATACGTGACCAAGCCACGTGCCTTCATCTTCACGCATTCGACGAATAAAACCGCCAGGCTCGCCATAAGAACAGCCATGCTCCGCTAAGTTTGGCAGCGCAGTGACGAGAGCATCAATGTAGGCATTACCCAATTTGGCCGTCGGCCAGTTTTCAAGCTCGCCTAAATCCAGCTCAAATTTGATAACCGGAAAATGGGCATAAATGGAGGGGCCAACATAGACGGAACGATCTAGGATGCGCATTTTGTTTTTTTCCTTAATTGCGATGTGAGGGCGTACGGAAAATGCAGCTACAGTTGAACGATTTCAAATCCCACCCAACCTCCCTTTTCTAAAGGGAGGAGCCGTGCTGAAGTGGTGAGTAAGATTGGCGCAAATAATTCACAACCGTGCACTAAAAACCTTAATTAAATCTTAGCTTTACATCACAACCACTACACCGCTCCTCCCTTTGAAAAAGCCTGTCCTGAGCTTGCCGAAGGGGGGAGGTTGGGAGGGATTGCGTTCAATAACATAGCATCTTCATTTCATGCATCAACTAATGACCACAAACAAAAATAACCCTATCGCCGACTCAACAACTGATCCGCATGTGCCATTCGCGTATGCAAATTAAACGTCGCGCCAGCCACCAACACATGCAGCTTCAATCCCAACATACAAACTGGCTTGCCCTCGGCCACTTGGTCCATGGATGAAAATTGCATTTCACTCGCATCAATCACGGTCACAGCCCCTGAGCCTTCAACTTCTAAGGTGTTATCCGGGCCAATAAAGGCGGCGGTATCTTCATCCAAACCAATGCCTACCGCAAATGGATTGTAAGCGAGCGCTGCAAGTAGTCTGCCGATACGGTCACGCTGACGAAAGTGTTGATCAATGATAAAGCGATTGGTGAGCCCCAAGCCAGGTGCTAAGCGCACTGCACCTGCAATGGGTGATGCGCCCTCTTCGCCAAAGGCAATCATGTGCTCTGAGATAAAAGCGGCGCCAGCGCTGGTACCAGCGACATGCATACCGGCGGCGTTGCGTTTACGGAGTGTTTTGGCGACTAATGTGCCGCCTAATAATGTCGATAATCGCAGCTGATTACCGCCGGTAAAAAATACACCATTCGCGCGCTCAATGCGTGCAATACGGCCTGATTCGCTGCAATCGCGACGTGTATCAAAATCTAGCGATTCCACATTGCCTGCACCTAGATGCGAAAAAATTTGCTCGTAACGTGAACCAGTATCGGCTAAGCGACTTGCTGTCGGGATAACAACAATATTTGCCTTATCTGGCGCACCATCGCCGCAGAGCGTAACAAAGCGCCGCAGAATTTCCGGCTCGTTCTCTTTTTCTTCAGCACCGCCGATGGGGATAATCCATCCGCGATTTTGTCCATCAATGGTCGGGCTTGGCATAACGCGGTTTTTCTTTAATATTTTTAACAAACACTAATATCCACGGGCATTTACAAGCATTTATGCTCAAAAATTCCCGCCAATATTAGACTTTTAACTTTTACTCAACACCTTTGTAATGTACGCCTTCACCGCCGTAGCCTCTGCGGGCAATACGCTAAAGCGTTGCGGCAGCGCTTCAATTCCTTCAAATTTTGCGGGGCGAGCAGGTTTGCGGCCAAGTGCCTCTACCATACTCGCTTCAAACTTTGCGGGCAATGCAGTTTCAAGGCAGACCATCGGCACATCAGCTTGCATGTGTTCGCGCGCGACTTTGATGCCATCGGCGGTGTGGGTATCGATCTCGATTTTGTAGTCATGCCACACTTGGCGAATAGTGCTGATGCGATCTTTGTGGGTGCTTTTACCTGATAAAAATCCAAAACCGGGCAAGCGCTTGTACACGTCAGTGCAAGTGGATAAATCAAAGCCGCCCTCTTTTTCGACTTTTAACATCAGCTCGCGCACCATTGCGGGGTCACGCCAAACGAGGTCAAATAAAAAGCGCTCAAAATTTGACGCTTTCGAAATATCCATTGATGGGCTTGAGGTTTGCTTGGTTTCAGCCGAAGACCGTGGGCGATATTTGCCGGTAACAAAAAATTCATCAAGCACGTCGTTTTCATTCGTCGCCACCACTAATTGCTTAATCGGCAAACCAATCATGCGCGCCACGTGAGCGGCCAGCACATTGCCAAAATTACCCGATGGTACGGCAAAGGAAACTTTTTCATCGTTATGCCGCGTCACTGCAAAATACGCTTTGAAGTAGTACACCACCTGTGCCACGATGCGGCCCCAGTTAATCGAATTCACCGCGCCGATATTATTGGCAGTCTTAAACGCTAAATCGTTTGACACTGCTTTCACCACATCTTGGCAATCATCAAATACACCTGCCGCCGCGATGTTATGAATATTGGCATCTTGCAGCGAATACATTTGTGCCGCTTGAAATGGCGACATCTTACCTTCTGGCGAGAGCATAAAAACATTCACGCCTGCCTTACCGCGCATGGCGTATTCGGCAGCCGAGCCAGTATCGCCGGAGGTCGCACCCAAGATATTGAGCGTGCGTTTTTCACGTGCCAACACATACTCAAATAAATGCCCTAAAAATTGCATCGCAATATCTTTGAAGGCCAACGTTGGCCCGTTTGAGCATTTGAGTAAATAAAATTTTGGCGCCAATTTCACCACTGGCGTAATGTCGCTTGAGCCAAAGACTTCTGCGGTGTACGCGCCATCAATGATTTTTTTCAAATCAGCTGGTGCAATATCGTCTACAAAAAGTGAAATCACCGCAAACGCTAAATCCGTGTACGACATGCCGCGCATCGTTTGCAAATCATCATTGCTCAATGCAGGGTATGACTGCGGCAAATATAGCCCGCCATCGGGCGCTAATCCTTCGAGGAGAATGTCGCAAAAAACGCGTGGTTCATCGTTGGCGTTACCTCGAGTTGAAATGTATTTCATTAGTTCAACTCTTCCAAGCGTATCCGCACTACACGGCTCGCCATCGACGGCAGCGCTTCAATTTTTGCAATTGCGACATTGGCGTTTTCTTCTAAACAACGGTGCGTAAGAATAATCACATCCACCGTCTCTTCACCCTCCTCCGCTTCTTTTTGCAACATCGCGTCAATTGAAATACCGTTGTCCGCCAATATGCGTGTCACGTCTGCCATCACGCCGGGGCGATCATAGGCTGAAAGGCGCAAATAGTATGCCGTCTCAACTTTACCCATCGGCAAAATGGGTGTATCACGGAGTTGATCGGGCTGAAACGCTAAATGCGGCACGCGCTGCTCAGGACCAGCGGTTAGCATGCGCGTCACATCGACTAAGTCAGCGACGACCGCGCTGGCAGTGGCTTCGGCGCCTGCGCCACGACCGTAATACATGGTGGCACCGACGGCATCGCCTTTCACCAAGATAGCGTTCATCACGCCTTCAACGTTCGCAATCAATCGTTTGGCGGGAATGAGCGTGGGATGTACGCGTAGCTCAATGCCATCTTGAGCAAATTTGCTGATACCAAGTAGCTTGATGCGATAGCCTAATTGCTCCGCGTACTTGATATCTTTATCGGTGAGTTTTGAAATGCCCTCAGTGTAGGCTTTATCGAATTGCACTGGCACACCAAACGCAATAGCGGAAAGTAACGAAAGTTTGTGCGCAGCGTCCACGCCCTCAATATCAAAAGTCGGATCAGCCTCTGCGTAGCCTTTGGCCTGCGCTTCCGCGAGCACGGTCTCAAATGAAGCGCCTCGTGAGCGCATCTCCGACAAAATAAAATTAGACGTGCCGTTGATGATGCCCGCGATCCATTCGATGCGGTTAGCCGTCAAGCCTTCGCGCAGCGCCTTGATAATCGGCACGCCACCCGCCACAGCCGCCTCAAATGCAACCGTCACGCGGTTCTTCAACGCGGCGGCAAAAATTTCGGTGCCGTGCTTGGCCAGCAGTGCTTTGTTGGCCGTGACGACATGCTTGCCATTGGCGATTGCCTTTAGCACCAGCGCTTTGGTGAAGGTATCGCCGCCAATCAATTCGCAAACGATGTCGATGTCTGGATGCGTGACCAATGCATCTGCATTCGTGAGTAGCTCGATGCCGTCGAGCGAAAAATTGCGTGCCTTGGTCAGATCGCGTGCGGTGGCGTGTGAGATGCGAATTTCACGGCCAGCACGGCGGGCGATCTCTTCCTTGTTCCTGCGCAATAC
>JANNWG010000049.1:0-43709 GCA_031414695.1 Burkholderiales bacterium
GCCACTGCGCATTCTAGAAGGGTTCAACAAACGGCTCGCTCAGCATCGCCAATAGGGATTGTAAGTCAGTTTAATAAGCTTGGGTTTTTGTCTATTTCAACCTGTTGCAGTCACAATATGTTGATGAGCATTGTGCATTAAGTCTGATGAAAGGCTACGTCGCAAACGAAATCTTGCCCATTGCGACAGACGGTATGCCGCGTCGCGCGCCAAAATCTGATGCGCCACCAGCAATGGTTTCATTGGCGAGCACGGCGAAGAGTACGGCTTCTTTTGCGTCGCCCGATATGCCGAGCGCATCGGTGGTTGAAAAATGGCAGGGCAATAATTTCTTAAGCGTTTCCACTAGCAAAGGATTGTGCGCGCCACCACCGGAAAGATAGATCGTGAAATCGGCGAGCGCATAATTTGTTGATGTCAGCGCCGCCAATATTGCCTCTGCAATCGTCTCGGCACTAAATTGTGTGAGGGTAGCGAGTAAATTTTTTGCGGGAATTTGTAGCGTGTCAGTTTGGCGCTGTGCGACAGATACATATTCTCGACTGAAAAGTTCGGGGCCGGTTGTTTTTGGGAATGGCAGCTTAAAAAACGGATGTGCTTTTAATGCCGCAAGCAGTGGCAAATTAACTTGCCCCGCAAGCGCCAGCGCCGCATCTTTATCATATGCAAGCGGCGAGAAATATTCGCGCGTGACGCTATCGAGCAAAGTATTACCAGGGCCAGTGTCAGTTACAAACACGTTTTCGGCATTCATGCTTGCTGGTAGGTAGGTGAAATTAGCAATGCCGCCCATGTTGAGCAAGATACGGCTCTCGCCTTGTTTGCCAAACAAAAAATAATCGCCGTACACCGCTAGGGGCGCGCCCTCGCCGCCCGCTGCCACATGCTTTTGGCGAAAATCCGAAATGGTGGTGATGCCAGTGCAGACTGCGATGTGACACCCGTCGCCGATCTGCAAGGTCGCATTGGAAAACTTCGCTAATCCGTGCAGCGATTTGGGCGCGTGCATCACGGTTTGTCCGTGCGATGCTATCGCGTCAATGGTGTCAGCCGCCACGCCCCAGCGGTTGAGGCAATCTAAAATCATATCGGCATGAAGGCTGCCAAGCCACGCATTGAGCAGCGTTAAATGCTGAAAATTGATAGTCTCTTTTGCAAACACGCGACGTATCTCATTTTTAATATCGTCGATGTAGGTGACAGTATCGAAATGCACCACAGTGACGCGCGTGGTTTCACCCGCGCCAGACACCTCACACAACGCCACGTCTAATCCATCGAGCGATGTGCCCGACATTAACCCGATAATGCGACGACTTGGTTTTAATGCGGCTTGATAGAGCAACTCGATGTTTTTATTCATTGTGCATTGTTATAGAACGGGTAAATAATAACGTCAAGCAAAAACGCGTCTGCTTTCAAATTACATCTTTAAATACTTCTCCCCTGCTTCAATCTTAACGCGCAAAATATTTTGCTTTGGCGGCAGTGGGCAGGTGGTGAATTCTGAAAAAGCGCAGGGCGGATTGTAGGCGCGGTTGAAGTCTAGCCAAAATGGTTTATTAGGCTCAGGTTTTTTCTCAACGGCTAAAAAACGGGAGGGACGATAAGTGGTGTCACCCGATGTTTTGTCGCGCATGACAAAAAATAATCCTTCGCCATCGCCGACAGCATCAAGCTTATGTTTTACGCCATTTAATTTGAATTCAACATACCCTGGCGATGGCTCGTCAGAGACTTCGTCGAGCACATTCACAATGGGAATTGTTTTACCCGGTGGGTATGGAATGTACTTCGCTTCTACACGAAATTTTGCAGCAGGTTGATACCATTGACGGCCTTTGAAATTTGCCCGTACCGCTGATTTATTATCCGCGAGTCGCAATATGTATTTGCCATCGCGCGCAATAACGTGCATGGCGATATTCTCAATGGCGACCCAATCACGTTTGTCAGTGGATGTGCCCAGTACGCGAGGGCTCTCGATAGGCTTGGCGTCGGCAGTCCAAGTCGTGCCTGCGGCGAGCGTTAATGTGACTGATTTAGCGGCTTCATCAACGGTAATAACACCTAAACGCGATGGCCCCACGCCTTTTAATTCAGCTGGAAATACGATGTCGTTGTCTGCGCCCGTGCCGAAGGTATTCGCGCCCGGTTTCATCACAAATCGGCCGGCTAACGTAAGCCAGCCGTTATCGCGTTTTAATGATTGCCCGACACGATCACGCCATGCTTCAAGGTCAGCAACAACATCCAAATCAAGCTCTTGGGTGTGCATCGTTTTTTTAGCCGGTACCGATTTTTTTTCAACTGCCGCCCACGCCACATTGATCAAAATGGTGGATAGGACTATGGTTAAGGTGAGTAAATATTTCATTTGAAACTCCTAGTGGCTTTTATGCAATTGAGATTCGACCACGCTCGGCGCGAGGTCGTTCATACAGCGAAAATGTCCGAGTGGGCAAACCCGTTTGAAACAGGGACTACAGTCAAGTTTAAGCCAAACAATCTGCGCGCGTGCTGACAAGGGCGGCGTGAAGGTGGGCGACGAGGAGCCGTAGAGTGCCACAACAGGCACATCAACTGCGGCGGCTATGTGCATGAGCCCTGAATCATTGGTGACGACATTGGCCGCCAAACTTAATAAATCAATGGCTTCACTAAGGCTAGTTTTGCCAGTTAGATTTTTACAACGATGGTTGGTGAGCGCGTTGATTTCTTCAGCAGTATCCATGTCACCTTTACCGCCGAATAACCAAACTTGTTCGCCACGTGCTAATTGTTGATTCGCAAGTACAGCAAAATGTTTGGGGGGCCAGCGTTTCGCCACACCATACTCAGCGCCTGGACACAACGCTAAAATAGGAAACTCTATATCTAGCGTGTGTTTTGAGAGCATTTTGTCTCGAACGGCAATATCCACGGCTAGTTTTGGATTAGCAAATAACGCTTGTGGTTGTGTTGGTGGTGTGGATTTCGTCTCGGTTAGCCATTGAAACCGTGCTGCCATCGTTGGCAGCAATGCCTCATCCAGATCACGACAATCATTGATAAGCCAGCCGCGCTTTTCGCCGCGATAGCCCGTAATGGCGGGAATGCCGGCGTGCCAAGGAATCAATGCACTTTTGAATGAATTAGGCAGCACATAGGCGTGGTCATAGCGATATTGCTTTAGTGACATACCAAATGCGCGACGATCCAATAAGCGCAGCTGACCATGCGCGAATGGATTTTCCATCACCATATCAACTTCGAGCATGCGTTCATATACAGGCATCACCCAACTTGGCGCGACAACATCAATCGTAGCGGCTGGATTAAGCGACTTTATACGCATCAATAACGGTTGAGACAACACCGCGTCCCCTATCCACGCGGGAGCAACAATGAGAATGCGCTTCACAGCTTGTTACGAATCAATGCGCCGCGCCGCGTGCGCCGTGAAATTGATACAACGTGCCGCAATACGGGCACTTCGCTTCGCCCGTGGTGGTCACATCAATAAACACACGCGGATGTGCATCCCACAATTTCATCGACTGCATTGGACAATGTAACGGCAAATCACTTGCCGTTACATTGATAACTTTTAGCTTTAATTCGGTCGGCGCACTCATCACTCAGCTCTCATTTCACTGGCGTGAGCCATGAGTGATATTTCGCATTGCGGCCATAGACAATATCGAAAAATGCTGACTGCAATTTTTCGGTAATTGGCCCACGTTTGCCTTCGCCTATGATGCGCCGATCAAGTTCACGAATTGGCGTGACTTCAGCTGCGGTGCCAGTAAAAAACGCTTCATCCGCGATATACACATCATCGCGCGTGATTTTGCGGGCCTCTACTTCGATACCTAAATCCTTGCACACCGTTTGAATAGATCGCATGGTGATACCGTCGAGTGCAGAGGTAAGTTCGGGCGTATAAATTTTGCCGTCGCGAATGATAAATAAATTTTCACCTGCGCCTTCGGCGACATAGCCTTCGGTATCAAGCAGCAGCGCTTCATCGTAGCCGTGATCCACCGCTTCGTTATTTGCCAAAATGGAGTTGGCATAAGTGGAGGACACTTTCGCGCGTGGCATGGTGACATTGACATGGTGACGCGCATATGAGGAAGTCTTTACGCGTATGCCGTTTTTAAGACCATCTTCACCTAGGTATGCGCCCCAAGGCCATGCCGCAATGGCAATGTGCACCTTGGAACCCTTAGGGGAAACCCCCATTTTTTCCGAGCCGTAGTAGGCAAGTGGGCGCAAATAACAGCTTTCAAGGTTATTTTCACGCACCACCAAACGCATGGCTTCCATGACTTCAGTCATCGTAAATGGCATCGCCATTTGATAGATTTTGGCTGAATTAAAGAGCCGTTTGGTATGCGCTTCAAGTCTAAAAATAGCGGTGCCAAGCGTCGCATCTTCAGTCTTGTAGGCGCGAATACCTTCAAATACGGCAAGACCATAATGCAGCGAATGCGTAAGTACGTGCGTAGTGGCATCTCGCCAAGGTATTAGTTTGCCATCAGCCCAGATAAGGCCGTCGCGATCTGACATCGACATGAAATACGTCTCCTTTATATAATAAATTAGTTTAGCTTAATCTGGCTAGGCTCAGTGCGCCAACGCACACACCCTATGTAATAATCAAACAAGACGCAATAATAAAAATTATCTCTATCTCAACTAAACAACATTTAATTCACGCATTGCGCGCATCGTAATTATTATGTGATGAGCAATTAACAGGGGGCGTTTTGGCTGAACTAGATTCTAAGCAGTACGCAAGTAGCCTAATGATGAACAAAGAGGGCATGCTCTCGGCGGATCAAAAGCTATCAGGCGACATGCTGCTCTTCGCCAGCGGGCTAATGATGTTCGCCTCAGTTTTATGGTTGGCCATTTATTGGAGTTTGGGTCAGCGCTTCTCCACCACCATCCCGCTCGTTTTCCAAGGTCTATGCGGCATATCAATGGCGGTGTTTTATCGCAAGCGGCATTTGGCACCATTTTGCGTCATGCAGCTATCGCTCTTTTTATTCACACCGTTTGTGTTGCAATGGTCAATTGGTAATTTCGTTAATGCGAGCGGCGTATCGCTCTGGGCACTACTTGCACCGGTCGGTGCTATCGTTATTCTAGGCACTCGTGAATCTGTGCCTTGGTTTATTGCCTATATCTTCATGACCGCCTTATCTGGCATGTTTGATTATGTGTTGCAGTGGGATACTAAGCAGTTTGAAATGAAGACTGTGGCCGTCTTCTTTGTACTAAATTTTGTGTCTATTTCAGCGATGGTTTATGTCTTACTCTGGTATTTTTCGCGTGAAAAAAATAAACTCAAAATGGCGATTGACGCCAAAAGTCACGCCATCTCAACTGAAAAAGACTTATCAGACAGGCTACTCTTAAATATTCTGCCCAACGCCATTGCAGACCGCCTAAAACGACAGGAAACAAACATTGCTGATGGGCATGCCGATGTGACGGTAATGTTTGCCGATATTGTGAATTTCACGCATTTGTCTGAGGAAATGTCGCCCAATGAAACAGTGCTGTTGCTCAACGATATATTTTCCGAGTTTGATAACGCGGCTGAGCGCCATGGCATAGAGAAAGTCAAAACGATTGGTGACGCCTACATGGCCGCTGGCGGCTTAACCGCCGGCGAAACACAATACGTTGACGCCATGGCTGAAATGGCCTTTGAAATGCAAACGTACGTTTCTCGCTATACGGCACCCAATGGTGAAGGCTTGTCGCTCAGGGTTGGCATCGCCACAGGACCTGTTGTTGCGGGTGTGATTGGTCGGCGCAAATTTAGCTATGACCTATGGGGCGACACCGTCAATATCGCCAGCCGCATGTGCAGTGAAGCGCTTCCAGGCTACATACAGGTTGATTTGGTCACCTATCGTCGCTTGCACAATCGATTCCGTTTTGATGAAGCGCATCAAATTCAAGTGAAGGGCAAAGGCCCAATGCACGTCTACAACCTGCTCGGCAAAATCCGCACCCATGAAGACGCTACGGTTATACCGATCACCGAAGGTCAACACCGCGCGTAAAACTTGAGAGGCATTGCACATTGATCAACGCCGACTCACCCATTGAGACAGCCATTGCATCTGATGCCATGCCACGCAACGACCGCCATGCTGGTGTGGCATTAGTTTTACAAGGCGGTGGCGCGCGCGCGGCGTATCAAGCAGGTGTGTTAAAAGCTGTTTCTGAAGCACTCGGTCATCCTACGGCTAACCCATTCCCCATTATTGTGGGCACCTCTGCTGGCGCCATTAACGCCGCCATATTGGCAACTAATGCCGATAATTTTGCAAATGCAGTTAAGACGCTTGAAACGCTCTGGAGCGAAATAGAGCCCAATCATATTTACCGCACTGATTTTATTGGCGTAGCACGCTGCAGCGCGCGCTGGTTATCGGCTTTTGTTTTTGGGGCATTGGCTAAAAATAAGCGCATCTCGCTGTTTGATAACAGCCCGCTGTATGCACTGTTATCGCGCGTCACGGATGCAGACCACATCGACGCACATTTACAAAATAACGCACTCAGTGCAGTTGCCGTTACAGCGTCCGGCTATACCTCAGGGCAAAATTGCGCATTCTTCCAAGCTAATGCCAGCATTAACGGCTGGGTACGATCGCAACGCGTCGGGATACGCGTCGCGAAATTAGCGCCACATCATTTGCTGGCCTCTTCCGCAATTCCGTTCGCATTTCCCGCTGTCAAAATAAACCGAGAATTTTTTGGCGATGGCTCAATTCGCCAGACCGCCCCCGTTAGCCCGGCGCTGCACTTGGGCGCATCTCGCATATTTGTCGTGGGCACGTCTAAATTAATTAAGGACTTTCCTTCGCGTACCCGTAGTGAGACCTACCCTTCACTTGCACAAATCGCAGGCCACGCAATGTCGTCTATTTTTCTTGATTCACTTGCTACCGATATTGAACTACTCCAGCGCATAAACGCGACTGTTAGTTTAGTGGATGCGGCCACACTCAAAGCCGCAGGGGTAAATTTGCAGCGCGTTGATGTAATGGTTGCCTGCCCGGATCAACCACTCGAAAGCCAAGCACATCGGCACGTCAAAAATCTTCCCACCACCATCCGATTTTTAATGCGCTCTATTGGCGCGATGCGAAAAGGTGGTGCGGTATTAGCAAGCTACTTATTGTTTGACAAACACTATTGCCGCGCCTTAATTGAGATGGGCTATAACGACACAATCGCCCGACGTGATGAAATCGCTATCTTTTTTGACCCGAATGCCTGCCCGCTGCCAACAGTGATTCCGGCTGTTAAATTTGACCCGCAATCGACGCAGAAAATGATGGCGAAGTAGTTTTTTTGGCTACATGGTGATTTTTTTATCCGTGTAATCCGTTGCTAAAGTCAACTCACCCTATCAACAATATCGGTGATTGAAAACGCTTGACGATCCAATCCGCAATATCGCTAATCTCCTCCCCACACACCGCGTGTTGCATCGCGTATTCGCGCCACTCGACTTGGTAGCCGTGTGATTTGAGTTGTGCGGCTGAGGTGCGGGCGAGAGCTAGTGGCACAATCGGGTCTTGGGTACCGTGCGCCATGAGGATGGGGATGTTGGCATTCGCTAATGATTTTTCTGCACCTAGTGAGTCAGCCAGCGTCAAGTACGTCGATAGCGCCAAGATGCCCGCCAATGGGGCAGTTTGGCGTAGTCCTGCTTGCAACGCAATCGCCCCTCCCTGCGAAAAGCCTGCCAGAATAATCTTGTCACTCGCGATACCACGCTCTATTTCACGCGCAATCAATGCATCAATTGCTGCTTGTGAAGCGCGCACGCCTTCTTCATCGGGTTTGCGCTCCAACTCTGCCATCGAAATATCGTACCAACCTGGCATGACGTGGCCGCCGTTTATGGTGATGGGGCGTGATGGCGCTTGCGGAAAAATAAAACGTAATGGTAAGTCGCTTGCGAGCCCTAGCTCTTTGACGATGGGCACAAAGTCCCAGCAATCCGCGCCTAAGCCGTGCATCCAAATGACGCACCCTTTGGGGTTAATGCCTGTGTTTAATTCAAGATGTTCGATCATGATGCTTTCTATTTTTTAAAATAATTATTCTGATGATGCAATCAAGGCGGCGTTGCCGCCTGCTGCGGCAGTATTGACAGTAAAGGTACGTTCACTCGCAAAGCGAAATAAATAATGCGGCCCACCTGCCTTGGGTCCCGTGCCAGATAAGCCTTCACCGCCGAATGGCTGCACGCCGACCACAGCGCCGACTTGATTGCGATTGACATAAATATTGCCAACTTTTGCGCGTGCGCGAATGGCACTGATTGTTTCTTCAATTCGCGAATGTATGCCTAACGTGAGGCCATAGCCAGACTGATTGATTTGATCCACCAGCGACATTAATGCGTCCGCATCAAACGCGACAACATGCAGGATGGGGCCGAACACTTCACTTTTAATCGTGTTAAACGTTGGTATTTCGAACGCGCAAGGGGCGAAAAAATGCCCATTCTCTAACGCTGCTCGGGTAGCCTGCGGCAGTAATACTTGACCGATTTGCGCATAATTTTTTGCCATATGCTCACGGTGCTTAACCAGCATGTCATAGGCATCACGGTCAATCACGGGGCCGATGTCAGTCGATAATTCGGCTGGATTACCCATGACGATTTCATTCATCGCCCCTGCCAATAATGTTTTAACGCGCTCAGCAATATCGCGCTGCACACATAAAATACGCAGCGCCGAGCAGCGCTGCCCTGCACTATTAAAAGCGGACACCATCACATCATTAACCACCTGCTCAGGTAGTGCTGATGAGTCAGCAATCATTGCATTTAAGCCGCCCGTCTCGGCGATAAACGGGATGATGGCACCATCACGATTTGCCAGCACGGTGTTGATTGCACGTGCCGTATTGGTACCGCCCGTAAAGGCAATGCCGTCAACGCGTAAGTCGCTAACGAGCATCGCGCCTATGGTTTCACCTTTACCGGGCAAAAAGGCAATCGCTGCAGGTGGCATGCCCGCTTCGAGCAGTAATTTCACCGCTTCAAAGGCAATTAGCGGCGTCTGCTCAGCGGGCTTGGCAATCACCGCATTGCCTGCGGCAAAAGCGGCAGTGATTTGGCCTAAGAAAATCGCTAACGGAAAATTCCATGGGCTGATGCAAACGAAAGTGCCGCGACCATGCAGCGATAATTCATTGGATTCACCTGTAGGACCTGGGAGCACGTCGGGGCTAGCAAAAAATTGTCGGCATTGCGCAGCGTAATAGCGACAAAAATCTGCCGCTTCACGCACTTCGCCGAGAGCATCAGACATAGTCTTGCCCGCTTCACGCGCCATCAGTGCTAAAAAAAATGCACGGCGGGACTCTAGCAAATCCGCCGCACGATCCAGCACATCGGCGCGTGCATTTGCAGCCATGCCAGACCATTTTTTGGCGATGTCGAGTGCGAGCGAAGTGAGCGCGATGTCTGCTTCTTCGGCCACACCAATAACCACTCCTGTTGACGGATCAATCACATCGATGGCCGCGCCGCGCATGGTCTCGCCTGCAATAATTGGCTGCGCGTGCCAATCAATTTTGGCGAGTGGAGCTGACATATCCTTACGTAGCAATTCAATTGCGCTCACGTCGGCGAAATGAAAACCTGCTGAATTTTGCCGCTTAATATTGGAGGCCATAAAAAGCTCTCTTGGGTGAGGTAGTTTTGAATTAGCGCGCTGCACATTACGCATACATGCGGCAATTGGGTCGGCAATCACATCATCAATATTGATTAGTGGGTCAGCGATACGATTAACGAATGATGAATTCGCGCCATTTTCTAATAAGCGTCTAACCAAGTACGGTAGCAAATCTTCGTGGCTACCCACTGGTGCATAAACACGACATGCGGCAGTTTGACTAAAGTTTGGGTTATCCAGCATGGCGTCGTAAAGCTCGACACCCATTCCGTGCAGACGCTGAAATTCAAAGCGCGCTTGCGGACTGGCCAGAGTCAATATTGTTGCCACCGTATGGGCGTTATGCGTCGCAAATTGTCCGTAAAACGCATGCGGTGCGTCAAGCATTTTTTTAGCACAAGCAAGGTAGGACACATCAGTATTCACCTTGCGCGTAAAGACTGGATAACCGTCCATGCCAAGCATTTGCGCGCGCTTAATTTCGGTATCCCAATAAGCGCCCTTCACTAGTCGTAACATGATGCGACGGCTATGCTGCATGGATAATTTTATGAGCCAATCAATGACAAATGGCGCACGTTTTTGATACGCTTGTACCGCCAAGCCTAAGCCTTCATAGCCTTGAAATTGTTGGTCTTGATAGACAGCGGCAAATAGTGAGAGTGATATTTCTAAGCGCTCCGTTTCCTCGGCATCGAAGGTCAGCCCAATACCGCCATCACGCGCTAACTGCGCCAGCGTGACTAGCTTAGGTAGCATCTCCTGCATCACGCGCGCTTGATGCGCCCACTCATAGCGCGGGTGCAGTGCGGAAAGCTTTACCGAAATACCAGGCGCTTCAAATACAGACTGTTCGCTTTTTGCATATTCGGCTATTTTTTTAATTGCATTTTGATAGGCTAAAAAATATCGCTCGGCGTCTGCTGCTGTCATCGCCGCTTCGCCCAACATATCAAACGAATGACGATACTTTGCTTGATCGGTGGTCACACTACGCGTCAAGGCCTCATCAATATCGCGCCCCATTACAAACTGCTCGGCCATTAACTTCATGCCCTGCTTGAGCGAGGCTCTGACAATCGGCTCGCCTAGTTTATTAGCCATGCGACCAAGCCAGCCACCCACGTCACTGAAGTCAGTGGGCGCCACATTGACAAGCTTACCCGTCAACATCATTCCCCAGGTGCCCGCATTGACCAACATCGAGTCACTCGCGCCGAGATGTTTTTTCCAATCACCTTGGGCGAATTTATCGCGGATGAGTTTATCGGCGGTGGCGGCGTCTGGGATGCGTAATAGCGCCTCGGCCACGCACATGAGCAGCACACCCTCTTGCGATGACAAATCATATTGGGTTAAAAACGATTGCATTCCTGCATGGTTTTTTTGCACCGCGCGCACGGAAGTCACCAACGCGTGCGCGGTATCGTTAATTTTTTTGCCCGTTGCCGCGTCAACCTTGGCAATACTTAGCAAATCATCAAGTGCGATGCTTTCATCGGCTAAAAATGCCTCACGTAATGATGCAAAGCTTGGGGGCGAGGAGCTTGTCATGAGCGTGTTGTTCATACGTTATATGTGAGTAATGAATACATAAAAGGGTACAACTATTGACCTCAAATGCCGTTCGCCCTGAGGTATCGAAGGGTCGTTCAAGTCCTATAAATGAAGCACTTAATGTTGTGTGCTTCGATACGCCTAGCCTACCCTGTCCTGAGATTCTTGTCGAAGGATCAGCACGAACGGCGGGTGATGAGAAGCTCCTAAAATAAAAGTCGCCTATTGGCGGACACCTTGAAGCAATTTTGCTCCAAATAGTACGCCAATACTAGACTTTTGATTTTAATTGATTAACAAACTTCTGCCTAAACTTAGCAAGCTTTGGCGATACGACCGCCATGCAATAGCCTTGATTTGGATTTAGTTTGTAGTAGTCTTGATGATAGTCTTCCGCCGGATAAAACGTATCCGCCTTCACAACTTCCGTCACAATTGGCGCATCAAATAGTTGTTCGCCTTCTAGCGTGGCGATGAGATTGTTGGCAATTTTTTCTTGTTCGTCTGAGTGCACATAAATGCCAGAGCGATACTGTGTGCCGCGATCATTACCTTGACGATTTAAGCTGGTGGGATCATGAATAGCGAAAAAAACGCGGAGTATTTCGACGTAGCTAATCAATGTGGTATCAAACACCACCTTTACCACTTCGTTATGCCCTGTGGTGCCTTCGCAGACTTGTCGATAGTCAGGGTTTTTAGTGTTTCCATTGCTATAGCCTGAGACCACATCTGTTACACCTAGTAAGTCATCAAAAACGGCTTCGGTGCACCAGAAGCAGCCACCACCTAGCGTCGCTGTTTCGAGTTTGTCAGTCATCATGGTTTATTTTCTTTCAGGATTGGTGTGGCGGTGAAACGAATATCGCCATAAAACGCAGTGGCGCTTTCGCCCGTATTGTCAGTATCAGTCATGATGCCGAGAGAAAGAATACGGCCCGGTTTTTCGCCGAATGCTTTTTCAAAATCGCGCAAAATATGGCGCTCGTATTCAAGCCAACTTCCAATTCGCGCTACACCGGTTTCAGCAACGATCATTTTGACGCGGGAGGTGTGCGGGCTGTCAATGGTATCGCCGAGTTTGGCTTTGTTTTCCCAGATATACATAAGCGTCGCGTAAGGCATGGCTTGCCCAGTAATGGCTTTCACGCGGGCGGCCAAAGCGCGATCTTCAACGTCAAGTTTTTGCATATCGCCATCAAAGGTAACGATAACGCGCACGGGAGAATCTTCTAAATCACGCTGAGTATTATCCGCCTCAACAAGCAAGCGTGGCACCTGCCAGCGCCAGTGAATCCACGGCATTGCGACAGGATCAATATCGAGTGTCTTTGACAAACCTGAAGCCGATTGCTCGGCGCGCGCCTCAATCACGGTGAGCCCGGCAGCATCGGCCACCAGTCGATATTGCGTATCTTTTTTGAATCGTGAAAGCTTGCGTAAGCCCCAGCCTACGGGCAGCACGCCATCGGGGGTAGCGCTAGAAAATGGTGAAACTGTTTTCATCGCGGGAGGCGTTGCAGTTTTGGTCGCGCAGCCTATCATAAACATCATCGCTAACAAAACGGCCAACGTAAATAACGTTGGCCGCAGCAAAAATGCATTTGAAATCACGACGCGCGCTTATTGGGCGAAATTAGCCGCAACAAAATCCCAATTCACAATCGACCAAAAACCTTTAAGATAATTTGGACGGCTATTGCGATAGTCAATGTAATAAGCGTGCTCCCAAACATCGCAAGTTAATAGCGGCGTCATGCCTTGCGTGAGCGGAGTAGCCGCATTGCTGCTACTTTCTAGCGACAAACTACCATCCGCCTTTTTACACAGCCACGCCCAGCCTGAGCCAAACGTGCCCGCGGCTTTAGCGTCAAATTGTTTTTGAAATTCATCAAAGGAGCCAAACTGCTTATCAATCGCTTCGGCTAATGCGCCGCTCGGTTTGCCACCACCACCTGCCGTGGCTGGCTTAAAGCCCATGAAATAAAAGTCGTGATTCCAAATCTGCGCCGCATTATTAAAAATCGGTCCCGCAGGCGCTTTTTTCACCACGTCTTCCAAGCTCATGTTTTCAAACTCTGTTCCCTTGGCAAGATTATTCAAATTCGTGACGTAGGTTAAATGATGTTTGCCATAGTGAAAATCAATGGTTTCCGCAGAAACGTGCGGGGCTAACGCATCTTTGGCATAGGGTAAGGTAACTTGGGCAAATACAGTCATGTGTGGCTCCAGATTGGTGGGGAAAAAATTATTAACGTGATGGCTTCACAAACGCTATTTTGGCAGACCGTGATGACATTGGTTCAGGTGCAATTAAATTATGCTGCACAAAATGAAACAGCCCGCAATGCGGGCTGTTCGAGGCAAAAAGCGCTGAAAATCAAGGTAGGACAGGGCGCTCTAGCTTTTCATCGCTTGTTAACGCTGTGAGATAAACCACAATTTTCTTAATCTCTGCAGGTGTTAAGTCAGTTTTTTGTATCAATGGCGATTTATTTGGGTCAGGATTGCCGCCATTAGCCATGTATGTCACCGCCTCTTCCAGAGTGGCAACACTACCATCATGGAAGTATGGTGCTGATAGCGCAATGGAGCGTAATGTTGGCGTTTTGAATGCCGACGTATCTTCCACTTTTTTACTCACATTAAAGCGGCCTAAATCTTTCTTTTCTTTATTCGCCTCTAAGCCAATATTGTAAAAATCGCTATTGGAATAAACTGGCGGCGTATGACAAACCACGCAACGACCTTTACTCATAAATAAGGTAAAGCCGTCTTTTGCATCCGCCGATACCGCATTCATATCGCCTTTTTCGTAGCGATCCCAAGGCGAGTCGCCACTATTTTTGGTGCGAATGTAGGTGGCAAGTGCTTGTACAATATTGTCACCCGTTGCGGCACCACCAAATACGGCTTGAAACTGTGCCGCGTAACCTGGCACGCTGTTAACTAGGGTTGCCATTTTTGCAGGGTCAGCGCTCATCTGGCCTTTCCATGCGGCGGTGATTTGCCCTTCTAATGTGGCGGCACGGCCATCCCAATACCATGATGACAAATACGCCACGTTATATAGGGTAGGCGTGTGACGTGTATTCATTGTGCCGTCATCTTTTTTGCTTAGCTTATTGCCATCGGTCCAGCCAAGATGACGATAGTGGCAACTCTCACATGAGTTTTGCCCAGAGTTGGAAAGACGCTTATCAAAAAAAAGTTGTTTGCCTAATGCTGTCTTGGCGGGTGTAATGGGATTCGTGCTGGGTGCAGGTGGTTCTGATAATTTTGAAAGTCTCGACTCTACGGCAGCAGGTTCTGCTGGCTTTGATGACTTATCCACATGCATACAACTGCTCATGAACAACACCAAGGCAGATGCACTAATGACGGTTTTAATTATTTTTTTCATTTCTTCTCCTATTGGCTACAACATAAAATTTAGCTACAGACAAATTTAGCTATACGGATATTACGCCGAATAATATATTTTGGCTTTGCTGTTCCTGGAAATTAACACCGTTGTGTTTGTTTTACTACGCTTGACTCTGCCGTAACAATGGATTTATCCATCTTAAGCCCTTCGATACCGCAAGGCGAACAGCGAAATTCTGACGAGCTGAAAATTAATAATAGCTAAGATTGATATTTGCAATGGCGGCATCGCTATGCAGAAATTCGTCGCTATACTTCTTGAATGAAATCAACCGTTATTCCCATTTTCGACGCACGCCGTAACGTGCTGCCCGCACAAAATCTACATGCGGCAATGAATAATGATGATCCGTTAATTGATAAGCGCGGCAGAGCAATGCGCGATTTACGTATTTCGGTGACGGATCGGTGTAATTTTCGCTGCACCTATTGCATGCCAAAAGACGTTTTTGATAACTCTTATCAATATTTGCCACATCAAGAGGTTTTAACGTTTGAAGAGATTGCCCGTATTGCAAAAGTGGCGGTGAGTCTCGGTGTACGAAAGCTACGCTTAACGGGCGGCGAGCCGCTGATGCGAAAAGGTATTGAGACATTAATTACGATGCTTGCCGCATTACGCGCCGATGCAGCCGATCTCGACATTACGCTCACCACTAACGGTGCCGCGCTGGCTGCAAAAGCCGTTGCGTTAAAAGCAGCTGGCTTAAATCGTTTAACTATTTCGCTTGATTCACTCGATGACGCCACTTTTCGCGCGATGAATGATGTTAATTTTCCCGTTGCCAATGTACTTAAAGCAATTGAAACCGCCGCCGCCGCGGGTTTTACCGATACCAAAATCAATATGGTGGTGAAACGTGGCGTGAACGACTCGCATATTATCGACATGGCGCGCTATTTCAAAGGCACGCCCAATATCGTGCGCTTTATCGAGTACATGGATGTGGGGGCAACAAACGGCTGGCGCATGGATGACGTCATCGCCTCAGCGGACATCGTGCAGCAAATCAACGCCGTTTTTCCACTGGTGGCAGCTCACGCAAGCCATCAAGGTGAAGTCGCCACGCGCTGGAAATATGCGGATGGGCAAGGTGAAATTGGTGTGATTTCTAGCGTAACAGAAGCATTTTGTGCAAGCTGCACTAGAGCGAGACTTTCCACAGATGGCGCGCTCTACACATGTTTATTCGCGCAGCGTGGCACTGACTTAAAAACACTACTGCGCAGCGGCGCAGATGACGCCACACTGCGTCATGCATTAGCCACGATATGGATACCACGCGATGATAATTATTCCGAAATCAGGACGGCTGAAACGACGACGCGTGCTAAGGTTGAGATGAGTTTTATAGGCGGTTAGAATAACGTCACAGATCACCGCCAAAGAAAAACGTAAGTCATGCACATCCCCGCCCTCCTCCAGTTTTTAGCCGAACTTCACGATAACAACAACAAGTCGTGGTTTTTGCACAATAAGCCGCATTACGATATTTTGCGTAGCGAGTTTATTGATCTGGTGGCTGACGTTGCCAAACAATTGCAAAAATTTGACACTAATCTTGGCCCTGTTGACGCTAAAAAAACGTTATTTCGTATTTACCGTGACGTGCGTTTTACGAAAGATAAAGCGCCGTTCAAGAATCATATCGGGGCGGTAATTGGGGCGCGCACCACGGACAAAACAAAGCCAGTTTATTATTTTCATATTGACCATCGCGGCACGTTGTTAGTGGCATGCGGATTATATTCGCCGGATAAAGACGTACACAAAAACATCCGTGATGCCCTAGTCGCGGAGCCAAAAAAATTTACCGCTGCGATCAACCAAAAAGAGTTTGTCGCTGTCTATAAAGCATTGTCAGACGAAGATCGTATGACGCGCCCGCCAAAAGGCTACGCAGCGGATTTACCGTTAATTGATTACATTAAAAATCGTCATTTTATTTGCGTCACCAAAATTAGTCTCGCTAAAAAACCACCGAAAGATATCGCCACATGGATTGCCGCGCAATGTGAAGCGGCCTATCCAGTGATGAAGTGGTTACGCAGCGCCAGCAGCACGCAAAAACCATAAACACGCCTATTGGCGGCTTATTTCAGACATTTATTCGCTAAGAAACCCGTCAATACTAGACTTTACTATGATGAAATATATTGTTGCACTACTACTTTTTATTGGCCCTTGGCTCATCTTTCTACTCGCCGCACAGTTCACCGGCGTGACCAATACCTTTGTGCTGGTACTGACGTTAATCGTGTCGGCGCTTGGATTTATGCTGCTGATTGGCAGAGGCGGCAAAGACCGCAAGCCTGCAAGTGACAACAAAGATAAGCTTAGCTAGTTCCGCTTGAACGTTGCTACCCCCACCATCACAGGTCTGATTTTGACCGGCGGTCGCGCCTTACGTATGTCAGCAACGGGTGAGCTTGATAAGGGTCTCGTCAGGGTGAATGGTGCAGCGCTAATTTCGCATGTCATTACGCGACTATCACCACAAGTCAATACCATCATCATCAATGCCAATCGACATTTGAGCGACTATGCCCAGTTTGGCTATACCGTGATTTCAGATGACGCTCCAAACCACTTTTTTGGCCCACTTGCTGGGCTTAATGCGGTGATGAAAACTATAACGACTCCGTTGATAGCGGTCGTGCCGTGCGATGCGCCGCGGCTACCGCCAGATTTAGTAGCCCGACTCTCTGCCGCGATCAATAATACAAACGTTGACCTCGTATACGCCACTACATTAACGCAGGAGCAGCCCACATTTTTCGTACTAAAAACGACGCTCAGCGAATCTTTAGCGACCTACCTGGCGAGCGGGCAGCGCAGTATTAAAGATTGGTTTATTACGCTCGGCACGTGTGCAGTCAGTGTTGGCTTCAATGCCCCAGCAGATGCGGATGCGTTTACGAATCTCAATACCGCGGATGATATTTACGCCTTTGAGCAATCTTGCCGTTCCAACCATGCCTAAAAGCCGTCGTCATAGCAGAAAACTCACCTTTCGCCCGCCGTTACCACGACGCGCAATTGTTTGGTTTCCCATATTTGAAGATACCGAATTGAATGCGCGTATTGCGCGCTTTCGCGCGCTCTATGATCCGCTGCACACTAAATTAGCGCCGCATGTGGCGTTAGTTTTTCCGTTTCACGCCAATATGAGCGTCGCACAAATTGCTAGCCATGTTAGGCGCACGCTCGCAGGCTGGCCGCTGATTCCGGTGACTTTTCATAATGTAGAAGGTGTCGCGGATAAATTTGTACTACTCATGTGTGAATTAAGGCGCGACGCCGTTATCGCACTGCACGATAAACTTTATCGCGGTGTGCTCAAACAATTTTTGCGCAACGATATGACATATCAGCCGCACATTACTCTTGGCGCAGGTGAAACCTACGCAGACTACATTGCCATATTGGCAGACGCTGAGTTACTTTTTCGCGGCACCACAGCGGCAACATTACGCAACTTGGCGATCGTGACCTACCATGATGATGGCCGCATCACGGTAGATGAAACCGTTACAATTGAACTCATATGAATTCACCTATCCCGCTCCACGATTACGATCCAAACGCTATGTCGGTAGATGACGCGCGCGCGTTTATTAAAGCGTGGCTCAAGCCAATTCAAGACGTAGAGCGTTGTGCGCTTCGCGCTTCACTTGGTCGGGTTTTAGCGGAGGACATTGTCTCGCCCGTGAACGTACCCGCACATCGCAATTCCGCGATGGATGGCTGGGCAATACGAGTTGAAGATATTAGCGATCAACATACAACGCTAACTGAAATCGGCACAAGCTTTGCAGGTAAACCATTTACGGGTGAGATAAGCGTCAACGAGTGTGTGCGTATTTTTACCGGCGCAGTCATACCTGATGCACTCAATACCGTGGTTATGCAAGAACGCGTTACGCGGGCTGGCAATAAAATCACCGTACAGGGCGACACCAAGCTCGGTCAGCATGTTCGCCTTGCTGGAGAAGACTTAGCTAAAGGTGCCATCGCGTTATCAGCAGGCCAGCTTCTGCGCCCGGCAGAGTTAGGCTTGATTGCCTCACTTGGGCTTAGTGACGTCACGGTCTATCGGCCACTCCGCGTAGCGTTTTTTTCCACTGGGGACGAGCTGGTACAAATTGGTGAGCCACTCGGTGCAGGCCAACTCTACGATTCTAATCGCTATACGCTTCACGGCATGTTGACGCGCATGGGTATTGAAATTATTGATTTAGGCGTGGTGGCCGATGACCCCGCGCAACTTAAGAACATGTTTATTCAAGCCGCAGCTAGCGCGGATGTTGTTATTACCTCAGGTGGCGTATCGGTCGGCGAGGCTGACTATGTAAAACCGATATTGGCCGAATTGGGCGAAGTGGTGTTTTGGAAAATCGCGATGAAGCCTGGCCGGCCGCTCGCTTATGGTAAGATTAGCAACGCGCATTTCTTTGGCTTGCCGGGTAATCCAGTTAGTGTGATGGCGACGTTTTATCAATTTGTGCGCGAGGCGTTGTTGATATTGCAAGGAGTCACGCCGCTACCTGTGCAACCGCTTTTCAAAGCTGTATGCACAACAGCAATCAAAAAAATCCCCGGCCGTACTGAATTTCAGCGCGGCGTTTTATTCCTTGATGATGGCATCTGGAAAGTACGCACGACAGGCGAGCAAGGCTCTGGCATTTTGAAATCAATGTCATCTGCAAATTGCTTTATCATGCTCAATGATGACGTCGGCAATGTTGCTGCGGGAAGTGAAGTGGACGTGCAATTGTTAGAAGGCATCATTTAATGATTCCGTGGATCACTCGTGGCGCGCGTTTCCCCAGCCCGAATACGGCGCTGGTAGAGCCTGACGGCCTGCTCTGCGCGGGTGGTGACTTAAAGCCAGAAACGATTATCAGCGCGTATAGCCAAGGCATTTACCCTTGGTTTTCAAATGGGCAACCGATTTTATGGTGGACGCCTGATCCGCGCATGGTGCTTTTCCCCAATGAATTTAGGTACGCTAAATCATTAGCGAAAACGATGCGTCAACAAAAGTTTGAGGTGCGATTTGATACCGCGTTTCGCGCAGTCATCGAAGGCTGCGCTGCGCCACGAGAAGCTGATGGCGGCACTTGGATCGTGAATGAAATACAAGATGCTTACACAGCACTTCATAAAATGGGCTACGCGCACTCGGCTGAAAGCTGGCGCGATGGTAAGCTCGTCGGTGGGCTTTATGGCGTGGCGATAGGTCGCGTGTTTTTTGGTGAATCCATGTTTGCCCGCGAGACAGATGCCTCTAAAGTCGCCTTTGCAACCTTAGTACAAAAATTAACCCGCGATGGCTTTATGGTCATCGACTGTCAGCAACAAACTAAACACTTAGCCAGCTTTGGCGCACGCCCCATCTCACGCGCAAATTTCTTGCAACACTTGCAAGATTGTATTAACGTAAACGATCCTATTTCGGTATGGTCTAGCGTGAACGCCACAAACCAACATGTCTAAACTCAACGAACTACCCTACAGCCAGCTTCACCAACTGCAGTTCTACGCCACAGCACCCTATCCGTGCAGCTATTTGCCGGGCAGACTCGCCCGCTCGCAGGTGGCAACTCCCAGCTATTTAATCGACACCAATACCTACGGCGAGCTGGTCAATGCAGGCTTTCGACGTAGCGGCGCTTTTACTTATCGGCCACTATGCGACCATTGCCAAGCCTGTGTGCCGGTGCGCGTTGTCGTCGCTGCGTTTACGCCCAATCGTAGTCAGCGCCGTGTGAGCGTGCGCCACAGCGCACTCAACGTGCGCGTGACCGACCTTAGATTTTCACAAGAACACTATGGACTCTATCGACGCTACCAATCAAGCCGTCATCACGGCGGCGGCATGGATCACGATTCACGCGAACAATACTCACATTTTTTATTGCAAAGTAATGTCAACACGCGTCTTATCGAATTCCGCGAACACGGCGTCTTAAAAATAGTTTCTATTGTTGATGAGCTCAAAGATGGTCTGTCATCGGTCTATACCTTCTTCGACCCAATGGACAAACACGCTAGCTACGGCACCTACTCCGTTCTCTGGCAAATCGCAGAAGCCAAACTACGCAAACACGCTTATGTGTATCTAGGCTACTGGATTCGCGATAGCCGCAAGATGAACTACAAGGCAAATTTTCAGCCGATTGAGGGGCTGGTGGGTGGGAGCTGGGGGCTTATTGAGGAGGAAGCGAAAGCCGCAAGAACATAACAAAGACACAATATTGCTATTTTTTAAAATTAAATTACTTCTATCATTTCTTTGTTAAACAAAAAAACAGCATGCCAAAACTCTTTGATGCCATTGCAAAACTAAACAGTGTTTTGTTCTTATGCCTACTTCTTATTTCAATATTTGCTGTTTCATTCATATTTTTTGATAACAACAGATGGCGTAATCGCGGCGCAGTTGAAGTACGAGAGAGTGCCTCTCCTAATGAGCCTGCAATGCTTCTTAATGTCGAGCGTCTTGAGTCCATCTTAGGTGCAAACACTCAAATGATTCGGCTAACGACAGAGGGGAAATCAGAAAAATTTTCTTCTGGAGGAAATGACAACCAGATAAGAAATATTCTTTTTTTGACTGGGAAAGAGAAAGAAGCACGCTGGCTGTTTGCTGATCACAAGCGACTGATACTTAACGTCTCGCAACTGCGAGATGAGCGCCGTGACTTAATTGAATCGCCGACAAAAGCACTTTATTTTGAATTTGTTGAGGTTGACAACAATAATGATGGCAAGCTAACTGCTTCAGACTCGATCAACATTGCATTGACACAACCAGATGGAACTGGCTTTTTGGAAATACTCAAAAATATAAATCGTGTGCATTCTCACGATATTCTCGACAAAGAATTTCTTTCAATCGTTTATCAAAAAAGCAACACAATTAGACACGCAAAATTCACTATCAAATCTAGAAAGCTAGTAGTTGACCAGCAAATTCTAGCGTTACCAAACAAGATTTGATTACGCTATTCAGATAGTAAAATCACCCATCGTCACCTGTAAAAGCCTCCTCAATGTTTCCCCTCTCATCGCTCTACCCCCTAGCCCGCCACGCACTATTCAAACTTGACCCTGAAGTCGCACACGACTTAGCGCTTGGCAGCATGCGGAAAATGCAAAGTCTCCATTTGACGGGTGTTTTCGGGAAAAAAGTGCTGAAACCGCTCTCTCTACTTGGACTTTCATTTGATAACGCAGTGGGGTTAGCCGCGGGCTTGGATAAAAACGGCGAATACATTGATGCGCTGGCCTCCCTTGGGTTTGGTTTTATCGAAGTCGGCACCGTGACGCCACGCGCGCAACCTGGCAACCCAAAGCCGCGCATGTTTCGCTTGACTGAACACGATGCGCTGATCAATCGCTTGGGATTTAACAATGGCGGGCTTGAGCAATTTTTAGCTAACGTGCAACGTGCAAAATACAAGGGCGTGTTGGGTCTAAACATTGGCAAAAATTTTGATACGCCAAATGATAAAGCGGTTGATGACTATCTCATTTGCCTGCGTGGCGTATATCCGCATGCGTCTTATGTGACGGTCAATATTTCCTCACCGAACACCAAAGGCTTACGCGATTTGCAGGCCACGGCGGCGCTGGAAAATTTATTGTCCACACTCAAAGCCGAGCAAACCAAGCTTGCAAAGAAACATAAAAAGACCGTACCACTATTATTAAAAATTGCGCCCGACTTGAGCTTAAGTGAAATTAAAGATATTGCGACGCTACTACTGCAATATGGTTTTGAGGGTGCCGTGGCGACCAACACCACAATCTCACGCGACGCGGTGCGCGGCCACGCGCATGAGAAAGAAGCGGGCGGCTTATCAGGCAAACCTGTGTTCTCGCCCTCAACCGAAGTGTTGCGGCAGCTAGTGAAAGCGCTGAAAGGGAATATTCCCGTTATTGGTGTGGGCGGCATCATGTCGGCCAATGATGCGAAGCTCAAAATGGATGCGGGTGCATCGCTGGTGCAAATTTATACCGGCTTTATTTACAAAGGCCCACAGCTTATCAGCGATTGTGCAAAGGCAATTGGCTAATGCAGTTGGCTGAAAAAGTAGATGCGCTGTTGCCGCAAACACAATGCACCAAGTGCGGCTACTTGGGCTGTATGCCCTACGCCGAAGCGATAGCAAATGACGCCGCACCGATTAACCGTTGTCCTCCAGGCGGAGACGCTGGTATTGCCAAACTAGCAGCGCTACTTAATCAACCGATTGTGCCGCTAGATTTAACCTGCGGCGCGCACATGCCGCATCGTGTGGCGTTTATTGATGAAGATGTTTGCATTGGCTGCGCGAAATGTTTGAAGCCATGCCCAACTGACGCAATTCTAGGTGCGAATAAATTTATGCATAGCGTGCTGCCGCAACTTTGCACTGCATGCGAGCTGTGCATCCCAGCATGTCCAGTGGATTGCATCACCATGATTGACGATGCCAGATACCCTGCAATGATGCCGCGTGATGAAGCACGTCAACGCTTTAACTTTCACAACATGCGTTTTGCGCGTGAGGTAGATGAGCGCGCAACCCGATTAGCGGCAATTGAAAAGATGGCGTTACAACAACATGGCTGAAGCTATTCTCATGAAGCCGGAAGCGCGCCATGCGTTTTTTCAGCGCCTACAAGCCATTGATCCTGCTCCGAAATCTGATTTGGAATATTCGAGCACATTCGAATTACTGATTGCGGTTATTTTATCCGCGCAGACGACGGATAAAGCCGTCAATATTGCCACCGCAAAATTATTCCCCAAAGCTAACACGCCCAAAAAAATCCTCAAACTCGGCGAAGAAAAGCTCATCCCCTGCATTCAAACCATCGGTCTTTATCGCAGCAAAGCTAAGAACGTAATCGCTACCTGCCAGTTACTCATTGACAATCACAACGGCGAAGTGCCATCCACGCGCGAAGCGCTCGAAGCACTTCCCGGCGTGGGCCGCAAGACGGCAAATGTAGTACTCAATATTGCCTTCGGCGAACTTACGATGGCGGTGGATACACATATATTTCGCGTCAGCAATCGCATGGGCATGGCACCAGGCAAGGATGTGGTGGCGGTAGAGATGAAGCTAATGAAAAATGTGCCGACTGAATTTATGCAGTACGCGCATCACTGGCTGATACTGCATGGACGCTACACTTGCATCGCACGCAAACCAAAATGCGGTGAATGTGCTGTTTACGATTTGTGTGGGTTTAAGAAAAAAACTTTTTTTGCTACAGATGAACTCAGATAAAAACGGATAAGGTCAAAGGCGTTTTTTGTGTTTTCATTATGGCTATTGCCACATCATATTTTTTGTTGAGTGCGCTTTTTTTCAAACGACAGCTGCATGGCTCCTCCCTTTGAAAAAGCATGTCCTGAGTATGTCGAAGGGGGAGGTTGGGAGGGATTGCGGTGTTGATAGTAAATCTAGCTCGCAAGCTGCAAACGTTGTGAAGAACTTAACGCCACGCAATCCCCACTAGCTCCCCTTTTTCAAAGGGGAGAACTGGTGGTGGTGGTTTGCAAAATTTAATTTGAATCTTAGATAGGCCCTTCCCATTAGAGAATAGTTGGGGGATTTGAACACTTTCATTGCCCACCATTATTTTCAATCATTTTTCTTAGCGCATAATTTTCAACAACCCATTCACTCAGCATGTTTAATCCCACCCGCGATCAAGCGCGCGATTTTTTCTTTGATAGTTGGCGCAAATATCGCCACGGTCAACCGCTCACCGCACTCGAGAGTGTTGCTGCAGAACTCATCGCCGCACATCCCGAATATCACACGGTACTAGACAATCGAGACAAATATGTTGACCGTGATTACAGACCAGAGGCGGGGGATACTAACCCGTTTTTGCATCTCTCGATGCATCTCTCAATACGCGAGCAAGTCTCTATTGATCAGCCGCAAGGGGTACGCGCCACGCAAATAAGATTGACTGAAAAACTAGGCAATTCCCTAGAGGCAGAACACATCATGATGGATTGTTTAGCCGAGATGATTTGGCATGCACAGCGGCATCGCACAGCACCAGATCCGCAGCTGTACTTAGACTGTTTGGCAAAAAAATGAATTCCTATCATCGATTTTGAAATTTATATTTATTGCTTTATTGGTAAGCCGCATTAAGAATACGATTTGTAACGAATAGCAAAAATAGTGACAAAAAAATTTCACACTATTTATCATTCACAAAAAAATCTTACTCAACTACCTAAGGCTATATGAAAAAAATTATCGTCGCTTCAGCTGCATCACTATGCATTGCCTTTCTCGCTGGCTGTGCAACACCTACTGTTGTACAAACACGTCAAGCGCAAGACGAAACCTTGAATTGCACGCAGCTTAAAGCCGCCTATGCCGAAGCCGAAAGCTATGAAACCAAGGCACGCGATGAGCGTGGTGTGACCGGTAAAAACGCCGCTGCTGTATTGTTATTTTGGCCAGCATTGGTTGGCACATATTTGAATACTGATGACGCGATCAAGGCAGCACGCGAGCGTAAAGAGCATTTGAATCGCATTATGGTTGGCAAAAAATGTAGCTAAGTTAGCTTAGCCAATAAAAAACCCCGCAGCTGCGGGGTTTTTTATTGAGTAACTTGAAATTTAATACTTCATCCGCAAATTTGATTTTTCCTTCGAAAGATATGCTGCTAAATCACGAATATCTTGCGGCGACAATGCGGCAGCGAGACCTTTCATGATGGCATTTTGACGTTTGCCGGATTTGTATTGATTTAGCACGGCAACTAAATAATCTTCATGCTGACCAGCCAGTACAGGGTACTCTGGCAAGATAGGTTTAGCACCACCTTCACCATGGCAAGCCGTACAAGTGACCGCTTTAGTCTTACCTGCTTCGGCATTACCTTTTGCGGTAACCGCAAGTGGCAATGCGGCAATGAGTACTGCGAGGCTGAGTGTATTGATTAATTTCATTTCATCACCTTGCCCATATCAGGATTTGCATAATAGGCAGAAATATCGAGGACTTCTTTTTCGGTTAAGGCGGCTGCAAGCGCTTTCATGGTGGGGTTATAACGTTCGCCTGAACGATATGCGCGCAACGCGGAGACTAAGTAGCCCTCGCTTTGGTTACCAATGCGGGGCACATGAAATACTTCGGGAAATGCGGTTTTGGTGCCCGGCGCACCGTGGCAGCCGGAGCAAACGGCGATGGCTTTTTGGCGGCCTGCTTTTGCGTCACCTTTCGCACCGGCTACTGGTGCTTGAGCGATGGCAGACGTGAGCGCGAAGGCAAAAAAGAGTGCAAATGCTGCTGGGATTTTTTTCATGAGTGATGGGTTTATGGCGACTAATTCGGACTTACTAATAACTTAAGATTATAGCGCACGACAGGCTAATCAAGCAAAGCGTAGGATTACACAATTGTCGCAATTACACCTGTTTAGCCTCTTCAATCAGCGCCCAGACTGCTTTACCACCGGAGGTTTTTTGTAAGCCCGCTACAATATTAGCGTGATGTTTGAGCTCAATTTCAGTGGCTAACAACACTTTGAGTTTATCGGGCCGTTTGAGTTCAATGGCGTTTGCTTTTTTAGCCCCCGCGTTGATGCCAATATCTAAACTATTTTGCCCACGGGTGAGCGCTAGGTAAACTTCGCCTAACAACTCAGCGTCTAGTAAAGCGCCATGCAATTCGCGGGCGCTATTGTCGATTTCAAAGCGTTCACACAAGGCATTGAGGGAGTTTTTTTTGCCTGGAAATTGATCCCGCGCCATTTTCAGGGTATCAAGGATGGCGCGCTTGCCACTACCTTTATCAATAGCAGGCTTTTTAACGCGGGCCAATTCCGCATTTAAAAAGCCGACGTCAAAGGCAGCGTTGTGAATTACTAATTCAGCGTCACCAATATAGGCTAAAAATTCTTCAGCGACAGCGGCAAATAGAGGTTTATCGGCTAAAAAATCAATTGAAATTCCGTGGACTTGCTGTGCGCCTGGGTCAATATCGCGTTCAGGATTTAAGTAAGTGTGAAAATTATTTTTTGTAAATCGACGATCAATCATTTCAACGCAGGCAAGCTCAATCACGCGGTGCCCTTGATCGGCAGATAGGCCGGTGGTCTCCGTATCAAGAAATAGTTGACGACTCATGCGCTGACTTTCGCGGTACTTGAGGCGTTTGCGCTAGACGATTTAGCGCTCTCGACACCAAGATTTGCCAATTGATCAGCGCGCTCATTGCCCGGATGCCCAGAGTGCCCTTTCACCCAGCGCCAATCTACGCGGTGTTGTGCCGCCAGCACATCAAGGGTACGCCATAGGTCGTCATTTTTGACCGGCTTTTTGTCAGATGTGCGCCAGCCATTGCGCTTCCAGCCATGTATCCATTCGCTAATGCCTTTTTGCACATAGGATGAATCGGTATAAATAATGACTTCACTTTCGCGCTTTAAGGCGCGCAATGCTTCGATCACTGCGGTTAATTCCATTCGATTGTTGGTCGTGTTCGCTTCACCGCCAAAAATCTCTTTACTTGCCTCGCCTGACTGCAGCCACGCGCCCCATCCGCCTAAGCCAGGGTTGCCCTTGCAAGCGCCATCGGCGTAGATAACTACTTTTGTAGCGCCTGTCATTACGCCCGTTGTTACTTCCGTCATTACTTAATCACTTTCAAGTGTTTTGGAGTCGCGCTGTGTCTATTCGCTACCGCTGCAAATTTACGTTCTTTTTTGGCCTTGTCACTCCATGCCGGCATGATGCGCCGCATACCTTGCACGCGTTTCACCGCTTCCAACATATACACGCCACCAGCAACCCCCCACCAACGCTCGCCAAGGCGCTCCATAAAATTCCAGCGCGTTTGCCACGTGATGGATGTTACAGGCGGGATATAGCAAGTTAGCTTTCCTTTGGATGGCTCAAAACTCAACAACTCAAGCCAATCTTTCATCCGTACGAGCGACACAAATTGACCATCCCAAGGCGCGGCATTAGATGAAAAAAGTCGTTTTGACCCATACAAACTCCACGGATTAAAACCAATAATTAAAATGCGCCCTTCCGGCCGCATGATGCGATCCACCTCGCGCAAAATTTCATGCGGCGTCTCGGTGAATTCCAACGTGTGCGGTAACACGCAAAGGTCAACCGACTGCGCCTCAAACGGTAGCTGATGAAATTCTGCCGCCACCGCCGCTGCGGGGTGCGCTGAGGACGAAACGATGAGACGATTCGTCATACGCGATTCGCGCAGCAAATCGTATTCTGGCAGGCCGAGCTGTACTGCATGGTAGCCAAATATATCTGGTGTCACCGTATCGAGCCACTCACGTTCGCGCGCCATCGTGTACGCACCTAATGGCGTACTTAGCCAGTCGGCTAAACTGTTGTTGGATTTTGTCGAAAAACTCATATGGAAATTTTAACTGGAATGTTGACAGTCTTCCCCGTCCCCGCGTTTACTGATAATTATTTGTGGGTCATCCACGATAAGTCAAACGCCATGGTAGTTGACCCCGGTGATGCCACACCTGTCATCAACTATTTAGCCGCTCATGACTTAACGCTCAGCGCGATATTAATTACCCACCATCATGGTGACCATACCGGCGGCATCGCCGCACTACTGGCGTGGTGTGGCAATGACATACCAGTTTATGCGCCCGCAGACACCAAAACATCAACTATTAAAGCCCGCACCCACCTTGCCGATCCAAGCAATAATGTCGCAAACACCCCGCTAGGATTAGACTTTCAAGTTTTAACACTTCCCGGCCATACGCTTGACCATATCGCCTACTATGATGCCAAGCATGGCTTATGTTTTTGCGGCGACGTGCTATTCGCAGGCGGCTGTGGGCGGCTACGCGAAGGCACACCCGCGCAAGCGCAGCATTCACTCGCGCAATTACGCGCTCTACCGCCCGCAACAAAAATATTTTGCGCGCATGAATACACGTTGGACAATTTGCGCTTCGCTATCGAAGTGGAGCCCAACAATAAAGCGCTACAAGAACGCATCATCGTTGAAACAAAAAAACGCGCAGAAAATAAGCCAACGCTACCCACAACCATTGGTCTCGAAATCGCCACGAATCCATTCCTACGATGGGATAGCGAAGAAGTGAAACACGCCGCAGTACGGGCGTCTTCAAGCAAAATTTCCGCAAACAGCCCGCCAGATATTGTGTTTGCTGAAATTCGCAGGTGGAAAGATCGGTTTTGAGCGCGTAAACATTCGATTGAACTTGCCGCATTCATCGCACATCTGCGGCAAACCATCGCATGTGCGTATCAATATGAAAAACGCTGCACTACATTGTCGATGTCATTAACTAAAGGACAGCTATGACATACAAAGCAGTCATTCTCGCCGTTGCTCTTTCATGGTTCATGGTCGGATTTGGATCATATAGATTTAGCGTTCCAGGCTGGCATTTGGCTGGCTCAACGCCCGAAAAATACATGGCCGTTGGTAGTTCCGTTGCAGGGAGAATGGGAGGACCAGCAGCATTTTTGATTGGTCTGGAGGCCAGTACAGAAGGATTTGGCACGCTAATGCAGATATTCCCAGCCACTAAATTTGAAGGGCAGCGCGTGCGATTTTCGGCTCGAATCCGTTCAACTAGAGACTTAAATACAGCCACGGGGCTTTGGATGCGGATCGATGACGCTGAGGGTCGTTATTTAGTCTATGACGATATACAAGAGCCACTGCCAGTAAGAAAAAGCTGGACACGTTTTGAAGTTGTTTTAGACGTCCCAATCGGTGCACGCAATATCGCTATCGGAATCGCGTTAAAAGGTAACGGCGCGCTTGGGATTGACGATGTCAAATTTGAAACTGTACCCATGACAGCACTTGTCACTGGAAGAAAACAAATTGACTCAAATTCAATATCGTCTACCTATAACTTGGAGCCAACAAATCTTGATTTCAAAAACTGAAGACACACCTTTACCTCATCCATATGCTGTTTGGTGGGTTGCTGCCATAGCGTTATTTTTGATATGGCTGATCAGCTTCGGCGGCTATCCTGCCTGGCCTATCTGGCTACTGCGGTTGCTGATTGGCATTGGCCTTGCGCACACCCTAGCGAACCTATTTCTGCATCGTTTTGGACTTGTTGGGAAATTTGTTGTCGCAATGCTGTCTGCGTCTTTGGTTGCGTTCCTTACAGATTACGCCTTAAGTCTGACAAATTTCGCCTACACCGCTCAAATTGGCGATTTGAAGGACGTTTTAATACCCACAGCATTTTTTTCTTATCTGCTGATCTCATCCATCCTCGCCGAAGAGTCAAACCGACAAGCAAAGTCCGAACGCCAAATGATCGAACTCAAGCTAAACGCTTTACAAGCGCAAATCGAGCCGCATTTTTTATACAACACACTCGCCAATGTGCAAGTACTCGTTCGATCTACACCCATCGTTGCAGATCAAATGTTGCAGCATCTCATCACCTATCTCAAAGCGGCGATACCGGACGTGCGAAATGGGCGCGGCCTATTGGGACAAGAAGTGGATCGCGCCCAATCATATTTACAAATCATGCAAATCCGAATGGGCGCGCGACTGCAATTTGCGATAAACATTGACGATGATTTACGCCAAATCGCCATCCCGCCACTAGGGCTGCTTACGTTGGTAGAGAATGCTGTGCAGCATGGCATTGATCGTCTGCCTGAAGGCGGGAGGGTAATGATTAGCGCTGCGAAGGACGATAAGAAGTTGATCCTCAAAGTGATTGATAACGGCGCAGGGTTTGGCGATGAAATTGGCAGCGGCATGGGGCTGACTAATCTGCGTGAGCGACTGGAAACACTGTATGGCAAACACGCAAAACTCGACCTCGCCCACGCCAGCCCGCGCGGAGTGGAAGCCACGCTAGAATTGCCGCTTGAATTCAAACTTGAAGTGTAAAACTAGTTGATGCCCAATTTTTCTGCTGTACTCGTTGAAGATGAACCGCTGTTACTTCAAAGCCTCACCACACATCTGGCGCAACTGTGGCCGCAGCTTGACACCACACGCCAAGCTAGAGATGGTGTGGCCGCGTTAAAACTTATCAGCGAAAAATTGCCTGACATTGTCTTTCTCGATATCCATTTACCCGGCCTCAACGGGCTTGAAATTGCGCGCCTAGTTTCAGGCCGCTGTCATGTTGTATTTGTCACCGCTTACGCCGAGCATGCTGCCGCAGCATTTGATGAAGGCGCGCTGGATTTTGTGGTGAAGCCGATTATTTCTGAGCGCCTACAAGTCACTATTGCGCGCTTACGCCAACGTGTATGCGAGACGCCGCAAGACGTCACTGAAGCATTACGTCGCCTGACCAAAATGCAGCAAACAGAATACATACGCTGGATTCAAGCCTCCGTCGGCAACCAAATCAAAATCGTGCCAACGGAAGAAATACTCTACTTTCAAGCGGATGCCAAATATACAAAAGTGGTCAGCAAACGCGGCGAATGTCATATACGCCGCACAATTAAAGAGCTCATTGACTCCCTTGATCCCGACGCATTTTGGCAGGTACATCGCGGCACTGTCGTACAAGCCAGTATGATAGATTCCCTCACGCGCAATGGCGAATCAATGACCATCAAATTAATTGGTCATGCCGAAAAAATCACCGTTAGCTTGCCATATCAGCACCTATTCAAACAACGCATGTAAGCGCGATACTTAAACAGCATAGGTGGCAACAATACGTAGTAACAACGAGTTGCATAACATCTAGCAACAACATGAAATAAATAGGTCTAATAATGTTTACTATCCGCACCGCCGCCCCCGCTGACGTACCCGATATTTTTGCGCTTATCAACCAACTCGCGGTGCATGAAAAACTTGAAGACATGGTGACGGGTACGCCAGCCATGTTGCACAACGCATTATTTGGTGAGCGCCCAGCTTGCGAATGTGTGATGGCGATGGATGACATGAAGCCTATCGGCTTTGCACTTTTTTTCACAACGTACTCAACCTTCCTCGCCAAGCCCGGACTTTATTTAGAAGATTTATTTGTCATTCCTGCGGCGCGTGGGCGCGGCTACGGCAAAGCGCTCATCGTGCATTTAGCAGCACTTGCTAAGTCACGTAATTGCGGGCGATTTGAGTGGCGCGTGTTGGATTGGAATACGCCGTCCATTGATTTCTATAAATCCCTTGGCGCACAAATATTGCCGGAGTGGCATTTGGTGCGAATGACTGAAAGCGAGATTGCTACATTAGTTAATTTGTAAGTTTGAATATTTTCGCGGCTCTTTTCATCTAGTGTGCAGGTAAAATCATCACATCACATATTTAAGACAAAACATGACCGCTTCCATCGAATCCATTTTTAAGCGCATCGCACCCGCGTGCGATTTTTGTTCTTTTCGTTTAGTGGAGGAAACCTCTGAACGCTTATCAGTCGAGCAAAATGTGGTTGAGCCGCCCACGACTTTTGTTGATCGCGGTGTAATGATTACCGTAATTGACAAGGGTGGCTATGGCTATGCAGCAACATCTGATATCACTGAATCTGGTTTACGGGCTGCAGCACAACGCGCACTTGAATGGGCGCATTTAACGGCATCACGTTCAGTCACTGATTATTCGGCTATCGCCCGTGCTCAAGCGCGATTATCGACTGGGCAATATCAAACGCGCGTAACGCAAAGCCCAACTGATTTATCACTCAAAGACAAAATCGCGCTGCTCATGACACAAAGTCAGGCGTGCAAAATCGACGATAAGATCGTCGATTGGTCAGCGAGCTTTTGGACGACACACACTAAGCAATTATTTGTCACCGCTGACGGCGGCTTTATCAATCAAGAATGGGATTTTTTAGTGCCGTCGTTATCGGTGACGGCTTTTCACCAAGGCGAATCACAAACCCGATCATTTGGCGGCCGCTATAACGGCTTTTGCCAACAAGGTGGATTTGAGATTGTGGAGCGCGCAGGATTTTTTAGCGCAGGCTTACAAACAGCCACCGAAGCGCTACAGCTATTGAGCGCACTCAACTGCCCATCCGGTAAGCTAGATGTCATCTTGATGCCAGATCAAATGATGCTGCAAATTCATGAATCTATCGGCCACCCGTTGGAACTTGATCGCATCTTGGGCGACGAACGTAATTACGCGGGTACTAGCTTTGTCACCTTGGATATGTTTGGCACCTATCAGTATGGCTCACCGCTACTCAATGTGACCTTTGACCCGACCATGACGGAGCAATTTGCCAGCTTTGCGTATGACGATGACGGTGCCAAGGCACAAAAAGAGTTCATCATCAAAGACGGTTTATTGACACGTCCACTTGGCGGTGCGATTTCACAAGCACGCGCCAATATGCCGGGCGTCTCCACCACGCGCGCTTGTGCATGGAATAGAGCGCCGATAGATCGTATGTCGAATTTAAATATTGAAAATGGCACAACCTCGCTCGACGACATGGTGGCCTCGACTGATGATGGCGTATTGATGCGCACCAATGTGTCTTGGTCAATCGATGATTCGCGCAATAAATTTCAATTTGGCTGCGAAATTGGGCAACGCATTACTAACGGCAAGCTTGGTGAAATTGTAAAAAACCCAAACTATCGCGGAATCTCCGCCACATTTTGGCGGTCTTTATCTGCCGTCGGCAATGCCGACACCCAAGAAATCATGGGCACGCCCTACTGCGGCAAAGGCGAGCCAAATCAAGTCATCCGTGTCGGCCACGCTAGCCCTGCGTGTAAATTTTCCGCCATTGATGTATTTGGCGGCGAAGGCTAAAAACTATTTACCGCCGATGAACGCCGATGGTCGCCGATGAAGTCAAAATCAAACTGTAAACATGCTTTATAAAAGCAATTTAATCTTTTGGTTTATATCGGCGTTTATCGGCGTCCATCGGCGGTTAAATAAAACTACAAAATTACTTATTTCTCGCTATGCAAACCTACTTTAATCAACTAGCCGACCATCTCAACGCCCATATCACAACGAGTGAAGTTTTTTTAGCCTCACTCTCGGCTGAAGAATCCAACTTTGTTCGCTTCAATAAAAATGCGGTGCGTCAGGCGGGGTCAGTCAAACAAATTTGTCTCACCATTTCGCTCATTGCAAATCAGCGACGTGCCGAACGAACACTGACCTTAGTCGGCGATGCCACGCAAGACATGCCGCAATGCCTGACCGTGCTCGATACGTTGCGCCGCACATTATTAGAGCTACCAGAAGACCCCTATTTGATTTACAACGCGGTGCCAACTTCAACAACGCATATTGGCGAGAGCGCATTACCGTCTGATGCGGATATGCTGGCGGAAATTACGTCCCTCGGGCAAGGCCACGATTTGGTAGGGATATTTGCCTCTGGCACAATTTATAAAGGCTTTGCAAATTCACTCGGGCAACAGAATTGGCATCATGTGAATAATTTTAATTTTGATTGGTGTTTGTATCATGCCGCCGACAAAGCCGTAAAAAATAGCTACGCAGGCACACACTGGGATAGCGCCGAATTACGCCACAAAATGCAATCATCAATTACCCAGCTAGACATCCTAAAACGCCCTGCCAAAACACTTACACCCGGACAATACCGCGCCTACCTAACGCCAGCTGCCTTAAACGAAGTGATCGGCTTATTAAGCTGGGGCGGCTTTGGCGAAAAATCTCAACGTAATAAACAAAGCCCGCTGATTAAATTAGAAGATGGAAGCATGTCACTAAATGCGGCGGTGACATTAACCGAAGCCGCTAGCCTAGGCGTGGCACCACTATTTAACGCAGACGGCTTTACCAAAGCCAATACCGTTGCCCTTATTTCCAACGGCAAACACGCGGGCGCGCTCATCAGCCCACGCACCGCTAAAGAATTTAATATCGCCACCAATGGCGCCAATAGCAGCGAAGCGCCCGAGTCTCTCGATATGCAATCAGGCGTGTTGAAACGCGACGAAGTGCTCGCCACCCTCAACACAGGGCTCCTCATTAGCAATCTCTGGTACTTAAATTACTCAGACCGTACCGGCTGCCGCATGACTGGCATGACTCGCTTCGCCACATTTTGGGTAGAGCAAGGCGAAATCGTCGCGCCAATAAACGTGATGCGCTTTGACGATACTGCCTACCGCATACTCGGCACCAACTTAGTCGGCCTCACCACGGAGCGTGATTGGTTACTGGATGCTGGAAGCTATGGTGAACGCTCCACCGGATCAGCTAGATTGCCAGGCGCGGTGGTGGATGGGTTTCAATTGACGTTGTAATTGTTGTGCTTGGTTGAATGCGTAATGCTGCGCTTGATTCCAATACAACTTTTGACAACCAGTCTATAATCTAGTCTATTCAATATTTCCTGATACGAGGTCGTATGAAAATCGAAATTGGTTCATACATCGCAAAAACAAAACTGCCTGAATTGTTAAGGCAGGTCAAAGCTGGTCAAAGTTTCACGATCACGAATCGCGGCGTGGCAATCGCTGACCTAGTACCAAGCGCCAAAGCACCAGTCGCCAATAGAGCCGACGTAGTAAAGCGACTTAAAGCATTTATGCGTGCAAACCCTACGCGCGGCGTGGATATCAAAGCGCTGATCGACGATGGCAGAGCATGAATTTTGTGCTGGATAACTCTGTCACCATGCGCTGGCTTTTTGGTGACGGTAAGCCAAGTGAGCTCCGCTACGCAGATACAGTACTAGATTTATTAATTTCATCACATGCCATCGTGCCAGTTACTTGGGGATTAGAAGTTGCTAATGTCATCGCAAGAGCTGAAGCCAAGCAACTCATCACAGAAGCCAAAAGCGAAACATTTCTTGGTCTACTTGATGGTTTAAGAATCGAAGTCGATGATGCTACCTTTTCAAAGGCGCTATTAGATACGCTACAACTCTCGCGTCGTTACAAGCTATCTGCATACGATGCTTCATATCTGGAATTGGCAATTCGCCTTAGCTTACCACTAGCTACACTTGATGCAGATTTAATGAAGGCCGCTAAGAAAGCTGGCGTGATAAAAGTAGAGTAAGGCGATTTAGCCTGAATTTTATATACCAAACCGCTGTCAACCCTGCTTTTCATAGATTCGCCACTACCCGCTGCACCTCCGCCAACGCTAACGGCTCCTCAATTGTCGTTAAATCGCCTGGGTCACGCCCTTCACAGACGGCTTGTATTGCGCGGCGGAGTAATTTGCCTGACCTTGTTTTGGGCAGCATGGTGACGAAGTAAACGTGTTGCGGGCGACCAATCGCGCCTAGCTCATGATCAACAGTGGCCATCACCTCTTTAGCATGCGTGGCGCGATTTTCTGCAGTGGTGATGAGGCTAGTATCTTTGACGACCACGAAGGCAACGGGTGTTTGACCTTTTAGCGGCTCAGCAACGCCGACAACAGCAACTTCGGCGATGTTGGGGTGTGCTTGTATGGCTTCTTCAATTTCACGTGTGCCGAGCCGATGACCTGCGACGTTAATCACATCATCAGTGCGCCCCATGATGAAATGGTAGCCGTCTTCGTCGCGCGTGGCCCAATCAAAGGTAGTGTAAACCTGCTCATCTTTGAACATCGTAAAGTAGGTGTCAACGAAACGTTTATCGTCACCCCAAATTGTTGACATGCAGCCTGGTGGCAGTGGCGGCACAATACAAAGCACGCCCTTTTCATTCGGTGCAACTGCCGCGCCAGTCTCATCATGTTTTAGCTTGACGTTGTAGCCATAGGCTGCGAAGCTCGGTGAGCCACATTTGCGCGCGGTAGCTTCAATACCGGGCTGCGCCGTTAATATCGGCCAGCCTGTTTCCGTTTGCCAATAATTGTCGATGACTTTAACGTTAAGCCCTTTTTCAATCCATTCGCTAGTTGGTTGATCTAGTGGCTCGCCTGCCAAATATAAATATCGTAGGCTGGAGACATCGTATTTTTTAAGGTATGCCGCATCGTGTTTTTTAAGCACGCGTATTGCAGTGGGCGATGATGACATCGCCACCACATTGTATTGCTCGACAATTTTCCACCAGATGCCTGCATCAGGACGTATCGGCAGCCCCTCATACATGATGGTGGTGGAGCCATTTATTAGAGGTGCATAAATAATGTAGGAGTGACCAACCACCCAGCCAATATCGGAGGTGCAAAAAAAAGCCTCACCCGGCTGTGTGGCAAAAATATTTGGCATCGAGGCCGCAAGCGCAACCGCATAGCCGCCCGTATCGCGCAAGACACCTTTGGGCTTACCCGTCGTGCCGCTGGTGTAGAGAATGTACGATGGGTGTGATGACTCGACCCACTCACACGGTACCACTTCACCCACATGGCGCGGTGATAGTGCGGCGTAATCCATGTCACGACCCGGCAAGACCTGCATGGTTTTATCAAGATGCCGATTGATGATGACAACATGCTTGGGTGGAAATTTAGCAAGCTTGATCGATTCATCTGTAAGTGGCTTAAGCGGTATTATTTTGCCGCCTCGCGAGCCAGCGTCCGCTGTAATCATCACCTTAGGTTTTGCATCATCAATACGTGCCGCAAGTGAGGCGGCAGCGAAGCCACCAAATACCACTGAGTGTATGGCACCGATTCGTACGGTAGCGAGCATGGCAAATACGGCTTCAGGAACCATCGGCATGTAAATAAGCACGCGATCACCTTTGCCAACGCCGAGGGACTTTAATACCGCCGCGAAGCGATTGACTTCATCAAATAATTCGCGATAAGTAAACGTGCGGGTTTGCTCAACCTCTGAGGATATCCAAACTAATGCGGCTTGGTCAGCTCTATTTACAAGATGCCTGTCAACAGCGTTATAGCAAAGGTTAGTTTCACCGCCGACAAACCATTTTGCAAATGGTGGCCGTGAAAAATCGCAAACTTGGTGAAATGGTTTTACCCAATCAATACGGCACGCTTGTTCCGTCCAAAATTTATCTGGATCGGCGAGCGAGTAAGCGTGAAAAGACGCGTAACTAGTCATAAATTAACCCACTAAATACAAGGCTTATGAACCTACTTAAAAAGCACTTCTTCAATTGCTGCAAGTAACGCTTTTGATTCTGCAGGCTTCGTCAAATAACCATTTGCACCAAGTTTTACGCCCTTCATGATGTCATCAAGCGAGCCTAGCGATGAGAGCAAAAGCACGGGAAGGTCTTTCATTTTTTCATTTGCGCGAATACGACTCAAAATATCAAAACCATCCGTATCTGGCAACAACACATCCAGCAATACTAAGTCAGGCTTGGCTTTAAAGGCCGACACAATTTCGTCGCGATTAGACGCGCGCACCACACGATAATCGGCATTGACTAAGATACGCTCAATCAATATCGCAGTAACTTCATCATCCTCTACCACCATGACTGTAGGCGGCATATTCACAGGATGACGATTAGGTGCATCAGGAAAAATGCGTACAAAGAAACCATTACTGGTCAACTTCGTTTCACCAATCACCGCTTCCTCGTGTATTTCCTGCAAACTTACAGGTGTGTTTGGCTGCGTGCGTGAGTGTGTGTTTATAGAATTGTCATTTGCCATAGCACCACTCTATTAAATACAAAAAATATGACACTATTTAAAAATCACTTCCTCAATCGCGGCTAGTAAAGTCCTTGATTTAGCCGGTTTGGTCAAATAACCATTTGCGCCAAGCTTTAACCCTTTCATAATGTCTTCGAGCGAACCAAGACTTGAAAGCATGAGTACCGGCAGATTTTTTAGTTTTACATTGGAGCGAATACGATTCAAAAGATCAAAACCATTTGTATCTGGCAACAACACGTCAAGCAACACTAAATCGGGCTTAGCCTTAAAGGCAACAATAATCTCAGCGCGATTTGCTGCTCGCACCACGCGATAATCCGCTTTAAGTAAAATGCGCTCAAGCAATGTTGCGGTGACTTCATCGTCCTCTACTACCATTATGGTTGGTGGTGAACTCAACGGCGGGCGACTAGGCGCATCGGGAAAAATACGCACAAAAAAACCATTGCTGGTGAGCTTAGATTCGCCAATCACCGCCTCATCGGTTAACTCTTGCGTTTGTTCGGGCGTGGGTACGGGCTCAGGCACCACATTTTTTGGGTCGAGCAGCTTGGTGAAATCAAGATCGAAATAGTCATCATTATCGTGTGACATACATTTACTTAACCGTTTGGCGTATTCATTTAGTGAAAATTATTATATAGAGTTTAACCATTATTATAGGGTTTACCTTAGCTGATTATCGTGGCGAGTTAACACAGCGTTAATGGGCTGAATGCAAGCAACTTCTACTGTTGATCGCGAGGACAACAAAGCAATTTTGATTAACAATGCAATCAAATTTGCTCGAATATCAATTAGTCATTTCATCTTTGGACATCGGCTGATGTCTTTTCACAAGCAAGCGCTATCTCGCCCAATCGCCCCTATTTGCATCACCAGCTCATGTAGTACGTGTAAGCTCGCAGTAGGTGTATTGCTTCGCGCCTTGGTTGAGCGGGTCGGTGACGTTGGCGAGTTTGTGTTTGGCGTTGTAGGCCATGTTGGTTTCGCCTAGGTTGGCGTCGATGATCTTGGTGGTTTGGTCTAGATTGTTGCGTTCAATGCGGGTGATGAATTGTAGCGGGTCGGTGATCTTGTTGATGCGGCCTGCTAACGTTATTTTATAAAGACCTATATCTGGCGGGGCGTTTGGGGCATAAATGGCTAGATATAGCCGTGGACATTGCACTTTCTGTTTGTAGAAATTCACTACAAATCATGTCGGCATTTCGTCTCCCACCATCGGCGCACGTGCTTTTACAAGTAACAATAGTTGCGCCAAATCGTCCTTATTTGCATCACCAGCCCGCTCTGCAAAAAATTCTGCTGTCTGCAACGCCGATACTTTCTCGGCGACAGCGACAGTAATGAACTGATTCAGTGAGGCTTGGTCTTGCTCGGCCAATTGTTTGGCATGTTTGTAAAGTGAATCAGGCAAGCGCAATGCGAATGTACTCATCTTCGTCTCTCCAACTTTAATAAAGCCTGTGCAGGTGTTTGCACCTGCACACCAAATTTAGGTGCTACCGCCTCAAAATCACGAATATTGTGTGTAACGATTGCACTTACTTGACCATTAACAGCTGCTTCTAACACCATTTCATCCCCCGGGTCACGCAGTTGTGGTCGCCAAACATAATGCAGGCTTATGGGCTGCACCCAAACTGCAAGTGCCGACAGGATGCGATCTAGTTGATTTACGCTTATTATAAATATCAATAAACACAAAATTCAGCACAGCCTCAGCAGTAATGTTCAATGGTGAACGACATTGGTCGCATCTTGATTCCATTGCAATTCAACGAACTCACATACAGCAATTGGATTTTTAAATATTGCTGGATTTATATTGAGTAGCTCATTAGCTCCAACAAGCGTTATGCCGCCATCATAATCAACGCGCTCAATTTCATTCCAACGTATTACGGTTTTTTTACCCCAACTTTTTTTTGAGATAGTTTGAATATTTATTTCGACAGAAAAAACTTCGATCAACCTAGCGCAGAGCGCCACAACAATCATCGTTACACCAAACCCAAGTGCGGATGATTGATAAAACGCTGTGCTGGTTGTATGTGCGCTTAAAAAAAAATCAATGCCGATTTTGTACCAAAGAAACAGTAACCCAATGATGAATGATGTAATTAATAAATAAAACCAGCCCCACTGTTTTTGAAACTGGAATGGTACTTGTGGTTGAAATGTGTCATCTAACTCAGGTTGAGACCTCATTTGCATGACGCCCCCCCACCCACATTCCCTGCTCCTGCGCCCAATAGGTTTCTTGCTGCATTTCCTATAGCCGAGTTTGCCTCCCGCGATGCCTGTTCATTCAGCGCCCTAGCCACTGCCGGATTAGAGCCATAGCCGGTAGTCGCATATGGGCTTGGATATCTGAAACATTTATGCAAAATGGTGCTCGAATTAGATAAGATTCGTTACTTGTAAATTAATTTGACGCTGGAATTTTTAATTCACCACCTCAAAAAAGCCGAGAGCCGCTGATTGCCAATGATTCGTAAATCAAGCAATCTACCGATCAAATTGCCAACTCTACCCGAACCCGCTTTCCCAAGGCTGCAGCAGCACTCGCTAGCGTTGTTAGGGTCAGGCTGGTATCGGTGGCATCAAGCAAGCGATTCAGCGCCGCACGGCTTGTACGCATCTTGGCAGCCATGGCCGTCTTGGAAAGCTTTTGCGCTTTCATTTCCTGCTCAATCTGCCAAGCGATGACCCGCTTCATGGCCGTCGCTGTCGCGTCTTCCAATAAAGCTTCCTCGGCCAAAAAGTCATCGAAATTGCTGCCAATGTGTTTGTTTCCCATAGTTTTCACTCCATCACTTGTTTCATTCGGGTTTTCGCGAGCGCAAGATCAGTTGCAGGTGTGCTGCTAGATTTTTTGATGAACCCATGGAGCAGCACCATGGTGCTCGCGTTAGTGGTGAATAAAACGCGGGCAATTCGAGTTTGAAGGCGGATACGCACTTCCCAAAGGTTCTTGTCTATTTTGCGCACCAACGGCATTCCCAAAGGCCAGCCGAATTGCACAGTTTTAATGTCCTCGCCGATTGCCTTCCGATCAATAGCGAGCAATTCTTTGAGCCAATCTCGCACCGGCTCATTACCCGTCTCCGATTTGAAAAAGGAAACAAGTAAGACTGGATGAGTTCGAATAAACATAATACAACTGTATCAATATTGGTACGATTTTGCAAATAAATGATGCCCAAAGTGTGCGAGCCACTAAAAATTCTTACCTATGTCGTGACGGCCACGCATAGTGGTCATGGGGGATTGCAGAGTGCTGCTGCAGAGTGCTGCTGCAGAGTGATTCATCTGTGCGGACAGCAGATACTTGGCTGCTCATACTGGCTAATTTATTGCTCTTCATTTAGGCTCATTGGGCAAAGTGCAAGCCTAGCAAAAATTAATTTACACAAAAATCAAGACACCCTCCCTTTGGGGGTGAAACGCACGGTGGTCTCGCGGCCTTTGGGGTCAGTGACGGTGACCGCGGCAATGACGCCACCGAAGATGTGTTCGCCACGTTCGGCGCGGTCGTAGGATTCGATGCAGCTGTCGTTGGCGGCGATGCAAAGCCTGGGTTTGCGGGGTGATACGTGAAGGTTAAACTCTAGGATTGGCGGACGTTTTGGATGCAAATGTGCTGCAAGCTCGCTCCATAACTTAAATAGTTGACCCGTTTGATTATGTTCGTTACTTGGCTGATCGTGTTCGTTTGCCTTGATACCCAGTGGTATCTGCGGTGGTTGCGTTTGGCATGGCGAGGTCGCGCGTGGCATAAGTGGCCTAACGCGCATGGAGGCATTCGCGATCACCATCGCACCACGCCTCGCAGGCATATGCGCTACACCCCGAAACCAGCTTGGGTCGCCGATGAGGTCGTGCGGTTGAAAGCGCATTTGCCTGATGCCGGTTGTCGGCGTATTGCGCTGACGTTCAATCGTATTCATGCTGTCGAACGTCAGGTCTCCGTGAGCAAGTCGTTTGTCGCAACGGTGGTGCGATTGCGCCGTTATGACGTTGCGCGGCTGCGCTGCAATTGGAAACGGCGCATTCCACACCCGGTTGCTGTCAATCACACTTGGGGCATAGATATGACTGGCAAGGCGGACACTTATGGTGTCGTGCATCCTATCTTCGCGGTGCTCGATCACGGCAGCCGTCGGGTGCTGTGTTTGCAGGCGCTGCGAAACAAGGCAAGTATCACGCTGCTGCGTTGTTTGTTGGACACCATTGAGCGGTTCGGTCGTCCGCGCTTTGTGCGTACCGACAATGAGGCGGTGTTTACATCGAAGCTTTTTACGTTCGGCTTGCAGTTGCTGGGGATTCGCCATCAGCGTACCGAGGTCGGTTGCCCTTGGCAGAACGGACGCGTGGAGAGGTTCTTCGGCACGTTGAAACAGAAGCTGAACCATTGGCGTATGGCGAACCGCGATATGCTGAATCTCGCACTGGGCGATTTCTCGGCTTGGTATAACGCTGTGCGTCCGCATCAGCATCTGTTGGGTCAAACGCCTATTGAGGCGTGGAATGGCATTGATCCGTATGCACATGTGCCGAAACATATTGAGTTCTTCTCGGCGTGGAACGGTTTGTTGACGGGGTTCTACTTGCGTAGATAGCCGATACGCAGCAGCAGCAATTGTGATCATTTGGTTGGGCAGTGAACGCTGTCCACGGGTGGTTACGTGCCAATGCTTGAAACAGCACGCCTGATGCGGCGTTTCAAGTGATTGTGTGTGGGGTTGTTGATGCATGCAGGTTTGTTTTACCGTGATTCCCACGATTTCGATGGTATGTTTCGCAAAAAATCATCGTTTGTGATTAGCATCACGCTCGTTGGACAGGTGGACGGGGCACTCCTCGTGGGCACATATTATTTCTTTGCTGAAGAAATTCATTTTTTATACTTTCGTGACGTCTCATCGTCTCAGGAACAATGTAGTCGTGATCAAACTTGTACTCTTCGACTTGAAATTTAGCAGGACGTGTAAAGTGCAATCCCTCATGGATTGTGGTCTCTAACAATCTAGAAGCCCAGTGGTCATTCAAATCCCCCATATATATCCGGCTTAAATGAATCTTGCCGTCGCGCCCTGTGATGTTCCTTCTATCACCTTGGTGTTGCAAGTGCGCTCTACCTAAAATTGGCTGTTTCGTAATTGGGTCTACATCATCCTCTGAAATATCTGTAACAGGCGGACCTTTCCCAAAATTCATACCAGGATTTTTATCTTTCGCAAATTGATAAGCCAGATCAATATCACATTGCGTTAAACCATATGGGTCGCGATACTTAATTGGATTGCCGCTTACATAAGAGCCTCTTGCAAAACCCTAAGGATGTGAACATTTATTTACGCAGGGTGCATAAAAAAGAGAGGTGGGCGCAACCATTGCTGGCATGATGCGAGTGTCAAAACAAACATCTGCGCCCACCTATGAATACTACGCAACGTC
>JANNWG010000050.1:0-3619 GCA_031414695.1 Burkholderiales bacterium
GAGCAGCATGAGAAAGACGGGGAAAGATCCCCTAAAAACCGAGGTAAGTTACAAGTGAAAACGTAAAAAATACTGACGATACGTATTAAAAAAATCGTAAATCGCGAATTGTAGGTAATTGGGGGTTTTGAGAAGTGCCCATTTACGTAGATCGCCATTTCACAATCGTTTCCAGCCATTAGTGCGCCAAACGGCGCACCATTATTAGCGTTTACTTAATGGGAACTTCTAATAACCTTGTGTCTTCCCGGCGAAGGCCGGGATCCAATTTTGTAAGCTGCTGATGCGTAAAGAAAATTAGACCCCGGCCTTCGCCGGGGCGACAGTTTTTTGAGGTTTTTAGAAGTTCCCTAATCACAACCCAATGTAGATCGAGCACATTATTTGGTCTATGAATCACACTCACATTTTTGCGCGATGCCCACGGAATCACTTGGCGATGCAGTGGGATCACGTGCACTTCATCGTGCATGATTTTGACAGCTTGATTGATCTGCGACTGACGCTCAACAGGATTCATATTGCCTTCGGCTTTGTCGATCAGTTCATCTAGCGCCAAATTTTTAGCATCACCGTAATTGGAGTCGCCTGCACCTTTGCCATCACGGCTACGCATGATGGGCTTTAAGGTAAACATCGCATCCGACGACGCGCCACCCCAGCCTGCTAGATATGCGGTGGCATCACGATTTTGAACTTTCGGGAAAAAATTCGCTTTGGTCATTGTTTCCACTTTTACGCCTAAGCCAATTTTGGCCCACATGCCAGCAATGGCCACACAAAGTTTTTCATCATTGACATAGCGATCATTGGGGCAGGTCAAGGTAAAACCAAAGCCAGTGGGGTAGCCAGCTTCAGCCAATAATTTTTTCGCTTTCGCGACGTCAAACGTATGTCGCACGTCTTGTGCAATGGGCACGCCAGCGCCCGGGCCAGCTGCGAGCGCAATAGCGGTAGTGACGGATAGGCCGCGCATGATTGCTGTTTTGAGTGCGTTCACATCGATGGCATGATAGGCCGCGAGTCTCACGCGTTTATCTTTGAATGGATTTTTGCCCTTCACGCTGCCGTAGAGCATGCTGTCGCGGGCCTGATCAAAGCCCAAATAAATTAGGCGCTGCTCTTGGCCCTCCCAAATACGAACAGTCGCATCATTTCTTAGCCGCACAACATCTTGTACGGACGGGTCGAGCACAAAATCAAGCTCGCCAGTTTTGAGCGCTGCCATACGCGTAGCGGCGTTGCTGATGGGTCGATATTCGATTGTTTCAATATTGCCCGTATAAAGCCCCGCTTTAACGCCCCACCAGTCGGGATTTTTTGCGTGCTTGAGGCTGATGCCTTGCTCCCACGCCACTAATTTATATGGCCCTGTGCCCATGGCGTTACGTGTGGCGAAAGACTCTTCTTTTTTAATGTAATCCAGCGGCTTTACCACATTATTTTTTTCTGACCACTTGCGGCTCATGATCATGATGTTAGCGATGGTATCGAGCATGACCGGGTTAGGCACCGGTGTGGTGAATTCGACCGTCAAATCATCAATTTTCTTGGCGATACCCGATTGCGTCGAGTAAAGGCGAAACGTTACGCTAGATTCACGTGCGCGATTAAATGAAAACACCACATCATCCGCAGTGAAGGGCGAGCCATCGTGAAACTTCACGCCAGGGCGCAACTTAAAAACCCAAATCGTGGGCGCCGTATTCGTCCAAGACAAAGCAAGACCTGGCAACACTTTCGCAAACTCACGTCGGTCACGCGTTATTAGATATTCATAGACTAGATTATTTAAGCCATTGTTAAGCGTTTCATTTTGGCTATGCGGATCGAGCGTCGCGGCATCACCTTGCGACGACCAGCGGAATGTTTTGGCCTCTGCCAGTGTAGAGCAGCAAACAAGAATAAATAGCGCGACAGTAATCAGTATGCGGGTCATAAACATATTGGCTCTCAAAATTAGTAGTCACGTATTGTGCCGCATAGCGCCGTAAATTGCAGCTGACGATTCAAAACATTATTTTGGCGAAATCATGGTGTAAGTTGGTAGATTTAATATGGCGCGTACACGCTATGCACATCACCAATATTGTTTTACACATGCGATTGGGTCATTCGGCATTTTAATTAGGCTCTGGATAATGCTAATGCCCAATGGCAAGGCATTACATTTGAAGCGCTGACGCTGGTTTTTAATCGCCATCAGCGGCGTTGTGCTGACGGCAATAATTGGGCTTGCTTTTTTCGTTATATGCCAATATTTGCGGTGCTCACCTGCATCGCCTGAAAAAGCCGCGCATGGCTTGTGACGATACGTGCGGTAGTGGACGCGTCAGCGGTGAGATGAGTGGCACCACGCTCATAGGTGCCGCCAAGCAAGATGCCGTCTTGGCGCGGGAACATGTACATGAGATCACTATTGTTTGCGCTGCTAGCGTTGTTAGCGCCACTGCCGCCGTGCGTCATGTAATCGACGCGGCTATCAGCGGCAGCGAATACGAGTTGACCGCGTATTGGTGTGAGGGCGGTGTCGTTAAATAGTTGCGCGGCACCAAGGCCTGTGCAATTAAAAATAACGGGCTCATTTAGGGTGAGTATTTCGGCAAGGCTTTGCATTTCGCGCTTGATGAATATGCCACCCGATTCTGAAATTTCAGTCATGAGCCGCGGCAAATAAATGGCAGGCTCAATTAGTAGCGAGTGGCTTCGCAATACATGCGTTGCGGCGAAAGGGTTATCCGCATCGGCTAAGACTTGCAGACCCGGAAAAAATTGCGGCCAACGATCAAAGTAAAACGGACGATTATCCGAAAAACTGCGTTCACTTAAATGATAATTTTCGCGCCAAAATACGCCGTTTACTGCACCTAAGTTGCTATCGGCGATATTGCGAAAGGTGTCATATGAAATTTGCAGCGCTTGGTCAAGTTGCGCGCTAAATTTGGCGCTGGCATTGTGGCGTTGATACATACCCGTTGGCGCCCACTGTCCGCCTGCCACATCCGATGTGGTATCAGGTGAAAATGCCTTCGCGTATATCGTCACCTGCCAGCCACGTGCTTGTAAGAGCCTTGCGGTGGTAAGCCCCATGATGCCTGCGCCCAATACTGCCGCGCGACGTTCACCAATATCGGGTAGCTCAGCCATTGCAAGTGAAGACGAGCCCCACGATAGCGTAATACCCGCACCGCCATGCCCGTAGTTGTGAATAATCACTTTGTCATTGATACGTTCGCCACGCACCACAAAGCCTTCATCGCGATAGGGGCGCAGGCCGACTTTAGTGCGGATGATGCTGTCTAAATCAAGCGTAGGCCGCGCAAATGGTTGGGCAGATAGTGGGCGCGGCGATGCGCGATAGGCAGCACGCGGCATTGACAGCAAATTTGTCGCGCAGCCACCAAGGGCAAAGCTAGCCACGCTAATGCCCGCGTATTGTAGCCACGCGCGGCGGTTCATTTGATTTAAGTTATCCATGTGAGCCTCTTGCAAAACCCTAAGGATGTGAACATTTATTTACGCAGGGTGCATAAAAAAGAGAGGTGGGCGCAACCATTGCTGGCATGATGCGAGTGTCAAAACAAACATCTGCGCCCACCTATGAATACTACGCAACGTC
>JANNWG010000051.1:0-39048 GCA_031414695.1 Burkholderiales bacterium
CTTGCGCTAAGGCTAATTGACGACGTTTGGCTTCACCCATTTGGTGAGTCCTCCTGTGGTGGTAAAACACTCGGAATCCCGCACCCAGTATAGGGGGGTTGTGTTTAGAGATGAGGTTGACTGCCGTTTATAGGATTATGCGTTGAGGATGTGGCGGTTAATCATCACAGACCGCACTCTGGGGTGCTTTAGCCGTTAATCGCGGTAGCAGAAACCTATGTTTGCAAACTGATAAAGCCTAATATTGGCGGTCATCTTCAGGTCTAAATGTCTCAAAACATCCACCAATAGAGGAGTTTTGTATAGGGAACTTCTCGTAACCGCGTGTCTTCCCGGCGAAGGCCGGGACCCAATTTTGTAAGTTACTGTAGTGTAAAGAAAATTGGACCCTGGCCTTCGCTGGGGCGACAGTTTTTTGAGGTTTTTAGAAGCTCACATTACTTAAATCACCCACAACTCGATACAAAGAACCGCTGCTGTGCGCCAGATAGCAGACGGCAACCCGTTCCGGTCAATGTCACCTGATTGCTAGTCGGTGTTGCGTTGCTATTAATGGTGAGATTGCCAGCATTACTGCCGAGCGCGCCGGGGTTGAAAGTGACATCAATATTGCAGCTTTGACCAGGTGCCAATGGTGCGGTGCAACTCGTGGTGCTGTTGAAATTACCGCTGTTGGAAATACTAGCAATATTAAGCGGCAAGACACCGACGTTGGTAACGGTGACGCGCTGACTTGAGACGACGCTACCAAAGATAACATTGCCAAAGCCGATTGATGTGGCGGAGAGTCGCACCACGGGTCGTGGAATCGGCAGTGCATTACCGCTTAAGGTTGCCACCCCTGCACTTGCGTTGGTGGCATTGCTTGCGATAGTTAAGCTCGCGGCTTTGCTGCCACTTTCGCCAATCGGGGTGAAACGAACACTGATACTGCAACTGGCATTGGGGTTAAGTGCACCGCAGCTACTGCTCGCGCTAAAGTCAGATGCGCTCGTGTTTGCATTGGTTGGCATGATGCTGATCGCGCCAACATTGAGCACAATATTGCCCGTATTAGTGATCGTAATTGTTTGTGCGGTACTAGCAGTATCAATCACTTGGTCGTTGAAAGTAGTGCCGCCTGATACGCGGATTAGCGCTTGACGTCGCGCGGTGGCATTGCCATTTAAGCGAATGCTGCTCGTGCCTTCGACGCCTGAAAGTGTGGCGTTGTGCGTAATGGTGAGACTTGCACTAGCCGCGCCTATGGTGCTCGGGCCAAAGGCAACACCAATGGCGCAGCTTGTTCTTGGCGCCACCGAGCCGCCGCATGCAGTGAGGCCATTTGGATTTTCAGCCGCAGGCGGGCTTACAAGAGCGAAGCCTGACGTGCTGGAACTAAACGCTATATTTCGCAATTCGAGTGTGACCAATCCGGTATTGCTAATAAAGATGATCTGCGCGGGGCTCACCGAGCCTAACGCTTGATCACCAAAGGTAAGGCTGCTAGGGTTAACCACAATAATGGCGCGTGGCACGAGAATGCCGTTACCCGATAAGCTTAAGCTACCTGACCCCGCCTGCGCGGTGGTGTTGACGCTAATCAAGCCAGATATTGCTCCTGCGGTGATAGGGCTAAAGGTGATGTTGATGGTGCAGCTAGTTTGTGGCTGCAGAGTTTCAGGACAATTAGCAATGTGGGCAAAATCACCAATCCCCGTAATGGAGCGAATATCAAAGCTGCCATTGCCGGTATTACTGACGGTAACAACGAGCGGGTTACTGGTTGTGCCGGTATTTTGATTTCCAAAGTCAAGGCTACTGGGGCTGACGTTAATCACCCCAATAATAGGCGTGATGATCGTAATGCTCGTCGCTTGATTGGTTTGGCCTGCCATGTTGGACGCGCGTAGGGTAAAGGTGAATAAACCCGCACCAGGGATACCGCTGATAACACCAGTCGTGCCATTCAGCGTAAGTCCTGATGGCAATCCGCCTGCAACAATGGACCATGTAATTGGACCGCTGCCTGTTGCCGTTGCGGTAAAACTATAGCCCTGCCCCGTTATGCCTGACGGCGGTGCGCCAGAGGTAATGACGGGTGCACCTAGCGCCCCTACACTTAAGCTAAATGGCGTCGCGTTACTGCTGCCAAATGGCGTCACAATCAGCCCCGCAGCAATATTGCCCGAGTACATTGCGGCGGTGGCACTAGTAATGGTGACACTAAAGGTGCATGAACCACTGCCCGGTATGGTGAACCCCGTAGTGGTCGCTGAACTGCCAACGCTAGCAACGGCGGTGGGCGTCGCGCCCATACAGGTAGAGCTGGCATTAGGCATCGCTGCGTTAACCAGACCCGGTAAATAATTAAAGGTAAATGCGTTAGCAGTCAGCGGCGTGATGTTTGCGTTACTGACAGTGAGTGTGCCAACGGCGGTGGCATTGACCAATATGCTGGCAGGCGCTAATGAAAAACTAATGGTGGGTGCAACACCAGCGGCAGCGGTTGCCGTACCGCTCAAATTCCATTTGTACGATGTTGTGCCTTGTACTAGCGTGAGTACAGCATTATCTGCAATGGGTGCGTCTTTCAAAAATTGCGCGGTGTTTCCCGGTTGAGGCGCTGCCTTCGCATAAGTGACATTCACATTACAAGTCGCTTCCACCGCCACGCTATTGCAACCTGCTCCTAGGGCAACTGTAAAAAATGGTGAATTAGTCGTTGGCAAGGCAACGGCTATCACCGCGCCCGAGGTATTTTTAAGCGTGAACGATTGCGTCTGGCTGCCGCCCTGCATAATTGAAAAATTTGTGTACGCCGAGGTATAAACAAACGGCGAGACGTGTTGTACCGAAAACTCTGACGTACCGCTGGTTAAACCAGTCGGTGCACTGGCCGTCATGGTGGGGTGATACACCGCGCTGGCATTGACAATTTGGAACGCTGCACTCCCTACCCCATCGGTGGCAGGCGTGGTGGTACTGGTAGTGTAGTTTCTGCCAAAACCCTTGTTGGTTGTATCAAGCGTAATATCGACGTTATCAAATAAATCAATGGTGTATATCTCACCCGTGAGCACGGCAAAATTTAGTTGGGCATTAATAGTGGTGTTGACAACAGCACCTGTCCATTCGTAGGTCATGTTGTTCACAACTGGGTGACCGGGGGCTTTACCATTTGCGCTGTTATTGGGAAAAGTGCCATTGACTTGGTAACAAGATTCACCGTTTTGTAGTGCGCCGCCGTTCACATCGCGCGTACCCTGTGGGGCAAACACATTGCCTAAATCAATGCCGAGCGAGCCTTGCGGGCCAATATTGTTTTGGCGAATAAAGACATTTCGTGACGCACACTCATTGCCTCTTGCATTCACACCGATATTATTATTAGCAAGGATTAAGTTATTGCTAACGGTCGTAAATGAATCACTAATCACAACACCATCACCAAGGTTGTAACTAATAAAATTACCATCCACTAAGGAATTAGTCGCATTGAGCGACACCCCCGCTACGCCATTGGGCACAGCGGATGCGCCTGTTTTATCCGTGCCAATATGATTGTTAACGACCTCACTAAACGGTGCATTGATGCTAATACCTCCATTAAGATTGCCCGAAATGACATTACGGTCTGCGGGACTTGCGCTGCCGACTTTATTGGCCGTAGCGGCTGAGCTTGCTTTGAGCGTGGCTTGCGCAAATGATTTTTGTTTGTCATTAGGCCAAGGGGCAATCAATACGTTATTGCCTAAAAAATTGACGCCAATAAAATTGCCATCAGCCGCTGACCCAATGACATTAGTGCCAATAAAGTTACCTAAAATTAGTACGCTAGATCGATCATCAATGCGTATGCCACTACCCGTGGAAAAACTAGAAATCACCAAGCCACGAATGGTGACATTATCGGCGTTTAGAATTAATCCGTCAGTTGCCGTACTCGCCATGGGTCGCGCGATATTGATTTTTAACACCGCATTATTGCCAGAGCCGAGTGTATTAACCGTGGCACCCGGCTGGCTATAACCATTGATAGTGGTGCCCGCGCAATTGATTGACGGCAGTGACGATGCGGGGGCAATCACATGCGGACCCGTACCAGGAATATTAAAGTTGACGGTGTAAGGGCCGCCATAACAATTTATTGCTGCGAATTGCAACACCTGCCGCAGGCTGCCCATGTAGGATGCACCTGAAGTGTCTAATGTGTTTGTAACCGTGAGTGCGGTCTGCGCGTACACTGGCGTGAGGGCGGACATCGCGCTGGCAACCAAGCCAAGCGTCATGATGGCACTGGCAGCGCGCAATTGCAGGCGCGAGGTCTTAAATACTTTTGTTACAGGCAACATATGAGCATGAGCTTTTTCGCTGAGCCGTTGCCTACTGGTAAATTGTAAATCTGTAATGGACAAGTCTAGGTTGGCATGTGTCATTTTTTATCTCACTGAATTCAATGGGGTTCGTGATTGAGGTATTTCTTTTGAGTACGGGTTTGCCATGTTGGCGTGGCGCTCGCATTCGCTAATGGCATATTGCAATGCAGATTCAGCAGATTGATTTGCATAGCGCTTGGCAAACGCAAAGACGGCGTCTTTATAGTTAGATTTATCCAGCAGATCATCAATCGCGCGTTTGAATTTTGGGTGTTGCTCATGGGGCGAAATGTTTATTGCCGCCCCTACGTTGCAGGCAAACTCGGCAACTTTGTTTTGTTCCCAGTGCCTCGGCAATAACAATAACGGGCAACCTGTTTGCAAGGCTTGTAGCGTGAGGTTGTGCCCGGCATTGGAGATAACTAAACGTGCCTCCTGCAAAATACGCTTGATATCAATCGCTCGCATGACAAACGTGATCGTGGGCGCATAGGTCGCCGATAATTTCATACATTGTGCTTGGGATAAATTGGGCATGAACACAAGCGTGGATGTGCCACGTTTCGCCAATGCAGCGAATAGTGGCTCCATCGACGGCTGGTAGCGCAAATAGACAAATATCTCAGCTGGCTTCATTTCCAGGTGAGTGCTAAGGGTATTCACGTTGCTGACAGCGCCACCGGTTTCCGCTTGGGGCAACATTCCTAAATAGCGTGCTCCAGTACGGTGTGTGCCGTAGTGATCTAATTCAGCCACAGTACAAAGTAATATTGGCACATTGAGATACATATCCATCGGAAATTGACGTTTGCTCATTCCATGCTGGGCGAGCACAGCGTTAATGGTTTGCAATACACGATCCTCACTCACCGCTAAGCGTTGCTCGATAGCTGGCTGCCATGGGCGAATCAACGGCGCAGGTGACGAGGCGGGCGGGCAATTAAAGCCTGAGCCTATCGCCATATCAGCGATGCCTAGCGCTTGCGCAGCCAAATGCGCAGTCGGTGCGCTGCTGCCAATGACGAGATCGGGACGCCAAGCCTCGATCAGCCCACACCACGCAGAAAAAACGCCATCAAGCGTTGGCGGATAACCATAGCCGTGCTGCAAGAGCAATTCGGTGGTGCTAAATGATTGCGCATCTAGCTCTTGAAAAATACTCAAGCACACAGGTGCCTGAAACAATGTCGCACCACATGCTTTCACCCGTGCACCGACTTCCGCCGTATTGCGCGCCGCCACCGCGACTTGCCAGCCCCGCGCGCGCAATGCTTCAAGCAACGACAAATAGGGCGCCACATGGCCGCTGCCCTCGCCTGTCTCCCAGCAAAATAGGACTCGCCGCGTCATTAGCAATTGTTTTCTAAAAATATGTACAACATTTTTCTGAAGCGTGCATCAACATTCGCAGCAACTACAACATACAAATTAATGTTGCACACATGGATTAGCTATCTTACGACGATATAAAGTCACTTAATAGTGACAAACCGCATATAGGACGTGCCCTTACCTCAATCAGGGGATTAGCAAAAGAAGGAGAGAAATTGTGCAAAAAACAAAAAACCCCGCCATTGGCGGGGTTTTTCAAGTCATTAGTGCTCAAACTGCCCACCAATGCTGGCGTTTTAACTTCTACATTCAGCGCCTTATCTTCTAACTCTTGTTACTCACAGCTCGACAATAGGCGAAGCTGCTGTTGCGGCGTTAAGAATCGACACCCAGCGCCTGATAACGGCACTGTATTGGTTGGCGGCGTGGCGTTACTGGAAATGGTTAGGCTGCCGGCGCGACTACCCAACGTGCGTGGGGTAAAGGTGATGTTGATGCTGCAACTTTGGTTCCTATTGAGTGCGGCCGGTGGTACGGGGCACGTGTTGGTCTGACCATAGTCGCCACTGATACCAATGCTGTTAATCAACAGCGGCAAGCCGCCAACATTGCTCAAAGTGATGGCTTGACTACTTGTCGCCCCACCAACAATTGCAGTACCAAAGCCTGCGCTGGTGGCACTCAATCTAACCACTGGCGTGGGGATGGCAATGGCGTTAGCGCTTAAGCTTATTGCCCCCGCACTGGCATTGCTGGCGTTACTGGCAACACTGATTGTGGCGGCCTTGATACCAATGTCACCTGATGGGCTAAAACTGACATTGATTGTGCAATTTGCGTTGGGGATAAGCGTGCCGCAACCCGAGCTGGCTTGGAAGTCGCTACTAATGCTGTTGGCATTGGTTGGGGTGATGCTGAGTGCGCCAACGTTAAGATCAATGGTGCCGGTATTGGTGACACTGATGGCTTGTGCGATGCTGACCGTGCCTAAGATTTGATCGGCAAAGCTTGGTTGTCCGCTCAGCCGAATAATCGCTTCTCGTCTGGCAGTGGCGTTACCGTTGAGGCTGATACCGCTCGTGCCTTGGCTGCCTGTTGGGGTGGAATTATGAGTGATGGTAATGCCCGCAGTTTGTGCGCCCAAGGTGCTGGTGGTGGATGGCGCGAAGCTGACGCCAAGCGCGCAACTGGTGGCAGGTGCTAGCGAGCCGCCACAGCTAGGCAGGCTGCCTGCCGGCGGGGCACTAAGCACAAAACTAGGTGCGCTAGTGCTTGCATTAAAGGCAATGTTTCTCAGTTCAAGCGTGGCAAGGCCGGTATTACTGATGAAGATAACTTGAGCCGCACTGGTTGTACCTTGTGCTTGGTCACCAAAACTTAAACTCGATGGGTTAATGACGATGTTGGCACGGGGTACGCTGATACCGACGCCGCTTAAGCTGATGCCACCAGAGCCGGCTAAGGCGCTGGTGTTAACGCTGGCTGCGCCTGTGAGAGTACCTGCTGTCAATGGGCTAAAGGTGAAGCTCAGGGTGCAAGAGGCCATTGGTGCGAGTGAGGCAGGACAATCGGCGGTGTAGGCAAAGTCACCGACACTTGTGATGCTGTTGATGTTAAAGGGGCCGTTGCCGGTGTTGGTGACGCTGACGGTTTGTATCGGGCTTACGGTACCTAAGTTTTGATTCCCAAAGCTAAGACTATTTGGGCTGACGCTGACAGTAGGAATGACGGCGGTGGTGATGCTGATACTTGTAGCTTGGTTAGCTTGCCCTGCCATGTTGGTGGCGCGCAGGGTGAATGTGAAGAGGCCTGATCCGGTGGGTGTGCCAGAAATTTGGCCGTTGGTGGGGCTGATGGTGAGGCCAGATGGCAGGCCACCCGAGACAATCGACCAAGCGATTGGTGCAGTCCCGGTGGCACTTGGTGTGAAACTGTATGCTTGACCCGTGAGGCCTGATGGCGGCGGTGCTGAGGTGATGACAGGGATGGCGCCTACGGCAACGACGGTGATCGTCACCATTTGTGTGGCGTTGGGCATCGTGCCATTCGCTGCTTGGACGGTGAAGTTAGTAACACCCACCGCCGTTGGTGTACCGCTTAAGACGCCGGTTACGCTATTTAAGGTTAGGCCAGCAGGCGGCGTGCCAATGGTGACGCTCCATGTACTCGCGGGGCTGCCTGAGGCAGCGAACGTGGTGCTGTATGGGCTGCCAACAGTGCCCGCCGGGTAGGTCGGACCGCTGGTGAATAAGGGGGCAACGCCGCTTGAAACCATGAGGGTCGCATTGCTGGTGTTGGTATTAGCCAGGTTTGCGGTAATAGCACCCGCTGGGATGTTGATAATGTAGGTATTTGCCACCGCTGCACGCACGGTGAACGTGATGGTGCAACTACCCATCGCCGGAATGTTGCCCATGCCAAAGCTGATGCCGCTACCCATGGTAAGAATATTGGTAAACGTGCTGCATGTATTTGTAGGAGCGGGTGCGGCTTGGACAACGAGCCCGATAGGCATGGTCACACTGCCACTCGCAATGAGCTGGGCAAACATGTCCACCGCAGACAACGAGAGCGTCAAGGTGACAACCGCGTCAGTGGCGGGGGCGACCGTTGTGGGGGCAATGGTGACAACCATGACAGGCAATATGGCTGGCGGCGCAATGACGATGCTAACCATTTGGCTGGCGTTCGGCATCGTACCGTTAGCCGCTTGGACGGTGAAGTTAAATGTACCGGCAGCAGTTGGGGTACCACTGAGAATGCCAGCAGTGCTTAAATTGAGGCCTGCGGGTAGCGCACCCATTGTTACGCTCCAGGTAATAGTGGGGCTACCGGAGGCGACAAGCGTTGTAGTATAGGTCAGGTTGACGGTAGCGCTTGGTAGTGCGGGAGCGCTGGTGATGGTTGGCGCGACAGGGACGGCGATTGCGGTGCCGCTCAAGCCGACGCTAAAATTGACAGAACTAGCATAGTTAAGCTGTAGGCTGGCGGATTTAGCACCGACGCTAGTGGGCGCAAAGCTGACCGTAGCGGTACACGTTGCCATGGCATTGACAGGGCCTGGGACGCAGGTATTTGAAATCAGCTGGAATTGCGACGGGTCAGTGCCGACGATGCTAAGGCTGAGTACATTTGCCGTGCCAGTGGCGTTGTTGGTGTAGGTGACAGTTTGATTGGCACTGGTTTGTGCAATCACGGTGTTGGCAAAGGCTAGGTTGCCATCGTTGCTGACGTTATAGGCGACTGCATTACCCGCGAGCGGTACAACCAGATTACCGGCTGTGGTGTTGATGGTGAGTACGCCCATGAAAGCACCCAACATGGACATCGGTGTCGGTGAAAAGTCGATCTCAATCGTACATGCCCCCATCGCGGGTATGCTCATGCCGCAGCTTGGCAAATAATGACCAAATTCACCCGGAGTATTGCTAGTCATATTGATGGTGATAGCAGCACCGGTGGCATTACTAATGGTAACAATTTGTCTAGCTGAGGCCGTGCCCAGTGCGGTGTTGCCAAAGGTGAAATTAGCCGGTGTAAAAGATAAGCCGTTGCCGATCGTGAGGCTGAACATTTGGCTGGCGTTAGGCATCGTGCCATTCGCCGCTTGTATAGTGAAGTTAAATATACCGGCGGCGCTTGGCGTGCCGCTGACAACGCCCGCAGGGCTTAAATTGAGGCCAGCTGGTAGCGCGCCCATTGTTACGCTCCAAGTAATGGTGGGGCTACCGGTGGCAACAAGTGTAGTGCTGTAGCCAATGCTGATGGTGCCTGCTGGTAATGCGGGAGCACTTGTAATGGTTGGGGCAACGAGGGCAGCAACACCAGTACCGGTTAGTGTCGTAAGCGCGCTAAGCGTAGGGCCTACCGAGAAAGTGATATTGCTATTCGATGGCGTGATCATCGTCGGCGCAAAGGCAATGATAAAAGTACAAGTCGCTAACGGTGCAAGTGATACACCACAAGTGCCTGTGCCAATATTAGTAAATGGTGTGGGTACGAACACACTAGGGACACCTGCAACACCTGTACTATTGGTGATGGTAAATGTTTGCGATGCTGAAGTCGTGTTAACCGTGACATTGCCAAAGTTAAAGCTCGTAGGCGATACGCCGACTGAGGCCGCTGTCGCAGTACCACTAAGGCTAACTGAGCTCGATCCAGGCGCAAAGTTGAGCTGGAGAGATGCCGACTTAGCACCGACAGCAGACGTTGGATTAAATCTGACATCCGCCGTACAGGTTGCACCGGCCGCCAGACCACCCGCGCAGGTGTGGCTAACCAAGGTAAAGTCAGTAGCATCAACTCCGCCGATAGTGATCGTATCGAAAATCGCCGAGCCTGTTCCGGCAGCATTGCTAATGTTAATGGTGCTGACGGTGGATAACTGCCCTAGTGTGACGTTACCAAAGTTATTCATCGTTGGTAGGATGGTGAGGCCTTGTACGACGCCTGTCCCCGCCATCGGCACGCTGATAGAGCCTATTGACGTCGCCAGATTGAAATTACCCATGATGCTGCCAAGCGAGACTGGTCTAAATTTGATGCTGTAAACACAAACACTGTTAGGGTCTATCGTCGTAGCACAAGCTCCAGTGGTGGTGTACTGAAAATTAGGCTGCGTGAATGAAATGCTCGTCACCGCGAGCGGGCTTGCATTCGGATTAGTCACAGTAACGGTTTGCGCTAGGCTTGAGGTAGAGGTGCTGACATTGCCAAATGACAATGTGGTGGGTGCTGGCGGCGGCAGCGCGTCTAATACTGTTACGTTCACAAAGCCACTGATCACATTTGCGGACGCTTCAGTACTAGAAACGGCATTCGAACCAACTGTCCACACGCCAGTGGTGTTACTGCTTTTAAGGTCATAGCTAAAGGTGCAAGTGGCAAGCGGCGCTAGGCTGCTGATGGCAATACTGGCGGTAGTGGCGCCAGGGAATGCGGTTACTTCAGGCATGCCGCAACCAGGCGTGAAGGTGATGTTAGCTGGCGGCGCGACTTGCAGCTGACCAACTGTTAATTTGGACGTCACGCTAATCGTATTAAGGGTGATGATGGTATTAGGGTTGGTAATGGTTAACGTCGCAGTTGCTGTACTGCCTAACGTAATGTTTGCAGGTAATACCGTCGTCACAACCGTCGGTGCTAGTGTATTTGTGCCGCTACCAGTGCCAAACATCGAAAACGTGTTGCCGGGGACAAGAGAAGACACACTGTATTGTCCGGCAAATGACGCAAGCGCTCCAGCTGTTAGGCTGAACGTCACGATACAAGAGGCATTGGGCGCGAACGGAGCCGCGCAGCCGCCAATATTACTACTGAGTGGTGGCGCGGAGGCGATACTATCTATGGTGATTGGCATACTGCCAACGTTAAAAAACATCACGCCGATGCTCGAAGTTGACCCCACAGGCGTCGGACCGGGAATGGCAATCGTGGTGTCGCCTGAAGGCGCTAACCAACCGCTTGCTGGCGAGAGAGTGGTGCCGCTCAACGCGGTAACAGCCGTTAGGCCATTGATCGTAATGCCGAAATTTGCTTCTTTTAGGCCTACAGGATGCGTTAAGGGTAAAAAGTGGACCTCAATTGTACAAGTTGCGCCGTTTGCAACGATGCCAGTACAGTTATCGGCAAAAATAGCAAAATCTGACTTGTCGGTGCCAGTAAATGCTGTGGATGTATTGAACATCGTAGAGGCTAAACCAGAATTATTGGTAACGGTAAATGTTTGGGTCGCAAAATTGCCATACACAGCCGACGGGTAGGAATGCATCGTCGGGTTAATGGTTGTGATGGGTTCCAATAATTCGAGCGCGATGCTGGACTCGCTATAAGTCGTGGTAAAAAAATACCCCGCTGGCAGAACGATGACGCTATTAAAAGTACCAAGGCGCGACGTGTAGGCGAGATTACTATTCAACGTAAATGGCGGATTAGGCGAGAAGCCATCGAGCACAACTTCCAACGTGCCGCCTAAGGTTGCGACACCATTAATTGTCACGTTGCCGTTATTACTCGCATAGTTGGAGATATTTTGTATCTTGCCCGTGCCTGTCTGGGTGTAACTTCCATTGATAACGATGATGCCGCCAGGGCCACTGATGTCATTTGGCCGCAGCGTGACACTGCCATTAAAAACAGAGGGCACCGTGATTGTTACGCTATCAGAGACAAGGCGTTGCCCCATACCATCGTTGGGGAATGTGAGGGTACCAACGGTTGCATTGATCGTGCCCGCACCTTTGATGACAGCTCCTGGCGCGAAGGTGAGTCTATTGATGCTGTCATTCAAAAACGATAATGTTTTGCTTGAGAGTGTGAGCTTACCGCCAATTTGCATATTGGCATTGGCAGACAGACCAACGCTAAGATTTTCCACAATTGTCATACTGCCCATAAAGCTAGATGTGTCCGCCAGAGAAAAACTGCCGCTCATCAAAAACTGAGCGGTCATATCTGCGGTGTTAATTTTTGCGTTGTTGGATAAATTGCTAACCATGCCGGAGCCAAAATTAGCGCCTTTGTCGTAGAGCAAGACCACGGTATTGTTAAGCACAATTGGGGCATTTGCGGCAGCAACAGGGTTTGCACCTGTAGCGCGCAATTGCAGCGTCATGTTATTAAAGGTGTAGCTGTTTGAGCCCCAAGCAATGCCGCCTGCAATATTGTTAGCTGCAACCACATTGAGCGTTGAGTCATTCGCTGTAGCGTTATTGCCATTAATAGTGGAGCCACCAAGATACAAATCACCAACGATGGTTGTGCCTAATGGCAAGGTTGCTGTTTTATTGACAATTTCGGCGCGATCTAATGCGCCAGGAACGCGGTTAGGCATTAAACAATCCCCACCCCAATTTGAGGCGACATTCCACGCGCCCATTGCGGGAATGAATTGACACACGCCAGCTACAGGAGGCGGAGGCACTAGGGCGATAAATTGCCCAAATGCGGAAGTCCCGCTTCCAGCCGCCACGTTAGCGCTAAGCATATTGGTGGCTAAGTTGATTACACGCACATTCTGTGCAGTTTGATCAGCTACATAGGCGAACGTACCAGCAGGGTTAATCGAAATACCATTCAAATTAACAGAGCCGATTGATATTGTTGTTAAAACAGTGTGTGTTGTTGTGTCGACAACGGTGATGCTACCCGACGTAAAGTTTGTGATGTAAGCACGTGTGCTGGCAGGATTGATTGCCACCGCGAGCGGGGCAATACCGGGGGGCGTAAATGTTGTAAGGATGAAGCCTGTAGTGGCGTCAATCACAACGACATCATTGCTTCCACCGTTAACGACATAAATAAATGCCCCACTAGGGCTGACAGCGATGCCGTATGGAGAATTACCCGCACTAGCCGGCGACAGCGCAATCGGAGCGAGCAGCATGTTGGTTGACGTATCAATAACACTAACCGTACCGGGAAATACATTATTAGTCACAAAAACGCGCGTGCCAGCGGTATTGACCACAACGCCCAGTGGTGAAGTAAAGCCGCCAGTAATCGTGGTGACTACGGTGTTCATGGCAGTGTCGATGACAGACACCGAATTTGCCGTGTTGTTTGTCACATAGACACGAGAACCATCAGGGCTTATTGCCACGCCATTAGGGCCTGCACCGACTGCAACTGTAGTGAGAACCGTATTGTTGATAGCGTTAATGATAGAAACACTGCCGCTACCAGAATTTGCAATGTATACACGCGAACCATCCGGCTTCACAGCTACGCCAAACGGTCCAGTACCGACAGGAATTGTCGTCACTACTAAATTATTCGCGGTATTAATGACTGTGACAGTGTTAGCCGTCGTATTGGTAATGTAGGCAAATGGTTGCGCTGTTACATGGTTAGTTGCCGCCGCCAGTAGAAAAAAAACACTGCCCACCACACTTTGTAATACGCTTATTTTTTGACGGGGATACTGTCGAGAATCTCGGCTTACCAACCAATTAAGCAGTGTATTTTGTAATTGTTGTAGATGGTATTTCATGGTGAGATTCCCAATAGATTATTGACGTTAATCGTCATTTTTTAGCCCAACTTATAGCCAACATTATGCGCTATCAACATTGTCACTGAATAGTGACAAACCACACATAACATGACACTTTCACGTTATTAGCAGATATCACATTAAACATATTTTGATTTAAAGAAAAAATGAAAAACCCCCTATAGGCGGGGGTTTTCAATGCAAATTGCTTCAAGATAGCCGCCAATACTAGTGTTTAGCAAACTATTGACGACGTCTAAATGCCACCGCACCAGCGATATTACGGTTTAAGTTGTACATAAGTCCTGCGCCCTGCCCGGTCGTGCCAGTGAAAAAGCCATCAATACTACCGGTAGCCCCCGCGCCACAGCTGGGTGTGCAGGTAATATTGAGTTGCGTCGGTGCAGGCAAACCACCACCAGGTGAGCGACCGGTGTTGGCGGCGAAGGTCATGTCGCGATAGATCGGCATGCCACTGGCTGAGGCATTCCAAGTTTGGTTCGCAATGGTGACGTTGACCGTCGCATCTGCTGTGCGTGCGCTGAAATTCGCATTCAAGGTTGCAGAGTTAAAAGTGCCAACGTTGCCTTGCAAATCAGTTGGTCTAGTCGAGCCTGCCACTTCATAAACCGCCGTGCCGGTTAAAGGCAATGTGGTAGGACCCGTTTGTGAGGCACTAAATAAGTAGTGCAAGCTGCGACTAGCCAGTGAGGTTTCAGCACCGCCAATGGTTGCGCTGCCACCTGACCATCTGCCCCATGATAAGCCCGTGGTGGCATCAAGCCCACTATCAACAACCTGTGACGTACCTTGTGCATAGCGTTGATTGCCGTCAATGGAGCCATCTGCCCGGGCGTATGGGCCACGAAAAGAAGCAGCGCGCCCGGTTGCATCAATAGATGCCTCATCCAGGCGGTTGATGGTGGCATAAGTTTGCGTATATTGCGAGCGCGCAAGGGATTGCGTTGGGTCCGAAATCAAACCATAACGAAATGGTGCGCTGGTATTTTGTGCAGGCCCTTGGAATGCAATCACACCACCGATATTACGCGTGGCATTCGTTGATGCATCTTGCAACGAATAACCCACAATGGCGCCGTTTAAAGCCGCACCGACAAAGCTACCTTCAAGTGAGCCGTTAATGCGGAAATTACTATTGGAATTTTGTCCGGTGGTGTTATTGGTCACGGTCAACCCAAAACCGACAATGGCAAAAAAACTATTCAACGTGAACGGCACATTGGATGCTTGTAACGTGTAATTGGTAGCAGGTGTGCTACCAGCGACAGGCATTGTCAGCGCAATAGTGGTGTTTAATAATCGCTGCGTAAAATTCACGCTGAGTAATGTTGATGTGATTGAGCCGGTCACACCGGCCTCATCCGTTGGCAGCGTCGCGCCGACGCGCGTGTAGGTTACCGTGCCCGTCAAGACATCCGACAAATACGCAGGATAGCCTGCTCCCGCATAAGCAAAATGCGTTGTTGCCGCAGGTCCGCTGAATGACCCAAGCCCAGCAAAATTAACGTTAGTCGGCGCGTTCCATCGACCAAAGGTAATGCTGGAGCCGCTGCCAATACTCACGGTTGTGGCATCCGCAATAGTGCCGCCGGTAATGGTTGCCGCCGCACCAAAACCACCTGATGCTGATGTAAAGCCACGTAAATTTTGGCCATCCAGCGTTGTGCCTGCTGGTGCTGCTTGCCCAGAGTAAGTCACATTGCTGCCAGCCAACACAATATCGCGCAGACCAGTTGGATCAGGGCGTTCGACCACGGGTGGAACGATGTTTGGCGTGGTCACACCGCCCGCACCAGGCCCGCCGGTGCTGCCGCCGCCAGTGCCTGTACCGCCACCAGTACCAGCGCTAGATTGCGGGTTGCCAGTGGCTACAGTAGCTGGTGGTGCAGGTGGCGCTTCATCAGTTGCCTGTTTTTGCGTAGGCTTACTGACCATCGTGTTTGAGGCAGCTGTGATAGATGGTGGTGTCGGTATTTTTTCAGGCGGCTTGCCAAATACCACTTTTACCGTGTCATTAGGAAAGGTGAAAAGCGGTGCAAATTTGCCATCAATGCTGCTAACAATATGGCTGCCTTCAATGGTGTGGTTAATCGTCTCAGGATTAGCGCCGTTATCATCTTCCTGATGCGACAAAATATTGCCAGAGCCGCGAATACCGACTGTCGCCACACGCGTTTTCATTTGATACTTGTCGCGATTGGCGGCTGTAAGTAAGCCCGTAAAGGTGCGAAGTGTGCCACGCAATAACGACAATACCGCACCGTCTTGGTCGCCCGCTGCTTTCTGATAACGATCAATGCGTAATCGTGAATTTGAGCGAATCGATAATTTAGCTTGATCAATCATCGCTAATTGCGCCATCGCGTCAGCCTCCGCGATGATAATGTCGCCCGGGTTGACTTCCGCGCCATTCACCGCTGGCACGCGGCGGCCGTTAGTCTCAACAAATACAGGGCCAGTCACGTAGGTAAATTTACCGCTGGCCGCAATCGCTTCAATGGAAGCCATGCTTGCCACGACGCCACTAGCCACCAAACAAGCCAGCGTTAACTGGCGTAACTTAATGTTGGTATTGACGGCGGATTTTTTTGTCAAATTAATCATTTTATGCTCCCGAAAAATTACATAAACTCGCAACGGATGGTTGAGGACAATTCGTGACGCGTGTAGTCATAGATTGCAATATTTGAGCTATTTTTAGCGCCCTGCCATTGCGCACGCATATTGCAGCGCTCTTGAAAACGCCAATTTATGCCAAGTGTGACATCCGCTAATTTATCGCGGCCAAATTGAACCGTAGTCGCGCGTGCAAACGCACTATCGTCACTACGCTGTGCATATCCTGCCGCGGCAAAAATCGATAACTTTTCAGTTTGGCTAAATTGACCGTAAGCACGTAAACCGCTAATTTTTTTCGATTTATCCGAAATACCATCGGCTAATTTGCGCACGGCTTTATCGCGCGTGCCATATGCCGTTAATTGCAATATTGGCGCGCTGTTACCAGCAAATGTGGTCAGCAAAGCAACACTTGCAATAGAGGAATTAAAGTCTTCAATTTTGTTTGCTGGAAAACGTGTTTGCGCGGCATTTGCAGACAGCGTTAGCTGTTGAGACGCGGTTAAGCTAATGCGCCAATCAGCGCCACCAATTGCGGTACGACGATCATTTTTAGGTTTTGGCTCGCCTGGTGCATCACCATTTTGTTGGAATGCACCGTAGGCGGTATTGAGCCTAACTTGATGCGCGCTGTTTTTATCTCTACTCCAGATCGCACTGGCACGAACGTCAGCCGCAGTTGAATTAAATTCGTTTTCATTTCGAAAGCCACGTCCGCGAATATCACCGCCGACATAAGCATTCCAACTATCTGAGAGCGGAAATAAGGCGTCAACGCCAACCGCTGCGCCTACAAATGGTGCGCGACGCTTAATCGAATTACCCGTCGGCGTTACACCAGGAATATTAAATGACTGCTGTACGGCGGTCGTAAAATCATTTGGCACACCAGTCAAGTTGGTGTCGTAACCTAAACTCATTTCGCCCCAAGCGCTTACCATACGACGTGCCGCGCGGCGGCGATCACCAATAGCCGCTAAGTATTTATCAATGGCAATAAGTGCAGACGCAGGCGGTTTGAGTGCGCGTAATTTTAGGAAGGTTCCTTCTGCTAAATCAAACGAGCCCGCGTTGAAATAAGCGCGCGCTAGGTCAAGCTGCGCACCAGCGTTGTTTGGCTCTTTCGACAGTACACGCTCGAAGGCAATGATGGCATCATCTATCTTGCCGCTATCCACAGCGGCCAAACCAAGCAAATAGTCATACTCAACATTACCCGCCAGCTTGTCTTGCTCAACAATCAAAATCATGTAGGCTTGTTTGGGGTTCATTGCCGCAATGAGGCGTTTGGCCTCATCTAACAATTTTGTATTTGCGTGCAGCGGCGACATGAAGGCTGTCATGGTGAACAAGCCTATCATCCCTAGCCATCGCAAGTTTTTCGTTACCGGCTTGCTACTAACAATGACGCTGTTCATCACTCTGGCCGCTAATTTTCTATTTTTTTTCATGGGCTTCTATCAACTTATTGATCCACTGATTAAGATACTCACCCATCATTTTGCGACTTGCAAAGCTAACTTGGGCGCGTTTTTTATGTCTGGTCATATAGCACAGGCTTAATACTAAAACTCGACCCAAATACTAGCGTGTGAGACTGAAGTTGTAAACGATATGTGACTGAAAATACGCGATTTTGCTGCCTCTGCAACTCAATATCCCTCATTTGGGGGATACCAGGACTATGTTACGAGCCGCTTTTAGTTTTGCGAAGTGTTAAACCGCACGTTGAATTATCTATTTATCGACCTCGCAAGATTTGCCGCGCCGCGTTATGGCCGGGAATACCCGTGACGCCGCCTCCAGGGTGGGTGCCCGAACCGCATTGATACAAGCCTTTAATTGGCGTGCGATAGTCGCCATGACCTAGCACTGGTCGTGCAGAAAAAAGTTGATCCAGTGATAACGCACCATGAAAAATATCGCCGCCGATTAGCCCAAACTTCCGCTCCAAATCAAGAGGTGAATGTAACTGCCGCGCAATGACACTTTGTTTGAAATTCGGTGCGTAATGATTGACGGTTGCAATCATCAAATCGGCTACCGTTTCGCGATGCGCATCCCACGAGTCACCATTTGGAAGTACGGGCGCAACATGCTGACAAAATAAGCTCGCAACATGTTTTCCCAAAGGCGCTAATGAATCATCAACCGTTGACGGTATGAGAATTTCCACAATCGGTTGTTTTGACCAGCCATATAGCTTAGCGTCAAAAAAAGCGCGCTCCATGTAGGCCAGTGAAGGCGCCATGATGATGCCGGATGATAAATGCGGGCCTGACTCTGGCAAACATGAAAAATTCGGCAATTCGGATAGCGCCACATTCATTCTGAATGTACCAGAGCCGCATTTGTAGGCGTCAATGCGTTGAGCAAAATCGGCCGGCACGTCGGTCTTTGCGACCAGTTTGCCAAATAGCAATTTAGGGTTCAAGTTAGACACTACTTTTTTAGCACTGATGGTTTCGCCATTTTTAAGCTGCACACCTACTGCACGATTGTTCTCTACCAGCACCGTACTGACAGCAGCGTCAAGGGTAATTTCGACGCCGCGTGCGCGCGCCTCGGTCGCCATTGCTTGCGTAATTGCACCCATGCCACCAATCGCGTGCCCCCAAATACCTGACTTACCGTTAACTTCACCAAATACGTGATGCAGTAACACATAAGCCGAGCCCGGCGTATAGGGCGAGGCATAGTTGCCCACCACGCTATCAAAACCAAAGCAGGCTTTAATCGGCACTGATTCAAAATATTGATCAAGCACGTCGCCAGCACTCTTTGTGAATAAATCAAGCACGTCGCGCCGCGCTATCGTATCGAGCGCTTTGAAACGTTTGCCGACTTTAAGTGCTTGCACAAAATCACTTACACCACCGCCAACGTTCGGTGGTGTTTCCAGTAGCAAATCCTTCAACACAGCGGCAACACGCTCAAGCATCGCGTAGTAACGTGGTAGTGCAGCTGCATCGGCGGCTGAAAATTTAGCCACTTCCACTTGTGTGGCGGCTAAACCGCCGCCGACTTTCAAATAGTCGCCTAGCTTGTCGGATAACGGCAAAAAATTCGCATAGGGGCGTTCAACAATGCGTAGCCCATGCTCAGTCAAGCGTAAATCACGAATGATTTTAGGATGCAGCAAACTCACCGTGTAGCTGGCGGTGGAATTACGAAACCCCGGATGAAATTCCTCAGTAACCGCCGCGCCGCCAACTATTGAACGTCGTTCAAGCACGTGCACTTTCAGCCCTTTTGCCGCCAAATAGCACGCCGTTACTAGGCCATTGTGTCCGCCACCAATAATGACTGCATCAACGATTTGTGTCATGGAATAATGTGCAAATGAAAACAATATCCATATTATCCGTCATCCGCATCACTAAACAATGCGTCGTATTGTTGCTACTTGCAGGCTGCGCGGGCGGCGTTGCCGAATATAACGGCGCAGACGCGCCCACCTTCGCACCTTATCCTGCTGACCAACGACCAAAAGTCGCACTCGTACTCGGCGCAGGTGGACCTCGCGGCTTCGCCCATATCGGCGTACTCAATGTGCTCGAAGAAAATGGTATCGAGGCCGATTTGGTTGTAGGCGCAAGTGCTGGCGCCATGCTCGGCGCGCTCTACGCTAACGGCATGAAAGCCGCTGATATGGAAAAACTCGCGCTCGATTTAGATGCCAAACGCTTCATTGGCGTATCCACCGCTGGCTTAGTGGGTAATGGCAATGCTGTCTATGCATGGGTAGCAGATTTAACTAACAATCGCCCACTGGAAGGCATGCGAAAAAAATTCGCCGTCACCGCAGCACGCGTGTCAGACAATCAACTCGCTATCTTTAATGTCGGCAATACGGGTGCAGCCGTTCGTGCCTCAAGTGCAACACCCGCACAATTTTCCCCAGTCAACATTCGTGGTGTCATCTACCAAGATGGTGACGAGGCAGCCCCCGTACCGATCAAAGCGGCGCGAACCCTCGGTGCAAGAGTGGTAATCGCCGTGGATGTCTCCGCACATTTATCCGCCACACCGAAAGGCACATCAGAAAATTGGCAAGTACGTGACCGTAAACGCACCGCCATGGTCGCCGCTGAAGCGCAATATGCCGACGTGCTGATTCACCCAGACTTAGGCTATTACGCGGCGATAAGTGAAGACTATCGCAAGATGTGTATTGAGCGCGGCGCGGCGGCAGCACGGGCGGCGTTGCCGAAAATCCGCGCGGCGCTATTAGCGAAAGGGGTTTAACGCTACCGCGCCACTTCCTTCATCACCTGTGAAATATCTAGCGTGCGTGCTCTTTGTTGAATGTCGGGCAGGTATTTAGTTTGCAGTTGTTTCGCTTCACCGAGTACGCCTGAAAAGGCTTGCTTCATCGTCTCTGTAGACAGGCTGCGGCCACCGGCATAGTATTTTTTAGCTACATGGCCTAATGCATAAGTAGAGGCGAATGAAAATGCAGCGCCCGTGCCTGCGCTGCCAATGGAACGGCCAATGCCACCAGCCAATTTACCAAGCAGTCCGCCCATGAGTTTGCGGCCAAATTGCTCAACATATTGCGAGGTCAAGCCCACTCCTAAGGTGCCCAGAAAATCTTTGATGTGACCTTTGTCTAATTCAAAGCCGTGCGCTTTGCCGACCCGATAAACCATTTTCATCTGTAGCGGAATAATAGCCATTGACGCTAAGCTTTGCGGGAGCAATTCGAGCGCGCCGTTCAAAATGCTGTAATTCAAAATCATTTTGTCTAGCTCCGCCTCGGTCATGGTGGCGGCATATTTTGGCTCTATGGTTGATTCGTTATTCATGACTGTTGCAGCAACTGCCACAGGGGCTACGGCTAAGGCTGCGGCTTGCGTGGTGACGCTCGCGGCGGCACTTGCATCAATACCAAGCGCTTGCTGCAGCGAATCCAAAAACGCTTTTTCAGCTGGCGAGTGCGCGCCATCGGCATCACATACGCCAACGGCAAATTCATAAGCCAAGGTTTTCATTTCGACTGATGAAAAATTAGCTGTGCTAATGGTCTCGGCCAACGTGGTTTTTTTAAGCAATACAGTCTGATAAATCGCGGCAGTATTGATGCCGTTTTCTGCACCTAGCGCTTCAACAATGCGCTTAATTTCATCGCGCTCTTGCGTATTGTTATTGCCATCCGCAAAAGCGGCCATGAGTGCAATGGTCAACATTGCTTCGCGTTCAAGATTGTTCATATTTTCTCCAGTAGAAGCAAATTAGAACCTGTATTTGCTATAAGTTTCAATTTATAAAAGTGCAATATCAGCGGGCATCTTGCGGCAAAAATTGCTTAAATCGCCCGTCAATAAACAACTTTTTCAGTTCACTATTGCACTGCTTAAAGCAATTATGTTTGATAAAAATGTCGCTTTATCAGCATGAAGCTTATCATCTAGTATGCCAACTCAATGATGAAAGTATGATTTCAAAATGACAAACGCTGGGCAATACGATTATGTGATTGTAGGTGCGGGCACCGCGGGCTGCGTACTAGCGAATCGACTCTCCGCAGATGCAACCAAGCGCGTGTTGCTACTCGAGGCTGGCGGCAATGACAACTGGCACTGGATTCATATTCCGGTCGGCTATTTATTTTGCATTGGCAATCCGCGCACTGATTGGTGTTACAAGACCGTTGCCGAAGCGGGGCTAAATGGTCGCTCAATTTTGTATGCGCGCGGCAAAACTCTCGGCGGCTCCTCCTCAATCAACGCCATGATCTACATGCGTGGTCAAGCGCGTGATTACGATGAGTGGGCTGAACTCACTGGCGATGCTGGCTGGCGTTGGCAAAATGTACTGCCTATTTTTAAGCAAAGCGAAGATTTTTTTGCGGGTGCGAATGCCATTCATGGCAGCAATGGCGAATGGCGCGTCGAACCGCAACGACTGCACTGGGATATTCTCGATACGTGGCAGGCTGCCGCTGCAGAATGTGGGGTCGAGGCCATTCAAGACTTCAACGGCGGCGATAACGCGGGTAGTGCGCGTTTTCATGTCAATCAACGACGCGGCATTCGCTGGAACGCGACCAAAGCGTTTTTGCGCCCCGCAATGTCGCGAGCAAATTTGACGGTACACACCCGTGCACATGCCACACGTATTGTACTGAGCAATAAACGCGCAACGGGCATCGAATTTGTGCGTGATGGCGTAGCATTTTTTGCCAGTGCTGCACGTGAAGTTATCCTTGCAGGCGGCGCCATCAATTCACCACAGTTATTACAACTCTCCGGCATCGGCTCGCCCTCACGATTGCAGCAACATGGCATTACGCTGACCCACGCACTCGACGCGGTAGGCGAGAATTTACAAGATCATTTACAGCTGCGACTTGCCTACAAAATACATGGCATTCGCACGCTCAATGAGTGGTATCACACTTGGTGGGGCAAGATTGAGATGGCATCGCAATACGCGCTGTGGCGAAAAGGCCCGCTATCAATGGCCCCATCTCAGCTTGGCGCATTCGCCAAATCAGACGCCATGCAAACTAGCGCAAATTTGCAATATCACATTCAACCACTCTCGCTCGATAAATTCGGTGAACCACTACATCGCTTTCCAGCGGTCACCATGAGCGTATGCAACCTGCGCCCGACCTCACGTGGGCATGTGCGTCTCACAGACGCCAACTGGAAAACGCCGCCCGCAATCACGCTTAATTATTTATCGACTGACACTGATCGCCGTGTCGCCATTGATGCCATCAAATTCACACGGCAAATTGCCAACGCCAGTGCATTTGGAAAATACCATCCTGAGGAATTCATGCCAGGGTTGCAATTTCAAACAGACGACGAATTACTCACTGCAGCGGGCAATATCGGTACGACTATTTTTCATCCAGTAGGCACCTGCAAAATGGGTCGCGCTGATGATGGCACTGCTGTTGTGGATACGCACTTTCGCGTACGTGGCATCGCCAATCTACGGGTGATTGACGCTTCCATCATGCCCACCATTACCTCTGGCAATACCAATTCGCCTACTATCATGATCGCTGAACGCGGTGCGGCGATAGTCATCGCCGATCACCTCTAATTAATCAATGTTTTCAGCGCGGTGTTTGTAGTTCAGATAACAAAATATCGCGCTCCCATAATTTTTCACCTGTCGTTGAAAAGCTACGCATTGTTATTTTTCGTTGTGCGCGAGTGCCCGAAAAATCGAGCATACAAAAATTACGCTGCGCCACAAATGTGCCTTCAACAAGTTGTTTATTCGCACGTTCTGCATATAGGTTAGACGACACGCCTGAAAGCAATGGCGAGCAGGTCAACTCGTGCAGCGGGTATGTACCATTACGTTCTGTTTTGAGCAGCTCCGTAAAATGACGATCCCCGGTTAAAAAGATGACGCCATTAATTTTATGGTCAACTAAAAATTTCATGATGTCTTCGCGCTCTTTTGAAAATCGCATCCAGCTTTCCCAACGATTAACTTCGTTCGTGATTTGACTACCCGCCGCAATAATTTTGATAGGCGAAACTGATGCAAGCAGCGCATTTTTCAGCCAGCGTAATTGGTCTTTGCCGAGTTTTGATTTATCGTCAGAAAGCAATAAATCGCTATCGCGGTGATAGCGGTTATCCAGCAAAAAAAATTCTGCATCATTCATCCGATGCACACCAAAAATACCCGGCGTTTCAGGCAAACCATAAGATGCATTCGCCCAATAGCGTTTGAATAGCGTGAGCGCTTCCCCCTTAAAACGGTAGCTGCTGTTGGAATCATTAGGGCCATATTCATGGTCGTCCCAGATCGAAATATGCGAGCCAGTACGTAGCAACACTTGTTGCTCTGGTGTGCCACGGTCATAGCGCCAACGGTATCGCAAGCCCAGCTCACTATCCTCATCGACTTCGCGGTGATAAAGATAATCGCCACCCCAAAGGGTTAAGTCAGGCTGCTGCTTCGCCATCGCCGTAAAAATAAATTTATCTTCTGGCACGCCGCCATAGGGGCGCCCAGGCCGGTCGTATTTTGTTTCGTTCGTAAATACACAGGAGCCAAACGCCATTTTCCAATCGGGCGCATCGGTGCGCCATTGCCACAGCGCCTGTGATTGGAAGGTTAATGGTTGCCCGACTTTTTGTTCGCGATTGTTAATCATGACGCGATAACCGTAGCGTTGACCAGGCTCTAGTAGGCCAAGACTAAAGTGCGCGACATGGTCAGTTTCACTCTTGAGCCGTAGTGTCGGTGATCGCTGAATTTTTTTCGGCTGATCAAGTGCCCAATACTCGATGCGTGCAGCACCCTCAGCCGTTGCCTGCAACCAAACCTTCACTTGGCGCATAGCGGTCGCCCCTACCATAGGACCCGCGCGTAATTTAGTAGCCGAAGATGTGGCAGCGTTTGTTGTCGCCGTAAATAAGGTACACAGCGCAAAAAGTAAAAAAGTGTGCAGCAAACGCATGACGTCACCTTGATTAGAAAACAGTATTGTTGACGAGAAAGACGACAAACTGAAGTCAGGCCGACATAAATTCATCAATATTGGGGAAATGCCCGAAGATACCCGCCGAATATAGGCTTTGCGTTTGTTAAGATTTTTTACTCATGCTATCGATCAACTGGCGACACTTCTTTGCACTCGCCTCCACCAACTGAAATTCGCCTTGTCGAATCCACTCGGCTAGCACCATCCAAGAACCGCCAACGCAGGCGACATTGGGCAAGGCTAAATAGTTTGCCGCATCCGCCTCACTGATACCACCCGTGGGACAAAGCATGAGATTTGGAAATGGGCCGCCAAGCGACTTTGCCATGTTGATACCACCAACGGAGGCCGCAGGGAAAAGTTTGACGGCATCAAAGCCGTGCGCCATAAGTTCAATAATTTCACTTGGTGTGGCCGCACCCGGCACGACCGGCAAGACCATATCGGCAAGTGCTACCGCTAACGTTGGCGTAGTACCTGGTGTCACTAAAAAATCCACACCCGCGTCAGCCGCTTCATGAGCCTGCGCAGGGGTGAGCACCGTGCCTGCACCAACCACTAATTGCGGCACGTGTTTTTTAATTTCACTCAGTGCGGCCATGGCAACATCCGTTCGCAGCGTAACTTCAATGGCGGTTAAACCGCCGCGATAGAGCGCCTCCGCAATCAATATTGCTTCTTTAACGGTGTTGATTGTCACCACAGGCATGATGCCAGCAGCTTTTAAGAGTTGGCGGGTAGCTTCTTGGCGAGTTGAAGTAATCATGTTTGGGGAGATGAATTTATTAAATTGTGAATCGAAATTTTAACTCGTGTAGCAATAACATCGTCAATCGGCTTTTCCGGTTGAAAAAGGGGAGCCGTCCTTATTCACACGCACACCTCACAACGTACACGAAATCGATAACGCGCCCTCTTCAGCCGAACCAACATTAGCGCGGTTCAATCCAAATAAAGTACGACCAAGATCATGTGCCGTATTCGGATTCACCGTTACCGGCTTGCGCGCGGCTAGGGTCACCGCATCTACATGTAAATGGAATTCACCTGTTTCGCCATCAATCGTCAGCATATCGCCATCCAACACCTGTGCTAGAGCGCCTCCACAAAGCGTTTCAGGTGTAACGTGAATCGCGGCGGGTACTTTGCCCGATGCGCCGGAAAGCCTACCATCAGTGACGAGCGCTACCCGGTGACCACTGCCTTGCAATAAGCCTAGTAGCGGCGTAAGGCTATGCATCTCGGGCATGCCATTAGCGCGTGGCCCTTGAAATCGCACGACCGCAACAAAGTCATGCGGGAGCGTACCCGCCTTGTGCATACGGTTTAATTCTTTAGGGTCACTGACCACAACAGCAGGGGCAGTGATGCGCCGATATTCAGGCTTTACCGCAGAAGTTTTAATTAGTGCACGACCCAGATTACCGTTGAGTAGCTTAATTCCGCCGTGCTTCTCAAATGGATTTGCCACGCCGCGCACAACATTGCTATCTGCGCTCGTCACCACGCCATCTTGGTAATGGAGCCTGCCCTCTGCTGTCAGTATCGGCTCTTGGGTGTAGCTCATTAGCCCTTGCGTGCCTGCGGCAACAGTAGCTACATCACCGTGCATCAACCCTGCCGCGATTAATTCACGAATCACAAACGCTAGCCCACCGGCGGCGTGAAAGTGATTCACATCGGCTTCGCCATTAGGGTAAATATGGGTCATCAACGGCACGATTTGACCAATTGCGTCAAAGTCGTCCCAGTTGATGATGATGCCCGCGGCGCGCGCAACTGCTACCCAGTGAATTGTATGATTCGTCGAGCCACCAGTGGCGGTGAGCATCACGATTGCATTCACGATGGCACGCTCGTCAACCAATTCGCCAATCGGGCGATAGTCTTCCCCTAAGGCGGTCATTGAAGCTGCACGCTCTGTGGCGTGTCGCGTTAACGCCGCACGCAAAGGCGTACCGGGGTTGATAAATGATGTCCCCGGCAACTGTAGCCCCATCGCCTCTAACAACGCCTGATTAGAGTTGGCCGTGCCATAAAACGTACAGGTACCCGCACTGTGATACGACGCTGACTCCGCCTCTAATAATTCCTCGCGGGTCGCACGGCCATCGGCATAGCGCTCGCGTACTTCAGCTTTGGCTTTATTCGAGAGTCCACTCATCATCGGACCGGCTGGCACAAACACAAACGGCAAATGCCCAAACGCTAACGCCCCAATTAATAACCCCGGTACAATTTTGTCGCAGACCCCGAGACAAATCGCCGCATCAAACATATCGTGAGACAGCGCCACAGCGGTCGCTTGGGCGATGACATCACGGCTAAATAAAGACAGCTCCATGCCGGGTCTGCCTTGCGTGACGCCATCGCACATGGCGGGAACGCCACCCGCCACCTGTGCAGTCGCGCCAAATTCACGTGCAGCGGATTTTATAAATGCTGGGTATGCCTCAAATGGCTGATGTGCGGAGAGCATGTCGTTGAAGGCGGTAATAATACCGATATTGGGCGCGGCTATTTGTTTGATTTTGAGCTTATCGTTACTCTCACTCGCCGCAAAACCATGTGCTAAGTTGCCGCAACTCAAACTGCCACGCGCAGGCCCCGTGCGGCGCGACTGATCGATGAAGGCTAAATACGCATTGCGCGTCGGCAGACTACGCTGGCGAATTGTTTCGGTGATGTCGGCTAAACGCTGGTTGATTACTGTGTTTATCATCATGTCGCCCCTGAAAAATTATATTAACAAGCCTAGCCGCATCGCCCACATTTACAGCAGCCGGTAGCTGACACACCTGCATTACGTTGCCTCGGGGTAGAGCAACAAATCGCCAGCTTCATCTGGCCCCCACGAACCTGCAGCGTACGGGTAAATCGGCGCATCTGTTGTTCGCCACGCGTCAACTATGCTGTCAATCCACGACCACGCCGCTTCAATTTCATCATTTCGCACAAATAGCGCAGGGTTACCGTGTAGCGCATCGAGCAATAGACGCTCATAGGCGATACGTCGGTTGGTACTCAGCGGCATCGACAAATTCAGCGGCAACGGTTGTAACTCAAGCGCTCCCCACTCTGGGCCAGACAAGCTGGACATAAAGTTAAGCTCAATTGTTTCTTCCGGTTGCAAACGAATCATCATGCGATTAGGGGTGGCGTGTTTTTGCGTTGGTTTTTCAAATATCCAATGCGATACGGGTCGAAAATTGACCACAATTTGTGTACAGCGTTCCGCTAGGCGTTTGCCGGTAGCAAGGCGAAACGGTACATCCGCCCAACGCCAATTATCAATATAGGCGCGCACACCAACAAATGTTTCCGTCGGCGTCGTGTCCGCTGGCAACTGAAACCCTTTCACCGACTTACCCGATACCACACCGGCACTGTATTGGCCGCGCGCCGTACTGGCAGCGGCACTTGCGGCAGTCATCGGCCGTAATGCGCGCAACACTTTTAATTTTTCATCGCGCACGATGTCGGCTTCGAGGGAGCCTGGTGGCTCCATCGCAATTAAACAGAGTAATTGCAGCATATGGTTTTGCACCATGTCGCGCAGTGCACCGTATTGCGCGTAGTAACCTTCACGACCATCTACGCCAGCCGTTTCGGCCACCAAAATATCGACTGATTTAATCCATTGCCGATTCCATACCGCTTCTAATAACGTATTACCAAAACGCAACGCGAGTAGATTTTGTACTGGCGCCTTGCCTAAATAATGGTCGATCCGATATACGCGATCTTCGCTGACAAGCGCGTTAATAGCGTGGTTGATTTCTTTAGCACTCGCAAGATCGCGGCCAATCGGTTTTTCTAGCACTAATCGCGATGGCGCATCCAGCAACCCTGCTGCTTTCAAGCCCTCCGCAATATTGACAAATAAACTAGGTGGTGTGGCTAAAAAACTCACGCAATGTAATGGCCGCAAATGTCCCAACTGACGGGCAATTTCAGCGGCATCACGCAAATCTGCCACCACATATTCGGTGCGTGCAATCATCGCCTGTATGACAGCTGATTGACCATCCACCCCGGCTTTTTTTGTCATCGACTCGGCAAGGTACGACCGAAATGTTTCGTTCGTATAATTTTGTCGTGCAACCGCAACAATTTTGAAATGAGGCGGAAGCAACCCATCTCTTATTAAATGCGCGAGCGATAAGAAAATATAGCGATGCGCTAAATCACCAGTAGCACCGAACAGAATCAATGTGTCATGCATGATAGTTGTGGTGAGGAACCATGAGAATTAAGATAGGCCATAGTTTAACTGGTATCAAGGTGGTATCAAGGTGGCGTCACTTTTTTTCCGTCATAAATCCAATTAGGAAATTCTACGTTATGAAAATATTACGCAAATGACATTGCAATTTTCATACTGTTTCAGCGTAAAATTTTCCTAGCATTACAGCTGCCGCGCTATCCCGCCAGGCATGTTCACAACTCAAGTCGGAGCTCCCATGGTTTTACTTACTGTAAATGGCGAACGTATTTCAACCAATGTTGATCCTAGCACCCCGCTACTCTGGTTTTTACGCGATAACTTACAACTCACTGGCACTAAGTACGGCTGCGGCATGGCGCTGTGCGGCGCGTGCACAGTGCATGTGAATGGCGAAGCGGTGCGCGCTTGTGTCACCCCTATTGCTACGGTTGCTGGCAAAAAAATCACCACCATTGAAGTCATCGGCAAATCGCCAATCGGTAAAAAAGTGCAAGACGCGTGGATTGCCGAAGACGTTGTGCAATGTGGTTATTGCCAATCCGGACAAATCATGTCAGCTAGTGCATTACTGACTAAAAATGCTGCGCCATCTGATGCACAAATTGATGCTGCGATGAGTGGCAATATTTGTCGCTGTGGCACATACAACCGTGTGCGTAGTGCAATCAAACTAGCCGCTGGTGGCAAAGCAAAATCGCCTGCCAAGCCAGCCGCTAAAAAAACTGCTAAAGCTTAAGGAAACGTCATGGAAAAACTATTCGCAATTCCAAAAGCACCAATCGTTAAAAAACCAAGCCGCCGTGATTTTCTTAAAGTCAGTGCTGTTGCCGGCAGCGGGCTAGTGATTGGTTTTAATTTATCGCTCGGTAACAAAATGGCAGCGGCACAAGCGCCAGCGACTGACTTAAATCAACCGAATGCGTTTTTGAAAATCGCCCGCGACGGCACGGTGACAGTGCAAGTCAAGCACCTCGAGTTTGGTCAGGGTGTAATGACATCATTGCCGATGTTAGTTGCCGAAGAGCTAGGCTGCGACTTTACAAAAGTCCGCTCCGAATTAGCCCCAGCAGCGCCTATCTACGCGCATACAGCGTTTGGTATGCAGATGACGGGCGGCTCCACCTCGGTTGCAAACTCATGGGATCAGTTACGTACCGTCGGCGCAATGGCGCGCACCATGCTAGTCAGCGCGGCAGCACAACGTTGGAAAGTGGACGCCTCTACATGCCGAGTCAATAATGGCGTAGTGACAAGCGCTGGTAAGCGTGCAACATTTGGTGAGCTCGCTGATGCGGCGGCAAAATTGCCCACACCAAAAAATGTCGTACTCAAAGTTGCCAAAGATTTCACTTTAATTGGTAAGCCTACTAGACGCCTTGATGCACCAGCCAAGGTCAACGGCAGCGCGCGTTTTGGCATCGACATGACGCCCACGCAAATTCCAAATTTGCATACCGCCTTAATTGCTCACGCCCCAACATTTGGCGCGAAAGTGAAAAAATTTAATGCCGATAAAGTTAGCGGCATACCAGGCGTAACCCACGTGGTGCAGCTCAGCCATGGTGTTGCGGTCGTCGGCAAATCATTTTGGGCGGCCAAAACTGGCCGAGATGCGTTGCAAATTGAATGGGATTTAGAAGCAGGCAGCAAGGCGGACACCGTTAAGATGCGCCAAGCCTACCGAGATATGGCCAAAACCCCTGGCTTAGTGGCAAAAAAAGGCAATCCTGATGCATTCAAGACAGTCGCTAAAAGTGTTGTCGCCGAATATGAAATGCCCTACTTAGCCCACGCCGCAATGGAGCCGCTCAACTGCACGGTAGCTATCACAGGCGATAAATGTGAAGTCTGGGTTGGTTCACAATTTCAAACTGTTGACGCCGGTGCAGCGGCCACCATCGCTGGCGTGCCGCCACAAAATGTCAAACTTAACACCATGATTGCCGGTGGCGGCTTTGGCAGACGTGCGAATCCAACTTCAGACTACATTGTTGAAGCCGTGGAAATTGCCAAAAAAGCGGGTGTACCAGTCAAGACCGTATGGACCCGTGAAGACGATATGAAAGGTGGCTACTATCGTCCCATGTATGTGCATCGCATCGAAGCAGGGCTTGATGCAGCCAATAAAATAGCGGCGTGGAATCACACCATTGTTGGTCAATCAATTATTGCTGGCACCGCCTTTGAAGGTTTTATGGTGAAAGACGGTGTGGACGCAACCAGCGTCGAAGGCGTTGCCGATACGCCCTATGACATCGCCAATATGCATGCCACATTGCACACCACCAAGCCAGGCGTACCAGGTTTGTGGTGGCGCTCGGTTGGACATACGCATACTGCCTATGCAATGGAAACCATGATGGATGATTTGGCTGCATTAGCGGGCATTGATCCGGTCGCCTTTCGCCGCGCGTATTTGACTAAACATCCACGCGTACTCGCCACACTTAACTTAGCCGCACAAAAAGCCAACTGGGGCACAGCCTTACCAAAAGGTCGCGCACGCGGTGTGGCGGTGCATGAGTCTTTTGGTTCCGTTGTCGCGCATGTGGTGGAGGTCTCAATCGACAAAGGTGAACTCAAACTTCACCGTATCGTCTCCGCCATTGATTGCGGCTTGGTGGTTAATCCATTAACCGTGACCGCACAAGTTGAAAGCGCAGTGGTGTACGGTTTGAGTGCCGCACTTTACGGGAAAATTACGCTTAAAGATGGTGTGGTTGAGCAATCAAACTATCACGATTATCCGGTTGTCCGCATGGCGGAGATGCCACCCGTGGAAGTGAGTATCGTCCCCGGCGGCGCACGCCCAACTGGCGTCGGCGAACCCGGCACACCGCCGATTGCACCCGCGGTATCTAATGCGATTTTTGCGTTAACAGGTAAGCGGTTACGCACGTTGCCGTTTGATGTAGTGAGCTTGTCGGCTTAGTCACTAGGATTAAATCTCAAATCACCGTTACTCTGAGGCATCCTTCGATGCTTAAGAGTAACGCTACAAGCGTAGAGCCTCATATCGCCCTACTTCAACGCCTTAAATCTCACTCGCTCAGACAGCGAGCCTTATGACTCGACATTAAACTACTATCATAATATTTCTTCTACCGCATAAAATCGATACAGATCATTAATGCTCAATGAAAAGTCATCTAAAACTGGACGCTTATTAGAGAGCTTTTTAATGATTTCTTTTGTTAATGGCTCGGTAGCATGATGTACAGCACGATGACATCTTGGACATAGACAAAAAATATTATGAATTGTGTCTAATGGTTTACTAAATTGTTTTTGCAAACTCATCGGTATTAAATGATGAACTTCCACATAAGGCTTGTGTGTAAAGCGCGAGTCAAAAAGTTTGTGCTTTTCATCGAACTCACACACAAAATCTGACATAACCATACGCTTAAGTGCGAGTTTGCGATCCCGCAAATAAATGTCTTTAGTTTTAAGCCTAGCAGTACGAATTTCATCACTACCGTTTACGATATCTTGATAAACATCATCAGATTCATCTCGCTTAAATCCTGATGATTCAAGACGCCATTGTTGCTCTGACATGGCGCCAATCCATATGGCGTTATCACTAACGAACAAAAACCAAATACATCCGCCCTTCGGCTTGAAGCCAGCCTGTTTTGATAAATATAGTCTCAGCTCTGGTTTGTTTGGCTTAGGATATACAACATTTAGTGTGATGTTCTGACCGCTTGGATACAAGCGAAAATTTTTTGCAGATAACGACTTATTTGACTGGACATTACCAACATTGATGTTGTCCTTGCCAAAAAATTTAATCACCAATTCTGCTTCGTCTCCCGTGATGGTGATCTGAGAATCGCCATATTCTCTTGCAGTTACTGGTGAATATGTGCCATTTTTTACGCCAAAGTGACTAAATTGAACCACGCCAAATTTCATGACACTCTCCGCATTATTTAAGCGCTATATGATTCAAAATTTGCTTTGCCATTAAACGAATAACAGGAACTGCAACTGAGTTTCCAAACTGGCGATAGGCTGATGCTTTTGACACAGCGATGATGAACTCTTCGGGAAAACCTTGTAATCGAGCGCATTCTCTAGGTGTAAGCATTCTTGGATTGTCATCTTTTTGGGGAACTAAGCATTCTTTACCGTCTTTTCCATATCGAGCAACAATGGTGTTTGCAGGTTTATTGATGTCTGCACAATAAGCTGTAAAGCCAGTACCTCTAGCTAAGTTATTTGTCGTTCTTCTTTGATGCCCTTCCCAAAGCTTCGTAGATATTGTGTATGAGCTATCCACTTTTTTTTCTAATATAGTCTTGAGTGCTAGTGGTTCACCATCAACAACTGGAAATTTAAATTGCTGTTGATCATCTCGAATACAGACAATATAACAACGTACCCTTTTTTGTGGAACAACAGGACTTGCATCTATTACTTTGTAAGCAAAGCTATAGCCAAGTGACTCAATGGTACTTCGAATCACAGAAAAAGTTTTACCGCCGTCATGTCCAACAAGATTTTTTACGTTCTCTAAAAATGCTACCTTTGGACGTTTGGCTTGCATGATCCTAACAATATCAAAGAACAATGTGCCTTGTGTTTCACACGCAAATCCGTGAGCGGTATTTAGTGCATTTCGAGCTGATACGCCTGCTAAGCTAAATGGTTGACATGGGAATCCAGCGCACAAAATATCATGTGTAGGAATGTCTTTTTCATCTATTTTGCGAATGTCGCCAAAAGGAACTTCACCAAAATTAGCCTCGTAAGTTTTTTTTGCATATGAGTCCCATTCGCTACTAAACACACATTTACCGCCAAGTTCTTGCATGGCAATTCTAAAGCCACCTATTCCAGCAAATAGGTCAATAAAAGTAAAAGTCGGTGTCTGCACAGGCTTAAAAGGTATGTCATCCCACTCAATGGGTATCTTGTACTGGTATGGAGTACGAGATTGCATCACCGCATTTGAAGTTGTTTTTTTTATTTTTGATGTGTTCAATATTTCAAAACAATGGTCTCGCATTGATGCAGTCAAAAACGGTACTGGATCATATTGAGACTGTAACCAATGCGTAACAATCGCTTCGATTTCATCTCCCTCAGACTGAGGAAAATCTTCTAACAGTGTCTCCGTTAGTAAATGTTTTGCATCGCTATAACTAAATGCCATTTTATAAATTACACGCTAGTAAATAAGTAGTTGAGTCACATCAGTCCCCCTACTTCAACGCCTTAAACCGTACCCGCTTAGGCCTTGAGCCTTCTTCACCAAGGCGACGTTTTTTATCGGCTTCGTATTCATTGTAGTTACCGTTGTAGAAGACCCATTGTGAATCGCCTTCACACGCTAAGATGTGCGTGGCGAGTCGGTCTAGGAACCATCTATCGTGAGAAATTACCATCACGGTACCGGCGAATTCTTGTAGGGCATCTTCAAGTGCGCGCAATGTTTCTACGTCTAAGTCGTTCGATGGCTCGTCCAACATTAAGACATTGCCGCCCTTAAGCAACGTAATCGCTAAATGCAAGCGTCCGCGTTCACCGCCGGATAATTTACCGACTAATTTTTGTTGATCGCCGCCTTTGAAATTAAAACGCCCAATATAGGCACGGGATTGCATTTCAAATTTACCGACTTGCACTATGTCAGAGCCGCCAGATACCGCTTCCCAGACGTTTTTGTCGTTTTCCATTGCGTCGCGTGATTGATCCACGAACGCTAAATTAACCGTTGGCCCGACGGTGATCGTGCCTGAGTCTGGCGTCTCGGTACCGCGAATCAATTTGAATAATGTTGATTTACCCGCACCGTTAGGACCGATCACACCGACGATTGCGCCCGGCGGAATTTTCATGCTCAAGTTATCAATCAACACGCGGTCGCCAAATGATTTGGTGACATTGGTGAATTCAATGACTTCATTGCCCAGACGCTCGGCGACTGGAATAAAAATCTCGCTGGTTTCGTTGCGCGTTTGATATTCGTAGCTGGAGAGTTCTTCAAATCGTGTCATGCGCGCTTTGGATTTTGCTTGGCGGCCTTTTGGATTTTGGCGTACCCACTCCAACTCTTTTTTCAAGTTTTTCTGGCGCGCGGATTCGCTGGATTCTTCTTTTTGCAGGCGATCGGTTTTTTGATCCAGCCAGCTTGAATAGTTACCTTTCCACGGAATACCTGATCCGCGGTCAAGTTCTAAAATCCACTCCGCCGCATTATCTAAAAAGTAACGATCATGGGTCACAGCGACTACTGTGCCGGGGAAGCGCGCGAGGAATTGCTCCAGCCAATCTACACTCTCCGCATCCAAGTGGTTAGTCGGCTCATCAAGCAACAGCATGTCAGGTTTGGATAACAGCAATTGGCAAAGTGCCACGCGGCGTTTTTCACCACCCGATAAATTGCCGACAATCGCATCCCACGGTGGAATGCGTAGCGCGTCCGCCGCAATATCCATTTGCGCGTCGGTTGAATCACCGTCGCCTGCGTTGATGATGGCTTCTAGCTTGGCTTGCTCTTCGGCTAACGCATCAAAATCTGCATTTTCTTCCGCATAGGCTGCGTAGACTTCATCTAGCCGCTTTTTAGCGGCAAGCACACCGCCTAAGCCTGCCTCAACCGCTTCACGGACGGTTTGGGCTGGATCCATTAGTGGCTCTTGTTTTAAGTAGCCGATTTTGATACCTGGCATGGGCACGGCTTCGCCTTCGATTTCCTTATCTTCGCCTGCCATGATTTTCAGCAGCGTCGATTTACCAGCGCCATTGGTGCCAAGCACGCCAATTTTGGCGCCGGGGAAAAATGACAGCGAAATGTCTTTAAGGATTTGCCGCTTTGGGGGAACAATTTTTCCCACACGGTTCATGGTGTAAACGTACTGTGCCATCTTGTGCTTTCAAGTCATAATTTTGGATGTGCGCTATTTTGCCAGTGTGCGTGCGCTTATGCGGATTTTTGGTGATTTGAATGCGTTAATTACTAGATTGCCTGCGTAATAGCCATTTGCTAAACTCGCCTATTGGCGTGCATTTTGAGGCATTTATAGTTGAAATGACCCGTCAATAGGCGAGTTTCAATAAGATTGAATATCCCACCTATTTAAGTCATATTGCGCGCCACAAAATCCATTTATTATTGCGACATGTCAGACACCACCGATCCTACCGAACAGAATTCCAATCTGCCGCTCACCCTAGATGAGCAAATCGCAGCACTCGAAATCGAATGCAAATATCGCCAAGTCAAGGTTAGACAAGCTGCACGCATGAAAGATGTTGCGCAAATGGGCGTGATTGATATTCGCGGTGAGGTAATGACGCGACAAAGTGAAATACGCGGCTTAAAACAGCTCGAGCTGGCTTGTGAATCGCGTATGCGTGAGCTGATTGGCGCGCATATGTTGGAGCTACGCAATATTCGCGACTTAGGATTGTTTATTCAGATGCGTAGCCACTATCAACATCGTGAATGGCAATTTTTGAAGGGCAATTACCCGATGCTATTTCGCGAAGCGGATGGTGAGGCGGAGCGTATTGAGCGTAATTTAATTCGCAATGTCGAGCTGGATAAGCAGCGCCGACGCGGCTAAAAAGTCAGAAGCCCGCTCTACCATTGACGTCGCAACTACGCGGTTCACGCTGATTACAGACCATTCAGCGCATTTTTGCCACCGCAGCATGCGCCTGCCCTGATACTTCGTTGCATGATTTTATTTATTTAATGGGAGTTTTCATGTCAGGCACATCAACCATTACCTTGGCCGCGATGGGGCTGAGTAAGTCATATGGCGCGCGTCATGCTGTCGCAAATGTCTCTTTAACCTTAAAACCTGGCGAAATTGTTGGCATTTTAGGGGCGAATGGCGCGGGCAAATCGACCACCATCAGTATGTTGGCGGGGTTAGCCACCGCCGATGCGGGTCTGATCACATTAAATGGCGAAACTGCCAATACAGGCGCTGCCGAATACAAAAAGCATATTGGCTTAGTAACACAAGATATTGCGTTATTTGAAGAACTCAGTGCGCGAACAAACTGCGAAATATTTGCCTCTCTTTATGGCGCACGCGGCCAAGCGCGGCAGCAACGTATTAACGATGTGCTCGAACAAGTCGGGCTCAGCGCACGCGCCAACGATAAAGTACAAACCTACTCGGGCGGCATGAAGCGTCGGCTCAATATTGCGGTAGCACTCATACACAATCCTGAAATTGTGATGCTAGATGAGCCCACCGTGGGAATTGATCCGCAAAGTCGTAACGCGATATTTGATCACCTAGAAAGGCTACGCAGCATGGGCAAGTCAATCCTCTATTCGACACACTACATGGAGGAAGCTGAGCGGCTTTGCAACCGAATTGTGATCCTCGACAATGGCCGCGTCATTGCTAACGACACTGTTGCCAATTTGAAAGCCATGTTGCCCGCCAGTGATCTCGTCGATATAGAGTTCACTGGTACGCTTGATGCAATGCAGCGCGCGCGTCTTAGTGAATTAGGCGAATTTGATGTCACCACTGAAAACAACGCACGACTCACAGTAAGCCTCAAATCCATTGTGAATGAACTCCCCGCCATGCTCGCAATAATCGCTGGCGTTGATGCCACCATCGCACATTTATCGACCCGCCGCGCGGGATTAGAGGCGCTTTTTTTACATCTGACAGGTCGTCAATTACGCGATGAAGACAGTACCGCAGCCAATAGCAATAGCAATGGCAATGGCAATGCATTTCCTAACACTGGCAAAAAAGCCAATAGGAGTGTCATATGAATATCATCTCAACCTTGGTACGCAAAGATATTTTGCTTTATTTGCAAAACCGTAAAGCCATTTTCATCACACTTATCGCACCTATCGTCATGGCGGCATTTTTTGGCTATGTGTTTAATTCCGACAACAATAAAAAACCGACGAAGACACCTATCGTCTTGGTTGATTTAGACGGTAGCAGCATGACAGCCGCAGTGGTGGCAAAATTTAGCGCGGACGCCACAATAGATGTGCTTATCACCAATGAAGATGAGGCCATCAAGCTTGTACGTAGCGGTAAACGCCGTGCCGCAATTGTGCTGCCGAAAAATTTTACCAATGCGTTACAAGCTGCAATGAACGGCAGCATCGCGAAACCTGCGATCAGCATTCAATATGATCCATCGCAAGCCTTCGTTTTAGGCTTAATCAATGGCTTGATCAGTCAGCATGTGGTGCAAACAATTGTGAGTCATCAAACGGGACAATCATCTCAGGCGCTGTCACTGCCCTTTAGCGCCACTGCCACTGCCGTTACCGCGAACGCCACACAAAAATACAATAGCTTCGCGCATTCATTTGCAGGCATGAGCGTGCAATTTATTTTGTTTATGGGCATTGAATTTGGCATCGGACTACTCATGATGCGCCGCCAAGACATCTGGAAACGGCTGCGCATCGCGCCAATCACACGCTTCGATATGATCGTCAGCCGCGTGATCGCCAGCACCATCATTGGCGTAGGCTTTGTCACAGCAATCTATTTCGCCGCGATTGGCATATTTGGCGTGCGTGTATCGGGTAGCTGGCTTGGCTTTATGGCCATCATCCTGGCCTTTGCGTTGCTCAATGCGTCATTTGGTTTGCTCATCGCCGCCATTGGCAAATCACCCGAAGTGGCGCGCAGTGTTGCCATTTTCGCCACCCTCATCATGGTGATGCTAGGCGGCGCGTGGGTGCCCTCATTTGTGTTTCCAGAGTGGCTACAAACCATCTCGCAGGTCACGCCAACCTATTGGGCTATCGAAGGTCTATCGGCAATGACGTGGCGCGGATTGCCGCTAACTGCCGCCGTTACACCAGTGGCGGTGATGTTGGGCTTTAGTGCTGTGTTTACGGCAGTGGCGATTTGGCGATTTGAGTGGGATGAATAATGGGTGTTGAACGTAAAAAGCGTTTAGCCACAGATGAACACTGATGAATGCGGACAAAGGCAAAAAATGTCATCCCAAGCCATCCAGCCAATCACGCATTGCCTGTTTAGCAACTGCGCCATGCATTGGCAGC
>JANNWG010000052.1:0-27596 GCA_031414695.1 Burkholderiales bacterium
GTGTACTGTGCAATCTTCTGAAGACGCTGATCCGCTACAAATAAGTCAGTGGTTTGTTTGTTCATTCTTTTATCCCCTTGGCTGCTGTGCGCTGTTTATTGCATTGTGCTTTTGGCGTTGGGGGTTATTAGAAGTTCCCAAATTTACCGACGGAGACTTACTTAGCCCTAACCGGCTGTCCAGATTTACGTATTCTAGCTCTAGCGATATTACGTGGTGTGGTCAGAAATGTATAAGGTTTTGGTCATCGTTTCACCGCTTTAGGTTCAACACGATCGCAACGATTACCCACACTCCGTTGTGCAATGAGCGCCAACAATTGTGTTTTGCCAGTGTCACCAAATCCCTCACTACTGCAAGCCAGCATTGCCATGCATAGTTGCACCGTATGCTTAAAGCTAATTTGTCGCGGAAGGCAATTGGCATAACACGCCGCCTCAGCCTTCATAATACGAATCTAGTTATAAGCCAACAAATACACCCAAATTTCTTTCACAATCATTGCCGGACTCACACAGCTCAAATGCGCCATGCTTAGCGTGGTCTTGTTGTTGCGCATATCCAGCTCGACATGCCAGCGATGACGATAAAGCAACTTCAGCGCCGAGGGGTTGTGGTCGATTTTCTTCACACCTTCGCCAGACTCAACTTTTCCACCATCCGTGTTTGCCAACCTGGACCAGTTGCCTTCCAACGGTCAATGACCTCAACTGGCAATCGCAGTGAAATGGCTTGACGTGGGTTTGCACTGAGCGGGCGTCCCGCTTTTTTGATTACCGCACACTTCAACATTGCTTCCGTTAACTCGGGAAGATCATCGTATTCATACGTAGCGATTTGGTGTGCATCTACGTGCACAAGCTCAGACTTTAAGGAGCGGCGCGATGCGGGTTTTTTCGCGTTCATTTGCTTTCCTCATGCTAAAGACATGGTGTGTGTCACCACGCGGGGTATATCCAATTACAACGACGCGCTTCGCTAAGGTGCCGAAGCAAATAATGCGTTGTTCGCCATAATCTTTACGTGTGTCTTCAAACTCAATGGTGATACCGCCAAAGACGATGGCGGCGTCCCGAAAATCGAGACCACGTTCGGCAAGCGTCTTTTCTTGCTTAGCCTTGTCAAACGTGATTTTCACGCAAATATTGTATATACATTAATTTGGTGGTGCAAGCATCAAATTGACGAACGCTAGCATGGGTTAAGCTAAACCTTCTGATAAACCTCACTCCCACGTTTCACAAACTCAATCGCCTTAACTTCCATTCCCTTCGCCAGCGCTTCGTCTTCTGTCACGCCTTGCGCTCTGGCAAATTCCCTCACATCTTGCGTAATTTTCATCGAGCAAAAATGCGGGCCGCACATCGAGCAAAAATGCGCGAGTTTCGCACCTTCTTGTGGCAGCGTCTCATCGTGAAATTCTTTTGCTTTGTCGGGGTCTAGGCCGAGATTAAATTGATCGTCCCAGCGGAATTCAAAGCGTGCTTTGGAGAGAGCGTTATCACGCATCTGCGCGCCGGGGTGTCCCTTGGCTAGGTCTGCTGCATGTGCGGCGATTTTGTACGCCATGATGCCGTCTTTTACGTCATCTTTATCGGGTAAGCCCAGATGCTCTTTTGGCGTCACATAGCAAAGCATTGCCGTGCCGTACCAGCCGATCATCGCGGCGCCGATGGCAGAGGTGATGTGGTCGTAGCCGGGGGCGATATCGGTAGTAAGTGGGCCTAGCGTGTAGAAAGGCGCTTCATGGCAATACTTCAATTGCAAGTCCATGTTCTCTTTGATGAGGTGCATCGGTACGTGGCCGGGGCCTTCAATCATTACTTGCACGTCGTGTTTCCACGCCACTTGCGTGAGTTCGCCAAGTGTTTTTAATTCGCCTAATTGTGCTTCGTCGTTGGCATCGAAGCCTGAGCCGGGGCGCAAGCCGTCGCCTAGTGAGAACGACACGTCGTACGCTTTCATAATGTCGCAAATATCTTCAAAGTGCGTGTACAAGAATGATTCTTTGTGATGCGCCAAGCACCACTTCGCCATGATGGAGCCGCCGCGCGAGACGATGCCTGTCATGCGTTTTGCTGTCATTGGAATGTAGCGTAGCAATACACCCGCATGAATGGTGAAGTAGTCAACGCCTTGCTCGGCTTGCTCGATCAGTGTGTCTTTGAAAATTTCCCACGTTAAATCTTCGGCTTTACCATTGACCTTTTCCAGCGCTTGATAAATCGGCACGGTGCCTATCGGCACAGGTGAATTACGAATAATCCACTCGCGGGTTTCGTGAATATTCTTGCCCGTGGATAAATCCATCACTGTGTCGCCACCCCAGCGGGTGGACCAAGTCATTTTTTCGACTTCTTCATAAATGGAAGATGACACCGCTGAGTTACCAATATTGGCGTTAATTTTGACTAAAAAATTACGGCCAATAATCATCGGCTCGATTTCTGGATGATTAATATTGGCGGGGATAATCGCGCGGCCACGAGCGACTTCATCGCGCACAAATTCTGGCGTCATATGGCTTTGTATATTGGCACCGAATGATTCGCCCTTGTGTTGGCGTGTGATGACTTCAGGGTGGTTCGCCAGCATCCATTCGCGGTTTTGATTTTCACGAATGGCGATGTATTCCATCTCTGGCGTGATGATGCCGCGCTTGGCGTAGTGCATTTGCGAGACATTCATGCCTTCTTTGGCGACGCGTGGTTTGCGTTTCAAGTTAAAGCGTAGCTCGTTGAGTTTTTCGTCATTCAGGCGATCAATACCGTACAGCGATGTTGGGCCGTCGAGCAAGATAGTGTCGTTTCGTTCAACAATCCAGTTTTCGCGTAGCGGCGCTAGACCAGCACGTATATCAATATGTACATTTGGGTCGGTATAGGGGCCGGATGTGTCATAAACAAAAATAGCGGCATTCTTTTCACCTTTGCCGTCCATTGACATCGCAAGCGGCGTGTCGGATTGCGAAATTTCACGCATCGGTACGCGAATATCAGGGCGCGAGCCTTCGATATAGACTTTGCGCGAGTTAGGTAGCGGCTTTACGGCTGCTTCATCAACCGTGGCAGTGGCTTCGAGGAATTTAGGATTTGTGGGAGCGTTCATGGTATTTCCTTTATCAATTAAACAAAGGATACGCTCGCCCACAATAATTGCTGAGTTAGAACGCATCCCTTCGGCGGCATTACCCGCATCAGGTTCGATGGGTATTTCTCACCCGGCAATATTGCCAGGACCCCAGCGTTTCAATGACGCACGTTACACCATTTGTTTGTGTTTGTCTTGATGTCAGCAATCAGGTTTGTAAGACTCGCATCAGCAGGTATTTATCTTGACGACTAGGCAAAAGGCGGGTATCTTGCTGACTAAATAGTCATTAAGAATAGACAATATGTCCGCACTTGCAAAAATAATGGAGCCACGCTGGGAGCGCCGCAAAGATGCGCGTCCGGGGGAGCTTGCAACCGCTGCGCTGGAGTTATTTATCGAGCGCGGCTTTTCGGCTACCCGCTTAGATGATGTTGCCAAACGCGCGGGTGTCTCAAAAGGCACGCTGTATCTGTACTTTGATAGTAAAGAGGCGCTGTTTAAGTCGGTAATTGAGGATGGCATTGTATCGCGGATTGAAGACTATGAAATCTTCATGCGCGCCTATCAAGGCACTTCCGCCGAGCTGCTGCGTGATCTGGTCTTTAGCTGGTGGAGTCAGATTGGTGCGACCAAATTGGGCGGTATCGCGAAGCTGATGATGTCTGAGGCCGGTAACTTTCCCGCGCTGGCAAAGTTTTATCATGATGAAGTGATTACGCGCGGTATGGGGCTATTTGTGTATGTGATTGAGCGCGGCGTCGCGTCGGGTGAATTTCGCAGCGTGCCAATGGAATACCTGCCGCGCATTTGCGCCGCACCAGTGGTGATGCTGATGTTGTGGCGCCACTCGTTTGATTTGTGTGGTGCGAAGCAAATAGACGCCGATGTGTATCTCGCCATGCATACTGATATGCTGATTCGCGCATTTAAATCGGGCGATATTGCTGGCTTAACTGCCACAGAAACTACGGCGGCAGCATCGCCATCAGTTAAAATCTAGCGTAATTACAACGCCCACAACGCCTAAAATATTACTATGAACGCAACCAACACGGCGACATTACCACTTGATGCAACCGAGCAAGCGCGCTTCAACATGGTTGAGCAGCAAATTCGCACATGGGATGTCCTTGATCAGTCTGTACTAGATTTGCTATTTCATCTGAAGCGAGAAGATTTTGTGCCGCCAGCGTATCGGGCGTTAGCGTTTATGGATACTGAAATTCCACTTGGTGAAGGGCAATTTATGCTGTCGCCAAAGCTGGAAGCGCGCATTATTCAAGAGCTAGCACCCAAGCCACATGAGCGTGTGTTGGAAATCGGCACAGGCTCTGGCTATCTGACGGCGCTGTTGGCAAAAAGCACCGCTCGTGTCGCCTCAATTGAATACTTCGCCTCGCTCGCCAATAGTGCAGCGGCTAAATTAGCAGTCGCGGGGATTGGCAATGTGGAAATCACTGTGGGTGACGCTGCTGCAAACCCTGCGCCATTTCTACCCGCTGATCAAGTGTTTGAAATTATTGTCTTGACTGGCTCAGTGCCTGTGTCGCCAGTGGCGTTTTTACCGTATTTGGCAATAGGCGGGCGATTATTTGCGGTGATCGGTGATGCACCAGCAATGCAGGCGACCCTACTTGAGCGCGTAACAGCAACGAGCATCGTCAGCACGGTTTTGTTTGAAACGGTAACGCCGCCGTTACTAAATGCGGTGCAACCATCACGATTTACGTTTTAAGCCCATATGATGCGCCAACTATCAGCGCCAGCATTGCGACAATTGCTAGATCAATCAGCGGAAGAAAAACCGGTCGTCATTGACGTTCGCGAAGCGTGGGAATTGAAACTCGCGCATATTGCGGGTGCGACACATATTCCGATGAATGAAGTGCCGAGCCGCATCCAAGAGATAGATGAAACGCATCCTACGGTCATCATTTGTCATCACGGGATGCGAAGTCTGCAAGTCGTCGCATTTTTGCAGCGTCAGGGCTTTGACAACTTGCATAATCTTGATGGTGGTATAGACGCATGGTCGCGGCAGGTGGATGCAACTGTGCCACTTTATTAATTATTTCCGATTGTTTGAACAACTATTACTACGCGGCATGTTCTATCTCTTACCTAACCCCGCGAGCCAAAAGAAAATCCTCATGTTAAATCGCCTACTTGTTGCCTTATTCGCCTCCTCCACCGTCGCTAGTGTGAGTGCGGCTGACCTCATCAATGTCTACCGAGATGCACTCTCGCAAGACCCTGTGTACGCCGCGGCACGCGCCACCTATGAAGCCGCTAAAGAAGCGAGCCCGATTGCGCGTGCTGGAACGCTACCGCTGATTTCATTGGGCGCAAACGTTAATCGCATCAATAGTGAGACTGACTCGGTATTGGGCAACACCTCGCGTGATTACACCTCAAAAGGCTACACGCTGTCGCTCACACAGCCACTATTTCGGATGCAAACCTGGATTGGCGTTGACCAAGCAGGCTTGCAAGTCAAGCAAGCAGAAGCCGTGTTTGCAGACGCAAAACAAAATATCGTCAATCGCGCCGCACAAGCTTACTTTGATGTGCTGCTTTCGCAAGATAACGTAGCGCTCTCCGCCGCACAGAAAAAAGCCGTATCTGAACAATTAGCCCAAGCAAAACGTAATTTTGAAGTCGGTACATCGACCATTGTCGATACCTATGAAGCGCAAGCGCGGTTTGATTTAGCCGTGTCCCGTGAAATTGCGGACCAAAATGATTTAGAGATTAAGAAAAATGCGCTGGAGCAGTTAATCGGCAAAACCGCCCCATCGCTTGCAAAGCTACGCGATAACCCAACGCTAGCTTTGCCAACACCAGCCGACCCGCTACTGTGGGTAAAAGGCGCCGAAGAAGCCAGCCCGACAATTGCACAACTGCGTGCGGCCTATGAGATTGCGGTGAAAGAAGTTGATCGTAGCAAGGCGGGGCACTACCCGACGCTCGATTTGACGGGCAGCTACGGCTACAACAATTCACCCTCAACGGGCACGCCGTTTACCAGCAACACGACAAATATTGGCCTAGTGCTCAACATCCCAATATTTCAAGGCGGCGGTACGCAAGCCCGTATCCGTCAGACGTTGTCATTACGCGAGCGCGCCGAGCAAGATTTAGAAAACGCCAAACGCGCGGTCGCTCAGAATGTGAAAACATCATTCTTGAACGTCACCAGCGGTGCCGCACAGGTCAGAGCGCTCGAAGCTTCACTCGTCTCCTCCAAAGCCTCGCTTGACTCCACGCTGCTAGGCAAAGAAGTCGGCGTACGTACCAATGTGGACGTGTTGAATTCGCAGCAAATCCTCTTCCAAACCCAGCGCGATTTACAACAAGCGCGCTACAACACCATCCTCTCGCAGCTTCGCCTAAAAGCCGCCGCGGGGCGTTTGACTGAAGACGATTTGGCGGAAGTGAATCGTTTGTTGCAGCCACTGTAAATAAGCAAACTCGTTTATTGGCGGGCACTTTCGAGCATATGTGCTTCAAGATGCCAGCCGAATGGAGAGTTTGTGATTTGAGTATTGCGCGTTAATTAGTCGTGCTTCGAGGCAAGCACGACAATGATGACTCCCAACTTTCGACGTTTCAGCTTGTAAAGTTAACGTCATTGTCGAACTTCGCTGCAACAGTATTAACGAGCGAGATTTAGTCGAGACCAACGTCTTCATAAACCCGACACACTGCTGCGTCGCTCGAAGCCCACGAGCAACATTAAAGACTGCAACTAAAAGCGCAGGTTCTAACTCTTCCAAGATCTGGATTGACCTGGGCATTTCTTAGTCAGAGCGTCAGTTAGGCAATGTCCGTTTTGCGGCTACGGGAACCGCCGCAGTTGACCCAAAGCTGACCTTCTATTTTCCCGAAAGCGGCGGTTTAACGAAGCTGTAGAAAAACCCCTCGATGCAATCTGGAGGGCAAATATGGCGATACGTTTGTCACTCCTAAGCACAAGTTAATGCTTTGTATGCAATTCTGAGAGGTCATTTTCATGAGCGATATTTTAGAGTTTTTCAAAAAGGGTTTTTCTACAGCCTCAACGTTCGAGCTAAGCGGGCGACAACGGCAGGAGCGAGGGGTTAGGCATCACTGGAGCCAAGCGAAGGCATGCGTGAGCTTTGCTATCGGTTGCTCGTTTATGATCTGATCGTGGGCAACTACCACTCTTTGCACGGGTAGTGACAGCAGCGGCAATACAGACCTCGCAAGGGCATGCTTGTCTTTTGTCGCCAACTTCATCGTTCTTGACATTCCTAGCTTGCCATGAACGCCCAAAAGCTTCGCAACTAGTCCAGTAACTCCTCGGTTCGCTTCCGAGAAGCAGAAGAGTAGGTCGGTAAGGATCAAAGTCCCTGTGGCGACGTGGAACCAGACCGTCTCGTTCAGAATTGGTAGCCCTTCGATGAAGAAGCCTTGGATCTCGGAACCCCATGGCACTTCGCGTGAAACCCGAGGAAATCGGCTGAGGTCTGGACGCTTCAACTCCAGGCCGGCAGCAATGAAACCGTGAGCTGACGGGTAGGCATTTAGGAAGGCGAGGAAGAAAAGATGGTGGCTTTTATTCGGAGCGACTACGTAACAGACGGGTCCGATTTTCTGCAGATCTTCGATCAAATCACGCGTGGGTGCAATCGGAGAGTGAATCCATAGCGATCCGTCGCGTAGTCGAACTACCGTCATTCTGGTCGTGAGGGAGATCGGGCCGAACTTCAGCGGCTGCTGTGCATGCCAGATTGAATTGGGGACTATGCAGGTGAGCGACATGGTGGATTGTGATGCCTAACTTAATTTGTGGCGACAACCCGAGTCTCCACAACTTTTTGGGCTGACGCACAACTTGTATGTGAAAAATCGAAAAGACATTTTGAATTCATACCCTTAAGCAACTATTTTGTATAAATATACACCTACAACAGAATCAAGTTTTACGTCACGCCAGATAACACCCGCTGAAGTGGACGGCGATCGGGAACAGCCGCTATTGGCCGAAAGTAACCAGCGAATATTTACTTATCCTCTAAGACCGCACAAATCTCCAACCTGATCTCAACATACTTAGGCTCAAATAGTTTGCACTACTTTGATAAAGTCGATTACTCCACCGTTACGCTTTTCGCCAAATTGCGCGGCTTATCAACATCGGTACCGCGCTTTAAGGCGGTGTGATAGGCCAGCAGTTGTACAGGGATGGCGTGAATAATCGGCGAGAGTAAGCCAGCGTGTCTTGGTGTGCGAATGACGTGCACGCCTTGGCTTTCAGCGAAGTGGCTATCCGCATCGGCGAAGACAAATAATTCGCCGCCGCGTGCGCTGACTTCTTGCATGTTGGACTTTACTTTTTCGAGTAGCGTGTCATTAGGCGCGATGACGACCACCGGCATATTGTTATCCACTAATGCAAGTGGGCCGTGTTTTAATTCGCCCGCGGGATACGCCTCAGCGTGAATGTAGGAAATTTCTTTAAGCTTTAATGCGCCCTCTAATGCAATTGGATAATGCAGACCACGGCCTAAAAATAGCGCATGGTTTTTAACGCTAAATTTTTCTGCCCAACTTTGGATTTGCGGCTCTAGATTGAGTGCGTGTTGTACGCTGCCAGGCACGTAACGAAGTTGCTCAAGGTAGTCGAGTTCTTGTGCGCTATTGATGTGGCCTTTAGTCTTGGCCAATGTGAGGGCGAGTGAAAACAGCGCAATTAACTGTGTCGTAAATGCCTTGGTGGACGCGACACCAATCTCCATGCCCGCACGCGTGTAAAAGACCATGGCGGAAGCGCGTGGAATGGCCGCTGCGCGTACATTGCAAATTGATAGTGTTGCCGTATGGCCTAGCGATTTAGCGCGTTTTAATGCTTCCATTGTATCGAGCGTTTCGCCTGATTGCGAGATGGTGACGATAAGCTGCGTCGGATTAGGAATCGAATCGCGGTAGCGATATTCGTGACCGAGCTCAACCTGACACGGGATGCGCGCGATGGTTTCGATCCATTGTTTTGCAACCAGGCCGGCATAGTAGCTAGTGCCTGCCGCCAAGATGAGTACGCTGCTGGCATTAGCAAAATGTGTGGCGGCATCTGCGCCAAAAAAATCAGCCTGAATGCCATCGCTAACAATTGATTCTAATGTGTCAGAAATAGCGCGCGGCTGCTCATGAATTTCTTTTTGCATGAAGTGGGTATATGGTCCCAATTCATTGGCGTCATCAGTGACTTCGGATACATGAATGTCACGGGTGACTGTTGCGCCATGCACATCAACAACCTGAATGGCTTCACGAGTAATTTCTGCGACATCGCCTTCTTCTAAATACATGACCCGACGCGTCGCAGGCAAAATGGCTGAAACATCAGAGGCAATAAAATTTTCATTCTCGCCGACACCAATCAGTAGTGGGCAGCCAACGCGCGCGGCAATGAGAATATCAGGATGCGATTTCGCCACCACACCAATGGCATAAGCGCCATGTAATTCACGCGCGGCTTGTTGAGTGGCCTGAAAAAGATTTTGCGTCGTCTGAAAATAGTAGTGAATCAAGTGCGCGATAACTTCAGTATCCGTTTCCGAATCAAACACATAGCCGAGTGTTTTTAAGTGTGTGCGATGTTGATCATGATTTTCAATAATGCCGTTATGTACCACCGCGATTTCATTAAGTGATACATGTGGATGCGCGTTAGGTTCTGTCACGCCGCCATGCGTGGCCCAGCGGGTATGGCCGATGCCAAGTAAGCCATGAAGATTTTCGGCAAGCGCGGCGGTTTCCATTTCACGCACGCGACCAACGCGGCGTACACGTTTAATGTCTTGCCCATCGTCAGACATCACCGCAATGCCAGATGAGTCGTAGCCGCGATATTCGAGGCGCTTTAAGCCTTCGGTGAGGATGGGAACAATATTACGTGTTGAGATTGCACCGACGATACCGCACATAACTTTCCTTTATTTATTACGTTGCTAATTGGCACGACCAATTATTTTTTCTTTGTAGGGCGCGTCCAGCCAAGACGGCTCAACTGTGTTTTATCATTCAATGCGAGTGTGTTTGCGGCAACATCTTTCCACACGGTCGTTCCGGCGGCCACAGTAGCACCCGCGTGCACCGTTACTGGCGCGACGAGTTGCACGTCTGAGCCGATATGCACATTATCTTCAATCGCAGTGCGGTGTTTATTCGCGCCATCATAGTTACAGGTGATGGTGCCTGCGCCGATATTTACATTGTTGCCGATAGTGGTGTCGCCAATATAGCTAAGATGATTCGCCTTTGAACCTACGCCGACCTGGCTTGCTTTCACTTCAACGAAATTACCGATATGCACATCATCAGCCAGTGTAGTACCAGGGCGAACGCGCGCATAAGGACCAATACGCGTATTACCGCCAACGGTTGCGGTATCAATCGTGGTGAAGGGCAATATTTCGCTGCCTTCTGCAATGTTGCAGTCTCGCAGCATTACGTTTGCACCAATGCTGACGTTTTTGGCAATCGTGACAATACCTTCGAATACACAATTCACATCAATAGTGACGTCTTCAGCACATGTTAGCGTGCCGCGTACATCAATGCGTGCCGGGTCGCGTAAGGTAACGCCTGCGGCCATTAGCTGATATGCGATTTGTTGCTGATATTGGCGTTCAAGCATGGCTAATTGATCGCGACTATTGATGCCTGTAATTTCCACCTCGCTCGACGCGGAATGCGTCACAACGGGTAGGCCTTCAGATACGGCTAATTTCAGAATATCTGTAAGGTAATATTCACCCTGCGCATTTTTATTGCCTAATGTGGGCAGCCAGCGTTTGAGCCACGCGGTTGGGCAGGCTAGAAAACCCGTGTTGATTTCAGTGATTTTTCGTATTTCAGCGTCCGCATCTTTTTCCTCGACGATCTCGCAAACATTACCTTGGCTATCGCGAACGATTCGGCCTAAGCCTTGCGGATTGGCAACTTGCATCGTCAGCCAAGCGAGTTGATGTTTGGCCGCTGCGTCAACTAAACCCAATAAACTTTTAGATGCGATCAGTGGCACGTCGCCATAGAGCACGAGTGTGATATCAGTTTTATCTACAAACGGTAACGCTTGTAACACCGCATGACCCGTGCCTAATGGCGGCGATTGATTGGCCCAAGTGAGCGAAGTATTCTCGGCGAACGCATCGCGAACGATATCGCCGCCGTGTCCATAAACAATGGTAGTGACAGTGGGATTCAACGTTGCTGCAGTGTCGATCACATGTGCGAGCATGGGTTTGCCAGCAATCGCATGGAGTACTTTTGGCAAGGCGGAGCGCATGCGCTTTCCTTGGCCTGCAGCGAGAATTACAACAGATAGTGAGGTCATAGTCGGTAGGGATTCGGGTAAACACAAATCATTGCATAGACCATCGCACGCGCCGGTAGATAATTAGAAGAATAAAAAAGGCAGCGGAGGTTATCCGCTGCCTGAAAATGTTTACTGCGCCTCTAAACCGTTACGGCACTCTCATAGTATCAAATTTTCTTTATTTACGCAACTTTCTAATAGCCGCTAATTGTGCAGCAAGTTGTGAAAGCTCAGCCTGAACAATAGCGCGCTCTTGGCCGCTTGCACGGTTAGTAAGCGCTTCCTCAGCAGCTCGTTTAGCTTCTAATACCTTCACTTCGTCTAAATCATTTGCACGAATTGAGGAATCTGCCAGTATTGTTAATGCTTTAGGCTGTACTTCTAAAATACCGCCAGAAACATAAACGAGCTCCTCTGAGCCATCCTGCATTTTGATTTTGACTGTGCCTGGCTTAATGCGTGTAAGCAATGGCGCGTGCTGCGGCAAAATACCGAGCTCACCCGATTCGCCTGGGGCGACCACCATTACGGCCTCGCCCTCAAAAATCGACTGCTCGGCTGATACGATGTTGACGTGTAGTGTTGCCATAAAAACTGCTCTCGGTTTTGGGTTTTACGTTTTAAAAATCATCCGGCTATGCCGGGGATTTTTACTAACTAACCCAGACAAAAGTAGGTTTTCACTTTTGTCTGAATTTTTTACATTGTTTTAGCTTTTTCAAACACTTCATCAATACCGCCGACCATATAAAACGCTTGTTCTGGTAGCGCGTCGCATTCGCCATTAACAATCATCTTAAAGCCGCGAATCGTTTCTTTGAGTGGCACAATCTTGCCTGGCGCACCGGTGAAAACTTCAGCCACGTTAAACGGCTGTGACAAGAAACGCTGAATTTTACGTGCACGTGAAACGGCTAATTTATCTTCTGGCGACAATTCGTCCATACCCAAAATGGCGATGATGTCGCGCAATTCTTTGTAGCGCTGCAGGGTGGTTTGCACGCTACGTGCTACTGAGTAATGCTCTTCACCAACGACTTGCGGGTCGAGCTGACGTGAAGTGGAATCTAGCGGATCAACCGCTGGGTAAATACCAAGGGATGCGATATCACGCGACAACACAACGGTAGCATCTAAGTGTGCAAACGTAGTTGCTGGTGACGGATCGGTCAAGTCATCAGCAGGCACATACACGGCCTGAATTGACGTAATCGAGCCAGTCTTGGTCGATGTAATACGCTCTTGCAGTACGCCCATTTCTTCAGCCAATGTAGGCTGATAGCCCACGGCGGATGGCATACGACCTAGTAGCGCGGATACTTCTGTACCTGCCAATGTATAACGATAAATATTGTCCACGAAGAAGAGAATGTCTTTACCTTCATCACGGAAACGCTCGGCCATCGTCAAGCCAGTAAGCGCAACACGCAAACGATTTCCTGGTGGCTCGTTCATTTGACCGAATACCATCGCGACTTTAGATTCGCTTAAATTGTCGGCTTTGATAACGCCAGCTTCTTGCATCTCGTGATAAAAGTCATTGCCTTCGCGAGTACGTTCACCTACACCGGCAAATACCGATAAACCACCATAGCTTTTTGCAATGTTGTTGATCAATTCGAGCATATTTACGGTCTTGCCAACACCCGCGCCGCCGAATAAACCAACTTTGCCGCCCTTAGCAAACGGACACACTAAGTCGATCACCTTAATACCTGTTGGCAACAAATCTACCGATGGGGAAAGCTCATCAAACTTTGGTGCTGGCTGGTGAATAGAACGGCGCTCTTCGGTCAGGATTGGTCCTTGCTCGTCAATCGGGCGCCCAAGCACATCCATAATGCGGCCAAGAGTTGCGGCACCGACAGGCACTGAGATTGGCGCGCCAGAGCCCTTTACCTTCATGCCGCGACGCAGGCCGTCTGATGAACCCATCGCGATACAGCGCACAACGCCGTCGCCGAGCTGCTGCTCGACTTCAAAGGTCAAGCCTTTTTCAGCAAAGCTTTTTTGGTCATCGTCTTGAAGCGTTAGCGCTTCATAAATTTTGGGCATCGCGTTGCGGGGAAACTGGATATCCACCACTGCGCCAATACACTGAACAATATTTCCTGTGCTCATATTCAACCCTGCCTAAAGTAAATTCTTAAAATCTGTTGATGTCGTGATACCGCTAGACCGCTGCTGCACCGCTGACAATTTCTGATAATTCTTTGGTAATCGCCGCTTGCCGCGCTTTGTTATAAGTAAGCTTCAAATCGCCAATGACCTCTTTGGCATTGTCTGAAGCAGACTTCATCGCTACCATGCGCGCTGATTGCTCAGAGGCGATATTTTCAGAGACGGCCTGATAAATAATAGATTCGATATAGCGCACCAGCAATTCGTCAAGTACAACCTTCGGATCTGGCTCGTACAAATAGTCCCAAGCCGAATCAGGTGCACCAAGCTTTTCACCAGTCAGTGGAAGTAACTGCTCACACATTGTTTCTTGCTTCATGGTGTTGATGAACTTGGTATAGCAAAGATAAAGCGCGTCGATTTTGCCTTCGGCGAATTGATCAAGCTGAAGTTTGATCGGCCCAATCATCTTGTCTAAATGCGGTTTATCGCCCAAACCAATCACATGCGAGACCACTGGAATGCCATAACGCTGCAAGAAGCCAAAACCTTTATTGCCAATCGCAGTCGCCTGCACTTTTGCGCCCACTGTTTCCCAATCTTTAATCTTGGTGACCATCAAGCGCATGGCATTGGTATTTAACCCACCACAAAGCCCTTTATCAGATGTCACCATGATGACGCCGATATTTTTTACTGTATCGCGTTTTTGTAAAAACGCGTGACGGTAATCAGGATTGGCGTGCGACAAATTAGCCGCAACGCTACGAATTTTTTCGGCATACGGTCGAGCAGCACGCATCCGTTCCTGCGCTTTACGCATTTTGGAGGCGGCGACCATTTCCATCGCCTTGGTGATCTTGCGTGTATTTTCTACACTCTTGATCTTGGTTCGAATTTCTTTACTTCCGGCCATACTTAGCTCTTTCGAATCGCGTGCTTATTTATGTACTAGCTTACTTAGTAAGCACCGGTCTTTTTGAAATCCGCGACAGCGGCATGAAGTGCTTTTTCGTCGTCTGCAGAAAGATTGGCGGCTTTATCAATTGAGTCAACCAATGCCGCATATTTGGTTTTCATGAAACCACTCAACGCCTTTTCAAAGCCGAGCGCCTTCTTGACTTCTACGTCGTCCATGTAGTTATTGTTAACCGCAAACAAGATCAACGCCATTTCCCATACTTGCATTGGCTGATACTGTTGCTGCTTCATCAACTCAGTGACCATCTTGCCGCGTTCAAGTTGTTTACGCGTTGCTTCGTCAAGGTCTGATGCAAACTGGGCAAACGCCGCTAATTCACGATACTGCGCCAGTGCCAAACGCACGCCTGCACCAGTATCTTTGCGCTTCATGATTTTGGTTTGCGCTGCACCGCCGACGCGAGAAACTGATACACCCGCGTTAATCGCAGGGCGAATACCCGCATTAAACAAATCGGCTTCTAAGAAAATCTGGCCGTCGGTAATAGAGATCACGTTTGTCGGAACGAACGCCGATACGTCACCAGCTTGGGTTTCGATCACTGGTAATGCGGTGAGCGAGCCAGTTTTGCCTTTGACAGCGCCATTGGTGAATTTCTCAACATAGTCTTCATTCACACGTGCAGAACGCTCAAGCAAACGTGAATGCAAATAGAAGACGTCGCCAGGGTAGGCTTCGCGACCCGGAGGGCGACGTAGCAATAATGAGATTTGGCGATACGCTACCGCTTGCTTTGACAAGTCATCATAAACAATCAGCGCATCTTCACCACGGTCGCGGAAATATTCGCCCATGGTGCAGCCAGAGTAAGCTGATAGATATTGCATCGCGGCGGATTCAGACGCGCTTGAAGCAACAACAATGGTAAATGCCATCGCGCCGTGCTCTTCTAGCTTGCGCACGACGTTAGCAATGGTCGATGCTTTTTGACCGATAGCGACATAAACGCAGGTAAGATTCTTACCTTTTTGGTTGATGATGGCGTCAATGGCTACGGCGGTTTTGCCGGTTTGACGATCACCAATAATGAGTTCGCGTTGGCCACGGCCAACTGGAACCATCGCGTCAATTGATTTCAAACCCGTTTGCACAGGCTGCGAAACTGATTTACGCGCAATAACGCCAGGCGCTACTTTCTCGATAACGTCAGTCATCTTCGCGTTAATTGGGCCTTTGCCGTCAATTGGCGCGCCAAGCGCATTGACCACACGACCAATCAGCTCAGGGCCAACCGGCACTTCCAAAATACGACCCGTACATTTGACGGTGTCGCCTTCAGAAATATGCTCGTAGCTACCAAGCACCACCGCGCCGACAGAGTCGCGCTCGAGGTTCAAGGCCAAGCCAATGGTGTTATTTGGAAACTCCAACATTTCACCTTGCATCACGTCAGCCAGACCGTGAATGCGGCAAATACCGTCAGTCACCGAGATAACGGTGCCTTCGGAACGCTTTTCGGCAGCAGCCGGAAGCGCTTGGATTTTTGATTTAATTAGTTCGCTGATTTCTGCCGGGTTGATCTGCATACCCACTCCAATAAATACTGAAAAATTCTTTAATGACGCTGTTGTTTAGGTGTATTCAAAACCGCCTAAGCCATCAACGCCTGTTTCATTTGGTCTAATGTATCGCGCACTGAAGCGTGTATTACGTCATCACCCACCTTGATTCGCGCTCCGCCAATTAGCGATTCGTCAACGATGACATCAACTTCAATTTTCTTGCCGTATTTCTTACCTAGCGCGCCGACTAAGTCAGCTTTTTCGGCGTCCGTTAGTTGAAATGCTGAGGTAATTGTCGCTTTAATCACGCCATCATGATCGCGCTGCAAACGCTGATAGTGCTCGCTAATAAATGGCAATAAAGTTGCTTTGCCGTTTTCTAACAACGCTGTCACGAGATTTGCCATTGGTGTCGCAAGATTGCCGCCTGCCACTGCCGCTAATACACCTGCTTTTTCGGCAGCGGTCACCTTTGGGTTTCCCAAAAGCGACGACATTTGCACATTAGCCGCCGCTAAACCTAGCGCCAATAACGCTTCACCAAATGGTGCAGTCACATTTGCTTCAACAGCAGCACGAAACACCGCCTCAGCGTATGGACGAGCAACAGTGGTCAGCTCAGCCATTACAGTTGACCTTTCAACTGGTTCAACATATCAGCATGTGCTGCAGCATTGACTTCACGCTTCAAAATCTTTTCAGCACCCGCCACGGCTAAAGCCGCAACTTGCTCACGCAACTGATCTTTTGCTTTTTGCTTCTCATGCTCAATTTGCGCCATAGCATCAGCTTTAATGCGTTCAGCTTCAACTTTGGCTTGCGCCTTAGCGTCTTCAATAATCGACACTGCTTGCTTGTCATTGACGGCTTTAACATCAGCCGCCGTATCACGCGCTTCTTTGAGCATGACAGCCTTAATCTTCTCGCCTTCGGCGAGCGCTGCCTTGCCTTTTTCCGCTTCCGCTAAACCTTCCGCAATTTTCTTGCGGCGCGTCTCAATGGCCTCGTTTAACGGTGGCCAAACAAACTTGTAGGTAAAGAGAATGAAAATTGCGAAACCTATCGCTTGTGCGACGAGAGTTAAGCCAATATTCATGACAGTGCCTTTCTATTTCGGTTTGAACTAATCACACTAAGCTGATTAGCGCAGCACTGAAAGCAATGGGTTAGCAAAGGCGAAGAACATAGCCAAACCAACGCCGATAATAAACGCAGCATCAATCAGGCCAAGCAACAAAAACACTTTGCCTTGCAATTGTGGGATTAGCTCTGGCTGGCGTGCAGCAGATTCTAAAAATTTAGAACACATCATGCCCACACCAATACAGGCGCCGAAGGCACCCAAGCCGATGATGATACCGATGGCGATTGCCGTATAGCCTTGAACCATGGCGATCATTGCGATTTTTTCCATTTTTGTTTCCTTTCGAGTACGAACAACGTCGTTAATAACTAATTAAAAAACCAGATTAAAACTAAAAATCAGTGATGTTCTTTTGCCATTGATAAATAAACAACAGTCAACATCATAAAAATAAACGCTTGCAATGCCACAACTAGGATGTGGAAAATTGCCCAACCCGCATGAAGCAAGCTCGCCGCTATGACTCCACCAACACCGACCGCGCCCAGCATACCAATCAGGAGGAAAATAACTTCGCCCGCAAACATATTGCCGTACAGACGCAGCGCCAGCGATAGCGGCTTGGAAATCAATTCAATTAACTGGAAGGCGAAATTAAACGGCCACAAAATTGGGTTGCCGCCAAATGGCGTACAGAATAATTCGTGAATATAACCGCCAACACCCTTGGCTTTGATGCTAAATACAATCACCAAAAAAATGACTGAAAGCGATAACGCTGCGGTGGTGTTTAAGTCCGTTGTAGGAACAGGGCGCCAGTACGGTGCGCCAAGAGAATGTGTGACTATCGCCAACCAATCAATGGGAATTAGCTTGACCGAATTCATGACCAAAACCCATACAAATACAGTAATAGCCAATGGCGTCACAAAATTACGCGAGCCGTGGTAAATATCTTTGACTTGATTATCAATAAATTCAACAAGCAATTCTACGCAAGCTTGTAATCGCCCTGGCACACCAGCGGTCGCTTTACGCGACACCAGCCATAGCAGGCCGAAAGTGATGAAGCCTAAGATGAGCGAATTTACAACGGTATCAACGTGAATTGATGAACCGCTCTCGAACGTGTGCGTCAGATTTTTGAGATGGTGCTCAATGTAATCAGAAGGTGAATTGTAACCAGATGCCATGACGTGTTTTTCTAGTTCATTTTGACTATTAACAAGGACAATCCATGTCCCAATAAGGCAACACCCACCGCCGCAATCAACCATACGGCGTCAAACTTATTTGAAGCGAACGCGCCGAGCAACAAACTCATCGCGATTAAAATTTTTGCGACTTCAGCCAATACGTGTCGCATTAACGCTTGATTACCTGAAACAACGTTGACCTTATGCGGCCTAGCAATGAAGGCATACGCCAAATTGCCTAACACAATTACAAAACCACCAAATATGGCTGACAAACTAGCTAACTCTCCTTGCCAAACAAACAAAATCATCGAAAATGCGGCAATGAGAGCAACTTGAATGGCAATAACGCTGAGGGCTACAGGATTCAAAACGGATATTAGAAGTCGCCGCATTTATGCACCTTCTTAATACAGCTGAAATTCAGTAAGCAAGATGAAAACGTTGTTTGCCCCGCAAAGCCTAACGATTATAAACGCGGCTCGCAATCGAAGTCAAACCAAAATGTGGCAGCGCACCAATTCTTTTGTGCCGCCTACGTCTCATCACAACATGTTGATAAATAACGATGTTTTCTATTTCGAAATTCCACTGATATGTTGCTGAGTTGAGCCATCGCACCATTTTTACCAGCATTTCATGTAGCCCCAATATATAAATCAGCGCAAAATAGTAGGTATGACTAAAAAAATTCAAATTAATGATGTTGGCGTGCGTGATGGCTTTCAAATTGAAAAAAACATTATTCGCACCGAAACCAAGATCGCGCTCATTAACCAGCTGAGCGCAACCGGATTAGCCAAAATTGAGGCCACATCGTTTGTGCATCCTAAATTCGTACCGAATATGGCAGATGCAGAAACGGTCTTAAAAGAAATTTTGCGGCGCGAAGGTGTAATGATTACGGCCATCACGCCCAATATTCGGGGTATGGAACGGGCTATCTCCTGTCACGCCGCAGGAGGCATAATTGATGAAATAAATTTATTCATGTCCGCTTCTGAGACGCACAATCGCGCCAACGTAAAACGTTCCACTGACGAGTCTCTCGCCGACTTTGGTGTGATGGTACCGTTAGCAAAAGCGGCAGGCATAAAAATAAACGGCTGTATTTCAACCGCATTTGGTTGCCCGTTTGAGGGAAATGTGGATGAAGAACGCGTTATGTTGTTTGCTGAAAAATATTTAGCGCTCGGCTTTGATGGCGTTACTTTTGCAGACACGACTGGCATGGCAAATCCTGTGCAAGTTGAACGTATGATGCGCGTGGCGGTAACGCGTTTTCCTGATGCCGACATTACATTGCACTTTCACAATACGCGTGGCATGGGTTTAGCCAATGTCATTGCTGGCATCAATGCTGGCGTGGCGCGTTACGATGCTTCAATTGCCGGCCTAGGTGGTTGCCCATTTGCGCCGGGGGCAACCGGAAATATCTGCACCGAAGATGTGGTGAATATGCTCAACGATATGGGTATCGTAACGGGTGTTAATCTCGACAAATTATTAGCTGTTGCCGTTAAAATTCCTGCAATTGTTGGGCATGACGTACCGGGCCAAGTGTTCAAGGCAGGTAAGACGATGCATCTACATCCAGTTCCTGAAAAACTCTACGAATCCTAATACGTTATTTATTTTTGAGTTACCTAAATGCTTAAACTAAAAAAATCATTACTCAGCTCATTTGTCATCAATACAATATTTGTATCGACGACAGCTACTGCGGGAGATTTCAATGACATTCGCCAACTTTCACAAGACGCATTTTTGCGCCTATCCAAAGACCTAGCCTCAGTCACTGCATTGCGTGCCTTATCGCCCGGCGTAACGCTAAATTTATTAGGTTTTGATATTGGCGTGGAAGTTGGCGTGACAAAGGTTGATAACACTGACATTTGGAAAAAAGCAGGCGGCGGCGCGACAGACGTTATTACACCGCGATTGACCGTTCATAAAGGACTCGCGGCAGGGTTTGATATTGGTGCGAGTATTGGTGCTGCAGGCGGCACTGGCACGCAGACTATCGGTGCAATTGCGCGCTATCAATTTATAGAGCCTGGCTTAATTACACCGGGCGCCACCATTAGGCTTACGGCTAACCGCGATATTGGCGCCAATAAAATTAACGTGCGCTCTTTGGGCGCTGATTTTGTTGTGGCAAAGCCATTGGTCATTGTTACCCCCTACGTTGGTATTGGCACGGTGCGTACCCAGACTAGTGCGCCCAATACCTTGCTTTCGTCTGTTACCGTAAACCGTACTCGCACTTTTGTTGGTTTTGATGCGAGGCTGGCATTTGCCACTGTATCGGCTGAAGCCGAAAAAATTGGCGATACAACGACCATTTCGAGTAAGCTCGGTTTCCGTTTTTAATCATTAATTGATGCGACCATGAGCAAACTGATGGAGGCTCTAAAAAGAGCTGAAGAATTACGCAAGCAGAAGCGTTCGCAAGAGATCTCAGCAACGTCAAACGTTACTAAGTCGTCTGCGCCTGTAAATGAAATCGAAGCCGCACTCATTGCCGAAGAGACGCGTATGGCTGCCCAACGCGTACTTGACCTCTATCAAGAAGAAAAACAAACTGGCGCTGAAGCTGTGGCCTCAGCGAAAATAGAAGCGTCTTCATATCTCTTGGCTTCAAGACCAACGGCCAAACCTCTAAATATGGTCGACGCGCTTAAGTCAGTCGATGCTGCCATAGAGGCAACAGCAGCGCGCGCTAAGTCTGATGAAGCGGCCAGATTGGTCGCAAATGAACGTATAGCCGCTGAAGAAATTAAGCTTACCGCCGCGCTTGCCGCTGCCGATGAGAGGGCCGCGTTAGACAAAGCGGCTTATTCCGCTGCTGACGCGGCTAGTGCTGCCCGTATGCAGCAAAGTGAGTCTCGCTTGGCCGCGCTTATCATGCAGCGTGAAGCAGCTGAGGATAAATTACGAAGCATTGCTGAAGCGCGCGCCAAGGCAGAAGAAAATGCATTGCAGCTTGCAAATGACATTAAACAGCGCGAACAAGAAACAAACGCTCTCAACGCGGCGCTAGCTGATCGCATTGAAAGTGATGCGTTGCAATTATCTGAAAGAGCCTCGCGCTTAACCGCGTTGGAAGGTGAGCGCGAGATCGCCTTAAAAGCGTTGCGAATCGCCGAAGAGCAACATGCCGAGAAAGAAAAAATTGCCGCTGAAAAATCAGGTGATTTAGACCGCAAGATGCGCTTAGCACTTGAGGTTAAAGACGCAACGGTCGTTTCAATGGCAGGTTTAGTTGCTGCCGCTCAAAAAGCGCAAACAGAACGTGCCAACGCGCAGCGTGTACGACTTGCAGCGTTAGACGATATTAATGTGCAACGCAATATGGCGGATGATCAATTTTTAACCGCGTTGGCGAAACGCGAAGCGGCCGAAACAAAAGTCGCCGCCAATGTTGATGCGCGTATTGCAGCCGAAGCTGCGGCTATTGAAGATGTGAAATCACGCATAGCAGCGGAAGCTGAAATTGAACGCGCTGCCACTTTACGACACGAGGCTGAGGCGGCTGCACTCGCTATTGCAGATGCGAATATTCAGCGTGAAAAGCAATTGACTCAGGTCGCACTTGAGCACGTTAACGCAAATGCAAAAGCAACAGCTGAAGCTACCGCAAGCCTAGCTAAATATAAGGCTGAGGCTGAAGCGTTGGAGCGTGATATCACGTTAGAAAATGAAAAACGTGACCAGTTACTCACTCAACGAGCGGATGAGGAAAAACAGCGTGCAAAACAGCTTGAAGAATTAACCCGTAAACGCGTGGCATCAGAAAAGTCAGCTCTAGAGGCACTTTCACTTCGTCAGGCATTACAAACTAAGCTCGAGGAAGAAACGAGGCTACGAATTGCGGCAGAGGAAGCCGCGCTATCAATAGCACTCAATGAAAAGCAAGCCGAGGAAAGCTTAGCGCAAGCCATTAACAAAAAACGTGAAGCTGAGGTTGGTACTGCGGCGAATGCAGCCGAAGCTGAAGTACGCACGCGCACCGCCGTTGAAAAATTATTGTCGGAAGCAAAATCTATTGCAGCTGAAACCGCCGAAATCAGTGCGCGCGTTGATTCTCAAACAGCGCATTTAGATACAACGCTAGCCGCTTCAATTGCTGCCGCAGAAACCACGCAACGACAAGCGCTCGAGCAACGTAATACTATCTTCGCCAAAGAAAGAAAGCTGCAAGAGGAAATAGCGCAGGCAGAGGCGCAGCACGCAGAAAGCATTGCCAAGGCAAACGCCGCAATGCGCACCGCAGACGAAATTGCCGCACAGAAGCTCGCAGAGCTAGAAGCATCGCGCATCGAATTAGAAGCGAAATATGCCGCCGAAACACAAGCACGTCAAAATGCTGAAGAAACGGCGCGCCAAGCAGCACAAGCGCGCATTGCGGCAGAACAGCAACTAGCTGACCAAGCCGCTGCAAGGCTCTCCCAAGAAAGTGAGCTTACCAAGCAACAGCTTGCAATCGTGGACGAAGAAACGCGTGCGCGCGTCGCTGTTGAAAAATTATTGTCAGAAGCAAAATCTATTGCAGCTGAAACCGCCGAAATCAGTGCACGTGTTGAAGTCGATAAAACTCAACTAGCCGCTAAACAAGCTGATGAGTCTGCGCTCGCAGATGCATCGCTTCAGCAGGAACGTGCACAACGCGATTCGATCATTGCCAACGAAAAATTGCTGAAAGAGGCACGCTTGCGGCTTGAGGAAAATGTGGCAAATGTCAACGCCGCAATGCGCTTAAGTGCCGAAAATGCCGCGCAGCAGCTCGCCCAACTTGAGGCAGCGCGTCATGAAATTGAAGCAACATGTGCGGCTGAAATGCAGGCGCGCCAAAACGCCGAAGAGTTAGCGCGACAGGCAGTACTAGCTCGTATCGCGGCTGAACAGCGATGGGCTGAAGAGGCAACCGCACGTCTAGCCAAAGAAGGTGGTTATACCAAACAACAACTTGCTTTTGCTGAAACTGAAAAGCAGGCGCTTGCATCAATTGAACAACGTTTATCGGAAGCTAAATCAAGCGCGTTGGAAACAGCACAACTCATTGCACGCGTTGACACAGATTCAGCGCAATTGGCCGCCAAACAAGCGGATGATCTTGCGCGCGCAAATGCAGCACTTGAGCAGGAATATGCAAAGCGCGACGCGATCCTTGTCAGCGAGAAACTGCTCCAAGAAGCAAGTGTGCAATTTGAAGAAAAGTCGGCGAATGCTGAGGCTGCAAGACGTGTTAGCGAAGACAAAGCAGCACAACAACTAGCGCAGCTTGAGGCTGCACGCCTTGAGCTTGCAGAAAAATGGGCGGTAGAGTCCGAAGCACGGCAACGCGCTGAAGCAGCAGCAACTGAGGCAGCGCAAGCCAAAATTGCGGCGGAGCAGCAGCTGACTAATGTGGCTGAAACACGACTCAGCCAAGAAAAAGAATTCACGCAACTACAAAATGCGTTGGCGGCAAGTGAGCGCGATAAAGCCGATGCCGCTGATGAAAAAGTACGTGCTGAAAAGTCACTCAGTGATACGCTTGCGGCCAAAATCTTGGCTCTCAATGAACTTGCAGAAGTGCGTGATAAAGAGACCATACGCCTACAAGATGAAGCCGAAGCAGTTCAGAATCAGGCGCATGAAGAAGCAAAAGCCTTAGCAGATGCAAAAGCCGAAATTGAACGCATCCGCGATGCAGAAACTAATCCTTTAATGCGCATGCAGCTACCTGAAGCGGCTACTGCAAATGCGTCCAAAGGAGACAAGCCCGGTAAATGGTTATGGATGAGTGCCGCCTCAATTTGCTTTGCTGCACTCGGTTTTTTTGCGGCCACAATTTGGCAAGGCAATGCGTCAACGCAAGAAAAGGCGGAATTCGCGGCACGTGACGCTGTCTTGGCGCGCGCTGCACGCGATATTGCCAAACGCGATTTAACGAATGCGACGAATAAAGTAGACGTGATTGATTTGCCCGTAAGCTTGAAAATGTCGTCCGGCTTACGTGCCACTCCTGTCCCAAGGCTGCAAGCGCCAGCAAAGTAAACGCTAATAACGACGAGCATTTTCATGGATTTATACATGAAGACGCCCGTATTTATTGGTGTTTAATAAAATATTTTCATATCGCCACACATCCTCAGTGCTTAACGTTCGACGCTAAATTCACTCATCACAAATGCATAACGATTACTGCGCGATTGATTTTGGAACATCAAATTCAGCGATTGCCATTCCTGATCCTAAAGGTGGTCGTGGTGTGATGAAGCTAGCTGTCATCGAAGATAATTTTGTGACCATGCCAACGGCTATTTTTTACAATGCAGAAGACGGCCTTCGTACATTTGGGCGAGCCGCTATTCAGGCCTATGTTGATGGCTTTGACGGGCGACTAATGCGGTCGATTAAAAGCATCCTAGGAGCAGATTTACTAGACGAGGTAACCGATATTGGTCATGGCATGACCGTCAGTTATGTGGATGTCGTGATTCATTATTTGCGTCACTTGAAGCAAAAGGCGGAAGTTGAGCACGGCGCAATACTGAATCGAGTAACCATCGGTCGCCCAGTACGCTTTGTTGATGACGACGATGTGCGCGATGCGAAAGCCGAAGCGGCATTGCGCCGTGCCGCAATGGCGGCGGGATTTCAAGACGTTAATTTTCAGTTTGAGCCGATTGCGGCCGCGTTGGATTACGAATCAACAATTTCGACAGAAGAAATTGTTTTGGTGGCTGACATTGGCGGTGGCACCTCGGATTTTTCAATTGTGCGTGTCGGCTGCAATAGTCGAGCGCCGCATAAAAATAATCGACAAGACGATATTTTAGCTAGTCATGGCGTACATATTGCGGGAACTGATTTTGACCAAGCGGTAAATATCGCCGCCATCATGCCTAGCTTGGGTTTGGGCACCATCGGTCCGGCGAGTCAGTACCATCGACGTGTGCCGAGCAAAATTTATTTTGATCTCGCCACGTGGCATCTCATCAATACCGTTTATAGCCACAATCGACTCATCGAATTACGCGAAATGCGCGTGATGTATGCCGACAAAATTTGCTATGAACGGCTCAACACGGTGGTCACAAAACGGCTCGGTCATGCCTTAGCCTCCAAAGCAGAAGACGCCAAAATTAATGTCGCCCTGCACACACACGCCACCATTACGCTTGATGACATTGAAGACAATTTGCACGTTGAGTTTGACGCCGCCGCACAGGCCAATGCCTTAGTACATCGCGTTAATGACATTGTGAATGCTGCTGTAGAAACAGCTCATCGTGCTAAGTTAACCCCAGCAGAAATCAACACATTGTATTTCACGGGCGGCTCAACCGGACTTAGCTTTCTCACCGAAAAAATTGCCGCGCAATTTCCGCTAGCCAACATCGCCGTAGGGGATCGCTTCGCGAGTGTGGCAACTGGGTTGGGTATTGAGGCAGCGCGGCAGTTTGGTGGGCAATAACAGCGACGCTAAGTGTTGAGCGTAACGATGGTCTTAAACCCACCCCAAAACATACGCTTGCCATCGAATGGTTTATCTTTATTGCCCATGTCTTTTAGGCGACTATCCGCCATCACTTTTGCCACGACTTTGTCGCGGTGACTGCGTGATTTATATGTGACCCACGCCACTACGACGGTTTCATCATCTTTCATTTTGATTGCTTGCGGAAATGATGTGCGCTTGCCGACACTGACATCATCAGCAACGGCTTCGGTGTATTGGAGTGCACCGTGCTCGATACATATCTTGCCAAATTTGTTCGCCATTTTGCGATATGCATCTACTTTTTTGGTTGGTACTGGAACAACAAAACTATCAACATAGTGTGCCATGGTGTCTGTATCTTTCTGGTTAGTCAGCCGCAATGGCAATGTTGGTTGCATTCAACTGAAGGCGATCCAATGCACTCGCCAGCTGCGCGACTGAACGATCTACGTTATGCCATTTATCAAGCCCGAATAAACCGATGCGAAATGTTTTGAAGTCTGCCCCTTCATCGCACTGTAGTGGCACACCAGCGGCGGTTTGCAAGCCTTCGGCTAGAAATTTTTTGCTGGATTGTATGTCAGCGTCTTCGGTGTAACTCACCACCACGCCGGGTGCTTTGAAGCCTTCTGCCGCTACGCTCACAATACCGCGCGACTCAAATAATGCGCGGACTTTTTTACCAAGCGCGATTTGTTCTTCGCGGACGCGGGCAAAACCGTAAGCTTCGGTTTCTTGCATGACATCGCGAAGTTGCGCGAGGGCGTCCGTTGGCATGGTGGCGTGATAAGCATGGCCGCCGTTTTCGTAAGTTTCCATAATCTGCAACCATTTTTTTAAGTCGCAGGCAAAGCTTGAGCTGGTTGTGCCATCAATAGCGGTGCGCGCGCGCGCTGACATCATCACCATCGCCGCGCAAGGCGAGCTGGACCAGCCTTTTTGCGGCGCGCTGATGACAACGTCCACGCCAGTGGCTTCCATATCGACCCACATCGCGCCCGAGGCAATGCAATCTAAAACAAACAGCCCGCCAACCGCATGCACCGCATCAGCAACGGCACGCAAATAATCATCAGGCAGCATCATGCCGGCGGATGTTTCTACATGTGGGGCGAAGACGACGGCAGGTTTTTCAGCGGCAATGGTGGCAACTACATCGGCGATTGGTGCTGGAATCCAAGCGGCGTGTTTGTGCGCTGTCACACGCCGCGCTTTCAGCACAGTGGCGGCGGCAGGGATTTGACCCATGTCAAAAATTTGCGTCCAGCGGTAGCTAAACCAACCATTACGAATCACCAAAACATTTTTACCAGTCGCGAATTGTCGTGCGACTGCCTCCATACCAAAGCTTCCGCTGCCAGGCACGATGGCAACAGCGTTTGCATGATAGACCGATTTCAGTAAACGCGAAACATCCTGCATCACGCCTTGAAATCGCTTCGACATATGGTTGAGTGAGCGGTCGGTATAGACCACAGAAAATTCAAGCAGGCCATCAGGGTCAACGTTAGGGAGTAATGCTGGCATGGAGATTCCTTTGTCTCTTAGTGGGTGTTTGCGTTAGCAGCAAGCATAAAGATAGCACGTCAGATTAGAAAACGTCAGGCAAGTCTTAGCTGTGCAAATAAATTATTAAAGCCTATTAACCTAAAAAAAGCAGTTGCCTCCCCAAAGCTAAGCTCTTTATCCGGTCAATAGCGCTTGTGGTTTAGCGATTGGTGGCATGAACTTAGCGAATGCGTGTTGCAAGATGAGTTGCAATCGCTGGCTTGACGTTAACTG
>JANNWG010000053.1:0-58518 GCA_031414695.1 Burkholderiales bacterium
CAAAGCACTCGCAAGAAGAGTTGAATGCAATTGCCGAGAAAATTAACAATCGACCGCGTGAGTCTTTAGGATGGGACAGTCCCAATGAGGCGTGGGCTAAGTTGCTAAAATCAGACGTTGCACTTAATTCCTGAAGCCGTCCTAAGCACGATCAATACGCCCCGCATAACATCCCCGCCGTGCGTAATGCACATGAATATAGGCAACTTCTAGCGTTGCTAGCATCTTGATAATAAGCGCCTCCGCGTTTTTACCGTCAACAACCTCAGCCTCAATGATGTCGTTACTTTCATCATATGCACGCACCGATAAAAGCCTAGTTAAAAACGGCTGCGGTAATTGATTACTTATTTGTGCGGCGGCGTCGGCAACTTTACGTACGAATATCGGCCCCTTTGCGCGGTAGGGACTATTGGCGGCTTGATGTTCATAGGATAGCAATAACAGTTCCTCGCCCATTGCGGCGTGGACTAAGCTTACGGGGCACGGATATTGATCATCTTCGGCCACGCAACGACGTATGCCCTTTGCCGCTAGGGCTTCATCGGGCAAATCAAAATATGGGCGAAATAAATCGGGTGAAATGCCGCTGACTTTATAGCTCATTGTGATTCTCCTTGTGATGTCGTGCTGCGCTCAAAATCAAGCAACCACTGTTTGCGCGCCAAGCCGCCGCCATAGCCGGTGAGCGTGCCGTCCGAGCCAATCACACGGTGGCAGGGGATAACGATAGCGCGATAATTGTCACCATTCGCCCGTGCCACTGCGCGCACGGCGGTGGGTTGGCCGATAGTCTTGGCGATGTCGGCATAGGCGCGCGTTTGCCCAGCGGGAATCGCTAATAATGCCGCCCAAACCGCACGTTGAAAATCAGTTCCACGAGCTGCCAAATGGAGACTAAATTGTTGCCGCATACCGGCGTAGTATTCGCCGATTTGAATTGCAGCTTGGTCTAAAAACCGATGCTCACCGGGAATAACCACCGCTTTATGTCGTGCGCGTAGCCGCGTTATTTCACGTTCAAGGCCGCGACGATTAACAAAATCAAGCACGTAAATGCCGTCATCGTTAGCGATGGCTAACATCGGCCCCAACGGTGTCTCAAGCCAGCGTGCGTGCATGATATTGACGGTGCTCGCGTTGGCTGGCGTCGCACCGTATTCACCGAAGAGTTTGGCGAAGGCTTCGCGATAGCCGCTAGGAGAGTCAAAGCCGGCATCGAGTTGTTGTTCGATTACATTTTGTAGAGTTTTTTTCATGCTGAGACTCTTTGTTTGCCTTGATTGCTGCACGATCAACAGCGCGGCACCCATACGCCTAGCGCGAGCATAGGCCTGGAATGTGATTCCAAAATAGCGCTGAAATTGGCGGCGTACAGTTGAAGGATCAATATTGAGTGACAGCAAGTCACGCTCACGAATGCGCGTAGTTGGATCAGCTTCGATCATTTGTACAAGCTGTTTAACGAGTGGCGGCATATCGCCGTTATCCATTGGCTTACAGCGCAAGCAGGCGCGAAAGCCTGCGTACATGGCATCATCGGCACTGGCAAAAAACGCCACATTCTCACGCTTCGGTTTACGCGCCGGACAAATCGGACGACAAAATATGCGCGTCGTCTTCACACCGGTCAAAAAAACACCATTAAACGTCGCATCACGTGCCATAAAAGCGCGCCACATGGCTTCAATACTTGGCAGTTTTCGATTGAGGGCAATATTCATGAGACTCATCTTAACCAAAACGCAAACGTCGTGTCGCCGATTTTCAGGCATTGATTTTTTATCGTATTGAACGCACCCAGATAAACACAGGTTTTAACAAAATATGCTGTAATAAGTGCGCTTTAACGACATTACAAACCACTCACACGAGGACAAACCCATGAAAAAAATTACATCCCTTATTGCCAGCGCACTCCTAGCGCTCGCATTCGGCGCAACAACTGCACTCGCGCAAAAAACAGAAGCGCCAAAGGCGACTCCCGCTCCCGCCAAAGCCGAAGCTGCTAAGCCTGCCGCTAAACCTGCAGAAACAAAGGTCGAGCTTATCGATATCAATAGCGCTGACAAAGCAGCCCTCATGACGCTCAAAGGCGTTGGCGATGTGACCGCAGACAAAATCATCAAAATGCGCGGTAAAACGGGCTATGCTGGCAAAGATGATTTGATGAAGAAAAAAATTGTTTCTGAGAAAGTTTATGCAGATATCAAAGAACTCATCATCGCCAAACAAGCCATGAAAGATGAGCCTAAGAAAGACGACAAAAAGAAAGACGAGAAGAAACCTGACGTAAAGAAGTAATTTCGTATTTCGTTTTTGCGCTTGAATACGGGCAGCTTAGGCTGCTCGTTTTTATTTACACACCCTCAATTTCAGGAACAACATCGGACTTGGTATCGGCGCGGTTGTCGGCTATAATTTCAGGCTTCACTGAAAAGTGATGCGATGTTGCAAGAAAAAAAATACGGCCTGGTAGCTCAGTCGGTAGAGCAGAGGATTGAAAATCCTTGTGTCGGTGGTTCGATTCCGCCCCAGGCCACCAATAATAAAAAGCCCCTTGAAGGGGCTTTTTTATTTTGTGTTTAGCAACTGACGAGGCATTTTGCAGCCAATTGCTACAGGCGCTCGCGGCACAATCAAATCGCCGTTTTTATGCATCGCGTACTTGTGCATCCCTTCTTCGCATCTGAGTGATTAAAATCACAAACGCTAATATTGGCGGGCATTTCCAAGCATAATTGCATCAAAACGCCCGCTAATAAACGACTTTTGCAATTATATATCTTCATACTATGCTCTACTGTTGAAGTGCGCAATCGGTATTGAACGTATGCAACTTAATTGGGCGATACAATGAGATTACCAATAACAGTTGCGTCTTTAGCGCTGCAGTTTTTATCCTAACAATAGAACTGGGCATGACGATTTTAATGTTTTTCATACGACAGTTGATCGCAGGCATTGCGCTAGTGGCGACATCATGCGTCGTGATGGCTGGCAATGCCGTGACAACACGCTTGCCCGCGTCTGCAATGAGCAATGTCGCCACTAATACGCAAACGTCATCGGCACTTGGTGCGCGTATTCGCTCAGCACAAGAGGCGGGCTATTGGGTTCTTCGCGCGGGAGAACATGTTTATCTGATTGCACGCGCATTTGAAAAAGATGAAAAAAAAGTGACCGCACTGGCAGCCGAACTGCTTCGTGACAATCCAACTGCCATTCAAGGCGGCAATCAAAACCGATTTTTTGTCGGTGCAAAAATTGCCTTACCCGTTCGGTATCACCTGAAATTAGCGGCCAACGAAATCAATAAGCCAGTCATTGAACGACCCGTTTTAAAAACACAAAGCGTTACACCACAGCAAGTCTCAGCTGAGGTGAAACCACTTGCCGATACCACTCAAATTAGCCCCACTGCAAAAGTGTTAGGTGCGCCTAAACCAGCATACCGAGATCAACTCATTAATGCATCAATAAGTCCTGAAGCTGATCCTGTCGATAATGAACGCGCGCCGCCAGCAGGCATTCGCAGTACCAGCATTGAATATCGCGTTGAGTCACGCCAAGATAAGCGCAGCGATTTATCGGTGCCGCGAACATTAGAGCAAGGCGTGCTAATGCGTTATCAGCGCGAAACACAAGATTTTGGTTTGCTCGGCGTTGACGCATTGATTCGTGATTTTCGTGACCAAAATCAGTCGCGTGCTGGCAAAAATGCCGGGCACTTTACGCTTACACAATTAGCTTTTCCTCTTTCAGGCGCGTGGAGCGCAGACAATTCATTGGGTCTCATCAGAACGCCTGCCAACCAACTCATTAGTTCTTCTTATCGTGTGGTGTTGCCATCGCCAACAGTAATGGGCATATCGAGTGTAGTGAAATCAGATAGCCGTGAGTATCGGTTAATGGTGGGTCGCGTCGGTGACTTGCTTGGTACTGCGGTGCAAGTGTTTGAGTCGCGTCGCGGTGTGGTGAGCCAGTTTGGTGTCACGGAGACGATGCCGGGAGAGACAACGCTCGCCGCACATATTATTAATTTGCGAGGCGGTGAATTAGCACCGGATCACACAAGTGCCAGCGTGAGCTACCAACATGGTGCAATCGGTGAGAACCGCATCAAAATACAATCCGCTGTCGATAGTCAAGGCCACCTAGGCGCGTGGACAGATGCTGAATTATTTTCTGGCCGCGACCGTCATCGAGTAGGCGCATATTGGCTTCAAAGCAATTTGCGTTGGGGCGAAGCTGGCGTGGCAAACGACACTGCTGGCGCCTATTGGCGTGCTGACTTTAAGGCACGCAATCGTAATACTTATGCGGGTGTCGAGTGGGCAATAACCAATCTGGATAATGCAATAACCTCAGCTGGGAGTCAGAGTATTAGCGCCTATGGCGGTCTGACGCTGAGGCTATCGCGTGATCTTAATGTAGGTGGCACGCTATCGGCACAACAAACGCGTTCACGCCCCAGTGGTCGTGATGGTCGCGATACCCTCAACGGTAATGCCTATGCTTCACTGCGCACGGTATTAGGTACAACGCGTGCCGATGTCAGCGCGACGCGCGTAAAAATCAGCAACGCTGCCATCATGAGTGTGGACAATGATTTTGTAAACGCAGGTGTGTTGTCACATGAATGGCCGCTAGATCGTTGGCTCGGTGGTGCCTATGGGCTTAGTACGACATACAGCGACACCAATGAGCGCAGCCAAGGTGAGTTGGCACGGCGTCGTGCCAGCACACTTAACGCGCGCGGCCCGTTTTTTTCAGAAGCCTACTGGGATTTATCCGTAACTACTGTTAGCGTACAAAACACGTTGTTAGGACAACCGAAAACAGAAAAAAATACCAATGCGAGCGTAGGCCTAAATTGGCCTTTTGCGCGTCACTGGACTTTCTCATCGTATTTTTTGCATAACGCGATAGATACGTCCAGCAGCGTTACCACTAGCCAGCCATTGCCATTTGTGCGCGAAAAACGCATGCTATTTAGCATTCGCTACGATGAAACGCGCGGCACGCCATTGTTCAATCTGGGCAGAGCGACCGGTAAGTTAGGCGCGGGCAATATAGCGGGCGTCATTTTCTTTGACGAAAATGGCGACGGCACGATGCAGTCAAATGAGCGTGGTGCCGCTGGCTTGTTAGTGCTACTTGATGGACGCATTCCCGCGACCACTGACCGCGAAGGTAGGTTTTCATTTTCCTCAGTACGTACAGGCGCGCACGCATTAACCATTTCAGTTGAACGCCTACCATTGCCGTGGGGGCTTGCGGATGATGAGCCGACTAAACGGGTTGAAGTGCCATTACGCGGCGAAGTTTCATTAACGATACCGTTGGCGAAGAACGCGCCATAAACGACGACAGTATGACTACGGCGATTTAGCAGCAGGCGCAGTGGGTGTAACGGGAGCAATGGGAGCAATGGGAGCAGCGAGTTTAGTCTGCACATTGTATTTGCCGCCCACCCACTCAATAACGCCTGAAAGCGTCAACGGATAATTTACAATCGGCAATTTACCTTTGCTATCTTCGTTTGGCCAAATCGGCACAAGGCGCGTTTCGCCTGGCAGTATCGGCAATGTCGCTACCGAAAAATCAATGGATTGCCCAGTCGCATCTTTACCCTCAAGTGTGCCTTCCAAGCGGCCGTGCGATGTCCCTGTATTGCGCACCGTTGCCACCGGAACGAAGCGAGATTGATAGGTCTGGCTCACAATGCTGAGTATTTCCAGATTTGGTTTTACATCACCCACTGCCACGTACGCCACAATGCCGATACGCCCAGCAACGGGCAGCTGAATATTGCCGAATTTAACGTCTGTTGCAGCGTCATCATCGCCCTCAATCATCAGCGCAAAGCGGCAAAGCACTGGTTTTGTGTCGGCTGGCACGTGCACTTCGAAGCGTAATTTTCGTTTGCCGCGCGCAGCGAGCTTGAGTTGACGTCGTTCTAATCGTAACCACGGGCGGCAGCTCGATGCTGCGGGGGCTGATTCATCAAACACCACCGCACCTGTCGCATCGAGCGACCAATCTGCTGAATACACTTTGAATGAGGATGGACGCAAATCATCATTGCCAATTTCCAGCACATTTGAAATAACTTGCCCAGGCTTGGCCGTCAACTCAAATCGCGGCGGACTAACATAGCCGGCAAAACCAATAGCATTAGTGGCAACGGCAACTAACGTTATCGCCACAAGCTGTGCAAGGTAATAAATGTAATTAGTCATAGGTTAGCGTAAACAATAATGGGCTTAAGGTGTAATGTCGATTTCAAAATAAGGGCGAAACTCAAGCGGTCGCATCATCGCACGCGAATCAATTGTGATGGTGTAATCAAAAATCACGGTCGTGAGTGCGCCAGTGACTTTGCCTGTGAATACCAGCGCGCGTGCCCCTAGCAAGACGCTACCGGACAAAAATGCATTGCTTTTGCTACGCCATTGCGCGCGAACGCCTCCCGCCGACGAAAGTCCCGCAACTGACTGTGGCAAAACAAGGTAAATACGCGCATTTTTATTTAGAAACGTGGCGGTATTTAGGCGATATTCAACGTTCGGCACGCTGGCAACGAGTGTATTGACTTCATCATCACTGGCTTCATCTGCGTCGGTTTCTAGCCATGTTGGCGTAACCTCAACACGTGCGCGCGGTGACGCGGCATCATCAAGCCGGACTTGCCCTATACAATCGGTGCAAAGCATGTATGCCAACATGATTGTAATGTATGTAAAAAATTTCATGGCATTGATAACGTGTAGGTAACCTGGCCATTGTATGTTCCAGCTGGAAAAATTTGTGTGTTGGCGTAGCGAAATGTATGGGCGGTGGTGCGTCGGCGCGAATTTTGAAATGTGGTCAGCACTTGCCCAGCGCCGCCACTAAACGTGCCGACTGGAAACGTCGCGTCATTGGTCGTCCACGTGATGACCGACATGGGTATTGAATCTGCACCACTAATCATCGCTGCCGTTGAATTCACGGTTAAGGTCGCGTTGCGCGCATTCGCCACTGGTCCACGCGCCTCCGCAATGATGGTGATATTGGGTGCACCATTGATCGCGACACCATTGCCGGCGTTGGTCGCGGTCAAGGTAAACGTGACTAAGCTAATGCCCGCGCCTGCTGCACCAACGCGCAATCGAATTTGCGGCGTACCATTGGCAACAACAACAGTAACAGCGGTGGCGTGCCGCATATCTGCGACGCTACAAAATAGGGCGGCAGTCAACAAAACTGACGCGCGCAATTTGCACTGTATAGACACGTTGCAAGTTGACATGTGCGCAGAATAAAACATCTTTAGATACTATCAAAAAAAACGCCCTGCGGTAATCACAGGGCGCTTCACAACATTCACACTATCCGTATCGACAATACGGCACGGGTTAGCATCATGGCGCACTAGTAGCCGTGTAAGTAACGCGACCGTTGCGTGTATTAATACCACCATACGTTCCAGCTTCTGGAATGGTTGTGTTTGCGTAGGCGTAAGTCCAAACGGCGTTTTGATTAGTAACGAGACCGCTGTTGAGTGTGACAGGAGCTGCTGCACTAGCGGCATTCGCCAAAACAGGCGCAGGAATCACGCCACCGATCGGTGAAGTGGTAATTTCGGCATAAGAGATGACATTAAAACCGCCATCGTTAATGCCTGCCGCACCCGCATTTGTGGCGACAATGTTGATTTGGCCCGCATTACTACGAACTTCTACGGTGACTGCACCCCCGGTTGCATCACCACCGGTACCAGCGAGTGCGCCACCAACTCCTATTTGATCCGCCGTAGGCGCAAATTCAATAAGGTCATTAGGCACGAGATTTGCCACGCCTACACGAAAACGTAAAAAGCGTGGGATGATAATTTGAAAATCAACCCGCGCGGCGCGAGTTAACACACCCGGGCCAATAATAGAGACACCCGCTGCTTGCTCCGCTTGCGCGGTCGGGGAAAAAACAAGAACACTACCGCCAACAATGGCGGCAAGCGCGGCGGGGATGGCGTACTTTGCGATGTTCATAATTAACTCCTGTGCGAAAAATAATGTTGGTTTGTGATGGCTGATATTTAATTAAGACCAATATCGTAACAGAAAGCGTTTTACATCACACAACGGAGTCTGACTGACTTAAGCAAGAAACGCAGTGTTGTATCGCACATAAACTATTAAAAAAGGTTAAAACACACCGTGCATTCACCGCTGGTAGCCATCAACAAACCGTTTGTCTGTTTTACTTCAAACGCCGTTTGCGCGGCAGACTAAAAGCGCGCAGTTATGGGCTAGATGCAGTGTAGGTGACTCTACCACCCCGCGCATTTGTGCCAAATGTACTTGCCGCGGGTACCGTTGTATTGGCAAATGAATATGCCCAAGTTGCTACTCGCAAAGTGACGGGCAATGACGAGGGCGTAACTGATGCCGCTACGCCGCCTGCATTACTAAGCGTGGGTGCGGGTAGCAGGGCAGAAGAGGGTGTAGTAATAATTTGATTGTAATTAACCGCGCCATCTGCCACCGCAATGCCACGTAAGCCTAAGCCTGCGCTATTGTTCGTCGGGGTGATGATGATTTGCCCCGCATTGCTCCACACGCCAACGTTGACAACACTTCCACCAGCATCGCCGCCAGCACCAGTGATGCTGATATTGTCGCCAACTTGCGTTGCCGTTGGTGCGAATGAAATAAGGTTAATTGTTGCGTTCGCCGTACCTACCCGAAAACGTAAAAACCTCGGCATAACAACACGAAAATTGAGGCGCGCATTGGTATTGAGTGCGCCAGCGCCTGCCGCAATAGTTTGTTCCGCACGCAGCGGTTGCGCGGTAAACAGTAACCCAATCAGCACGATAAGCAATAAGGTTGATATCGAACAATATTTCAACCTAACTGGCATCAGTGGCATCAATGGTATTAGCGGGTGAAACAGTTGATGCATGCAGTCAACCTTTATCAATTTGATGGAATCTTATATGCGGTGTGCGGCCAATGGAGGTGGTCACAAGGGACTTGATTTGAATTGAACACTAAAACATTGTTTAAGCTTACACCAATGAAAATTAGCTGCCATGAACTACATCACACAATGCAGCAGCAAACTTTTTTGCAAATGACAAACACTAATGCTGGTGGGCACTTACAAGCATAAATGTCTGAAAACACTTACCGATAGGCGGTTTACAATAAATAGTTGCTATTCTGCTACTACTATTATTGTTGTGTTGTGTCCAAGCAGCCGTTAAACCTGTTCCCACGGCAATTTCTGTTGTCGCCAGCCGCCTAACGTACCGCGCTGATGTTTATCATCCAAGTCACCTTCAAAGCCTTCGAGCACGTTATAGACTTTGGTAAATCCCGCTGCCTCAAGCGCTAAGCCTGCATCAACACTGCGGTTGCCAGAACGACAAATGATCACCACGGGGCGCGTCGTTGAATGCCCGCAAGCCTTTTTGACTTGGCCGACAAAATGTGGATTGATGTCCCAGTCGGGGCCGTCGTTCCATGGAATCATCATCGCACCAACCGGATGACCAACAAATAAAAACTCCATCTCGCTTCGGCAATCAACAAATACTGCCGTTGGGTCGTGCGCCAAAAATTCAAATGTTGCTTGTGGGGAAAGATGGTTCATTAATACTCCTTGGGTTGGTTTGATTATAGCGAAGCGGGTTTTTGAGACGCTATCAAAAGCATTTTTATCGCCGATGAATGCCGATAAAACCACAATCTTTATAGCCACGGATCAACACAGATAAAAGTAGATAAAAGCAACCGCACAAAAACACTTGTCATCCCGAGTGTAGCCGAGGGATATGCTGTCCAGTTAAGACACGAAACAACATATCCCTCGGCTACGCTCGGGATGACATGGAAAATAAGAAGCCTTCATCTGTGTTCATCTGCGTTCATCTGCGGCTAAGTCGTCTTTGACTTTATCGGTGTCCATCGGAAGGTAAATCATCTCTAGCAACACTTAACACCACCAGTGTCATAATCATTACTCATCTCACTCGCACAAATCACGATGACAATTTCCCTCGCCACTGAGCGCGACACCCAAATCGCCACCCTAGCCACACAAATCAATGGCCACGTCATTGCGTGGCGACGTGATTTGCATGCCAACCCTGAATTAGGCAATCGCGAATTTCGCACCGCAGGCGTGGTAGCGGCGCACTTAAAAAAATGTGGCTTTGACGAGGTGCATGAGCAGATTGCCTACACTGGGGTGATCGGCATATTGAAGGGCAGCAAGCCCGGTGCCTGTGTTGCGCTACGTGCCGATATGGATGGCCTACCCGTGGTTGAGGAAACCGATGTGCCATTCAAAAGCGTGGCCAAGGCCGAGTGGAACGGCGCTCAGGCCGGCGTCATGCATGCCTGTGGACATGACACGCATGTGGCGATATTGATGGGCGTGGCTGAAATGTTGAGCACGATGCGTGACGACATTTGCGGCACTATTAAATTTATATTTCAGCCCGCCGAAGAAATGCCGCCAATCGGCGAGGAAGGCGGTGCAAAGCTCATGATTGAGCAAGGCGCGCTGGAAAACCCAACGGTAGATGCGATTTTTGGCCTACACATCACGTCCAAGATGCACGCAGGCAAAATCGGGTATCGCCCCGGCCCATTCATGGCGAGTGCAGATCAATTCCGCATATTTATTCGTGGCAATCAAACCCATGGCGCACAGCCTTGGAGCGGTGTTGACCCGATTGTGGTGGGCGCTCAAGTCGTACTTGGTTTACAGACTATTGTTGCCCGCAAAATGAATTTGACCGAGGAACCTTCAGTAGTGACTGTCGGTAGTTTTCAGGCGGGCAATCGCTCAAACATTATTCCGGATGAAGCCAAAATGGAAGGCACGATTCGCGCCTTTGATGAAAGTCATCGCGACGATATTCATGCTTTCGTTGAAAAAATCACCACTATGATTGCGGAGTCTGGCGGCGCAAAAGCGCATGTGCACATACAGCGCGGCTACCCAGTCACAGTAAACAATGTGGCGCTGACTGAATGGTCAATTCCGTCATTACAGCGCGCAGCGGGTAGTGAAAATGTAGGCATATGCCCGAAAACATGTGGGGCGGAAGACTTTGCATTTTTTCAACAAAAAGTGCCTGGCTTATTTTTTAATATCGGCTGTACGCCACCCGATAAAGACTGCAAATATGCGCCTTCAAATCACAGCCCGCGCTTTTATGTCGATGAAAGCGGCTTAAAAATCGGCGTGAAAGCGTTGGCGACATTAGCGCTTGATTGGCTTGACGCAAATCAGTCGCCATCATGAGCTATCTGGGCGCATTCGATTTATTCAAAATCGGTATCGGCCCATCAAGCTCTCATACGGTAGGGCCAATGCGGGCGGCGCGGCGATTTTTGATGGAATTGCCGCCTAATGACTTAACGCGCATTCATAAAATAGAAGTCGAGCTATATGGCTCGCTCGCGCACACTGGCAAGGGTCACGCAACTGACACCGCTATTATTTTAGGCTTGGCAGGCGAAATACCGGATGACGTTGACACGGCAAAGGTCGCGGAATTTATTGCCGCCATCACCAAGCACAACAAGATCAAATTACTTAAAACGCATGAGGTTAGCTTTTCACCGCTCACGCATATACGCTTTAATTTGCGTGACCTCTTGCCAGTGCATTCCAATGGCATGATGTTTCGCGCGTATGCGTCGGATGGCCTGCTTGCTGAACGCGCAATGTATTCGATTGGTGGCGGCTTTATCGTCGATGAAGACGAGGCCTTTGTCGGCACGGCGCGTGGAGATGAAGCGAGTGTGCCTTACCCGTTTAATTCCATGAAATCGTTACTAGCAACGGCCACACGTGAAAGCCTAACGTTGGTAAACGTATTGCGTGCAAATGAGTTGGCGCTTCGGGCTGAAGCCGACACACACGCGTTTTTAGATCGCGTCATCAGCACCATGTTTAACTGCATGGATCGCGGCATGGCGACCGAAGGGCAACTGCCCGGTGGACTCAACGTCAGCCGCCGCGCGCATGGCATACATCAAAAATTATTGGCAGAACATAAAGATAAAGCCGTTATGCCGCATCAAGTAATGGATTGGGTGAGCGTATATGCAATTGCAGTGAATGAAGAAAATGCCGCCGGCGGGCGCGTTGTGACTGCCCCTACCAATGGTGCTGCTGGCGTAATGCCCGCTGTGATGCGTTATGCGCGGAATTTTTGTCATGCGGATATTCAGCAGCTTCGCGATTTTTTATTGGTCGCTTCAGCTATTGGCGCGCTTTGTAAAATGAATGCGTCTATCTCTGGCGCAGAAGTCGGCTGCCAAGGTGAGGTCGGTTCCGCCGCCGCCATGGCCGCCGCAGGTTTAGCCGCCGTGCTCGGCGCCACCAACACCCAAATCGAAAACGCAGCCGAAATTGCACTAGAGCATCATCTCGGTATGACCTGCGACCCTATCGGCGGTCTAGTGCAAATCCCCTGTATCGAGCGCAACGCGATGGGCGCAATTAAAGCCATCTCCGCCGCGTCGCTCAGCCTACGTGGCGACGGCAAGCACCACGTCACACTCGATCAAGCAATCGAGACCATGCGCCGCACTGGGGCTGATATGCAGACGAAATACAAAGAAACCTCGCTTGGTGGGTTGGCGTTGGCGGCAGTGGAGTGTTAGTGCGACTTGTGGCTACAACACGTTTGACCTGACATTACATCTGTCTAGTGGGATAATCTGCGCCAGACGAATGTAGATGGACGCACTGTAATCATGGACCAATCAATATCAAATCGCCCTGCCCGCACCCAGCAGCTCATGGACGCGCTCGCACAGCGCATCCTCGTACTCGACGGCGCAATGGGCACGATGATTCAGCGTTACAAATTATCAGAGGCCGAGTATCGCGGTGAACGCTTTGCCGATTGGCCGTCAGATTTACGCGGCAACAATGATTTATTGACGCTCACCAAACCAGAGGTGATTCGTGAGATTCACGGCGAATATTTATCGGCGGGCGCGGATATTTTAGAAACTAATACGTTTAACTCCACCACCATTTCGATGGCGGATTATGAAATGGAGTCGCTCGCGTATGAGTTAAATTTTGAGGGCGCAAAACTTGCGCGTGAAGTGGCTGATCGTTATTCAGCCAAGACGCCGAACAAAGCCCGCTTTGTGGCGGGCGTGTTGGGGCCGATGAACCGCACTTTGTCACTATCACCAGATGTGAACGACCCCGGCTTTCGTGCGGTCACGTTTGACCAAGTCGCGGCTTCGTATCGTGAGGCGGTGCGCGGTTTGATCGAAGGTGGTGCCGACATTATTTTGATTGAAACCATTTTTGATACGCTCAACGCAAAGGCGGCCATTTTTGCTGTTGAGGAAGAGTTTGAAGCACTCGGTATCACAGGTGAATTTCGTCTGCCGATTATGATTTCAGGCACGATTACCGATGCCTCTGGCCGCACCTTGTCAGGCCAAGTAGTCGAGGCGTTTTATAACTCTGTGCGTCATGCTAATCCTATCTCCATTGGCTTTAATTGCGCCTTAGGGGCGAAAGAATTACGCCCGCATATTGAGGAATTAGCCCGCATTGCTGATTGCCGCGTTTCCGCACATCCCAACGCTGGCCTACCAAATGCCATGGCCGAGTACGATGAATTACCTGCTGAGACTGCTGCATTTATTCGCGAATGGGCCAGTGATGGTTGGCTCAATGTTACCGGCGGCTGCTGCGGCACTACGCCAGAGCATATCCGCGCGATTGCGGAAATCGTCGAGCCATTTCGTCCGCGCGAATTACCGGCAATTGAAAAGCGTCTACGCTTATCCGGCCTAGAGGCAGTCAATATTGGTGACGATTCATTATTTGTGAACGTTGGTGAGCGTACCAACGTCACTGGCTCGCGCGCCTTTGCCAAGCTCATTTTGAATGATGACTACAACGCTGCTTTAACCGTGGCACGGCAACAGGTAGAAAACGGCGCACAAATTATCGACATCAACATGGATGAAGCCATGTTGGATTCTCAAGCCGCGATGGTGAAATTTTTAAATCTGATTGCGAGTGAGCCGGACATTTCACGCGTACCGATCATGATCGATTCCTCAAAGTGGAGCGTGATTGAAGCAGGACTCAAATGCGTGCAGGGCAAGGCGGTAGTGAATTCCATTTCGATGAAAGAGGGCATCCCGCAATTTATTGAAGCCGCCAAACTTTGCCGACGCTACGGTGCCGCCGTGATCGTGATGGCTTTTGATGAAAAAGGCCAAGCGGATACCTATGAACGCAAGATTGAAATTTGCGCGCGCTCATACAAAATATTGGTCGAGGAAGTTGGCTTTCCACCGGAAGATATTATTTTTGACCCGAATGTATTTGCGGTTGCTACTGGCATCGAAGAGCACGCCACATACGGCATTGATTTTATTCGCGCCACGGATTGGATCAGACAAAATTTACCTTACGCCAAGATAAGTGGCGGCGTGTCTAACGTATCATTTTCATTTCGTGGCAATGACCCCGTGCGCGAAGCGATTCACACTGCATTTTTGTATCACGCAGGTAAGGTCGGCATGACCATGGGCATTGTCAACGCAGGTCAGCTTGGCGTGTATGACGATATACCGAAAGATTTGCTTGAGCGTGTCGAGGATGTTTTGTTTAACCGCCAAATTACAGGTGATGAAACACCAACTGATCGTTTAGTGGCCTTTGCCGAACAATTCAAGGGTCAGAAAAAAGACCAAGTAGAAGACCTTGCGTGGCGTGAAAACACCGTCGAAGCACGCTTAAGCCATGCGTTAGTCAAAGGCATGACGCAATATATTGTGGAAGACACCGAAGAGTGCCGCGCCAAAATTCACGCCGCTGGTGGACGCCCGATCAATGTAATTGAAGGCCCACTCATGGATGGCATGAATGTGGTGGGCGATTTATTTGGGCAGGGAAAAATGTTTTTGCCGCAGGTGGTGAAATCCGCCCGCGTAATGAAACAAGCGGTGGCGCATTTGGTGCCATTTATTGAGGAAGAAAAACGTTTGCTCGGTGCCGCCAATAGCCAAGCCAAGGGCAAAATTGTCATGGCGACGGTAAAGGGCGACGTCCACGACATCGGCAAAAATATTGTTGGCGTGGTGATGCAATGTAATAACTATGAAGTCGTTGATCTTGGTGTGATGGTTCCGGCAGATAAAATTTTGGCCGCCGCGATTAAAGAGAATGCTGACATCATTGGTCTCTCTGGCTTGATTACGCCATCACTTGAAGAGATGGCGCACTTCGCCAAAGAGATGCAGCGTTTAGGCATGACGATTCCGCTGCTCATTGGTGGTGCGACCACATCACGCACGCACACTGCAGTCAAAATTGAGCCGCACTACAAAGGGCCAGTGGTGTGGGTGCCAGATGCATCACGCGCAGTGGGCGTGTGCTCGAATTTATTGAGTGACGAATTACGTGATAACTACGTCAATGACATACGTGAAGACTATGTAAAAGTGCGCGAGCAGCACGCTAATAAAAAAGGCGTGAAACTTGTCACACTCGAAGCGGCACGTGCAAATGCGGCCAAAATAAATTGGACAAACTACAACCCACCAAAACCTAAATGGCTGGGCGTGAAAGAGCTTAAAAATTTCCCCATTGAACAACTCGTGCCCTACATTGATTGGAGCCCGTTTTTTCAAACTTGGGATTTGTGGGGCAAGTATCCGCAGATACTCGAAGACGCTGTAGTAGGCGAAGCCGCGCGCGAAGTATTCGCGAATGCCCAAAAAATGCTCGATAAAATTATCAAGGGCAAATGGTTGCAAGCCAATGCGCTATTTGGTTTTTGGCCAGCCAATGCAATAGGCGACTCGGTTGAGGTTTATGCTGATGAAACACGCTCAAACGTCGTTCATACCTTTCACCATTTGCGCCAACAAAATGAAAAACCACAAGGCAATGCGAATCAATCATTAGCAGACTTCATCGCCCCACGCGGCACGCCAGATTATCTCGGTGGCTTTGCGGTGACAGCAGGCATTGGTTGCGAGGAGCGCGCCAAGGCATTTGAAACCGCTAATGATGATTACAGTGCCATCATGCTCAAGGCATTAGCGGATCGTTTCGCCGAAGCCTTCGCCGAATACCTGCACGCGCGCGCACGCCGTGATGATTGGGCATATGAGAAAACTGCGGCCAAAGATGAAGCGCTATCGATCGAAGACATGATTAGCGAAAAATATGTCGGCATTCGCCCCGCACCCGGCTACCCCGCCTGCCCAGAGCACAGCGAAAAAGCGCCCCTATTTACGTTACTAGATGCCGAAAAACGCGCAGGTATTGCCTTAACCGATTCCTACGCGATGTGGCCAACCGCAGCGGTCTCAGGCTTTTGGTATTCGCATCCGCAATCACAATATTTTGCGGTGGGCAAAATTGATAAAGACCAAGTGGAAGATTATGCAAAGCGTAAAGGTTGGAGTATTCCAATGGCCGAGCGGTGGTTGGCGCCTAATTTGTAATCTAGTTACAGATGTGGCGAGAGCTGGCTTTATACGATTAAGTTATGTCCAACCAAGCACGACGACTAGCGGGCACTTTGCAACATAACTGCTTGAAAACAGCCGCGGATGCTAGTCTTTTAAATTCGCACGCATACTGCGGCGCTCTCTGCTGATTAAATAACTTAATGACCAGTTGCATCGCGATAGAACAACAAATGCTTTGCTGCTGTAAATGGCGATTTCTCAAGCCCATAGCAGACGCGTGCAAAAACAGCAGTCTCAAGCGGCTCCATTGCAACCATCACGCCGACTTTGACACCATTCATCAATGTATCAGCTTTGCTAATCCGCGCATTTCGGTAATCAATGAAGCTATCGTGTTTGATAAAGGGATGATCACCCGGAAACAGTCGGCAGGACTCATCAATTGGTAGCCGTGGTTTAACCGACGAAACCGAAACAATTAGCGTCTCACTAACATTGCCAACAGCGTCCGTTAAGCAGACAAATAAGTGTTTTCGATCAAGGTCAGTTGGCGGCCCAGATGTTATGAGCAGCGTCGCACGCTTAACGACAAAAAACATCGTTACAGCGAGGCTAAGAGCTTATCGATATTGCGCTGATCTTCAAGTCGAGAAGCAAGTGCGCCAGCTTCCTCTGTGGAGCGACCCAGCCCTTCAAAAATTTGCTGATAAGTGATTTGCAAAGACGATCCATCAGGGTCTTTCCACTCCGGGCAATTCTTGGCGTCGTGCAAGTAATCAACTAACTTCCATTGGTCGAGGTGACCAAATTTCGCCCAAACGCTCTCAAAAATAGCAATTTCGGCTGAGCTCAGCTCATCAAGAGTATCGGCGTTCTCGCGTGGGCGCAACGCCACTTGATGGTTTGCTTTATCGCTGATCCACATATCCCAGCCATCCGTACCGTTTTGCATTTCGCCATTCAGCAAATTTAACGTCTGTGAGGGTACAGGACCGTGCGGCATCGAAACAAAACGGTCACCCGTAATCAGCATGCCGTGTTTAGCCATCGCCTCACGTTCCGCGAGGTAGATGAGCTTGATGAGCTTGAGATGCGCCATGTTGCCGCCAGATTGGCGCAGAAACCATGTGGCGACTTGTGCGGCTTTGCGTTCGTTAAACATGTTTTAACCTCAATTGAGGGTTGACTATAATACTGTAAAAATATTCAGTTGTCAAGAAAGCATTTATCAATATACAGGTCTATATCAAGTCAGCAAATACGTTTAATTCAATAAAGTCATTTATACGTGAGCTTTTTCTGGTGTTTTGTCGTTGAAACGCGCGTCTTTACTGGAGGTTGATTTTTTAAAGGCGGCGATATGCACAGCGTCAGGCTCAACGGACGGCACATCTTCGCCCCACACGCGGGCTAATGTGACTTGAATTTTTTTCTCGAAGTGGGTGATGAGCTTGCGGTTAGCGTTGACAAGCGCTTGCTCGGCTTCGATTTCGGCGACGATGGCTTGTTGGGTGGCGAGGGGAGGGAGGGGCAGTTGAATGGCGGTCAGAATCCCCTGATTTAGATTCTTCATGGTGACGCCAATAGCCTGCTGTTCAAGATACTGCTTTACGCTAGGAGAGGCAATGTGGAGCAATGCGAAGCTCGAATCACATGAATCACCTAGTCGAATAACAAAGCATCCAGTCCCACAAAGCCAACCGTTCATGTCTTGAGTGACGAGACCACATCTTCCCATTTCCCCCCTACGGCCTATCAAAATGTCACCCTGACTGATTGTGAACTCCTGTAGTCGATCTCGAGTGAACATGGACACCATCTTTACACCGTCAGTAGTGATCCATCCATCGACAATATTTGCAGGGTTAATAACCGGAATGCCTTCTTCAACATAGTCACTTTGGTGAAGTGCGCTGCCGAATGGGCCAGTAATGATTGCGTTGCAGACATCACCCAACTCCACCAACGGCCAATCAGGATTGATTGGGATGTGGGGGCGGTAGTTGTCGACGACGGCGCGGGCACCGTCGATGACTTTTTGATAGCCCTCAATCTCCGCCACAATTTCTTTCTGCACGTCTATTGGCGGCAAGGGGATTTCCATTTCTTTTAGTAATGAATAGTGCCTCTGATAGCCGGCACTTTCCAGAGGCCGCGCACGAAGAATCTGATATAAAAAGAGCGGATTGAGATCTTCAATAGTTTGAAGAGTCTTGATGCCGTCTGCCCCTTGAGCAAATGGCTTTTCAATCAACTTCACCGCGCAAGTGTGGTCTCCAAAAATGACAAGTGGCTTCATGGGGTGGATTAACATTGTTTCGTCATCCGTCCATCCTGCAATTCTGTCTTGCGATTGATCAATGATTGGAAACTTGCCGCTAGATCCAAAAGCAGTTTTCTGAATTTTGCTAGGCGGCGTCACGGTCTCAACTAAGAATTCAATCTTGATCCAAGGAAACCCGCCTGCTTGCGCTGCCCCCACCCGATACCGCTCCCCACTCAAGTTGTAATCCCCGTTCGCGGCAATCTTTACCTTCGCCACAATCAAACCCCGCGTGGTCACAAGCTCGTCTGTTGATTTACGCGTAAGGCATGCATTTAGATATGCATCTAGCTCGACTTTCACCAGCGGCAAGTCGTTTTGCGCTACCACACGCCGCTGTGCGCCCAAGCCAAAACCATCATTCTCCACCTTAAAAAACGCGATAGTTTGGCTTTGTTTGGCGAGTGACTTATCAAGGATGAGGATGGAGGTTTTCACGCCGGAATACGGATTAAAGCAACCAGCAGGCAACGAGATCACCGCCACGAGCGATTGCTCCACCAACATTTTGCGTAAATCTTTATAGGCGTTTTGGCTTTGGAAAATGATGCCTTCGGGAACGATGATGCCAGCGCGCCCGGTCGGCGCTAAGTGCTCGGCGATGTAATCGACAAATAATACTTCGCTACGCTTGGCTTGAATGGAGAAACGCTTGTGTGGCTTGATGCCGCCTTTGGGCGACATAAAAGGTGGATTCGCCAGAATGACGTCGTAGGTTTCGTCCCAGCGCTCTTCCGAGGTGAGGCTGTCGTACTCCAGCACCTGTGGGTCGGTGAAGCCGTGTAGGTAAAGATTGGCAAGCGAGAGGCGCACCATATCGGGCGAAATATCGTAGCCGCGCACGTTGCGTGCGAGCGCCTCGCGCTCGTCAGGCGTGAGATTGTTTTGCCCTGCTTTATCTCGATTTGCATTAACAATATGTTTGTAAGCCGAAATCAAAAAACCCGCTGTGCCGCAGGCTGGGTCGAGAATGCGTTCATTTTTTTTCGGCGCGATGACCTCAACAATGAAATCAATAATGTGGCGCGGTGTGCGGAATTGTCCGGCGTCACCCTGTGAACCTAATACCGAGAGCAAATATTCAAACGCATCTCCCAAACGCTCGGAATGGTCGTAACTGAATTCGTCGATGATTTTTAAGAATTGCTTGAGCGTTTCTGGATCACGGTAGGGTAAAAATGCGTTCTTAAAAATATCGCGAAAGAGCTTGGGCACGCCGGGGTTTTGCGGCATTTGGGTGATGCCCTCAGCGTACAGCCCCAACATTTCATGCCCGCCCAAGCCACCGCGCATGATCTTCGCCCAGCCGTACTTGGCAAAATCTTTCGCAAAAAATTTGCGCGAGCCGCCTAGCTCTTCAGCCTCAGCATCCATGTCGTCCATGAATTTGTAGATGAGCGCAATCGTAATCTGCTCGACCTGTGATTTGGGGTCGGGCACTTTACCGACGAGGATGTCGCGGGCGGTGTCGATGCGGCGTTTGGTTTGGGTATCAAGCATTGGCGGTGTGTGGCTTTACGGTGTACTTAATGCGTGAATCGATTGAGCGAAACGTAATCTTTGATGTAGCTAGGGATCAACTCGCGGTATTTTTCGGGTACGGCTTTGAAATCTTTGGTGGTGAAGATCGGGCTAGTGGCAAATTGAATATAGTCGCGGTTTTCAATGGCGTTACGCACGTTCATGTTCACCACATAAGATTTGAAATAGTGCTTCATCGCGGGAATGGCAGCGGCTTCATCCGGCTTGTAGTCAGAGACAAACTTAGCAAATTCCTCCTCGAGTAATTCGTCTTTGAGCTTGAAGCGTGGGATAAGTCCAAAGACTTTTTCAAGTATTTCGCGTAAGCCTAAACGACGATCAATTGCAGTAGCGCGGCGCAGCTTATCAAGGTTGTAGTACTCATCTGGTTTATCAAAAATTTCGCGATTGACGTAATCGATGACTTGATCCCATTCGCCTGCTTCCACTGCTTTGACAATATGCTGATCATCGCGCACGGTGGACTCAAAGCGTTCGTAAAACATACGGTCAATCTTCATCCCTTCATCACCAATCCGCTCTTGCTGGATGGACTGAATGAGATCGCTGCCCTTATATTCGTAGCCCTCAATCGGTGGCGGCGGATCGACTGGCCCCGTTCTAGGTGGCTGCGTGGGTTTGGGCAACTTCAATACTTCGTCGTAGTTGAATTCATGCTCAAAATATTCGCAATTGGCGAAAAAGTCGAAAAGCTTAAACGCCGTTTTAGTCGTGTCGGCATAGTCCGCTTTTGCGGATTCGTCTTTTAATTCTTTCAAGTGATTGTGCAGCCGCGTGCCACGCCCCTTGATCTGGATGAAATCTGTTGGCGAAAAGATTGGGCGAAACAGGCCAAGATTAAGCAAATCAGGGCAGTCGTAACCAGTCGTCATCATGCCCACCGTCACGCAGATACGCGCCTTGCTGGTTTTGTAGGCAGGCAGAAAATTTGCCGAGCCGAGTAAATTATTGTTCGTGAAGTTGCGCGTAAGGTCTTGTGCACCTGCGATGTGCGACGTAACCTGCACGGCAAAGTCGGATTGATATTTGCCGGGATACATGCGGTCTGCTATCACGTTCAGAATCTGCGTGAGCTTAGCAGCGTGATGTTGGCTGACTGCAAAAACAATCGATTTACCAATCTCACCGCTAATTGGATCGCGCAACGCATGCTCTAAAAATGTTTTGCAGAAAAGTTCGTTGGTGGCGTCAGAGAAAAATTTCTTTTCAAAATCACGCTGCGAAAATGTGTCCTCTGCAATTTGCCCGTCATCATCAGTGAATTCAACGACATAGCCTTTTTCAGACAACAATTCAGTTGTTACATCAGTACGGGCATCGACAACGGTTGGGTTAACCAAAACGCCATCACGCACGCCATCGAGGAGCGAATAGCGATAGGTGGGCTGGCCGTCATCACAGCCGAAAGTGCGGTAGGTGTCTAGCAACACGCGGCGCTCGAACTCTCGCGGGTCACGCGTGCTTTGGCTGGTGTGGCTGAATTTTCGCAAATAGTCTTTGGGCGTTGCGGTGAGCCCCAGCTTGTAGCCCACAAAATAATCAAACACGGCGCGTGAATTACCGCCAATGGAGCGATGGGCCTCATCGGAAATCACCAAATCAAAATCGGTGGGCGAGAACACATGCTGGTACTTGTTGTTAAAGAGCAGCGATTGCACGGTGGTCACCACGATGTCAGCTCGCCGCCATTCATCGCGTTTTTCTTTGTAGATGACTGATTGGTAATCTTTACCGATAGTCGTCACGAATGATTTTTGTGCTTGGTCCTCCAATTCGAGGCGATCAACTAAAAACAACACGCGATGCGCGTTACCAGAACGCAGGAATAGCTTAATCAACGCGGCAGCAGTTAATGTTTTGCCGGTGCCCGTTGCCATTTCAAGTAGAAAACGATCTTGACCTTTTGCGACCGCGTGTTGCACAGCACGCACCGCGTTCAATTGATAGTGCCGCAAGAAACGCAGGCCGTTGTTCTCTACCCAATCGACGCGTGTGCTGGCATTTATCCATTCTGGCTCGTTAACGTAGCTGGGGCGCTGGCTCAATACGACAAAGTCATCGTTGATTGTTTCTGTGATCAATCGTTTCGGATCAGGCTTGTGTTTTTGGTAGCCTTCAACTGATTCAGGTCGCGGGAATGTGGTAATGACATAAGGATTACCGCGTTCCAAATCCCAGAAGTAGTGCAGATTGCCATTTGAAAGAATCACGAAGCGGCAATTGTGGCTTTTGGCGTATTTTCTAGCTTGCTCTTTGCCAACGAGTGGGTTTTTGCTTTCAGCTTTCGCTTCCAATGCAACCAGCGGTGCGCCACGTTCATTCAGGAGTAAAAAATCAGCATATCCTCTCGTCGCGCTTTCAAAATCTTACCCTAGCGCATCAAGCGATGCTTTGGTAATCGTGACGTTCGCCTCAAGCTGAATATTGGCCTTGTTGTTCGCGTCATCGAAAAAGCGCCAGCCTGCTTGCTCAAGCAACTTATTGATCTTAATTCTGGCGTGGGCTTCTTTGTTTGGCATATTGAATACTAGCGCGTTACTCGCGGGTTACGTACGAGTAGCAATCTAACGCGCTATTTTTAGTTGCAGAAAATATAGGGCCACTAATAAATACTGTTGCATTTCATTCTTAAGTGCTGGCAACAAGAGCATTAAAACGACGCGTAGCTAATTTACGGTGAACAATTATTAAATATAAAACACGCCAACCCACGGATGTTTACAAGCAATATTGCCCCAAAACGCCTGCCCCTATTGCACTTACAATTATCTACTGCATCGCCCGCATCGCCAATGCATGCAATAGCTTTCCATGCACCCCACCAAAGCCGCCGTTACTCATCACCACAATATGGTCGTTTGGTTGTGCCATGACGCTAATGGCTGCGACCATTGGGTCGAGCACATCAAATACACCTGTTTTGGTACCAATCGGGGTGAAGGTTTCTGCCGCGTCCCAGCCTAAATTATTCGCGTAGATAAACACCATATCGGCATGGGCAAGTGAGCCGGGTAGGGCGTTTCGCATCGCACCAAGTTTCATGGTGTTGGAGCGTGGCTCTAGTACGGCGATGATGCGGTCTTTAGGGTTTTTGCGGCGTAGCCCGCTCAGCGTGGTGTGAATGGCGGTGGGGTGGTGCGCGAAATCATCATAAACGGTGATACCGTTGACGACACCGCGCACTTCCATACGTCGTGCGACGCCGTCAAATTGATTGAGTGCCTCTATTGCTAATTTGGTCGGCACCCCCGCATGCCTGGCGGCAGCAATGGCGGCGAGGGCATTCATTTTGTTGTGTGCGCCGGTCATGCTCCAAGTGACACAGCCGCGATCTTTTTCATCACAGCGCACTTCAAATTGGCCTTCATCTTCGCCGCGACGATAATCCCACTGCATGCCGGGGCCGAAATATTCAATTGGCGTCCAGCAGCCTTTATCAATCGCGTTGGCTAAGTGTGGTTCGGTGCCATTTGCCACCACTAAGCCATTGGCGGGCACGGTACGCACTAGGTGATGAAATTGCGTTTCAATAGTCTCGATATTCGGAAAAATATCGGCATGATCGTATTCAAGATTATTCAAAATCACCGTACGCGAACGGTAATGCACAAACTTTGAGCGCTTATCAAAAAACGCGGTGTCGTACTCGTCTGCCTCAATGACAAAAAATGGCGAATCACCTTGTGGCATACGCGCAGAAATACCAAAATTTTTGGCAATGCCGCCGATTAAAAAGCCTGGTGATACACCAGCGTAATCGAGTATCCAGGCAAGCATGGATGACGTCGTGGTCTTACCGTGCGTGCCAGCGACAGATAATACCCAACGGCCTTGCAACACATTTTCGCCCAACCATTGCGGGCCAGAAATATAGCGTAGCCCACGATTTAATATTTCCTCAATAATTGGTTTGCCGCGCGTCATGGCGTTACCCACCACGTAAATATCAGCATTAAATTTTGTCAGCTGTTCGGCGTCAAAGCCTTCGTGAAGGCCAATGCCGAGCGCCTCTAGCTGTGTGGACATCGGCGGGTACACATTGGCATCGCAGCCGGTGACGGTGTGGCCCATGTCTTTGGCGAGCGCGGCTAAACCGCCCATGAAGGTGCCACAAATACCGAGAATATGAATATGCATAAGGTAATGTTTGGTAGGAAAGTTGAACTGCGACGGATTGTAACAAACCACGCCTATGATTCATATTTGCCATGTGCGCGTAAACTCATTAGCCCAACTCTTGAGCTTGCTATTTCAATCGCCGCCCTGATGTATTTAGAATACGCATAAAAAAGGACAACATGGTTCCGCTTCTTACCACTTCGCTCACCGGCCCTTTACGGGAGCTAGAACAAAAAATTATGGACGCGCGCCCGACCATCGAGCGCTGGTTTCGCGCGCAGTGGCAATCGCATACCGTACCGTTTTATTCGTCTGTTGACCTACGCAATGCGGGCTTTAAGTTAGCGCCAGTTGATACCAATCTATTTCCGGGTGGCTTCAATAATCTGAATCCCGATTTTTTACCGCTATGCATTCACGCGGCGATGTCGGCGGTGCAAAAAATTTGCCCAGACAAGCAACGCTTTTTATTAATTCCAGAAAATCACACGCGGAATCTTTTTTACCTAACCAATGTGACCGCGATTAAACGTATCCTCGAAGGCGCTGGTTTAGACGTGCGCGTGGGCTCAATTAACCCTGAAATTACCGCGCCGACCACACTAGATTTGCCGTCAGGTGACAAGCTAACGCTAGAGCCAGTGGTGCGCATTGGCAACCGCGTCGGCGTAGCCGGCTTTGATCCCTGCGCGATTTTGCTTAACAATGATTTATCCGCTGGCGTGCCGCCAATACTTGTAGGTATTGAGCAAGCCATCGTGCCGCCACTTTACTCAGGATGGACGAATCGCCGTAAGACACTGCATTTTCATGCTTATGATCGCGTTGCCGATGAATTCGCGAAGCTCATAGGCATTGATCCGTGGTTGATCAACCCAGAGTTTTCACAGTGCGGACGGGTAAATTTTTCAGCCAAAGAGGGTGAAGATTGTTTGGCTGCCAATGTGGAAGCGGTACTAACTGAAGTGCAGCGTAAATACGATGAATACGGCATCACCGAAAAACCATTTGTGATTGTCAAAGCCGATGCCGGTACTTACGGCATGGGCGTATTAACAGCGCGGTCTGCGGACGATGTACGTGACCTAAATCGCAAAGAGCGCAACAAAATGGCAGTGGTTAAAGAGGGTTTGGAAGTCAATGAAGTGATTATTCAAGAAGGCGTTTACACCTTTGAGCGGGTCAATGAAGCCGTCGCCGAGCCAGTGGTGTACATGATTGATCAATTCGTGGTGGGCGGCTTTTATCGCGTCAATACTGATCGTGGCATAGATGAAAATCTCAATTCACGTGGCATGAGTTTTGTACCGCTGGCTTTTGAATCTGATTGCCACTCACCTGATTGCGGCAGCTCGCCTGATGCACCGCCAAATCGTTTTTATACTTATGGCGTAGTGGCAAGGCTGGCTATGTTGGCGGCCGCCAAAGAGCTAGAAATGCTGGGCGAAATGATGAAGTCTGAACACCCAAACAAAGTGACTTAAGCCATGAAAATTGCCTTTATTGTTGACCCACTAGCCGGACTCAACGCACATAAAGATTCCTCTATCTTCATGATGCGAGAAGCTGCAAAACGTGGGCACACCGTCTATGCATTTGAAGCGCAAGATATGTTTGTGGCAAACAATGTAGTGAGCGCCACGGCTAGTATGTTGAGCTTACGCGATGACAATCATGCATGGTTTCAAACGCTGTCTAGCGCAGCATTAGCGCTTAACGCATTTGATGCGGTGCTGATGCGAAAAGACCCACCATTGGATCAAGCCTACTTGCACGCGACCTTACTACTGAGTCTCGCAGCGAAGCAAGGCGCGCGCGTTGTAAATTGCCCTGCGGCGTTGCGTGACCACAATGAGAAGCTAACCATTTTAGAATTCAACGAATTTATTTCACCAACTATCGTGACCGCTGAAATGGCGCAAGTGCATGCTTTTGTTGATGAGTACGGCGATGTGATTTTGAAAAAGCTCGACGGCATGGGCGGTACGTCAATTTTTCGCGTGCGCGCAAATGATGTTAATCGTAATGCGATTATTGAAGTACAAACTAACTATGGTGGGGAAACCATCATGGCACAGCGCTACATTCCCGAAATTTCAATCGGTGATAAGCGTGTATTGGTGATTGACGGCAAACCAATGTCGCACGCTTTAGCGCGCATCCCCAAAGCCGGTGAAACACGCGGTAACTTAGCCGCCGGTGGTCGCGGTGTGGCGATGCCGCTGACTAAACGCGAATACGAAATTGCCGAGGCACTCGGCCCCACGCTCAAGGCGCGCGGTTTAATGATTGTCGGGTTAGACGTAATTGGGAATTATTTAACCGAAGTGAATGTAACCTCACCCACTTGCATGGTAGAAATTTTTGCGCAATCTGGTGTCAACATTGCCGCAGCTGTTATTGATGCGCTTCCAGCTTAATCAATCATGTATCACGGCGAACGACTCAATAGCCTCACGCACTTAGTCGGTGCAATATTAGCCATTGTCGGTGCGGTTTATTTAATTGTCGCAGGGTCGCAGCAAGGTGACGCGTGGAAAATCGTCAGCTTCTCAATCTATGGTGCGACGCTCATTATTTTGTACGCTAGCTCTACGCTATATCACGCCACTCGCGGCAAGGCCAAAGACTTTTTTCGCAAATGCGATCACGGTGCAATTTATTTACTCATTGCCGGAACCTACACGCCATTCACGCTCGTTACACTCGGTGGCGGCTGGGGCTGGTCACTCTTCGGTGTCATTTGGGGGCTTGCGATTTTCGGCATCGTCCAAGAGTTAGCACTCAACAGCAAAAAACGCATGCTGTCGCTCTACTTATATTTAGGCATGGGCTGGGTCGCCGTCATTGGCATATTGCCATTAATTGAGGCGCTGACGTGGGCAGGATTTTCATGGGTAATTGCAGGCGGTGTTGCTTATACCGTCGGGACAATTTTTTATTTCTATGATGAAAAATTCAAACACTGGCACGGCATCTGGCATTTGTTTGTGCTCGGCGGCAGTGCGTTGCACTACTATGCGATTTGGCGATATGTGGTGTAACGCGGTCTAAAAAGGCGTCCTACATCGCACTCGCAAAAAGTTTCCCCGCATGTTCGCGAAGCGCGTGAAACTTCACTTGTGGGTAGCGCTCAGATGCCACCTCTAGCCCTTCGAGCCGCCCGAAACCGGGCGCGGAAAATGTCCGTAAAGTTGAGAAAACCATGCGGTTTTGGCTTCGCGCGATGGGATTCGCTAATGATGAAATCACGAGCCATGGGTTTTGCGCAACAGCCAGAATGATGCTGTCAGAGCGCATCGACATTGACGCAAATTTGATTGCGGCCCAACTCGCACATAGCGTGAAAGATTCACTAGGTCAGGCCTATAACCGCACACAGTTGCTGGACCAGCGCAACGCTATGCTGCAATTGTGGGCGGACTGTCTGGATCAATTGCGGCTGGAATTTAGTGCGACTCCAATCAACGCCGAGGGCAAGAGAGCAGCCTGATCGAGGCACTACGACTTGCAAATCGTCACTACACGGTCTGGTCAATCACCCGTCCAAAATTGGTGAACTCCGCTGTTTATGACAGCGAAGTGTTAAAGTTCGTTGGTGTTTGTCCCCTCCGGGCCTAAAAAAAAAGCGATCTCAACGTTTCGCCTTATCGGAAATCCAATGCAATTTAAAAATGTCTCAATATTGAGCCTCGAACATGTCGACGCTCCGCACCGAGTTACCTCTGCTGAGATCTCCGCTCAACTTGCCCCAACCCTTGAGAGGTTGGGCATGCCGCTCGATCTTCTGGAGTCGGCCTCGGGCATTGCGGCCCGCCGCTACTGGGATAAAAATGTTCAACCCAGCGAGGTCGCCGCCCAAGCAGCAGAGAAGGCCATTAATGAATCTGGTGTCGACCGGTCACAAATCGGGATAATCGTTAATACCTCAGTGTGCCGCGACTACATCGAACCCTCAACAGCATGCCTCGCGCATAACCGGCTCGGGTTGTCCCCAGAATGCCTGAATTTCGATTTAGGCAATGCTTGTCTCGCCTTCTTAAGCGCCATGCAGGTGGTCGGCAACATGATTGAGCGTGGGCAGATCAACTACGGCCTTATTGTCAATGGCGAGACCGCCCAATTCGTGCAGGAATCAACCATTGCGCGTCTGCTGCGCCCTGAGACCACGGCAGAGGAGTTTCGGGAACAGTTCGCCACGTTGACGCTGGGGTCTGGCGCTGTTGCTATGATACTCACTAGGACGGATCTGGCGCCGGATGGCCATCGTTTCACCGGCATCGTCAATCGCGCCGCCACGCAACACAGCGGACTTTGCCGCGGTCAGGTAGACCACATGGTCACGGATGCCAAAGCACTTCTGGTGGCTGGCATTGAGCTTGCCTCCAACACATTCGTTCACGCGAAAGAAGCGTTTGGCTGGTTCAAGGACGGCGTTGATCAGGTCAATGAGTATGTGTTGCACCAGGTCAGCAGAACCCATACCGCTACCCTTTGCCAGACGCTGGGACTCGACCAGAAAAAAGTAATGGCCATTTTCCCGGAATTCGGCAATATCGGGCCCGCGTCCGTGCCCATCGTACTTTCCAAGGCCGCCAAAAGCGGGCGTCTGCGTAAGGGCGACCGGGTTGCGCTTATGGGCATCGGCTCAGGACTCAATTGCAGCATGGCAGAGGTCATTTGGTGAGGTCGGTCGCCAAAACCCTCTACCCTTTCACGTCTCATTTTTTCGACCGCGGCGCTGGCCTGCGGATGCACTATCTTGATGAAGGAGGTAAAGAGGGTAAAAAGGGGAAGGGCCCCCCAGTCCTCATGCTTCACGGCAACCCTTCCTGGTCGTTCTATTACCGTAATCTCGTGCAGGCCTTGTCGGCAACACACCGTTGCATCGTGCCCGACCACATCGGCATGGGTTTGTCTGACAAGCCTGACGATAGCGCCTATTCCTACACGCTGTCGCAGCGCATCGACGATCTCGACGCACTGATCAAGTCCTTGAACCTGCGCGAGCCGCTGACGCTCGTGGTGCACGATTGGGGAGGCATGATCGGTTTTGGCTGGGCGGTAAAACATCCCGAGCAGATCTCGCGTCTCGTTATCCTTAACACGGCAGCGTTCCCCTTACCAAAAGACAAGGCATTTCCGGGGCTTTTGCGTTTAACGCGAACGCCTCTGGGTGCGTTTCTGGTGCGCGGATTCAATGCCTTCTCCTGGGCTGCGACCAAGTTGGGTTGCAAACGTACAAAGATGAGCGCCCAAGTTTCTGAGGCCTATCGGGCACCCTATGACTCTTGGAAAAACCGCATCGCTACCTTGCGCTTTGTACAGGACATCCCCCTAGGCCCAAAAGATGCGGGCTTCGCGTTGATAGAGGACGTTGCCGCAAATTTGCACCGATTCCGCGCCACGCCAACACTGATCGCCTGGGGCGCCAAGGACTTCGTATTTGATGAACCCTTTTTGCGTCAATGGCGGCAATACCTACCCGAGGCCGAGATACATCGCCTTGCTGATGCCGGCCACTACGTTTTGGAAGACGCCGCCGAGGAAATCGTCCCGTTGATTTCCGGTTTTATTCGCGCCTAAGTTTTCATGGCCGGTGCCCACTCTCCCGGTGTCTGCAATATCGCCGCCGCGTTACCGAAGATGGCACTTCTGCAACCTGATACGCTTGCGGTTGTTTTTCCGAATGGGCTTGACGAAAAAGGTCAGCGCGCTTATTGCCGCCTCACCTACCGGCAGCTGGATGAACAGAGTGATGTGATCGCCAGAGGCCTTCGTGCCGCGGGTTTATCACGCGGTATGCGCACGGTGCTCATGGTCAAGCCCAGCCTGGAATTCTTTTCCCTGACTTTCGCCCTTTTCAAGGCGGGTATCGTGCCGGTGATGATCGACCCGGGTCTGGGGATAAAACAACTCAAGACCTGTCTGGCAGAAGCAGCACCTGAAGCCTTTATCGGTATCCCGACAGCCCACCTCGCCCGCATTATTCTGGGCTGGGGACGACATACGATTCGTCACCTTGTTACCGTCGGCACCCGCTGGTGCTGGGGCGGGACGACGCTCGCAAACGTGGCCGCGCTGGGCAAGGGTTCCGGCTCATTTCTGGAGGACACACGCGCTGAAGAAACGGCGGCGATCCTCTTTACTAGCGGTAGTACCGGTACGGCAAAAGGGGTGGTCTATAGCCACGGCAACTTTGTCGCCCAGGTGGAACTGATCCGCGAAACCTACGGCATCCAGCCCGGCGAAATTGACCTGCCGACCTTCCCCTTGTTTGCCCTGTTCGACCCCGCGCTCGGCATGACGACGATTGTGCCTGACATGGATTTCACCCGGCCTGCCAAGGTTGATCCCGTTAAAATCAAAAACGCCATTGACGACTGGGGGGTGACTAACGTATTCGCTTCCCCGGCGCTTCTCAGCACCGTCGGGCGCCACGGGGTCAAGCACAACGTGCGGTGGCCGACGGTAAAACGCATTTTGTCCGCCGGTGCCCCAGTACCCGCCGCGACGCTTGAGCGCATGCATCAAATGTTATCACCAGAGGCGCAGATTTTTACCCCCTATGGCGCCACGGAAGCATTACCGGTGGCGAGCATCAGCAGTCGGGACGTCCTTGCCAGTACCCGTGAATTGACGGATCGCGGTGCAGGGGTCTGCGTAGGTCGCGTCGTCGCACCGAACAACGTTCGCATCATTGAAATCGTTGACGATGCGCTGTCCGATTGGTCGCAAGTGAAGGAGTTGCCGGTAGGCGAGATTGGCGAAATTACCGTCGCAGGCCCTACCGTAACCACCACATATTTCGGCCGGCCAAAAGCGACCGAACTAGCCAAAGTTGATCGGGACGGTACGACCGTGCACCGTATGGGCGATGTGGGTTATTTCGATTCGCTGGGACGCTTGTGGTTTTGTGGACGCAAATCGCATCGCGTGGTTCTAGCTGATCGCACGCTTTTTTCTGCGCCGGTCGAAGAGATATTCAATACGCATCCAGCCGTCTTCAGGACGGCACTGGTGAGCGCGGTCGTCGGTGGCGTGCGCGTGCCCGTACTTTGCATTGAGCTCGATGATGAAACCAACCGCGACAGCAAATTGGCCGAGAAAGAACTCTTTGCGTCACTGAAAGCAATGGGTGCCACCTTTGCGCCTACCCGAGACATCACGCGCTTTCTGATTCACCCAGGATTTCCCGTTGATATCCGCCACAACGCCAAGATCGGTCGCGAAAAACTGGCTGTCTGGGCCCAGGGCAAATTCTCGTGATCCTGGTAACCGGCGGCAGTGGCTTTCTCGGTGGCGCAATCGTGCATCGGCTTATTGAGACAGGCGAATCAGTGCGCGCGCTTCAGCGGAATGATTCTCCCGCACTCCGAGCGTTGGGTGTGGAGGTGATCCTTGCCGACCTCGCGGATCGGGAAGCTGTCGTCGCTGCCGCGAAGGGCTGTGACGCAATCATGCACGTCGCCGCCAAGACAGGGGTATGGGGTCCTTTTGAGGACTACCATCGAGCAAACGTTGTGGGCACACGAAATATCCTCGATGCCTGCATGGCCCATGACATCCGGCGGCTTGTGTACACCAGCACGCCGTCGGTCATCCACGCGGGCGGCGACGTTGAAGGCGTCGATGAAAGTGCGCCTCTGGCTACCCATTTTGAAACTGCCTACCCTGCCACCAAAGCGGAAGCTGAACGACTGGTCCTCGCGGCCAATGGGCCAACCTTCGGGACAGTGGCCCTCAGACCGCATCTAATCTGGGGCCCGGACGATCCGCAACTGACGGCGCGCGTTCTGGCGCGCGCAAAAGCAGGCAAGCTGCGTTTGGTTGGAAAGGGATTGAAGCGCATCGATTCCGTCTATATCGATAACGCCGTCGACGCGCATCTTCTCGCCCTTCAGCGAGTAACGCCGGGTGCAATTTGCGGTGGGAAAGCTTACTTCATTACGCAGGGTGAACCGATGCCCCAACGGGACCTGATCAATGGGATCCTAAAGGCGGGGGGGCTGCCGCCCTGCGAGAAATCCATATCGCCGCGTGCCGCCTATATCGTCGGCGCCGCAATGGAAATCATTTGGCGTGTGCTTGGCAGGAAAGATGAACCGCTGATGACGAGATTCCTCGCCAATCAACTTGCCACCGCGCATTGGTATGACATCTCCGCCGCTAAACGTGATTTGGGTTATGAACCAAAAATCACTGTCGCGCAGGGGTTAGCCCTTTTGGAGAAATCGCTACGGCTCGCGGCCTATCCAAAATGAGGCTTAGGTTAAACCTAGAAACGGCAGTTGGACGGTTGCGTCCCATAGGGATACCGTCCCCTTTAGGGACATAAGTGTGCGTTTTCGGACGCTCTGACAAGGCCTCATTTGCAAACAGCGACGCAGCAGGCCTTATCCTGCTAGGAGAAGCAACACGGCCTTCGGCCTGCCAGAGCGTTTGAAAAATGTGCAATCGCACCCGTAGCGTGAGTCACTATATTGGCGAACGGTGTAATTCACTAAACGCATTTATACATGCGCACTTTCAAGTCAGCGCCACCGTCACGAACAAACCACGCTTTACCGCGTAGTACAAACCATCCCCAAGATGCCGCTGCGCCTAAAGATTAAAGTAGTTTGTATTGATTACACGTTAAATTAAGATGTACTACCGCCCAAACAAACCCTTTAATTTATTCGCCACATCTTTGGCTTGGTTCACGCTGTCTGTCGGATTCGCTGGCTTGGCTGCATGCGCAGGTGTTGCTGTAGGTGTGCTTGCAGGTGCAGCGGGTGCTGGTGTGGCTTGTGTGGAACTACTCGCTGCTTTTTGTGCGACTGGGGCGGCCTCACTAGTAGCAGGCTGCGCGGCGGCTTTTTTTGCTTGATTCGCTTTGTATTCAGCGTTGTATGCCTCTTTCTCAAGTCTTGACGACTCATCACTAAATTGCCTGACTCTGGTATCAGATTCTTTTTTACGTATGACCGCTAACGCTGCGTGCTTGGCAATAAGCTGATTCGCCTCATCAGTAGCCGTCATATTTCCTTTGGTCATTGCTTCTAGCGTTGCGCGATCAATTAAGCCTTTAACAATATCAACATGCGCAAGTTGCACTGGCGTATTAACACCGCCGCTATTACTACGCTCAATGCGAATAGCGATTTTCACCACGCGATCAGTGGCTTGATTGGTTTTGACATTGCTGCCAACAAATGTTTGTTCGGCGCGCTCAAGGCCGCCGGGTGCGCCATCATTTACGCGCAGGGTAACTTCATACTGATAGTTAATCGCCAAGGCGTCCATTGGCCGGTATTTATTGTAAATCGCGGTTTGCTGCGTACTAATGGACTCTCTGTAGTCATCTTTAATTTTGCCCATCTTCTGACTAATGGCTTCACGCTCTTTATCTTTTGCGGCAGCTAATTCTAAATTGGGCGTGCCGCGCGATGCTTGTCGCGCCTCGCGGGCTTCGCGGCGTAGCACGTTGGCACTATCGTTTAGCCTATCGTATTCGGCCTGTTTGTTCTCAGGCAGTTTTTCGAGTGCGCGACGCTCACGACTTTGTTCGGTCATGACTTCACGGTGTTTACGTCTATCCTCCAGTACAGCATCAATGGTGTATCTCACCGTCACGCCAAAACCAATCGCGCTATTTTTGAAGTCATTACAAAGTGACTTGGGGGGATTACTTATATTAAGCTCGCCCATCGTCCAGCCTTCTGGCGGTGCACTGAGTGCGGCACGCATCGACAATAGCGCCTGCGCAAATGTCTCCTTTTGCTTATCCGTTAATGGCCGTTCTTTCGTTGAGCATAAATAATCAGCGCGCGCGGGCAGCATGAGTAATAGGCAAACGGCAACAAGTACAAAACGAAACGATGTTTTGTTTATTTCTAGTTTCATCATAGCTCCGCGGGCTGGTTCGTGGCGTGAAAAGCATTAATAGTGAAAACATAAGTCGATCAATTAGAGCAACTTTCGTATTCACCAGCCATCCCGTCATTACGCCAAAATTACGCCAAATCACAAACTCGTTTATTGGTGGGCATCTTCAGGCATAAATGTCGTAAAAACCTCGCCCTACATCGCACTTGCAAAATGCTTCCCCGCATGTTCGCGTAGCGCATGAAATTTCACTTGCGGGTAGCGCTCAGACGCCACTTCCAACTCAGAAGCATGGGTAGCTAAAAAGGCGAGCGCCTCCACCACATCATGCGCGATGCGATGCGCGTTCGCATCAACGAATTTCTTCAATATATTTTCATCGTCGCAGGTAATCCAGCGCGCTAAACGATAGCGTGATTGCTCCATACGTGCGTCCACGTTGTATTCAGATTTCAAACGATGGGCGACGACTTCAAATTGCAATGTGCCGACCGCGCCGAGTAATAAACTGCCACCCGCAATTGGGCGAAACACTTGTATCGCGCCTTCTTCGCCGAGCTGCTGCAAGCCTTGGCGCAGTTGCTTGGATTTAATCGGGTCTTTGACTTCCACCACCTGAAAAATCTCTGGTGCGAAGTAGGGAAGCCCAGTGAATTGCAGTGTCTCGCGTTCAGATAATGAGTCACCTAAATGCAGCGTGCCATGATTTGGTATGCCGATGATGTCGCCTGCGTAGGCTTCTTCTAGCAAATTACGTCGCTGCGAAAGAAATGAGACGACCGTGCCGGGGCGAATGTCTTTGCCGGTTCGAGATACGCGCAGCTTCATGCCGCGATCAAACTTGCCGGAGCACACGCGCACAAACGCAATACGATCACGATGCGCGGGATCCATATTGGCTTGTATTTTGAACACCACGCCGGAGAATTGAGGCTCATCCGGCTCGACCAAACGTTCCATTGCGCGGCGTGCCGCAGGCGGTGGAGCAATATCGACCAACGCATCGAGTACTTCGCGCACGCCGAAATTATTCACCGCCGAGCCAAAAAATAATGGCGATTGTTTGCCCGCTAAAAATGCCGCGCGATCAAACGCGGGGCTTGCGTCTTTTAATAGCTCAATTTCTTTTTTAGCTTGCTGTAACTCTGCGCCGTAGCGCGCCACCGCAATCGGATTATCAATACCAGCAAGCGTTTCATCACTATCGCGAATACGATCATCCCCTGGTGTAAAGACGCGCATCGAGTCGAGCCGCAAATCAAACACACCGCGAAATTCGCGCCCCATGCCGACTGGCCAAATGAAGGGCACCACATCCATCTTCAACACGCGTTCAACTTCTTCCATCAACTCAAGCGGTGGCCGAACTTCACGATCCATTTTGTTTATGAAAGTGATAATCGGCGTGTTGCGTGCGCGACAAACTTCAATCAAGCGTAGCGTTTGCGCCTCCACACCTTTCGCCGCATCAATCACCATCAGCGCCGCATCGACAGCCGTCAACACGCGATATGTGTCTTCAGAAAAATCTTGGTGACCCGGTGTATCCAGTAAATTCACCACGCAATCGCGATACTCCATTTGCATCACCGATGAGGCTACCGAAATACCGCGCTGCTTTTCGATCTCCATCCAGTCGGATGTCGCATGGCGGCTCGCCTTACGCGCCTTCACGCTACCTGCAATTTGAATCGCGCCCGCAAACAGCAATAATTTTTCAGTCAGCGTGGTTTTGCCCGCATCCGGGTGCGAGATGATAGCGAAGGTGCGACGACGTTTAATTTCGGTGGCGAGAGCAGAGGTAGTTGGTGGCGTCAGGGCAGTCATGATGAACAGGTCGATTTTGCAGAAACTAAGAGCGCGGGTGCGTATTATCGCATTCGACTTTAATAAATACCGCCGCATATAGAATTGAAAAAAGCTAAACGCTAATAAGTACGGCTATCTTGGACGCTTTTTTGCTGGAACCGCCTGTCCATAAAGGGGCTTGCATTTTTTCTTTAAATTGATGTTACGCCAATAGAGACGTATTACATTTATCAACAATTTGTCGCATCTTAGTATATTTGCCTCTCCTAAAAAATTAGCGCACCTGTTCCTTTAATGTCGACTTCATTTAACCCATTGAATTAATTGAGGTTAATTATTATAAAAACAATAACTCTGTTAACTTACTTGCAGCGCTCAAACTTTTGCTTGCAACAACACTCGTTTTGTATATACACTACTGAGCTTCGTACTGCTCATTATGTTTGGAGTTCTCATAAAATTCATTTATAGCCCCGCTGTTCTCGAAAAACTTCTGACGAAACATCTAGTTTCCAGCAAAGAAGTTGAACAGTGCTTCATAAATAGAGATGGTGGACTGCTCGAAGATAAGCGTGAGAATCATGCGACAACGCCTCTAACGAGGTGGTTTATTGCAGAGACTAACCAGTGTCGCCTCTTAAAAATCTGCTTTATACCCATTGGCACAAAACTGCATATTAAGACGGCGTATGAACCGAATGCTGAGGAAATACGTATATACAAACAGCATGCATATTAAGCAAGAAACAAAGAGCTACGAACACAACGGCGTGTGGATACACACAAATAACATATCACAAAGGATTTTGGAGATAGCTATGAATAAACCCGACAAGCCAATCATCATGGATGATCAGTGGGATTCAGGGGAGCTTGGGCGCGATGACAAGTATGTGAGACGCGCTTCAGCAGAAACTGAGGCGGCACTTGACGAAACTCTCGCGATGCAATTGATCTCTGTTCGATTGCAAAAGAAAATGATCGACGATTTAAAATTTATCGCCAAAGCGCACGGCATCGGCTATCAGCCATTAATGCGCGATATCTTGGACAGATTTATTGTTCATGAGGTCAAGAAAATCGTTCGCGAAACACAAGCGCGCCTCATGCAGGATGACAACGAGGAAACGTCTAAATCTAGAAAAGCCGCGTAACCACAACAGACGTTTCACTAACCCGCCACGATGGCGGGTTTTTTATTTAAGCAATACTTTATGCATTTCAATCCCCGCACACTGCAAGCTATCGCTTTGGCGATGACATTAAGGCGGATGCCCGTTACGATGACCACTTATATTGGTCATGTTGGCATCACCAATACATCCTAACTTGGAGGCGTAATGTTGAAATTTTTACTCTGGCTGATACTTTTTGTTTTGTGCTGGCCGCTCGCCTTGCTTGCACTCATCCTCTATCCGCTGCTGTGGCTGATATTGCTGCCGTTTCGACTTCTTGGTATAGCCGTGGAGGGTGTATTTACGACGCTACGTGCAATTGTGATGTTGCCCGCTCGATTATTAAACAGCGCAAAACAGTAATTTGTAATTCACACAATGCAGCGATAATTACATTTTATTTATTGGCTAATCGACACACATCATGCGCAAAATTTTTACCGTTTTTAGCGTCTTCACGGCAGCCTGTTTAACAACGTCATGTGCGACAACAGAACCAATCGCTAAAACACCAAGCACCATCGGCGTAGGGGCATTCAATATGGCGTGGGCGGGCACGCTGGCGGACTTTACGCGTCATGTGGAAGTGTGTGCAAATCCGAAAGTCAATTGGTGCGAGACGCGTGCGCGCACGTTACGCGGTGCAAGTGCGCCGACGCCTGAAGAAGCGCTGCGTGCTAAAACATGTCAAGCCGAAACGCTCGCCGCGATTGGTGGCCAAGATGCCTCAATGATGGCCGCACCTTGTAACGCGTATCGGAGTAGCCAGCCGCCCGTACCAGGCGCTGCGCCGCTCGACCCGAATATCACACGCACGGCAGCGGCCTATCAAGTCAAGCTCGATGCGTTGCGTGAAACGGTAGAGGGTTTGATTGATCGAGAGGGCGTAAAAGTGATTGCCTTTCAAGAGGTGAAATCAGCAGAGGTGATAAAAGTTGTGTTGGGTAAATACGCCGACAAATTCGCGGTGTGCGATGCCAAACATAATGCGTTTCAATCACTCGCCTTTGCGTGGGAAAAGTCCCTCACCAGCAAGCCCGGCGTGTGTGTGACCGAAAGCGGTTTAGCTATCAAAGACCCGCCGAATGACCCCGCCGCATTTCGCAGCGTACGTCCGGGTCTGAGCTTGGCACTAACAGTTAATAATGAGCCTGTGACATTCATGAATGTGCATTTGAAAGCAGGCTGCGCGAGCGTGAACAACAATGACGTGCGTTTTCCTGGTCGCCTCTTAACAGACTCTGCGGAAGCGTGCGAAGTATTCAACCGACAAGTGCCTATTTTAGAAAATTGGCTTGAATCCATTGCCGCAACCTCGCCGCGCTTTGTATTGCTAGGCGACTTTAATCGTCGCATTGATGATGAAGAGGCGCTGAAAATTGAGAAATCACAAGTACGCGCTGATGGCACAGACCCAGCCAGCGCCAACAAAGTAGAAGCGAATGGCAAAGTGACCACGCGCTATCTCTGGCAGGAGCTGTCTGATGGCACGCCAACGCTGCATCAAATACCGCTATCCACCAAAGATGGCGGCTGCACGGGTTTTCAGGGGCTAGACCATATTGTCATCAGTGACGCACTGAAAAAATTAAACGCAGGCTTGATTGGTTCGCAAAAAATTGGTGTTGTCACCAAGCTCAATCAAACCATTGAGACGAGTGATCACTGCCCACGTTTGGTGAAGCTGAATTTTTAATTGCTTGTTATCTAATAAAATAATGAATCACTACTGTTGGCGGGCGTTTTCGAGGCATTATGCTTGAAAACGCCCACCGTTATTGGGGTTTACAAGACATAAAACGCTTAATGCGTTTTGCTTTTCTCGCGTCATCGACGCCGTGTTAACCAAACTTCATCCGCCAATCAAATTGGCTTGGCTTATTTGGGGTGTCGGTGCGGCGCTCTATTTCATAGGTTTTTATCATCGTGTTGCACCCGCCGTCATTACCCAAGAGTTATCCGCCGCATTTGATTTAACGGCAGCCAGCTTAGGCAATTTATCGGCGTTTTATTTTTATAGCTATGTGGCGATGCAAATTCCCACTGGTTTATTGGCTGATCGTTTTGGGCCGCGCATTTTATTAACCATCGGCAGCATCATCGCCGCCATCGGCACGGCGGTGTTTGCGTTAGCCGAAACAGTGTGGTGGGCGAATGCAGGTAGGCTACTCATCGGCGGCTCCGTCGGTGTTGCCTTTGTCAGTATGCTCAAGCTTGCCAGTGCATGGATGCCGCCACGTCAGTTTGCGATTGCCTCTGGTGCGGCATTAGCCGTTGGGGTATTTGGTGCAGTCTTTGCGGGCACGCCGCTACGGTTGCTGGTGGACGCCTTTGGCTGGCGGCACATCATGTGGGCGAGTGCGGCACTCACTATTGTGGTGGGAATGGTTGCGTGGTGGATAGTGCGAGATGATCCGGCTAAGCAAGGCTTTCTTAGCTATGGTGCCGTTCATGCTGACAACACACAGAAACCCAAACTCACAGTATGGCAAGGCCTTGCAGCGGTACTGAAATATCGCAATGTGGTGCTCATTTATTTATTAGCCGGCTCGATGACGGGGCTAGTCCTAACCTTTGCGGGGCTATGGGGCGTGCCTTTTTTAACCACACACTACGGCTTATCGCAAATCAATGCGGCCACATTATGTTCCGCGATGATGGTGGCGTGGGCGATTGGTAGCCTTAGCTTTGGCGCAATATCAGATCGCCTGCAACGCCGCAAAATGCCGTTATTTGTCGGGCTCATGTCAGCCACGCTGATGTGGGCGGCCATTATTTACATTCCAAATTTATCCGTGAGCGTGTTGTCAATATTGCTCATTGGCGCAGGATTTTTTGCAGGCTGCTTCATCATCACCTTCGCCTTTGCAAAAGAGTCCGTGCCATTTTCGCTTGCTGGCACCGTCTCCGGTGTGACCAACATGGGCGTGATTCAAGGGCCGATGCTACTACAGCCGCTGGTGGGGCTGGTGCTAGATCAGTCGTGGGCAGGCACACTTGTTAACGGCAAGCGCGTATTTAAATTTGCCGCTTATGCGGATGGCTTCACACTAATTTTATGTTGGGCGGTTGCGTCAATTTTGTTGCTCTTGTTTACGCGCGAGACTTATTGCAAGCAAACGCGTTGATTCAACTATTTTGACGCTTAGCGGTTTAGCTGAGTTGCCGCAATCAGGTAATCGCCTTATTAGCGGGCACGTTGGGCGCATGTATCGATTTTAAATGGCCGCCAGCTTGGCACGCTCTACTTGCGGTATACCGGCTTTACGCACACGCTAGCGGTCTTAGTTCACTTGCTGCGTTAAGCCTACATCGTGCATCGCAAATTCAAAGGGTCGTGGACGAATATTCCAAATGACCCGTTACGCAGCGCGCTCCAACGAAACCTCCCAGCCCGGGAAAACCAAGACAGCCGGATGGCATTTCAACGCCGACGCAAGCACTTTGGAGCGTTCAACGCCGAGGTTCACGCGCTCGTTCTCGATTGCTGAAATTGTTGCTTGCGGAATGCCGGTCAATTCGGCGAGCTGGCTTTGGCTGAGCTCCTGCAGCTCGCGGATGATGCGAACAGACTCACCAACGCCAACGTCAATTCTTTTCTTCGCGGGTCGAAAATTCTTCATATCATTTTTTCCGATAGTCGTGAGGAGTGATTTGAACAACGTGAATCATCAATACATCACCAATAACTTGATAAATCATGCGCCACTGAATGCCTAAGCGAGAAGACCGATACCCTTTCCAATCGCCTGAAAGCGCTTCATCGTGAAATCCTTTGATCACGCGAAGACCCTGCGGCCCAGACATACGAGCAATGTCTTTCCATTTTTCGTAGCGCTTTAAAACTTCGGTAGGTACAGCATCTGAAAGTTGCTTTTCTACTCGTCGATGTTCTTCAATTCGCCACATATCTTATTATGTATATTACTTTTATGATATGTCAAGAGTAGGCGGCCGTATCAAAAAATGCCGAGCGAGGTTAGCATTTATGCGCGCTGCGTGTTTAACGTTTCCGCTTATGCGGATGGTTTTTCACTTATTCTGTTCTGGGCAATTGCGTCAATATTGTTGATCTTGTTTACGCGCGAGACTTATTGCAAGCAAACGCGATGATTCAGATGTTTCGACGCATTGATGTCGGACTGAGGGCAAGAGGCAAGGCCTGACCCTGCACGCTGCTGACCCTGCACGCTGCTACTGCACGCTGCTAACCCTGCACGCTGGTTGACGCTTATAAAAAAATTATCTTAAGCAAGTGAGTGTTGCTATTCACGCATGGCTGTAACTACCCGCTTAAATAATTGATAAGCCTCGCGACCAATGGCGGGCTTGCCATAATCGCCTGCGGTGATGACGACGACAAGATCAAGGGCGGGCACCAAAAATAGTCGTTGTCCGCCGTTACCAAACCCTGCCGTCCAACTGTGTTTACTACCTGCGACATCAATATTTCCCACCCACCATTGATAGCCATATTGCCAGCCCGGCACATCATGCATATCGATTTGGCCGCGTAACGAATCAGTCAACCATTCGGACGGCACGATTTGTCTGCCTTGCCACTTGCCGCGCGTATTGTCTTCGCCAAGCACCATGCGGCCGATGCGTGCTAAATCACTTGGACGCAAGCGAAGCCCCGCAAATGCGAGTGCGCGACCACGCAAATCGTTTTGCCATTCCCAATCTGTAATGCCAAGTGGCTCAAACAGCACCTTGCGCGCATAGTCGGGTAGCGACATGCCTACCCGTTTAGTCAGGATCTGCGCAAGCACCGCCGTGCCGCCACCGTTGTAGTTATAGCGCGTGCCTGGCGGGGAGGCTATCGGGCGATCAAACAAATAACGTGATTGCGAAGAACGCCAAAAAAGACCGATTTCATCATTCTTAGCGTTGCTGGCATTTGGTTCATTCCAATCCAAGCCACTCGTCATCGTCAATAAATGGGCAATCGTTATCGCCTCACGACCGTTGTTTTTAAGATCAGCCAACGCGGGCAGCAAATTAAGTACGGGCGTATTTAGTGGCGGCGTTTTGCCCTCTGCTTCTGCAATCCCCCACAGCATACTCACCACCGATTTACTGATGGAACGCACATCATGAAGCGTGGAGGCATCAAAATTTTTAGTCGACGCAAAGATGGTGTAGATCGTCTCGTCTTTACCGCGCTTGTAAGATTCAGCCACTAACTTACCGTGGCGCTCAATCACCAAGCCGTGAAAATTCACAGGACTCATCGCAAAATCGTTGAGCACCGCGCACAAGCGTTGCACATCAAAACCCGCTGCTGAAATAGTGACGTTATGCACGAAACCAACAGCAGGTGCTGGCAACGCCACGCAAGGTGTCGCGCTGCTCAGCGGTGCGAATATGAGTAACAACATAGCAAGCGAAAATTGGCGCATAAGTTATGACAAGCCTAAATTTGTTTGCATCTGCGTGAATGTGTGCAGCATAAATTTATGATGTGCTAAGCGCTGCTTTTTTGCATTTTCAAATACAGTAACCAACACAACAACCCCGCGCCCATCAACAGCAGCATCGCAATCGCTAACCACAAGGCTGAGTGCGATACCAGTGGTGAGATGATGCCTGCGGTGACGGCATTAACGATGCCCGATACAAAGCCTTGGAGGGACGCCGCCATGCCGCGTCGGGTGGGAAACATATCGAGCACGATGAGTGATAGTGACGGCATCGCAAGTGCGCTGCCAATGGCATAGGCGTATATCGGCACAACTGCCCACGGAATACTTGATGTAAAAAACTGGACGTACAGCAAATTGATAATAGCTGCACCTGCCATGAATCGATAGCCTAATGCGATGGTCTTGGAATAGCTTAAGTTACCTGCCACGCTGCCCGATATAAACGCGCCCGTCATGATGCCGGCAATGCCTGGAATAAAGAGCCACGCGAATTCTTGCGGGCCAAGTTTTAATATGTCGGTCGCATAAACGGGTGCGGACATAAAGTACAAAAAGAACGCGTTGAAATTAAAACCCACCGCGAGTGACAACAATAAAAACGGCACGTTTGCGCCGACTTCACGGTAGCCTGCGAAGAGTGGGCGCGGACGAAATGGTTGGCGTTTTTCAACGGGGTGGGTTTCGTGAATGCTTAAAGTGATAACAACAATCAGTGCCAACGTGATCGCCGCTAAAAACCAAAAAATGGACGGCCAGCCAAACCAAATATAAAGATAGCCGCCGATGATGGGCGCTACCGCGGGTGCAATGCCAAACCAAAGCGTGACCATCGCCATTAATTTTTGCGCTTGGGTCTCATCAAATAAATCACGAATCATTGCGCGGCCCACGACCATGCCAGCGCCGACGGATAAGCCTTGTAGCCCACGAAACAGTAAAAGTGAGCCAATATCACTTGATAGCGCGCAGCCAATAGAGCCTGCTAAAAAACCAATAAGCCCGGCGATGATGATGGGTTTACGTCCAAAGCTATCGGATAGCGCGCCGTGAAATAAAAACATAAACGCAAACGCCGCCAAATACACCGAGAGCGTTTGCTGCATTTCGAGTGGGCTGGCTTTTAAATCGGTTGCCATGCTAAAAAAAGCGGGCAAGTAAGTATCAATGGCAAACGGCCCCAACATCGCCAGCCCCGCTAAGAGCAGCGCAAGCAGCCAGCGTGGTGTGTCGTGATGTTGGTGTGTCTGGTGTTGCGGTGTTGTGGGAATAGGGGGATTAGACAAAATAGCAGTATCGTTTATTGGTGAGCACTTTGGGGCATAAACGCTTCAAATGCGCCGTAGATAGTAGCGTTTTAGATGAATTTTGCGCGCAAAAATATGCGTGTGATAAGGTTATTTTACGTTGCCATCATCAATTGATACCGCATCAACGGTAATAAGCTTGTGAAGTTGATGCGCCACCGCAATAATGGGAGGTTTGCAAAAATTCATTCACCCCATTACATGACCAATCTTAGAACCATCCTTAATCGCAACGTAGATGCTGGCACGATGAGCCGTGGCCAATTGTATTTTCATCAGGGGCGCGTCAAAAAATGGCAGTGGACAGAGCGCGGTGAAACAAAGGGCGTAATTGAATCTAGCGTTGTCGGCTCGGGCAGCATCCATTACACGCAAGTGATTACGATCAACTTTGCCACGCAACGCATGAATGGCGTTTGCACTTGCCCGGTCAGCATAAATTGTAAACATGTCGTGGCGACCGTATTAGAGGCGGGCATACATGAAGCCGCTGCCGCTAAATTAGCACCCGAAAGTACCAGCAAGATAAAAGCTGAAATCGCTAAGCCACTGAAAACCACCACACCAAGAGCCAAACACATTGCCAATACGGCAGAAGTAAGGCTTGCGCCAGATATTGAGGTGTGGATTGCCTCGCTCACGCGTGCAACATCGGTTGAGACGCAAGAATATCCAGAGGGCATGAATGAGCGTGTGGTGTATGTGATGCTGTCGATCATGCACGGCAACACGCCAACCATCGTGCTCGATATTTACAAGGCGCGCGTGTTAAAAAGTGGCGTTTATAGCGGCTTGGCGCACTACGGCAGCATTAGCAATGCGGTGGTCACGCGCCCGCAATTTGTCAGCGTTGCCGATGCGCGCATATTCCGGCAGATCCTCGCGGGGCAACGGTTTGCATACTATGGCGGCCGGCATCATTTAGTGGGGTTAGATGCCACATTGATTGCTGAAATTATTGCCACCAAGCGCGCGTTTTGGCATCCGCCTGAGCCGACCTTGCCGCAGCTTGAGCCCACCGCCGCGCTGACATGGGCAGCGGCACGTGACGGCGTTGCGACATGGAAGACGCTCGACAATGGTGATCAGTTTTTACAATTCGCCACCACGCCCGCGGCGACCTTTATTTTGCCAACCTCGCCACCAGTGTATGTGGATATCGACAATGGCAATACCAAATGCGGCATTGTTGAGACGACGTTATCGCCAGCAATTGCAAACGCCATTGCGAGTGCGCCGATTTTGCCCAAGGCGATGGTGGCGCGCGTGGCGCGTGAGTTGCAGCTACGCCAATTGCATCATGTGGTGAGTGCCCCGACAACAATGCCAGAAACGGTATTGAGCGATTTTGCGCCGACGCCAGTGCTCACCATTAACACCCACAAAGAGCAGTCGCTCGATAACCGTACATGGCGCTACACCTCAAAGCAAAATGATTACGCGCAGATCGTATTTGATTACCGTGGTGAAAAAGTCAGCGGCAAAAATCCAGCTGAGATTATTCGCATCGAAAACGGCACTATCTTGCGAATCGCGCGCAACCTAGGTGTTGAAAAAGCCGCGCTTGCGGAATTAAAGCGGCTTGGCTTTGTGGCGGCTGAAACGATCTATCCCGGCGGCTTGAGTAAAAAGCTAAAAGGCGCGCTTATCTTTGAAGATAGTCAGATCGAAAGCGAGACCATGCCGCGATGGTTAAATTTTCTTGAGCATACGGTGCCGCTGCTCAGGCAATCGGGTTGGCAGGTTAACGTACCGAGTCAATTTCGTTTTAATTTAACCGCCGTCGAGGGTTGGTATGCGGATGTAGAGGATTCAAAAAACAATTGGTTTGATTTTGAAATCGGCGTGGAAGTCGATGGCAAAAAAATGAGTTTGATTCCAATTCTCGTCAAACTCATTCGCGAATCGCCGCACGAATGGCGCATGACCGAGCTCGCTAATCGAGCCGATGATGAGCAAATTGTCGTCGAGGTACAGCCAAGGGTACGTGTCGCGTTACCCCTAGGACGCATCAAGCCAATCTTGACGGCGCTCTATGAGTTGTACATGCGCGACGGCGCAAGTGAATCAAGTGATAGCACACAACGCATGCGGCTTTCGACACATGATGCCGCGCGTTTAGCCGAAATTGATGCTGCGCTACAACTACGCTGGGTAGGTGGAGAGCGTTTACTGGAGATGGGCAAACGGCTCGCACGTTTTGATGGGATTGCGCCGGTTACGATACCGAAAAACTTCAACGCCACGCTGCGTCCCTATCAGCTTGAAGGGGTGGCGTGGTTGCAATTTTTACGCGAGTATCAGCTCGCCGGTGTATTGGCTGACGATATGGGTTTAGGCAAGACCGTGCAAACACTCGCGCATATCTTGATCGAAAAAACCGCTGGCCGCATGCAACAGCCAGTATTGGTGGTGGCGCCGACGAGCCTGATGAATACCTGGGCGAGCGAGGCGCAACGCTTCACGCCGAGCTTAAAAGTGTTGGTATCGCACGGCAATAATCGTGACCGTGACAGCACGTTATTTGGCAAACACGATGTGGTGCTCACCACTTACGCACTATTGCATCGCGATGAAAAGCTATTGAAAGCGCATAAGTGGCACAGCGTGATTTTGGATGAAGCGCAAAATATTAAAAATCCAAAAACTAAAGCCGCGCAAGTAGCCTCCACCTTAAATGCAGAAAACCGATTGTGCTTATCTGGCACGCCATTAGAAAATCATTTGGGCGAACTCTGGTCGCTATTTCATTTTTTAATGCCAGGCTTTTTGGGTAGTGAAAAACATTTTCAGCGCGAGTTTCGTAAGCCGATTGAAAAAGAAGGCTTGAGTGAGCCGCGCCAATTTTTAGCCAAGCGCATCAAGCCTTTCATGTTGCGTCGTACAAAAGAAGTTGTCGCCGCCGAATTACCCGCTAAAACAATTGTGACCCGCACCATCGCACTACATACCGAGCAAGCCGACCTATACGAAACCGTACGCGCCGCGATGGATGAACGCGTACGTGCCTTAATCGCCCAGCAAGGACTCGCGCGTAGTCATATTGAAGTGCTGGATGCGCTGTTGAAATTACGCCAAATCTGCTGCGACCCGCGATTATTACCCGCGACATTCGCCGCAAAAAAAGCCAAGCCTGCTACCTCTGCAAAACTTGAGCTACTGCTAGAAATGTTAGAAGAGCTCATCGCCGAGGGCCGCAGCATCTTGGTGTTTTCGCAATTCACCAGCATGTTGGCCCTAATTGAAGAAGCGCTCGTTGAGCGCAACATTGAATACGTCAAGTTGACCGGGCAAACCAAAGATCGCAAAACCCCAGTAGACACATTCCAATCGGGCAAAGTTAAGTTATTTTTAATCAGTCTAAAAGCAGGCGGCACCGGCTTAACGCTGACTGCCGCTGATACCGTCATCCACTACGACCCGTGGTGGAATCCGGCGGTCGAAAATCAAGCTACCGATAGAGCACACCGCATCGGCCAAGATAAACCCGTGTTTGTGTATAAGCTGGTCTCAGAAGGCACAGTAGAGGAGCGCATCGTTGAAATGCAAACCCGTAAAGGTGCATTAGCTGCGGGCATTCTCGAAGGTGATGGCAAGGCGGTAACGGCAATGACGGCGGAAGACTTGCAGGGGTTATTTCAGCCGCTTCCGCAGTGATTCTGGGCAATTTATCCTTGCATATTGACTACGCGTCAGGCAATTTGCAAGGATAAATCTAGCAACTTCATATGCAGCTAATGTGATTGCGCCGGGGCTGATTGGGTGGGCGTTGGCGAGATAGCTAACCAGATGCTGTGGCCGCAAAAATACTAATGCTTGACCACATAAAACCAAACCTATAGTTCTAGCTAGTGTAGTGTTGCATTCTGTTTGCGACTTAAACGCCAGATAACTATATGTACGCACCACACTAGCCCCTTCCCCGGCAACGGGGGTAAGGCTGGGATGGGGGTGATTATCAATACTCCTAAGTGCGTCGATTACCTGCAAAATCAAAGAAAATTCGTGGGCGATTCGCGCTTGGCGCACACTTGAACGCCTCCCCCATCCCAGCCTTCCCCCATTGTCATGGGGGAAGGAGCAGATTTGAGGCAATTTGAAATTAAGTTGCATTGACTACGCAACACTAGACTAGCCAGTTAAAGGATGCGACATGAATACATGGACACTACAAGACGCTTAAAACAAATTAAGCGAAGTCGTTCGCCGCACACTTCGTGATGTCGCGCAGGAGATAACCGTTCGCGGCGAGCCCGCCGTAACGGTGATTGCCACCAGCGAGCTACAACGCCTACGTTCAGCAAAAGGCAACATCGTAGATTTTTTCCTAGCCTCGCCATTGCGTGGCGCAAAACGCTTGAGCATACCGAGTCGAGATAAAGATATTGGCACTGACAAACGTAAGGTTGTATTTTGAGCGAGGGGTAAATACTGGGGTATTTAACATTCCCACATTGGAATTAGTGCGGTGTAGACGATTTTGAGAGCTCAAATTTCGCATTCGGATTTGCATTTTTCTCAAAGAGACTTTTTCTACAGCTTCAACGACCAAGATAAAAGGCGGCGCGCATTTGCGCCGTCCAGCGACCGAAAGGAGCGATTTTGACCGCCGTGTTAGGCATGACCGTGGCGCTCATTTTTTGAATCGCCCCTTTTCGCACCAGTACTTTATTTTGATGGCGGCAATCTTGCCGCTCCGATAATGTGGTTGGTTGGCATTAAATAACTCTTGTGCAAATTCGCAGTTCGAAAGGTTGTACTTGATATTGGCTTCGTTACTTTCCAATGGCCGGGCATCAAATGTGGCGACTTGAATCCTTAAAGTTTCATCATGTGTTTGGCTGGGCAAATCAAGTCCAGTGCGATACAGCGTGTATTCAGTACCGGGTGAAAATGCACAGGAGTTAATGAAGCCAAGCGCAAAAAGTGTAATTAGACTGTTGATGATGCCTCTCTTGGCTAATTTTGATTTAAGTGTACGTTGGCAGGCGCTCATGACTTACCCCAAAGGCTACAAGAATATTCTGACACTGTGTCATACATGAAGATCTCGCGAAACTGGTGTTCGGGTTGGTGGTTCCGGACTTCGACGACGAGTGCTTCCCATTCCTCGGGCATATATAGTCTGTTAAGGGTGCACTGGACGACGAGCGTAGTCTCGAATGGGTAATTGATATCTGTTTTTTTCCCGATCTGCTTGAGCACCATCTCGCTGTATGAATTAATGAATTCGAGATTCCTATGTACGACAGGCACGGATTCAATTTCACGGCTCTTGAGCCTACGTATGCCATCGAGGCCGAACGCAACGCCCTGAGTGTCGAGCAGTTCTCTACTCAAGTAATCGTTTGGGTGCATCACACACGTCGCTTCCAAATACGCAGATGCAGGAAAATAACCCTCTTGAACATATTTGCCAGTCTGAAAGACCTCGGCATCAAACTGTTGACTACCGTTAACCCAGCGAACAGAGATGTAACGTCCCGCTCGGTATTTGGCTTGCACGTACTTGCATAACGGCAGTAGTTCCTCGATCAGCTTCTTCTCTACATCGGTGGCGCGCATTCGCAGACGTGATGGACCATCTTCTGCACAGCGAATTTTCTCGAACAGTTCGTAGGCCATTGAGCAAAACTGCAAACCGTCTATGAGTTCGCCATCGAATTGCGAGAGTGGGGAAACTGACATATGCCTAACTTAATTTGTAGCGCATCATCCAGTACGCACAACTTTTGGGGTTGACGCACAACTTGTTTGAAAAAAGTCGGAAAAATATATTGAAATCAAGACGTTCCATCATTATGCTGTATTTGTGTACAGTTACAATAAAATCAAGTTTTCCGGCAAAAACGCGTTGCAGCAAACGGCTGTATTTGGAAAGCAGTCTAGCGAAACTTTACCGCCATTACAATCATTGAAGCTGCTCGACCAACTGCGTGAGCGCCTTCGATATCTGCATTACTGCCGTAGCGCGGAGGAGAACTATGTTTACTGGTGTCGGTTCTTCATTCGCTGGTCGGGCAAACGCCATCCCAAGAAAATGAAGTCTAAAGGGATCAACATTATTTGCTTCTCTTAAACATATCTGAATTCAATCTTGCTGACTTTTTTCAAGTCTAGTGTTTGCTTGGCCTGCCATAAATCGTAATTGTCTTGCATCGTCAACCAGCTTTCGGGTGAGCGTCCTAGTGCTTTTGAAAGGCGAAGCGCCATTTCAGGACTTATGCCGCTCGCTTCATTTAATACGCGATTGAGCGTTGAGGCAGCAACGCCTAATTTGAGAACGGGCGCCCTGCAACTGATGTCGTTAGGCGCGAGGTAAACTGCTTGAATAAATGCGCCTGGGTGTGGTTGATTCTTCATGCACGCAGAATTATTCATGTTGTTAACAAAGGAATGTTGATGAAGTCTTCAGTCATCTCAATCAAAGTATTTGCACTGTATGTTGTTGCCACTGGGCTCGGCCTGATGTTAATCCCCAACATCTGGCTCGCCCCACTTGGGTTTCCGCCCGCAGAAGATTTTTGGGTGCGCGTCTTAGGGCTGGTCGCGTTTGTGTTGGGTTATTACTATTGGACGAGTGCGTTAACCATTAACCGTTCCTTCTTTACAGCTTCTATATACGGTCGTTGCCTATTTGGCGCGGGCACAGTGGGTTTGGTTGTTATTGCTGCTGCGCCTTGGCAATTAATCATATTAGGCGCGGTCGATGTTGCAGGTGCTATCTGGACAAAGCTCGCAATGCAAGCCGAAGCTAATGCAACGTAACTGCTAACGAGGAGACAGCCATGAACGTACATGAAAAGCTCAACTACGTCGAATATCCCGCCAACAATTTAAGTCAGACCAAGGCATTTTTTGAAAATGCGTTTGGCTGGACGTTTGTTGATTACGGTCCGGACTACACTTCGTTTTCAGACCAAGGGTTGGATGGTGGTTTTTTTAAGTCCGACTTATGTTCCACCACTGAAAAAGGCGCGGCGCTATTAGTTTTTTACAGCGCCCGACTGGAAGCCACCCTTGAAAAAGTCAAAGCAGCGGGCGGCAAAATTGTGCAGCCCATTTTTTCTTTTCCAGGCGGACGGCGATTTCATTTTGTCGAGCCATCGGGCAATGAATTCGCGGTTTGGTCTTAGCCAGTTTTATTTGCCCTGCATTTTTTTTGGTGCATATCGCAACGCAATCCCCACTAACTCCCCCCTTCGACATACTCAGGACATGCTTTTTCAAAGGTGAGAACGGATTAGTAGGATATTGCCGTATCGAACTCGAACCATAGTTTGTTCCTCCCTTTGAAAAAGGGAGGCTAAGAGGGATTGCGCTGTGCATTACACAACTTGCAATGAAGCTGCTAACGTTGTGCTCTAGCAAGCAATACGCACTTACCAGAAAATTATTAAACTCGTTTATTGGCGGGCATTTGCAAGAATATATGCTTGGAAACGCCCGCCAACAATAGTGTTTTAAGTATTTTCTATATTTACTGACTGATTTCACTGAAATATGCACGCTAGCGTCTTGAAATCGTCATCTTCACCCCTATAATTAGCACTCACCTTGATTGAGTGCTAACGATTTGGCTCGATTAGATGTTGTGCAAAATTAGCTTAGCGCTGGTCAATCCAGTTCGACAAAGCTAAACATCCGCCCCCATTTTTGTTTTAACCCTGTTTTATCCAACCACTAGGAGTGAGCTATGAAACTGCGTCCCCTTCACGATCGTGTGATCGTCAAGCGTTTAGAAGAAGAGAAAAAAACCGCCTCCGGCATCGTTATCCCTGATAGCGCTGCTGAAAAACCTGATCAAGGCGAAGTGCTCGCCATTGGTACTGGCAAAGTCGGTGATGACGGCAAAGTGCGTGCGTTAGACGTCAAAGTCGGCGACCGTGTTTTGTTCGGCAAATATTCTGGCTCCACAGTCAAAATCGATGGCGACGAGCTATTGGTAATGCGTGAAGAAGACATCATGGCAGTAGTTGCCAAATAAGTAATCACTTACTTTTAATCATTAACTTGCTTCCTGCATCATGCAGGCAGCAGCAAAAAATAGGAGTCATTCATCATGGCAGCTAAAGAAGTCAAATTCGGCGAATCCGCCCGTTCACGTATGGTTAATGGCGTTAATGTTCTCGCCAACGCCGTCAAAGTCACACTCGGCCCTAAAGGTCGTAACGTAGTGTTAGAGCGCTCTTTCGGCGCGCCAACCATCACAAAAGACGGTGTTTCCGTTGCTAAAGAAATCGAATTAAAAGACAAGTTTGAAAACATGGGCGCACAGATGGTTAAGGAAGTTGCTTCCAAGACATCTGATGTCGCAGGCGATGGCACCACTACCGCAACTGTATTGGCGCAAGCCATTGTTGTCGAAGGCATGAAGTATGTGGCCGCTGGCATGAACCCAATGGATTTGAAGCGCGGTATTGATAAGGCTGTTACGGCTATCGTTGCTGAGTTGAAGAAAATCTCTAAGCCAACCACCACCAACAAAGAAATTGCCCAAGTCGGTTCAATCTCCGCTAACTCGGATGAAAATATCGGCAAGATTATTTCTGATGCCATGGAAAAAGTCGGCAAAGAAGGCGTGATTACGGTTGAAGACGGCAAGTCACTCGACAACGAACTCGAAGTCGTCGAAGGTATGCAGTTTGACCGTGGCTATTTGTCACCGTACTTCATCAACAATCCTGACAAACAAGTCGCGTTGTTGGATGACCCGTACATCCTCTTGCACGACAAAAAAATCTCGAACATTCGTGATTTGCTGCCGGTATTAGAGCAGGTTGCTAAGTCCGGCAAGCAGCTCCTCATCATCGCGGAAGATGTCGATGGCGAAGCGCTCGCAACATTAGTGGTCAACAACATTCGCGGCATCTTGAAAACCACCGCTGTTAAAGCGCCTGGTTTTGGTGATCGTCGTAAAGCCATGTTGGAAGACATCGCGATTTTGACTGGCGGCACTGTTATCGCTGAAGAACTCGGCTTGAAGCTTGAGAACGTGACCTTGAAAGATTTAGGTCGTGCGAAGCGTATCGAAGTCGGCAAAGAAAACACCACCATCATCGACGGTGCTGGTAAAGAAGACGACATCAAAGCGCGCGTAGCGACTGTACGTAAGCAAATTGATGACGCCACCTCTGACTACGACAAAGAAAAATTGCAAGAACGCGTAGCGAAATTAGCTGGCGGTGTTGCGGTGATTCGTGTTGGTGCCGCAACCGAAGTTGAAATGAAAGAAAAGAAAGCCCGTGTTGAAGATGCCTTGCACGCAACCCGTGCAGCGGTAGAAGAAGGCATTGTGGCGGGCGGCGGCGTGGCACTATTACGCGCTCGCACCAACGCAGGCAAGATCAAAGGCGCAAATGCGGAAGAAGATGCAGGCATCAAGATCATCATGCGCGCAATCGAAGAGCCACTTCGCATGATCGCCTACAACGCAGGTGACGAGCCAAGCGTTGTGGTGAATAAAGTTGCTGAAGGCAAGGGCAACTTTGGCTACAACGCAGCCACTGGCGAATACGGCGATTTGGTTGAGCTGGGCGTACTTGACCCAACTAAAGTTACCCGCTTCGCACTACAAAACGCAGCGTCAATCGCATCCTTGATGTTGACCACCGACGCAATGGTCGCAGAATCACCAAAAGAAGAATCTGCTGGTGGTGGTATGGGCGGCGGCATGGGCGGTATGGGTGGCATGGGCGGCATGGACATGTAGAAAGAGGTTGGTGAAAAGTGAGGATTCATTTTTCACTAAATCACTAATTTAACGACAGCAAGATAACCTGCTGTCGTTAATAAAATACATGGTAAATGTTGGGTGTTAAAGCACAAGCTGCTGTAACAAATAAGATGGCTCGCGATTTTAAAATCGTGAGCCATTTTTTTTGCATGACCTAAAGGAAGCACAATACCTTCACCATCAAGTCACTGCCTAAGCGGCTTTGGTCGGCAATTTCTGCAATTCGTCGCACGCGCCTTTTAGTACGTTTCGCAAAACCGCATCATGCACACATCAACTTAAATCATAAAGGTGTGGACATGCAAACGCGTTATTTCAACTTACTTAGTGTGTCGCTTATCTTTATGTCAGCAACGCTATTTTTTAATGCTGACAATGCAAACGCCGCCATTTTTATTGCCAGAGCGGATGTCAATGAAATGGTCGATAGCACCGAAACAGGCCTAACCAATTACCCCGGCTCGACAAGTGCGGTAAGCGAAGAATGCACCGAAACAAATAGCAGCGGTATATGCAAGAAAAATAAACCTGATAATGTCAAAATTGATTTTGCGATCGGCGCATACGGACTCAAGCTCGTTGTTACCAAGCGGCAAAGCCGTGACAGCGCGACCGATATTGCCGCGTTTTATCAACGTGAATTAGCGCGCTTCGGCAGCGTACTTGATTGTAGTCAGACTCAGCCGAAGCCACAATTTGAATTGACTGATGATGAAGACAATACACTTACCTGCGATACCCGTCCCAGCCGTACCGTGCGAAATAAATCAAGCGTGGCGCGCGCCTCTCAGCAAGCGGCCGATAGCCGCTACCACTTTCGGGCAGGTACGAAAGACAATCAGCGTATTGTTGCGATTAACCAAAAAGATGGAGTGAATGAAATACAACTTATCTATGTGAACGCGCGCCTACCTGACTGGATGAAATCAAACGGCAAAACAAACATCAGCGTTTCACCTTGAGATTACTTACAGACAAAGCGCTTTTGTTCTGACGCGGAAGCGGCTGACCCACCAACGTCAATTAAAAACTCACCGCCTGCGTTGCGCGAAACTTGCGCGACGCTCTTGCCCTTTAACGCCAACGCAGATGATTTTTCGCCGCCATTGGTGCACACCTTTATACAGGCCTTGGCTTTTTTATCCATACAGCCTGGCACACCCGCATCCACGACCACCTGAACACGTAACGTAATTGGGCTCTCCCCCGTAGGCACCTCACCTGCCTGCATTACGGGATCACAAACTGTTTCGCCAGGACTCAACGAAGAGATGACGGCCTTCTTGTCTTTGGACTTGGCTTTATTTATTTGCTCGACCGTGAGCGTCGCCTTTTCAGCGGCAAGCGTGGCGTTTTTTACGCACCATGCGTTTGCACCTGTTGTGATGAGTGTTGCAACGGTAAACATCAATGTTGATGTGATTTTCATCGTTTGATCCTAGTTGAAATTGATGGCAATAATAACGCGCATGCTTTAAAAAACAAACACAAGTGATGACGGGTGTTTCCAAGTAATACTGCTTGGAAACACCCGTCAATAAACAGCCTTATATTGTAGGCTTAATGTAGGTTTTCGAAATACATTCCAAACTATGCCTTTTGAAATTAGCGGGTTAAACGTCTTCTTTGTGAATAATCTCTGTTGAGTTTTTAAAATACACCGAAAAATCCTACCGAATTCCCAACAAAGATGCACCGATCCTTAATCGAGGTTTCAAAGTCCTAAAATGCGGCTGAATTTCTCGGCTCGGCATCGAGTTGAATATCCGTTATTTTCTAGCGGAAACCGCCGCAGTTGACCCAAAGCGGTTGTACAGATTTCCCGAAAGCAGACGTTCATTTGGTCGCGTAGAGGTGTCGGAGGACACCGAACCGATGGCTTTGGGCTGAAAAACTTTGCCTCTGACATCTGTTGCTATCGCAGCCAGTCGATCCACTCAATGAGCTTTCGCCTTGCTTATCATCAACATACTAAGGAGGAACAATCCAAACCCAATGGGGGCGCTAATGATCCAAAACCAATGAAATAGAACGTATTGAGACTCCCCAGTCACGAGAGCAGCAACAAACGGGGTAGCGATCGCGACCGGACCGAAGAGGTTGGCCATGACCATGAGTACGATACTCAAGGCAGATGCGCGTCGGACTTTTTCCAAACGAGGAAACAACCCAATTCGGTTGATACCCCACCATCCTCCCCCACAAATTAAGACCAAAACCAAGATAAACAAGTTGCCGTAGGCAGAGTCAGAGACATCCGACCAGATACGAATGACCTCGCAGACGAAATAGGTGGGGAAAAATGCACCTACTAATACAAACGTCAGATAAAGCAATGCAAAGTTAAGTTGCGCAAAAACTGGCACCACGAAAGCTCCCTTCAAACGCGGACACGATCTAAGGTGTATGCAGCTCCCGTTGTTTCAACAATTCCAAGGAAGGCCCACGAACTATCAACACCAAGAGGCAGAGTTAAATTGTTTTTCATTTGATTTGGCATATCAATATATGAAATCAGACTGGTTCCGAGAATGACCGCTTGTGGCCATTATGCGACATTCTGCTTAGGCGCCATCGCTTGCCCTGCGGCATGTGATTCCGCAGCGAGTTCGGACGCTATTGGAGTCCCATCGAACAGGCGCTTCACTAGGCTCGCCAAGCGAGGTGATGCTGCGTCGTTGGCTATGACTCGACACGCCGCCACAAAGTGCTCCGTGGCTGTACCGAAGTGAGAATCGTACATTTCACGTTGTAGGCGCATCTTCTTCATCTGACCCATGAAGCGGCGAAGCTTGTCTAGATCCTGCATATCGCGGATCGCAGCCTCGAAGTCGGCCACCGTCGCCCGACTCAGAGCTACTTCTTGCAGCGTTCCCCAACCGCTGTTCTCACAGATGTACATGCACGCTTCGACGACGCTTGCCCTAGCCTGAGCGGTTGCTTTGATTTTACCAAGCTCGGTTTGAATCTTGGGATGGAGCGAATTACCGATGGGGTTATCGTCACTCACGGTGGACGGATCGATCTTCCTGTAAGCCTCGATCCAAGCATCAATGATCGCGTCGCCGATTACCGCCCCTCCTGGCAATGTCGCAAGAACTGATTGCAGTTCGGTTGCCACGAATGGGTGGAGAAAACCGGCGCTAGGGAGAAGGGCATCAGCTTCGACCACCAACTGCGCCTCGCTTACCCAATGGTCCCAAAAAACCTTTTTGAGGAAATTTTGGGCGGCCTCCTTCGCCTTCATCACTTCACTTTCCGCCACGTAGCGGTTGATGACCGCTTCGATGCTGGCGGCCTCGAAGAGGCCTGACTCCAAGAACTCAACCAGCTGCTCTTCAAACTCGTCGCAGGCATAGATACCCAGTTCCCGCATGAGCATCCGCCAACCCTCCTCCCGCTTTTGTTCAGGGGTAAATTCCTCGTCCTTCCCCTTGGCAAAGCCTGCCCAGTCCGAGTTGCCCACATTCAAGGCAAACTTGAAATCGGGCGCGTCATCCATGCCACGATAGTGGATGGCCGAAAATAAGACGATGGACGGCACCACCCGAGCCTGGATGGCCTCTTGCAAGTCTTGATCCGCAAGAATCTGATTGGCCACCTTTATGACTTTGACGACGACGCGGATGTTTGTCAGGGAGCATGCGATAGACGCCCGCTTGATAACCTCAGCGTACTTTGACGGCCGCAGAGCAATGGCGATGGAGAATGCTTCCGCGGCGGAAGTCAACAGCCTTATCTCCTGATCGATAACCTTTTCGCGAAGCTTCGCCCAGAGCTTCTTCTGATCGTCCTTGGTCGCGAGCTGGTCATCGTTGAGCACAAGAACGAAACGCGTTCTATGCTGCTTCGAGTATTCGTCGATGAAGCCGAGGACCTCGTCGATACCCAACTTCTCGTGCTTACGTTCGATGTCGTCGATAACGATCAATTTGCTTTGAAGCAAGACGGGGGCCATAAACAGCAGGTTTAAATCGTTTATTGCCGCCAATGCCTTGTAGTGCTCTGTAGCGACCTTCACGCCTGCGTTGAACAAGTTCTTCAGACCTTCGAACAGCCCTTCATGCGACTCTACGCCGGGGATCGCAGTCTCGATGAGCTTACGTTTGACCTGGTCAATGCTCGAGAGACCAAACAGTGAAACGTAGAGCGCATTCTTAACTTTGTCGTCGCCAGATTCGGTCTTGACCTTATTCCAAAGGTAGGTCTTCCCCGTGCCCCATCGGCCCGAAAGTGCAATCACGCAGTTGTCGTCGTGACCGAGTAGTTGGATCAACTGTTCCTTCGTTTTCGCTAATGACATGTGTCCTCACACAGATGTTTCAATTTGACACTGAAAATGCGAGGGGGCCAAATTGCTTTTTCAATTGATTCGCTGGCCCTAGATATGCAATCAGAAAGTGCTCGCCAACCGCAGCTTCTGGCCGAATTGTACTGCTTTCCAATTGATTCACCTACTGGAATGCGGCAATCAGAAGACCTGTGCAAACTGCAGCTATTGGTAGTTTTCTTAATCCCAAGTTGATCCTATTTGCAGATTCTCAATACCATCCAAAGCACACCACTTAAAATCATCGCCTGAAAAATCTTTACTAATGAGCCTCTTGCAAAACCCGCCAGACGAACAATAAAAAATATTGCCCATCACCAAGTCTCACGATTTTTTCATGTTTTTAATGGTGATTGATGATTTTGTTCTGCCATATTGCGTCGTTACGCTACATCAGTCGACCTCC
>JANNWG010000054.1:0-40029 GCA_031414695.1 Burkholderiales bacterium
TAGGCGAGCTTCACCAATACTCGTTGGCCCGCGTGATTAGTACGCGCCTGATAAATGCCCAACCAATCCGCGCCCGACATTTGTGTGGCGTGCTCAACCACTTGGTTTAGCAATAATAATTTGCGCGTTGTGGCGTCATTACGTCCGCCTAATATCTCACTCAAGTCATACGGCGTTGGCGATAATTCATCAACGATTGAACAGCTGCCATCATCGCTTTGCATCGGCACCACATAGCGATAAAGCGCATCTAAATTAAAATCAGAGGGCAACACACCCATCGCACTCATGATGCCGTGGATGACTTTTGCCACAATAGGCGTTTGCGGCAGATACCGATCAAGGTCAGCGCGAACAATATAAGTTTGGATGCGGGTATTCATGTCTTGTGTGGTCATATTCGATACCGTTTTTTATGCGCGTCTATGCACGTTTATGCCCGTGCTTGCGCGAGTGCTTCCATTAAATCATCAATTAAATCTTGGCTATCCTCAATACCCACCGACAATCGCAGCATATCTGTCGGCGCTGGCGTGCCCTCACCTTCGACACTTGCGCGATGCTCAATCAGACTTTCAACCCCACCGAGGGAAGTCGCACGTTTCCAAAGTGTGGTGTGCGCGGCCACTGCAATCGCCACCTCCTCACCGCTTTTATTCGCAGCAGGCTGAAAGCGAATCGACAACATGCCGCCAAAGCCACCATGCATTTGCTTCATCGCAACTTTGTGACCATAAAACGATGGCAGACCCGGATAAAGCACTTCGGCGATATGCGCATTAGTCGCAAAATGTTCGGCAATTTTTATCGCACTCGCGCACGCTACCCGAACACGCGGAAACAATGTTCGCATTCCCCGCATGAGTAACCACGCTTCAAACGGACCAGCGATGCCGCCAATCTGAGCGCGAATAGCGCGAATGCGTTGCCAGGTTATGTCAACCCGTTCAGAATCGTGTCCACACGTGAGCGTGCCCGCCACCACATCAGAGTGACCGTTCAAATATTTCGTCGCCGCGTGCATGACGATATCTGCACCAAGTGAAATCGGTTGCGTTAATACTGGCGTGGCAACAGTAGAGTCCACCGCCACCAGCGCCCCCGCCGCGTGCGCGATCTCACAAGTTGCCGCTATGTCAGCGATGCACCAAGTTGGGTTTGCAGGGGACTCTATCCAGACCAATTTTGTTTTGCCGGGCTTGATTGCAGCGCGTAATTGATCCAAATCGGTCGCGTCAACAAACGTAATCTCTAGTCCCCAACGCGTCGCAAATGTCTTAAGCCAATTACGTAACGACCAATACATTACCTGCGGGGCAATCACATGGTCTCCCGGATTTAACGACTGAAACACCGCCGTGGCCGCTGCCATACCGGAGGCGAACAATAACGTCTCACGACCACATTCAAGCGCATTGAGCACAGCCTCAGGCTGCTCAAAGGTCGGATTATGATCCCGCGCATAGACGCGGCCATTGCGGTACTGGTTATCCGCATCACGGATGTAGGTGGTGGACGTGTGAATTTGGCCGACGATTTCTTTAGTCGTGTTGTCGATATAGCCTAACGCTTGCGCGGCGATGGATTCGGGTTTATGTTTTGTCATTTTTCGCTAATTCTTTTAACTCAGTTATTGATTTTACTAATGATCGTTCAATAAATTGCACGTCTAACCCGCGTGACACCATCCAATCCGCCACCGCAAACCCAGTTGCCCGTCGCCAAGGGCGCAGCTCATGCGGCTGGTAGCGTTTGACTTCAACTAGCTCGGGCGATAATTTTATTTCACCTACACATTTCGCAAAGTAGCAAAGCATCACTTCATTTTTTTGCTCAAAAATATAGTTGCCGATAATTTCAGTTTCAATTACAACCAGATTGGTTTCCTCTTTCACTTCACGCGCCACCGCTGCAAGAGGCGGCTCATTACGCTCTAAAAATCCAGTAATCAGTGCAAAGAAACCTTCTGGCCAGCCTGCGCCGCGTGCGAGCAAGATTGTGCCTTCATGCTCAATTAACACGCCAACAGCGGGAGTAGGATTATCGTAGTGAATATAGCCGCAAACTGTATTTGGGCAGGCGAGACGTGTAGTTGCGCCGCCATCTTCATCAAAATTGCGGTGTGCGAGTGGTGTCGTGCAGCGGGGGCAAAAGGTGAATGTCATTTAGATGTTTCTCTATTGATGTTGCTGTTGAAGTAGCGTCAGCACAGGCTTCAATGCCTCCGGCAGCGCTTCAACAAATGTGCCGTCTAGTGGGTAGTGTGGCATGTGCTCAACCACTAGCGCGTACAGCCGCTCGGCCTGCGCTCGATCTTTGGGGCGTTTATCAATGCGCCGACCGGGCTTGGTCGAGAGCCACAACTTGTGCAGTGCCATCCATCTTGGGTCAGGGCAGACTATGCGCGTGGCGACACGATCTAGCCCACACACCACCTGCGTTACGGGTTGCCCTTGCAGCAGCCATTCTTGCTCAATCATATCCTCAACCGGGGCTAATTCACCAACAGGTAGTCGCGATAGTAGCGAAGGTGCTGCCAGTAATTCCACTTCATATGCTTTGCGATTTCTCGCCTGAAACGTGCGCTCAGTGTTAACCGTATAAGTGGAGTCTATCTGCTTGAGCAAAGACATCAACGTTCTATCCATTTGCTTGCCGCCCACGGTAAAGCTCACGAGCTCGCCGCCAAACGCAAGATCGCAATCTGAGGTTGCATCCAAACCAAGAAACGCGCGCGCACCTGCTTCTAATTCGTATGCCATCATGGCGTTTGTGCCAACTACCAACAATTGCGTGCCGAGCATACCAGCCACATCGGCTCTGCGGAAAATTTCGGCCGCATTCGCATCAATCATTGGCATATTCAACGCCGCATAAAGACGCGCGGTTTCGTTAATGGCGGCCTCTATCCCAGTCTTATCTAATTTGTTTGCGGTTTGTCGTAATTGTGTGGCTTCAAAACGCGCCTGCAATGCGGGTGACTCGCGTCCAAGCGATTTGCCATTTCCTTTGCGATCAACAATTTCATAGAGATAGCGAACGCCGTTGACGGTCTTCCATGCCAAGCGATATTCCATGTCTGCGGCGACACGTGCAACTTCAAGCCAGCGCTCGTAATAGCTGGCAAGGTTGGCGCGAATTCGATTTTGCTCTGCACTAAAGAGCCGAATATCTAACATAGTTAAGTATTATCCCGCATTTTTAGAAAAATGCAATATTGCAGGATAAACTGATATAAATCAATTATTTAGTGTAGTTTTGCGGGAAAAAACGCCGCTCCGTCAGCTCAATCAAAATATGAATCACTTTAATATGTAGTTCTTGCACCCGATCTGCGTAGCCACTGGTGCCAAGTGTGACGACATCAACATCCGCTAATTTGCCCAGCGCACTATCGGCTTTACCTGTGAGTGTTACGACTTTAATGCCATTGGCTTTTGCATATTCGGCGGCTTTAATCACGTTGCCACTTTTGCCACTTGTTGAAATGCCGAGCAACACATCGCCCGCTCTGGCATGCGCCTCTAGGTAGCGTGAAAAAATAAAATCGTAGCCATAATCATTGCCCACGCAGGAAATATGCGACGGGTCACTGATGGACACCGCAGGCAGCGCTTTACGATCATTGCGATAGCGCCCCGATAGCTCCTCGGCAAAATGCATGGCGTCACACATGGAGCCGCCGTTGCCGCATGAAAATATGCGCCCGCTGTTTTCAATTGAGACGCCAATCACATCCGCAGCCTTGGTAATATTTTCTAATACTTGTGGTGATACCATGAGTTGCTCAAGCGCCTGTTGAGACTGCTTGAGATTGGCATTAACAACATCAAGGGCTGTGGTCATGTGCTTTCCTTATTTAGACGCAACTTATTTGGAAGCTACAAATGCAGCAACACTTGCAAGTGCTGCCGCTAAGCCCGCTGGATTGGTGCCGCCCGCCATTGCCATATCTGGCTTGCCGCCGCCCTTGCCGCCGACTTGTTGTGCGACGTGGTTTACGACTTCGCCTGCTTTGTATTTGCCAATTAAATCCGCAGTCACCCCTGCGGCGATTTGCACTTTATCGCCCTCAACCACGGCTAAAACAATCACGCCAGATTTCAGTTTATTTTTAAGCTGATCCATCGTCTCGCGCAGCCCTTTAGCATCCACACCATCGAGCTTTGCAGCGAGTACTTTTACGCCATTTACGTCCACCGCTTGATTTAACAATTCATCGCCAGCGGAAGCGGCGAGTTTTGATTTCATCGCGGTGAGTTGTTTTTCTAACTCTTTGACATGCGCGAGTGTTTGGCTGATTTTTGTTTCGAGTTCACTCGGTTGTGCTTTTAATAACGCGGCGGCGTTTTCCATTGAACGGCTCATCGATTGCACGTGCTCAAACGCGACTTGACCGGCGACCGCTTCCACACGCCGAATACCCGCTGCCACGCCACCCTCGCTCACTACTTTGAATAAGCCAATGTCACCCGTGCGTTCGACGTGTGTGCCACCGCAAAGCTCCTTTGATGAGCCGATTTCAAGTACGCGCACTTCATCACCGTATTTCTCACCAAAGAGCATCATCGCACCGGTTTTTTGCGCGGATTCTAAGTCCATTACCTTTGCGCTGGTGGCGGCGTTTTTCAAAATTTCCGCATTCACGATGGCTTCAACTTTAGCGATCTCAAGCGAAGTCATTGGCTGATTGTGCGCAAAGTCGAAGCGCGTTTTATCTTGATCAACCAGTGAGCCTTTTTGCTGCACGTGGCTGCCAAGCACTTCGCGCAATGCTTTGTGCATGATGTGTGTGACCGAGTGGTGGCGCATCACGCGCGCTCTCACATCGAGATTCACACTTGCCTTCACGCTATCACCGATTTTTAATGTGCCATTGACGATTTTGCCGTGATGACCAAACACATCGGCTTGTACTTTTACAGTGTCGCTAACTTCAAATGTCACGTTACCAGTTGATAACACACCAACGTCACCCGCCTGCCCGCCAGACTCCGCATAAAAAGGCGTGATATCCAACACCACCACACCGGCATCCCCCGCATTGAGAGCATTCACTGCCGCACCATTGCGATAAAGGGCTAACACTTGTCCGGTAGCATCCAAGGTCTCATAGCCTTTGAAATTAGTCTTTGCCCCATCATAGGTAAGCTTTTCTTTGGCCGCAAATTTACCAGCACCGCGCGAGCGTATTTGCTGCTCACTCATGGCGTTGTCAAAGCCCGCCATATCGACTTCAAAACCACGTTCACGGCCAATGTCAGCGGTCAAATCAACAGGAAAACCGAAGGTGTCGTAAAGCTTAAAGGCGGTTTCGCCATCGAGATGTTTGGCATCTTTGGTAAGCGCTGTTTCAAGTATTGCCATGCCATTTTCAAGCGTTTCACCAAAGCGCTCTTCTTCTTGTTTCAACACCGCCATCACACGCGCTTTATGCTGGACAATTTCAGGATATGCACCACCCATCACCAGCGCTAAATCTTCAATCAACTTGTAAAAAAACGGCTGCTTTTGGCCGAGCTTGTAACCATGCCGCATCGCACGGCGCGCAATGCGACGCAACACATAGCCGCGCCCAGCGTTCTCCGGCATCACACCATCACAAACTAAAAATCCGCAAGCGCGAATGTGGTCAGCAATCACGCGTAGGCTTGGGTTTTCAATATCGGTCTCGCCTGTTTCGCGCATCGCTGCTTTAATCAGCGCTTGGAAAAGATCAATTTCATAGTTGGCATGCACATGCTGCAATACCGCACTTAATCGCTCCAGCCCCATGCCTGTATCAACTGATGGCTTAGGCAGTGGCACCATTGGGCCATCCGCCACTTCGCGGTTGTACTGCATGAACACAAGATTCCAAATCTCAATATAACGATCCCCATCTTGCTCAGCACTACCCGGTGGGCCGCCCGCAATGTGGGCGCCGTGATCATAAAAAAGCTCGCTACAAGGGCCGCATGGGCCTGTGTCACCCATCATCCAAAAATTATCCGATGCGTATTTTTCACCCTTATTGTCACCAATACGCACGATGCGCTCTTTTGGCACACCGACTTCATCGGCCCAAATGTTGTAAGCCTCATCATCTTCTGCATAGACGGTGACCCAGAGTTTTTCTGGCGGTAACGCATATGTGACAGTCAGCAATTCCCAAGCGTACTTAATCGCGTCACGCTTGAAATAATCGCCGAATGAAAAATTGCCAAGCATTTCAAAAAACGTATGGTGACGGGCGGTATAGCCGACGTTTTCTAAATCATTATGTTTGCCACCGGCTCGCACACAGCGCTGCGATGTCACTGCACGTACATAGTCGCGCTTTTCGTAGCCTAGGAAAACATCTTTGAATTGATTCATGCCCGCATTGGTAAACAGCAGTGTCGGGTCGTCATGCGGCACCAATGATGAGGACGCTAATGGCGTATGCCCTTTGGTGGCAAAAAAGTCAATAAAGGCTTGGCGGATGTCGGAAACGGTAGAAAATTTAGGCGCGGTCATGAGAGGAAAAATTAGAGTGGGTGGCTATTAAACCAAGATTTTCCATTAGGCGTCCCTTCGGGACTGTTTGGGTGCTGGTGGACTATTTTTGGCGTATTTCCTGTTTCTTCCTCTCAAATAGCCAGCTATTCGGTCGTCAGTCAACAGAAAATCCACTCAAAAATAGCCACACCATCATCCCAAACCCTAATGGAGAATCTTGGTTAAATGTAATTTTAACTTAGCCACCGTAATCCCTCCCAATTTCCCCTTTTTTTCGCGAAGCGCGTAGCTGACGCTAATGATGCGTCGGCAATCCCAGTAGTTGAGACGCCCGCAGATATTTCGCCGTTAATTCAGCCTCTGAAGCTGCAGAAAGGTTTAAGCAGGCATAGCGATAACTCTTTAACCAGCGCATTTCGCGCTCAAGATCATTGCCTTTTTTAACATAGGTCACGAGCCATGCTTTATCATCAAATGCCTGAAGCGCCTTTATTTGTGCGGCGCTTGGGAAATGGGGCTGCACTGCACCGTCAAACCGTCGATACACAAAACTGCTCGCCACGCGGTCTGCCATGATGCGTTTTTCAACTATTGGCGTCTCACCCAGCGCCAGTTGCAATGCTAGATGATGCAAGTTAAGCCCATCAACAGCCTCATACATGTCGGAGAATTGTGCCGCCATTCGCGGATTGACCTCTACTATTTTGCATTCGCCGGAGTGCGTACAAACACGAATCTCCACATTAAATAAGCCGTGGTCATAGCCCAATGCGGCAATAGTGCGGGTAGCCGCTTCGCGTATGTTGTCTTGCCATTGCTGCGGCAGTCGCGACGGATATTCCCAGCGCAAAAATGCATCCGTGCCCGGATACATGACTGCATCAACAATGCCCAATATGTGAATCTGATTATTCGCAATCAAGCCATCAACATTGACTTGAAAGCCACCGATGATTTCTTCACCAATCATGAAGTGACCATTGACATTTGACGCTTCAAGCTGCTCCACCACATCATTAAATGGTCGCACCAAACGCTTGATGATGAACATCTCCCACGGTCTAAAATTTAAGTGATGACGCAAGTCAGCAAAATCATCTACCTTTCGCGCGAGAATCGAAAATGCGGCCTTAACCGGCTTTGCATAAAACGGAAATGGCAAATCAATCTCACGCGCATCTCGCACCGTATAAGGAAACGTAGTGAATGGCACATTAACATCTGGCGCGTGCTTGGCTAATAATTGCCGTGCGATCAGCTTATGTTGCGCGTTCAAAATTGCCGTCGTCGATGCACTTGGCAAACCCAAACGTGAAGCCATTAACGAACTCGCAAGCGCCCCAAATTGTTCGTGGGTAGATACGACAGCGTCAATTTTTATGCGTTGACGGCGATATTTTTCGACCAATTTATCAACGAATTTATAAATATCAAACACTAATAAATTTGCGTTTGATGGAAACGAAAATAAATCAAAGCCTTCGTGAAAAAAACGCACATTGGTATCGCTCAGCGCTGCCGCCTTGCGATACTGGACGTGATCCCATTCTTGATGGAAAAGGACGAGGATATTTTTCAAATGTGATTTTTTATTTGATGATGGCGTAGAAAGGCATGCGTTCAGATACGAACGAACTTAATAACCAGATGCAAACTTGTATTTTTCTTGTATTTTTCTGTATTTTTCATCACAGCGGCTGTTGTTGCGTAATGCAATGGATATTACCGCCGCCAAGCAAAATCTCGCGCCCTGGCACCTGCACAACGCGATGGCTGGGAAATGCGTGCGCCAATATTGCGGCAGCCTTTTCATCATTCGCATCGTCAAATTTCGGCACGATCAAGCCTCCATTGCAAATATAAAAATTAATGTAGGAGCCCGCCAATCGCGTATTGGATTCGCGCATCATTGTGGCGGACGTCACATCATTAGCTTTATCAAGCGTCGCGTATTCTGAAGCCTGACCAAACATATTGCTTGGCAAAGGCACTTTAAGGACGCTAAACGTCCGACCCTTTGCGTCACGCTCGCGCATCAGCACCTCTAACGCCGCCTGCGAGTTTGCATATTGCGGATCAGACTGATCCTCTGTCCATGCTAGCAGCACCACGCCTGGCGCTGCAAAGCACGCCATATTATCCACATGCTCGTCAGTTTCATCGTTCACAATCCCGCGCGGTAACCAAATGATTTTTTCAACATTTAGATACTGGCGCAGCTTTTCTTCAATCGCGGCACGGCTCATTTGCGGATTACGATTTTGATTGAGCAGGCATTGTTCAGTTACCAATAATGTGCCCTCCCCATCGACATGAATCGCGCCACCTTCGAGAACAAAATCGTCTGTGCGATAGCGTGACAAGCGCTCAATTAGCAGTATTTTTTCTGCTACTGCGTCATCACTTGCCCATGGAAAATATAAACCGCCATTAAGCCCGCCCCAAGCGTTAAACGCCCAATCGCAGCCGCGTACTTCGCCATTATTGTTAACGACAAAAGTCGGACCAGTATCGCGACACCAAGCGTCATCAGCTGTCATTTCAATCACGTTGATGGGATATGGCGTTGGGCTCGTTTGCAGCGCGGCAATGGCATTTTTAACTTGTTCTGCGGAGGCAAGCATCGTCACTGGCTCAAACTGTGCAATGGCGCGCGCTACATCTGTAAACGCCTGCTGCGCGGGCTTCGCGCTAAGTCGCCAATTGTCACCGCGTTCTGGCCACACCATCCATGTTTTAGCATGTGCTGCCCACTCGGCAGGCATATGAAAGCCATCATCACGTGGCGCGGTGTTGAGTGTTTGCATAGTTAGTAAGTATGACCGTCTTTATTCAAAATCGGCTCATATAAATCAATACGACGGTCGCGGTAAACGCCCCATTCGCGGCGATGCTTGGCGGTCGCGTCCAAATCAAATGTGTGGATTAAAACGGCTTCTGACGACGCATCGGCTTCTGCGACTTTTTCACCAAACTCATCGGCAATAAATGACGCGCCATAAAAATTAATTGCAAAGTCATCCTGCGTCTCGCGACCAATCCGATTAGAAGCAATGAGCGGCACGAGATTTGCCGCCGCATGGCCTTGCTGTGTGCGCTGCCAATGCGCGCTAGAGTTGATCGTTTCGTTATGCGGCTCGCTGCCAATTGCTGTCGGGTAAAACAATAATTCTGCACCTTGCAACGCCATTGCACGCGCGCACTCTGGAAACCACTGATCCCAGCAAATGCCCACACCGATTTTTGCGTATCGCGTTTGCCAGACTTGAAAGCCCGTATCACCCGGCGTGAAATAATATTTTTCTGAGTAACCCGGCCCATCAGGAATATGGCTTTTGCGATAAATGCCTAAGTTCGTGCCATCTGCGTCGATGATGGCGACTGAGTTATAAAGCGCATTATTGGCGCGCTCATAAAAACTTACGGGCAGCACCACTTTTAATTCTTTGGCCACTTGCTGAAAGTGAGCAATTGCCAAATTTTTATCAACTGGGGTGGCGAATTCTAAGTAGTCAGGAATCTGCTTTTGACAGAAATAACAACGCTCAAATAACTCTTGAATCAAAATAATCTGCGCGCCTTTAGCTGCGGCTTCACGGACTAATTTATCCGCACGAGCGATATTGCCCTCCACATTCCAATCGCAGGCCATTTGGGTTGCAGCCACAGTCACATTACGCATGGGTTTTAGCTCATTATTGAATTGTAAGATAAGTAATTTTAACGTCTGTGAGTGGGCGATGGCGTTTTCAAGTGGAATCATTAAATATTTAAACTCGCCATTTGGCGGCTACTTTGAAGCACTTATGCTCTGAACGGCAATGTGGATAAGGACTTTTTGCTATTTATTAACTCAATTAATTCAGCCATTTCACAATCGACACTTGCCTCACATAAAATAGCGCAATGAATACACATCCCCACTCAGACAAAATCATCGCGGATACGCGACATTGGCTTGAACGCGCCGTCATAGGTTTAAACCTCTGCCCATTTGCCAAAGCCGTGCATGTCAAAAGCCAAATTGTCTATGCTGTCAGCAATTCTACTGATGCTGAAATGCTGCTCAATGATTTAAGTGTTCAGTTACGTGAGCTGGTCGCGCATGACGAGGCAAATCGAAGCACAGCCTTGCTGATGGTGCCAGATTACTTAGCCGACTTTCTTGATTTCAATGACTTTCTAGACCTAGCAGATGCGCTTGTGAGTACGTTAAAACTTGAAGGCACTATACAAGTTGCGAGCTTTCATCCGCAATATCAATTTGCCGACACCGAGGTAAACGACATTACCAATTACACAAATCGTGCGCCCTACCCTACGCTGCATTTATTGCGCGAGGATAGTGTTGATATCGCTGTGGCAGCCTACCCTGAGGCAGCTGATATTTTTGAAAACAACATGGCGACGATGGAAAAATTAGGCGCAGATGGTTGGGCAAAATTAGGCATTGCCAACACATGAAAGCGAATCTGCCGATTTTGCATCCTGAGATTCGACCCGAGCAATCAATCGCGCTACTCAAAGAGCTGCACATCCTGACGCGCGATGGCAAGCTCAACCAAGATTCGCGGCGTAAGTTAAAACAGGTTTATCACTTGTTTCAATTTATCGAAAAATTGCTAAACGAGATAGCCAGTGATACAGAAAATATAACGCTGGCCGATCACGGCGCAGGCAAATCGTATTTAGGCTTCATCATCTACGATTTATTTTTTAGCGCACGTGCAAGTGGACACATTTATGGCGTCGAGACGCGAGCAGAGCTAGTTGAAAAGTCACGCGAATTAGCGGCGCGTTGTGGTTTTCAGCGCATGTCATTTTTGAATATGAGTGCGGCTGATGCCACAAATGTCACAACGCTGCCAGACAAAATTGATGTGGTCACCGCGCTACACGCCTGCGACACCGCGACTGATGATGCCATTCAATTTGGCTTACAAAAACAAGCAAAATTCATGGTGCTTGTGCCCTGTTGCCAAGCGGAGATTGCACGTGCGCTCAATCACGATAAAGCCCGTTCGCTTTCACGCACCCCATTGGCAGAGCTTTGGCGTCACCCGCTACATACACGTGAAGTCGGCGCACAAATTACCAACGTATTACGGTCGCTTTATCTAGAAGCAAGTGGCTATCAAGTAACCGTGACTGAGCTTGTCGGCTGGGAGCATAGTCTGAAAAATGAATTGATCATCGCACGTAAGGTAGGCAATCCAAATCGCCAAGCGGCTGAGCGCATGAAGGCACTGCTCGCGACGTTTGGTCTGGATGCGCTAATGGAGACGCGCTATCGCCTTTTGTAAGAGCATCAAATCGAAAAAACACCATGCGACGGACAAGATTCCGAGGCATGGCGCTTTTTTTACAACAATAATTAGCAACTAGCGCTTATTTCCAACCCACTCGGTCAAATATCTGTGCGGCAGCCGCATAATTTTTGCCGACCATTTCCATCTTGAGCGGATCGCGCTTGAACGTTCCCATTGCGATTAACGCCGGATTATCAATTTTGCCTACGACCGGATATTCATTATTGCCGTTGGCTAAATAGGCTTGTGCAGCAGGGCTAGCGAGATACTCTAAAAATTTAATCGCATTCGCTTTATTCGGTGCGTATTTGGTTACACCAGCGCCAGAGATATTGATATGCGTACCGCGTGCATCAGCGCCTGTTTGATTTGGAAAAATCACGCCGACTTTTTCGACAACCGCTTTATCTTCAGGCTTGCTTGAGGCCATGAGTCGCGCGAAATAGTAGGTGTTACCCAAGGCAATTGCACACTCACCAGCGGCAACAGCGCGTATTTGATCAGTGTCACCACCTTTGGGTGCGCGTGCCATATTGGCGTTAACGCCGCGTGCCCAGTCTTCTGCTTTTGCGGGTCCCATCGCGGCGATGAGTGAGCTTAGCATTGAAATATTGTAAGGATGGCTACCAGAGCGCGCGCAAACTTTACCTTTCCATTTTGGATCGGCCAAGCCTTCATAAGTCGTTAAATCTTTCGGATCAATCTTATCCTTAGCGTAATAAATCGGGCGCGCGCGCACTGAGAATCCAAACCATGAGCCATCTGTAGCGCGTAATTCAGCAGGAATTAATTCATTGAGCTTTACGGATGAGATCGACTGAAATAACCCCGCTTCTTGGGCCTTTAATAATCGACCCATATCGACCGTAATCAGCACATCGGCTGGGCTACGCGCCCCTTCCGTTTTGAGCCTATCAATGAGTGGATCTTCTGGTGCTTCGATACGGTTAATTTTGATGCCAGTAGTCTTTTCAAAATTTGCGTAAAGCGCCTCGTCAGTCTGATAGTGACGCGATGAATAAAGATTGAGTACTTGCTGTTGCGCTGTTGCTGCAACACTAGCAGCACCGATGAGTACGGCGATAATTGTTTTTGAAACAGTTGATTTCATGTTTGCCTTGGCGAGTTTACTAACGAAGTTGTATCTAATACTTAATAATAATGCGAATGATTCTTATTTGTCAAATTACTTCGATCTATTCGTATAATAAAATATGTCCACACCAAGCCCACTCCTACAAATCAGCAACGCCAGCTTCGCTTATGCGGGTGGCAAATCAGTCTGTCACGACTTTAATTTCATCATCAATCATGGCGATATTGCATGCCTACTTGGCCCGAGCGGCTGCGGTAAAACAACAGTATTGCGGCTTGTAGCTGGCTTTGAGCAGCCGACTGGCGGCAGCATTAACGTGGATGGCGTAATACTGGCGGATGCGCAAACATTTATCGACCCAGCAAAGCGTGGCATCGGCTATGTGTTTCAAGATTTCGCGCTGTTCCCACATCTAACTGTAGAAAAAAATATAGCGTTCGGGTTGAGCGAGCTTAATATTGCTGGTAAAAAATTGCGTGTCGAAGAATTACTCTCGCTCGTTGGGCTAACAACATTTAGTCGACGCTACCCGCATGAGTTGTCCGGTGGGCAGCGGCAACGTGTCGCCCTTGCTCGGGCATTAGCGCCACGACCAAAATTATTATTAATGGATGAGCCGTTTTCAAGCCTCGATATTGAGTTGCGTGAAAAGCTTGGTTTAGAAATACGTGCACTATTAAAGCAACTCAATACCACCGCACTTTTTGTTACTCACGATCAGCATGAAGCATTCTCAATTGCTGACACTATTAGCGTGATGCACGGCGGCGTAATTGAACAAACTGATACCGCTTACAACTTGTATCACCGTCCGCAGTCACGTTTTGTGGCGGATTTTATCGGCCAAGGCGTGCTTATTCGCGGGCATGGCACAAGTGATGGTCTTATTGCCACCGAGCTTGGCCTAATGCACCCAACGAACTTAGCCAAAGATGCGGTCGGTGCAAATACGGCCTACAACGTGTTGCTCCGGCCTGACGACATTCTCCATGATGATGCCAGCACATCGACAGCACGGGTGGTGCATAAAGCCTTTCGCGGCGCCGATATTCTCTATACGCTCAAGCTTGATAGCGGTACCGAAGTGCTCTCGCTCGTGCCCTCGCATCACAATCATGCATTGGGACAAAAAATCGGCATACAGCTTGAAATTGACCACGTGGTGGCGTTTCAAGCGTAGTATGCTTTTTCTTTATTCATCTACCTCATTTAAAAATGTCTAATTCTTCTATCTCGTTATACGCGGCATCCATCCCTGTTTTCAAACAAATGCTATTAGGCTTAAGCGATGTGCTGACTAAGTCAGAGCAACATGCAACAGATAAAAAGATTGATGCGCGGGTATTGTTAGAAGCGCGCCTTTATCCCGATATGCTGCCGCTATTACGTCAAGTCCAAATAGCGACCGACTTTGCGCGCGGTACAGCAGCGCGGCTGGCGGGTATTGAAGTGCCCGTTGTTGAAAATGCAGAGACGACATTCGCTGATTTGCAAACGCTCATTGGCAGCACGCTCGCGTTTATTGAAAGTGTGCCTGCTGACAGCATAAACGGCCAAGAGCATCGCGCGATTGTTTTGCGCCCCGGCACACCGAAAGAAAAACATCTGAACGGACAATCGTATTTGCTGGCCTACTCGCTACCGCAATTTTTCTTTCATGTCACCACCACCTACGCGATACTGCGCCACAATGGTGTGGAAGTTGGCAAGAAGGATTACATGGGGTCGTATTAATCAAGTCTCAATACAGTGCGTTTTACCACTGTTCACCTTGATGTATCGAAGAGCTTTACTTGTACAAGCCCTTCGATACATCAGGGTGAACGGTGTGTTTCAAACTAGCCGAACAGTGCTGAATCAAGTCTAGCAACCAATAAAAAAGCCTGACATCGTCAGGCTTTTTTATTGGGCAAAAAAACAATTATCTAAATTTATACTCTACACCCGCTCTCGTATAGCGGCTTCGTAAGTCGTATAACGATGGGGTTGGGCCAACACCAGAGCTAACATCTATCGGCGGATTTTGATTTTCCAGATTGGTGATAGCTAGGGTGAATTTAAGTCCCTTAAACAAGTTGTAAGCCATAAATAAATCAGCCGTAGTGTACGAATTCACCGCCAAGCCTGTCGTGCCGCGTTTGTAACGCGAAGTGTAGTTGCCACCTAGGGTAGCGGTAAATGCGCCATGTGTGTAATCAAGGGCTAACTTGCCGCGTGTGCGGGGTAACACTAAGCCATTAGGCCCACCACTGCGACCGGCGAATTCAACCGGTACCGCACCGCGTGCGGGGGGCTGGGCAAATGAGGTGATATAGCTCGCATTGCTACGCACCGTAAAGGAACCAACAGGTGTTTTGGCAATTTTCCAGCGCGCTTCAACGTCCACACCGTTGGTTTCCACCTGTGAAATATTCACATAGCTGTCAAAAATTGCTGCGATGGTGCCAGTACCCGCATTTCGCACAATTGCGCCAGGAAACAATGCCGCGTTATCGACAATAAATTGCAAGCCGTTAGTTGAGACCAAATTTCGCTGCTCAATTTCGTAGTAATCAAGACTAAATGAGAGCGTATCGGTTGGCTCCCAAACAATGCCGATATTTGACGATGTGGATTTTTCGCTCTCTAATTTGCCGCTACCGGTGCTAATGGCGGCAACCAAGGTAGTTGGCGCGCCTGGCAGGCTAGAATCGCGCACATTAGCAAAACCTAAATCAAATGATCTTGAGTTTTCAACCACTGTCGGTGCGCGGAAACCCTTTGCATATGAAGCACGTACGAGCACATCTTTTGTCGGTGTCCACTTCGCGCCAATTTTTGGTGAGAACGCGCTACCAAAATCACTGTATCGATCAAAACGTCCTGCAAGTTGAAACTCAACAGTTTTAGAAGCGGGAATACTGGCTTCAAAAAATGCCGAGCTGACATTACGCTTACCGTCAGTAGCGGTGGAGCCAGTACCTAACAAGCGACCTTGTTGCACAAGTGCATCTGGCACGTCTCGCATTGATTCACGGCGGAATTCTAAGCCGCCTGCAAAGCCTAATGGGCCTGCGGGTAATTGCATCAATTCCGTTGTCGCTTTTAAATCCGCAAAGCTTAATTTAGAGGTGGATCGACGTGTGGTGCTAACGCGCAATGCTGCTGTTTGCGCAGCAGTCGGCGCAGCAAAATTGTAGCCGCCAACATCAATAAAGGTTCTCAGTTGCGCTGCATCCACTTGATTACCAGTGACTTGGCTAATTTTTGATTCCGACTGACCTACCGCACCATTCCAATCCCATTGCCCTGCACTGCCGTTTAGTCCTGCCAAGATGCGGTAGGCATCAGTGGTGAGATCAAAGGTGCGTAGCCCCACATCAAAAAACGTGTAATTCAGTGATGCAGGACGGCCATATGGGTTTGATGACGACACTGGATTGGTGAGCGGAATGATATTCGAATACGGCCTAAAACCGCCCGTGGCCGGATCAAATACGACGGTTGTATTCGTCACAGTTTGCCATTGATTTACCCATGCTGATTTGTTTTTTGACAACGATGCCTCTGCAAACGCATTCAGCGTTGGGTTCAATTCCATATTGCCGCGCGAAAAGAAACCCAAGCGCTTGGCTTCAGGAAAAGCGGTGAGCGCATTTTCAACCGTGTATTGGCAAACCGTACCCGTTTGGAATAACGGCGCAAAAGCTGGCTGCAATGTGCTCGTACCTTGGCACGGCGTCATCGCCGCGCGGTTTCCTGGCCCAGTGGTAACACCTGCAGGTCGCACCCAAGTGCCCCCAGAGGTGGCTGGGAAAAAAGAGCCGCCTAGCAGTGAGCGAAAATCTAAATTACCTAAAAACTTGCGATCACCAAAGACCATTAATTCACGGTCAAAATAATCCATCACCGCAAGCACGTTGTACTTATCTTTATTCAATGAACCAAAGCCGACACTCAAGCTCGCGCCGTTTTCACGTAGTCCGCCTTCGGAGGCTTTACCGGTATTCGCGGCTAATTCGATACCCTGATAATCGCGGCGGAAAATAATATTAACCACACCTGCAATCGCATCTGAGCCGTAAATAGCTGATGCTCCATCTTTTAAAATCTCGATTCGCTCGACAGCACTCTTGGGAATGGAATGTAAATCGACAAATGTCTCCGCACCATTGGCGAACGCATGGTTTGCCATACGACGACCGTTAATCAAAACGAGTGTCGATTTTTGGCCTAGACCACGTAGGGAAATACCTGCTGCACCAGATTGACCATTGGTTACGTTTTCGGCAACACTGCCGCCGCTGTTTACCGCCAAGCTACGCAACAAATCACCCACACTCGGTGCAGCGGAGCGCGCAATCTCGTCACGCGAAATCACTTGTACAGGCAACGGCCCTTCGGCATCAACGCGCTTAATATTTGATCCGGTGACTTCGATTTTTTCAACCTTTGCCGCTTGTGCAAAAACGCTCGTGAAAGGTAGCACCGTCATCGCTGAAATAAGCGCTAACCCGACTGCTTTTGCGCTAAGTGATAGTGTGGGTAGTTGGTTATTCATAAATCCTCCAAAGGTGCAATGAAATAAAAAAACTGCAACGGTTGACCCGTCTAGTGTTGCGAATAAAATAAAGCGCGAAGCAACTTGTCCGGACAAATTTTACCGCAATCTGCAGCGTGCACCAAACATAAGTTGTCAGCGTTTATAGGAACAGCCATTAATTACTAAATATTAAAACACTAATAAATACGCGCACTTACAGCCATAAATTGCTTGAAACACCTTCTTGTATTAGACTTTTTATGAAATCTGAACTCCCGCAATCTTGGCAACAACCAACGCAAACAAACAAGCGTTAATGGCTTCACATAATGGCTTCACACAGTAGCTGCAGTAAAACTGGCTCGATCAAGACTAGCTGACGCATCCCAATGACATGAAACTATTTCTTTTCAGCTGGGGACTGCGATGTTGCCCCAGCCGCCGTGCCTAACAATTTATTGATTTCAATAAAATTGCCATCATAGTCATACACGCTGCTAAAGAGTACTGGAATCACGCTGCCGTTAGGACCAGGATAATCAATTCGATACGGCTCGGTATCGACCTTAATGCCTGGCGTGACTTTAATTTTTTCCCAGCGGGTTTCTAAATCTTTGGCGTTAATCACCATGATCATGCCGCCAGCGTTGGGTTTTTTGAATTCAGTTAGCGGTGGCAGCATCGGTTGATTTAAGCGCTGCATTAAACCAAGTAGGCCGACAAATTGATCATTTGCACGAAGCAACACTAGGCGAATCGTCGGCGGTTTAACCTTACCGTCTTTGTCAGTACTACCACCGATGAGTTGGTCATAGACGACCTTCAAACCTATTGCGTCACGGTAGAGTGGTAATGATTTGTCTATGTCACGCACGACCAAGGTAGTGCGCCGAATATCAACTTGGGTGCGTTCAGCCTCTGGCACAGGCTGGCTAGTGGCAGTGGTACAAATCGTGGCGAGTAACGCACCGCCAATAAGGGCTAGCTTTGTTAGTAATGCGTTCATGTTGACTCCTAAGGGTTAATTAATTCATCGTTATGCTGCCCGATACGAGGTAAACGCCAGTCGGGTTTAGCAGGCTCACGCTGAAAACGAATCGGGTTATTCAAGTGTTTCGCGCCGTCGTTGTCAGTATGAATCGTATCGTGCGACTGAAGGTGCTCTTCATTAATAGCCTCAAACAAATCACGCACCGGTGCCCAACACACATCAATACCATCTAAAAAATGTGTCCATTCGGCAAGTGATTTGCTGATGAATGTATCGCGCAAAAATTGTTTAACTGGCACATGCGATGGCCCCGGCGGGGTGGATGCGGCGGCGATTAAATCTTCGCGTCCAAGTGCAGTTAATAAATTTTTAACGAACTTATGCTCACTGCCGCCGAGCGTAAGCCATTTGCCATCCTGCGTTTCGTAGAGATTATAAAAACTACCACCACCAAAACTGCGCTGTTGTTTGACATCCGGTGCACGTGCTTCTGCGAAGGGAATACCCATGACATTTGGCGTCCAGCTCAAGAGCGAATCTTGCATCGAAATATCAATGTAATCGCCCTCTCCCGTTTTTTCGCGCCGTAACAACGCCATCAAAATACCCGATAGCGCCATCAGTGAGCCCGCCATATCGGCGACTGGCATATTCGGATGTGTTGGTTTGCCGTCATGGCCTAAATTTAGACTCACCAAACCGCTATCAGCTTGTATCGATAAATCATGTGCAGGCTTTAAGCGCTTAGGGCCAGTTTGACCAAAGGCGGAAATCGCGCAATAAACAATGCGCGGATTGCGTTTTGAAATGGTCGCGTAATCAATACCTAAGCGTTCCGCTGTGCCGGGCCGAAAGCCTTCGACGACAACGTCAGCGGAATCAATTAGTTTGAGCAGTGCTTCTTTAGCATCCGCATTTTTTAAGTCAAGGCTAATGCTCTTTTTGCCGCGATGGGTATTGCGAAACCATACCGAGTGTCCCACCTCAACCGCGCCAACATGACGTACTGGCTCCCCCTCACTGGGTGGCTCAAGCTTAATCACTTCCGCGCCATGATCGGCCATGAGCATGGTCAAATGCGGGCCGGGGAGAAAGAGCGAAAGATCAATTACGCGGATGCCGTCAAGTTTCATGAGTAAGTGTTTGGGTTATGGATAGAGAGTCAAAAAACTTTTGCCACAGATGAACGCTGATAAACGCAGATAAAAACAAAAACATATTCCTTTTTAAGGCTAGTTGAGATTAGATTGGGTCATCTATCAACCTAAAATGTTATTGCGCTTTTGCTTTTATCTGCGTTCATCTGTGTTCATCTGTGGCTAAAAAACTAAACCACCGCCCCAGTCTTCCGCAACGCCGCAATCTCATCATCACCATATCCAATCTCACGCATGATGTCTTCCGTATCAGCGCCCAACTTCTTCGCGGGCACAGCAGGCAGACGTTGACCATTCACCTTAATGGGATTTGCTAAACGACGTAGGGTTGGATTCGCCGGATGGTTCAGCGTTTGAATCATCCCGACTTGTTTGACGTAAGCATTATCGAGTCCTTGCGCCATGTTGTAGATGGGCGCAATAGGGATCACGCCGCCAAGCTTTTGCATCCACTCATCAGGCGTGTGGCGCTTAAATTCGGCATCCAAAATCGGCGTTAACGCATCACGATTAACGCGCCGATTAGGAATGGAATCAAACCGAGGATCAGTGGCTAACTCTGGTTTGCCGACACCATTGCACAACGCCACCCAAAATTTATCAATCATGCAAAGCACAAATACGTGACCGTCTTTGGCCTCATACATTTGTGCGGGCACGGTGGCTGGGTGTGCGCCGCGCGGCATGCGCTCAGTAACGTGATTGTTATTCAAATACCATGTGGCGGGGTAGCTTAGTTGATGCAGCGCCACATCAAATAGTGACACGTCAACATCGCGGCCTTTGCCCGTTTTTAATGCGCCGACAACACCCGCGAGCAGTGCTATCGACATGGTCATGCCCGTCATAAAATCAACAACTGACAAACCAAATCGCGCGGGCGGGCCATCTGGCTCGCCAGTCAACATACAAAATCCAGCTTCGGCCTGCATTAAGTAATCGTAACCCGGCCAATCGGTGCGATCGTTATCACGACCGTAAGCGGAAAGATGCGCGCAGACGATGGATGATTTAATTTTTGAAAGCGTTAGGTAATCAAGGCCGAGTTTTTTTGGCTGATCGCCGCGCAAATTATTAAGTACCGCATCACTTGACGCCACCAGCTTTTCAAATACGGCGCGACCTCCAGCGGCTTTTAAATCAAGTGCGAATGATTTTTTGTTGGCGTTAAAGGTTTGAAAAAATTCTGAATCACCCTCGCCTAAAAAAAATGGCCCGTTGGCGCGTGAGACATCACCGCCAACACTCGGATTCTCAATCTTGATGACTTCCGCACCAAGATCAGCCAAATACATTGAGCCGTAGGGGCCAGCACCATATTGCTCTACGGCAACAATACGAATACCCGCCAGCGGTAAATCTTTTCGCGCAGTTGATGCCAACATCAAATCTTATTCCGCTCAACGAGTTGCTTAGAAATAATCATGCGCTGCATTTCATTTGTACCTTCGCCAATACACATGAGCATCGCGTCGCGATAAAAGCGCTCAATCTCGTACTCCACTGAATAACTCGCACCACCAAAAATACGCATGGCTTCGGAGGCACAAAACACACCCGCCTCGCTTGCGAAAAATTTCGCCATGCCCGCTTCCATATCGCAGCGTTGGCCGCTATCGTAGGCACGTGCGGCGCTTTCAACTAATAATTTTGCAGCCTCAACTTGCGTTGCCATTTCACCAAGTTTTAGTTGCACGGCTTGGTGTTCGCAAATCGGTTTGCCAAATGTTTTACGCTCTTGCGCGTAGCGTACTGCCAAGCGTGTAGCGCCCTCGGCAATACCTGCACCACGCGCAGCGATGTTAATACGGCCAAGCTCCAGCCCGCCCACCGCTTGTTGAAAGCCTTTACCTTCGATGCCACCGAGTAAACAACTTTCATGAACCCGATAATCTTGAAACGCTAATTCGCAGCTATCAATAGATTTATAGCCGAGTTTTTTCATCTTACCCGATACAATAAAACCAGGACCTTTTTCCGCGATAAGCATGCTCATGCCTTTGTGACGCGGCTCGGCAGTTGGGTCAGTTTTAACGAGCAACAATATTGCGCCGCCATTGCCGGAATTGGTAATCCAAATTTTGTTGCCGTTGACTACGTAATGATCGCCATCTTTTTTAGCAGCAGTGCGAATCGCCTGTAAATCAGTGCCCGCATCAGGCTCAGTCAAACCGAGACCGCCGCGTAATTCACCAGTGGCCATACGCGGCAAATACTTGGCTTTTTGCTCAGGCGTGCCCGCTCGCTCAATGGCCGAAGCCATGATGAGATGTGAATTAAAAATACCGGTTGGCGCCATCCAGACAGAGGCAACCCGCGTGACGATTTTGGCGTACACACTCGCAGGCAAGCCTAAGCCACCGTATTCGACGCCGATAGTGGCGCCAAACAAACCGAGCGCTTTCATTTCCTCCACTAAGGCATGTGGATATTTATCTTCGTGGTCATGCTCTTTGGCAATCGGCTTCACGGATTTTTCAACCCATGTGTCGATAGCATCAAGCAACATGCGCTCGTCGTCGGCAGTGAAATGATTGATATCAGCCATTGTGTTCATGTGTTCAACTCCAAATTGCAAATATTAAAACACAAGCATTGGTGCGGTATTACGGACAAAAATGCTTGTAAGTGCCCGCCGCTATTAGCGTTTAACAATTTATTATTTAGTAATTTACTTTATCTTCCACGCTGTAACCTTTTTTCGCGATCAACATGGTGCGATTAAAGCTGCAGACTAATTTTTTATCTTGGTTGTAACCATCGGTCGAGACGCTGACAATGCCCGCACCTTCGCGTGATTTAGATTCGCGTTTATCCAGCACTTTTGATTCTGCATAGAGCGTATCGCCAGCAAATACGGGGTGGGTCATTTTGATGTCGGTCCAGCCTAAATTTGCGATGGCTTTTTGACTCACATCTGTCACGCTCATGCCGACCATGAGCGCTACCGTCAACGGCGAGCAAACAATGCATTTGCCAAACTCAGATGCCTTCGCATACTCCGGGTCAAAGTGCATTGGGTGCGTATTCATGGTCAGCAGCGTGAACCAAACATTGTCCGTCTCAGTGATGAGTCGCCCCGGGCGATGCTCGTAAATATCGCCAACTGTAAAGTCTTCAAAATAGCGGCCAAAGTGTTCGCGATAACGATTCGGTCCGACTTGTTTTACGTTTTGCACCATATTGATTTTTCCTGTTGATTTGTTTAGGTTTGCTTCGTTTTAACGACCGCAAATCCCCTCTAGCTCCCCCTTTCTATTGGGGAGCGCTGCTATGCAATATTCGATAAGAGTAGTTGGACATCGCGCGTACCGAGTTTGGCTAGTTCTATGATTCGCAATGCGGCTAATTCAATTGGTCGATCAACTAATTTGCCATCAACGGCAATCGCCGCGCCATTGGCTTCAAGTATTGCAGCAATGATTTTTGTGGCTTGCACGACTTCCATTTCAGTTGGTAAATACGCGCTCTGTACAGCGGCAACCTGCGCCGGATGAATTGCCGCTTTGCCAGTAAATCCAAGCGCGATAACGTCATCTGTCTCACCGCTCACGGCTCCTAAATTTTTAATCTCCAAACTTGGCACATCGAGCGCGCCAATTTCAGCCTCTGCCGCCGCTGCGGCCACCATGCCGCGCGCCCACAACCAGCCGTCATAAGTGGGCTTCGCTCGCGCGGCCACCGCATAATCGTAGCCGCCAAACATGAGTGCTTGTACGCGTTGCGAAACTCGCGCAATTGCGCGTGCTTCAAATACGGCGTGCGGCGACTCAAGCTGGGCGATAACAGGCACATCGGTGTTATTCAAAATATGCAGCGCGCTCAACACCTCCGCCGCGCTTTCGACTTTAGGCAACATTACAAAGGCAGGACGCGCACGGCTCGCGGCAATCGCGGCTAAATCTGCTTGGCCCAAGTCGCTCATGACATTGTTAATACGTAGGCCCAACTCAGTACGTTCAGGCACGGCTGACAAGATAAAGTCGAGCGCTGCCTTGCGTGCCGTTGCCTTGTCAGCGAGCGGCACCGCATCTTCTAAATCAATGCACACTTGGTCAGAATCTGAGGCGAGCGCTTTGCTAAAACGCTCTGGCCGCGTCCCTGGCACAAATAATAAACAGCGTCGCGGATTTAAAATGATTTCAATTGCCATTACGGTTTCACCGAATGTGCAAAATGTTCAGCAATCTCTGCGCGACGCGCAAACCAAACGCCGTCTTTTTGTGACGCGTATTGTAAAAATTTTTGAAGGTAGCAAATGCGCCCAGGGCGGCCGATGATGCGTAAATGTAGTCCTAGTGACATCATGACCGCTCGTTGGCTGCCCTCGTCATAAAGCGTATCAAACGTATCAATCGCATATTCCAACCACTGCGAAGGCATATAGCCGGGCGCTAACCACATCTTCATATCATTGGTATCGAGCTGGTAGGGCACGATCACCATTTTGGTAAGACTACCAGCAACCGCATTTTCCACATCGCCCCAAAACGGCGTGTCACGTGAGTAATCATCCATGTGATAGGTGCAGCCTGCCTCTTGCAATAAGCGCCGCGTATGTTCTGTATGCAAATAACGTGAGAGCCAACCTTTGGGGCGCGTGCCTGTACTTTTCTCGATGCTATCTAGCCCCATCTTAATAAATTCACGTTCACGCGCTTCATCAAATGAAAATTGATGCACCCACCGATAGCCGTGGCAACAGGTCTCGTGGCCGCGCGCTTTAATGTAGGCGGCAATTTCTGGTGCACGCTCAAGTGCGACTGCTGCTGCGGTGTATGTAGCTGAGACTTTGTATTGATCGAGTAGTGCCGCAACACGCGCATGACCTTCGTTAATACCATAACGATAATTTGATTCATTGCCGTAGTTGCGAATTGGCTTTTTAAGTGCGACACCGAGCTCATCGACTGGCTCAGTAATTTTGTCGCCATCGGCTATTGTGTATTCGGAGCCCTCCTCCACGTTGACGACAATAGATAACGCAAGTCGAGCTTGGTTGGGCCATTTCCAATTTTGTGATGATGAATGTGACATCAGTGATATTCCTCGCCGCCGGAGACATTCATTGATTCGCCCGTCACATAGACCGCCTCATCCGAGCACAGCCATGCACATGCCGCCGCAGTATCAGTTGGTAGACCCGCACGACCTAGCGGAATGCGCGATTTCATGGCTTGCATATATTGCTCAAGCGTTAAGCCCAATGCGTCTGAAAAATATTCGTTTTGCCACGCACCTAAACCAGTAGTGACATGGTTTGGGCAAATAGCGTTAACGGTAATACCGTATTTCCCCGACTCAATCGCACTCACACGCGTTAAACCCACCATGCCGTGTTTAGACGAGCAATAGGCAGACGCAAAAGGGAAGCCTGACTTGGCGGCTTGACTAGCAATGTTAACAATCCGTCCGCCTTTTTTACCTGCACCATTTTGCTGAATCATTTGCAGCATCGTGTATTTGGTACACAAAAATGCACCGCGCAAATTCACGCCAATCACCGCGTCCCATTCATCAATACTCATTTCGACAATTGGCTTCATCAAATAGCCAATGCCCGCGTTATTGACCAAAATATCTAAGCTGCCAAATTTTGCAACCGTTGCCGCCACGGCGGATTTGACTTCTGCCTCTTCGAGCACATCAAGTTGTATGGCAATACAATCGCCACTTGCATTGGCTGATGCCGCGCGAATATCAGCGGCGACAGCATCCATCTCAGACAAGGTGCCCACCGCAGTTTCAGGCATTTCTTTACCCTTACTGTGACCGATGTCGGTAATGACAACCTTTGCGCCCTCACAAGCGAGCCGCATAGCAATCGCCTCACCTAAGCCTTTACGCCTACCTGCGCCTGTGACGAGTGCAACCTTGCCTTTTAATTCGGGATAATTCGCCATGACTTATAGCTGGCTACAAACAATAAAAATAGGATTGTCGGCGAAGGCTTGAAATTCCGCTGCGCCTTTTTGCACTGACTCAGACGATACGTCTTTGCCAAAGGCGTCCATGTCTTTGACATCAATAATTTCGGCGTATTGATAAGGCGGCTTAGCATCGCCAAACAATAGTTTTTCTTGGCGCAGCACCTCAAAACCTTTAACAGAGCCTAACCCGCGCACGGTCGGGATATCGCGTTCGCGCGCCCATTTTTCATAGGCGGCCACATCGGCATCGGGCTTCAAATTAAACAGCACAAGGATAGCAGGCATGATGGGTATCTTTCAAAGTTGTCCGGACAAATTTTAAGCCGAGTTTGCTGTTCAGTCAAACTGATTACATAAAAATGCTGCGCAAGGATGGTTACGACCAAATCAACTCCGTCAATTCATCGTCCAGCCCGCGAACAACACCAACCATCGCGCCAAAATACGGTGCTTCTGCTCGCTTGCTCGGCGGCAATAGCCAATTAGCATTTTCAGGCGCATGTAAAACCTTCACGCCAATCATCGCCACCCCTTGCGGCAAATAGCCAGCGGTGACGGGACGCGCCGTGGCCGCTACTGGATATTGATCAACTTCAAACAACACCGTGCGACCATCCGCCACCGTTGCTAATTTGTGCGCGGTGGTGACGGGCAATTGAAACGCGGCATTAATCACGCTGTATGGCATTTCCCACTGACCGCCAGTGCTGGTGCCGAGCAGCGCATGATAAAAATCGAGTGATGCACTCATGTCGCGACAGCCCATTACCGCGATAAATAATTTATCGACCCAGCATTCGGCCATCGGCAAATCACTCGACGGCAGATTGCCGCGCACTTCATTTAAGTAAATGGCTTCCCCACCCGGCCCACGTGCTTGCATTGGGTAGAGCATGTCGGTAAATGATAGCGGCTTAGGTGCAGCGATGATCGGCGTGCCGACTGTTTGTAAACGGGTATACATGTCATCTGCACTTTCAACACTTAATTCTATTGCCGCCCAGCCAAAGTGGGTGCCGGGTTTGTAGCCTTGGGGGTCAGGCTGCTCAATCAGTCGTAGATAGACTGGTGCACCGCTAGGCGGCTGCAACACAACTGACTTGGCACCAATTAAATTTGGTGTTTGCCATGCCGCCGCTTCGCTCACACTCACAGATCCAGTATGTACAACAGTCTGCTCAAACACATCACGATATAACGATAATGCAGCCTCAACATTGGGCACACAAACTGTGCCGTGAGCGAGTGTCGGCAAACTGCGAGGTTGATTCATTTCAATACTCCCGGGTTCATGACGCCACGCGGATCAAGCGCATGTTTAATCGCATCAAATAGCGCCAACGCAGCGGGATTGCGACCGCCACGATAATCATAAAATCTGCCAATCTGAAAATGCGTAGCGCCTAAACTCCCCATTAGCTGGGCGGTTTCAGCTTTTAATGCCCCAACTGCCGCAGTAGCACTAGGGTTTGAATTTGGTTCACTACATTTTTTTAAGTAGTCCGCCTCCACCACACGCTTGTGATATGCGGTATGTGCATCCGGCCAATAAAATACCGGCTCAATTAACACCGCCTGTTGTGCCACTGTTGTACACAAATAACCCACGCGAATCTGATGCGATTCGAGCATCACTTGTTGGGCTAAAAAAAACGCCTGCAACTTTGCGAATGCATCTTGTGCAGCAGAATGCGGAAAAATACCGTGCACCGGCACCCAGCGCTCGCCTGCTGGACCCAGCATGGAATTGGGTGCTGAAAAAGGTAGCGCACGTAGCGCTTTGGGAAATGAATTTTCAGTCGCCACACCGCGCAGTGAAAATATTTTTTTAGCGGCTTCTACTTTTGTCGCCACTTCCACTGCTGTTTGCCCCTCAACTGCCACATGCGCGGAATGTTTATTGCTACCCACAAAATCGCGCCCCGTTTTCACTAAGCCTAATCCCGCCATTACACCAGATTGCTTGACGACATTGAGTAATGTTTTGGCATCGGTGAAAAGGCTCATTCGTTTTTTTCGCTGCTCAAGCAATACGGGGTCAAATGAAAAACATTCAGAGGCAATATTGGCGCGCGAAATTTCAGACATCGCCGCTAACATTGCGAGTGGATCATCAAACTCGGCTGAGACAAAATCAATCTCTTTTTCACGTGGTATTAACTTTAAAGTCGCGCGCACTTTTACACCTAGCGCACCTGCGTCCCCCACAAATATGCCCGTTAAATCTGGCCCAAAATAACGGATGAAGGGCTCAGTATTCTCCGCCGCCGCACTGCCCGTGGTGAGTAAAGAGCCATCGGCTAAAACAATATCCATCGACAACACCGTATCGCCCACACTGCCATGCTCACCAGAGCCTAAAAATACGCTTGATTGCGAAAGTGCGCCGCCCACAGTAGAGCGTAAGCCAGATAATGGCCCCCAATACGGCGTGCGTAATCCATGCGGTGCAAGCAAATCATTTAGCGCGCCCCAGCACATGCCAGCTTCCACTGTGACGTAGCTATTTTCAATATTGAGTTCAACTAGTTCGTTGAGTTTTGAAGTGTCAATCAAGGCGGCATTTGGTTTTTCGGCTAGATAGCCGTTGGTATAACTCAAACCACCGCCGCGCGGAATGATGGCGACATCATGGGCGGACAAAATTTGTAACGCGCGCTGCAAGTCATCCACTGAATTTGGGGTAACGACCGCGGCGAGCAATTCGCCTTGGGCGAAAACGTCAAGGCTGAAGAATGCTAACTCGGTAGAATCGGTTGTAACGATGTTTGCATCTAGCTTAACTTCAAGTGCGGTCAGCCAAGTTGGTCGCGTAATCAGGTGTTGCGTTTCTTCTGCTAATTTTGCGGCCATTGATTTGCTCCTTACATACTATTAACTGATTTTCTCCTCCCTTTGAAAAAGGGAGGTCGGGAGGGATTGCGTCGTTTAGTACAAGATAAATTAACAATGCGCTTGCAGTTGACGCCGCGTAATCCCCACTAACTCCTCCTTCGACTTACTCAGGACAGGCTCTTTTTCTAAGGGGAGAACCTATCTCGCGTTTCACATCATGCGACTATCTGACCCACGATTTAGGTCCAACGCCAGCATCAACCTTCACCTGCAATTTCAAGGCAGACACTAACGACTCAACCAATCTAAGTCGCTCCGCTTCATCGTCCACTGTCACGTCAATATGACCTTCAAACTTAGCCAGTACAGCGGCCAAATCAACTTGCAACACCTCACGCCACATCTCGGCAAACAGCCAACCAGCGCGAATAATTTCTAATACTTCAGTATGCAATCGTTGCGGTGCGGGCGCATCAATGTGGCGAACGGCCGCTGACGTTTGTGGCAGCCACGGCCAAAACAAATGTTTCATACGCGCCCAATTCCAAGCCGCCACTAAATGTGCGCCAGTCGAGTGCGGTGTCGCATCTGGCAGCAAGGCTAAAAATTGTGTCACCTCGGTTGGTGACAACGGTAATGGATTAGTGAGCGTAATGCCGCGACACTGCGCGCCTGATTTGACCGCAAGTAGCGCAGCAATAGCACCTGCGCCACCTTCAGCGCTCAATGAAAACTCATTCACACCCAGCTTATCTAGGGCGCAATGTATAGATTCAACTAATGTCGATATTGATGCCCCAGCCCAAGGACGTGACGCGCCATGTCCTGGCAACTCCGGCACAACCACCAATGTGCCGTGCGGTATGCCGACGGGAATAGTTGCCTCAAAGCCAATGTCATTCAGATGTACCGCAACAGGCTGAAACACGATGCCGCCGTTAGCAAATAATCGCAAACTCAAAGCGCCGTGAGGCGTTTCAACCATTCGCCGCGTTTGTGATACGGCGTTTTGAATTGCCTTGGCAGATACAGTCACCGCCGCATGTGAAGCACGTGCGGCAAAAAATGCATCGGTCTTTTCAATCAATGCCGTTGGCCCACCCTTGAGCAATTCTGCGGTTACTGAGGCGGGTAGGTTTTGCAATCGTGGCAAATGCGCGGCCAACACATCCTCTGCCCGATAGTAAATTTTACCCGTCACGTTTAAGCGCGATGCGGCAGTTGCATCATCATACAAAAACGGCGCACGATATCCAACCCGATAGCCATCTCCTGCATCGAGCAAATCCATCACATCTGCGTGAAGTTTTTCGGTAGAGGGCGCAGGATACGCAATGCGTGCTTCCTTACTCGGCACATTCCACGGAAAATATAAATTTTGCTCACGAAAGCGCGCCCATAGCCAAAGCAAGTGTCCACCATGCCAATCCGGCTCAAATGGCGGCAAATAACCATTCAATAATTTTTGTCGTTCATCGGTATTAAATCGCGCATAGCCATCGCACACCAAGCCCGCCACGCGCTCAGGATAGTCAAGCGAGAAACGCAACGCCGTCACAGCACCCGTATGCACACCAAATATCAGCGCACGTTTAATACCGAGTGCAGCCATCAATGCATTCAGCGCGGCGGCGTAATCAGGGATGGTCGGTTGTGCGAGTGGTAGCGGATCAGAAAAGCCAAAGCCCGGCGTATCAGGCGCAAATACAGCGTAGTTTTGACTAAGTCGCTCAATCCAAGGAATTAGTGACCGTGAGGTTTGCGGCGACTGATGCAATAACACTAAGGCTGGCCCCTCGCCAGCATAGCGCACCAGAACGCGGCGACCTGCGACATCAACAAATTGGCTAGATGTTTGGTTGTTAGCAACAGTCATCGTAATTTTCAAATAATAAAGTTGTCCGGACAAATTATGTTAGCAGTATAAACATTAACCAACAACAGCGATTTCATTTTGATATGAACCACTCTGGGGATTACTTTAGTTGTAAAAAAGCCAAGAATCCTTTCCATTTTTAGCGCCTAGTCATCAAATCCTTGACACACCCTGTTGATGAAGCTTAGATTTGTCCGGACAACTATTTGTCCGGACAAATTATAAAAAACGCATCACATACGTCACCGCTCTCATTCCATCTTTCCAAACACCGTCACAACTTAAATCGAAATTTCTAAAATAACGATTTACCTCACAGGAGTGTCACGAAAATGTTCCAACTCAAAACGCATCACCAAATTAGCAAAATAAGCATCGCCGTTGCGCTAGCACTCGGCTCCCTCAGCATACCTTTGTTGGCGCAAACGTCGCCTGCCAAGCCCGCGACGCCAGCCAAAGCTGATGAAAAAAAAGCAGAAGACGGTAAGCTAGAAAGTATTACCGTTACGGCACAGCGCCGCGAGCAAGAATTACAGTCGGTTCCCTTGCCAGTTAGCACTTTTACCGCTCGTGATTTAGAGACTAAGGGCATTACCAATACGCGCGCAATTGCTGACTTCATTCCGAATATGGTGGGACAAAACAATACTGGCTTAGGCACGGCAAATGTTTACTTTATTCGCGGCCTAGGCAATACCGAGTCAATCGCAACCTTCGATCCGCCGGTAGGCACGTATGTCAATGATGTGTACGTTAGCCGACAAAATGCGAATAACTTTGGCTTTTTTGATCTGGAACGCATAGAAGTTTTACGTGGCCCACAAGGCACATTATTTGGTCGCAACACCACGGGCGGCGCGATCAACGTTATCTTGAAAAAACCAGGTGCAAAGCTCGCCGGATATTTAGAAGGCGGATTTGGGCGCTATGGGCAAAAAACATCCCGTGGTTCGGTTGATATTCCGATGGCAGATAACTTCAAAACAAAATTTTCATACTACTTTAATGAAGACGATGGCTTTGTAAACAACACCACCACTGGTCAAAAACTCAACGCCGCAAAGAGCACTGGCTTACGCGCTGCTTTTTTGTGGAACATCACACGCGGATTAACGTGGGATCTCGCGATTGACGATACCAAAGACGAGGGCACTAATGTTTTTAATTCGCGTGTAGGCGGTGAACGATTTGCAAATACTGGCTATCGCACCGATCACGCTGGATTTTTCAGCGCAACAGGCGCACCGCTTACAGTGGGCGAGAAAAACGGCTACGGCTTGGGCAACCGCACACAAAATCAATCTATTACTTCGAATGTAGGCTGGCAAGTTGGTGATGTCTCTATTGATTTCATTACGGGTTGGCGCGACCTGACGCAAAAATTCGGCATTGATTTCTTGCAAAACCCTGCGCCAGGTGGCGGCTTTGTCATCACCAACGACGCCCGTAATAAACAATTTACCCAAGAGATTAAATTGTCTGGTCAAGCCATGAACGATAAATTGACATACGTGGCAGGTGCGTTTTACATGAAAGAGGAAAATACCACTGACTTTGCTGATCTATTTCGTGCGGGACCTGGCTTTCTTGTGTTGGGGGATCGCATCATGAAAAATGACACCAAATCAACTGCCCTATACATACAGGCGGACTATAAATTAACGTCAGCTCTCACGGCAACGCTCGGTGTACGCAATACAGCGGACGATAAAACTATTAGCTTTACCGATAATCGCCCCCTGGCTGCCACACCCAATTTAGCAACTCGCTTAACAGATGCAAATATCGCCGCTGCCGGTAACGCGCTATCGCAAAATACACGCTTCACGACGCCACGCGTGGCACTTGCCTACCAAGTGAATCCTGACTTGATGCTATTTGGCTCCGCCACGCGCGGCTATAAAGCGGGCGGTTGGTCATCACGCGCTACCAGTGCCGCATCAATGCAGCCATTTTTTCCAGAAACAATATGGTCGTATGAGGGCGGCTGGCGCGCTAATCTATTCAATAATTCGTTACGTTTTAACACCACATTTTTCTCGATGGATGTATCAAAACTACAAACCACATCGGGCGTTACGCTATCAACAGGGCAAGTTGTTTTCTCACAGAAAAATTTTGCTGACTTAAAAAATCAAGGTGTTGAAATTGAACTTTCTGCCAATCCATTTAGCGGCTTAACAACTTATATTAACATCGGCATTCAAGACGCAAAATATCAAAACTTGGCTGGTGAAGTCGTTGCACAACAGGCGTTATGTCGTACGCAAATAGCAACCATTGCGGTTGCAGCACAACGCACCAACTGTAACCAAGGCATTATTACGGCAACAGGCGACATTGCACTGCCACCACGCGTACCGAAGAAAACCTTTAACCCTGGCGCGACATACACGTTTCCACTTGGCATACTCAGTTGGAGAGTGGCTACTACCATCAATGCAGCCTACACCGGCAAAATGGCAGCATCCACCAATAATGCTGCATTCTCAGACGCGCATAAAGTCATTAATGCGTCTATCGCATTGCTGAATGGCAAAAATGATTGGCGCGTCACGTTGGACTGCACAAACTGCCGTGATAAATCGTGGATTACCGCGCAGCTCGCGGGGCTTAACTATATTAACGAGCCACGACGCGTGAGTATTAAAGCCATCTATAACTTTAAGTAACTAATTACGCGAAGTTTGCTTCAGCTGATTTAGCTTATTCAGCTAAATTATTTAGCGCATTTGTTTATCCAAAACGCAGCATCAGTTATTGATGCAGCGTTTTTTCGCTCCCAATCAGCCAGCTAAAAATGTCGAAATGCGCGCTGCTCGCTTATCCAATAACTCTGGCGGACACGTCAACGGCTCCGCTGGCGGAAATTCCAGCACAGGCAAATCTGGGCGAATCGCCGCGCCATCGGCAGTAATCAGCGCAGGCTGCTTGAGCGCTTTAAGTGCGGTCTCAACATCATATTGAAATGCTGCGCGAATCAATGGGCGAAACGCCGCCGCAGACTTGAGACTTTCCATTATTTTCATATGTAACGCCGCCGCTGATGGCAAGCCTGTTGGGCGACGGTGCTCTGCATCGCGCGCGTACCAAGGGTAAAACAGATATTGATCGCGACATAGCAAAAAAGTATTCTGCAAATGGTTGCCGTTAATATCGGGAATGAACGGCGGCGCATATTGCTCAAGCAACTCGTCCATTTGCTCGGGCTTTGGAATACCAATACCATCAAGCACCACACGCCGTATTTTTACGTTTACGCGTGACGCCATATCTAGCGCAACGCGCACGCCAGAAAGCGTGCCGTAAACATCGACTTCACCGACGTGGGCCCGATTGAGCGCATCAACAATTGCGTCCGTGTAGTCCGAAATGGTTGGTTCGACTGAAGTTACTGGCAATGCAGCTGAATCGCCCATTCCGGGCAGATCAATAGCTAATGTGTGCTGGCTGAATTTTTCTTGTAATCGAGACAACATCAACGCACTGCCAGGCGCAGCGTGTAACATCAATAACGGTATGCCTCCTTGACCATGCTCACGCACGTGAAGCTGACCGATGTTGGAATCTAGAAATAATCGGCGCATTGTTTTCGTCCTTAAATGTAGCTATAAAAGTTTCATTCATTATATAATTTGTCCGGACAACTTTGCTGCCTAATTTTGAAGGTTTTTAATGGTTTCTCTGCAAGTCAATTTCGACGTTAATACTGAAAGCGTTGCCACACTTACCTTATCGCGCGCCGCAAAGCGTAACGCGCTCGACACCGCAACTTGGCAGCTGCTCCTCGAAGCGTGCGAAATGCTTTCACAGCGTGACGACATCAAAGCCGTCGTGCTGACTGGCGATGGGGAACATTTCAGCGCAGGCGCAGACATACTTGAGCTGCGCGACAATATTAAAAATAGCGCATGGATGACGCATAACCAAGCCACCATCGGCAAAGCGCTTGACGCCTACGCAGCACTACCGCAGCCGACTATCGCGCAAATTCGTGGTGCCTGTATTGGCGGCGGCGCGGCTTTGGCTGCGGCGTCCGATTTTCGTTATTGCACACCAGATGCACGTTTTGCCATTACGCCAGCCAAGCTTGGACTTACCTACCGCCTGGTAGATTGTTTACGCGTTGTTGATTTAATCGGGGCAGCGCGCGCACGCGAGCTGCTGCTCTTGGCAAAAGAATGCAACGCGGCGACCGCATTGACATGGGGGTTTGTTAACGATGTCATCAATGCAGACGTATTAAATTCAAATGTGGAGAGCATCGTCACGCAACTAATTTCCCAATCGTCGTATAGCCAGCGTGGCATTAAATCTAGCTTGCTAAAGATTCGCGCAGGTCAGCGCAACGATGATGCTGAAACTATCGCCACCTTCCGAAACGCCTTTACTGGCGAGGACTTTGCGGAAGGCGCGACGGCATTTTTGGAAAAACGGACGGCTAAATTTGAGTAGTAATCTAGAACTAAAACCATTACGCTGAACCCAACAAACACTTAAACACAATATGCCAGCCTACATTTTCGTCAACATCACCATCACTGATCCGGTCAAATTTCGCGCTTACGGCATGGCTAACTTCGCTCTCGTACAAGAGATGGGCGGTAAATATTTGGTACTTGGCAGCGAAGGCGAAAGCATTGAAGGCGCGCCGCTGGTGGGGAAAAAAGTCATCTCAGAATGGCCGACTAAAGCTGCGGCACTTGCCTATTGGCATTCGCCGCAGTACGCGCAAATTTGCAAACTGCGCGAGGACGCGTGTGAGGCGCAGGTCATGATTCTAGATGGATTCCCAATGCAAGAGAGCACATAAAAATGACACCTATCGGCCCGTATCGCGCATTAGCCCTGCAAACGCGTTGCGATGCGATCAATAGCATGAGTGATGTTGCAGCTTGCCGCGCGCAAATGCGCGCAAGCATTGATCGAATTGACCGTCAAATTTCCGCATCAAAACAATTTTCAGGCGAAGACTTGAAACTGGTGGTGCTGCCTGAATATTTTTTGACTAGTTTTCCGATAGGCCCAGACCTACCAACTTGGGCCGCGCGCGCTTGCTTGGTACCTGACGGTGCTGAATACGTTGCGCTTGGTGAAGTCGCTAAAAAGAATAGCGTTTATCTCTCTGGCAACGCCTATGAGATTGACCCACAATTTCCAGATCTCTCATTTCAAGTGAGCTTCATTATTGATGACACAGGCAAACTCATCCTGCGCTATCGCCGCATCATCTCGATGTACACCGCAACACCGCATGATGTGTGGGATAAATTTGTTGATGTCTATGGTGCAGAAGCCGCCTTTCCCGTTGCCGATACGCCATTGGGCAAGCTTGCTTGTATTGCCTCGGAAGAAATTTTATTTCCGGAAGTGGCACGCTCACTTGCGCTACGCGGTGCGGAAATATTTTTGCATTCATCGTCTGAAACAGGCAGCCCACAGATGACCAAAAAAGGCATCTGCAAACGCGCCCGCGCGGTCGAAAATTTGGCTTATGTGGTGTCATCGAATAGCGCAGGCATAGCGGGCATTGACATCCCCATGTCGTCCACCGATGGGCACTCGCAAATTATTGATTATGAGGGTCGCATCTTGGCTGAGGCGGGCTACGGAGAATCAATGGTGGCACTCACGCAAATTGACCCCGCCACCATTCGCCACGTGCGCGGACGCGTCGGCATGGATAATTATTTAGCAAGATTACGCACTGAGCCATTTCGATCTAGCTATGCGATGAGCGTGTATCCACCAAATGTGTTGGCCAATGACAAACCCACACGTGCGGGCTTTCAGGCGGCAATTCAGCGTGGCATTGAAGTGATTACCAAACGGTAACAAAGTTTGACCACAGTAGTTACACATTAATTTTTTTGCTGTAGATGAACACAGATAAACGCAGATAAGGTCAACTGCAACTTTATATAAGTTGTCATCCCGAGCGTAGTCGAGGGATATGATGTTTCGTTGGACAACTAAAAAGCATATTCCCCGTCGCCAAAATACAAAATCGGCTCTGTCGGAAAGACAACTTTAAAAAATGCTGTTGACCTTATCTGCGTTTATCTGTGTTCATCTGTGGCTAAGATTAGGCTTTACTCCATGACCCAAACCATGAAAATCCGCAACCCACATAACGGCGAATACGATTACGAATTTGCAATCGTCTCACCAGAGGCAATCAAAGAGATTTCTGCAAAACTCCAATCACAGAGCGGCGTTTGGCACAATATGCTGCCACAAGCACGCTGTGACGTGCTTTCTCAATTCGCTGATGCAATGAAGGCAGAGCGCGCCGCATTGATTGATGCACTTACCATCGACACCGGTCGTAAACGCGAATCTGAAATGGAAGTGGATTCCGCGATTGGCAACATCATGCGCTGGGCAGCGCGGGCCCCACAACTATTGGAAGAGCCCGCCACGCGTGATAGCGTAGTCAAACCGATGACGCTCACTGCCGCCAGCGTACCAGTTGGTTTGATCGCCGTGATTAGCCCATGGAATTTCCCGCTACTACTCGCCTTAATTGACACCATTCCCGCGCTCGCCGCTGGCTGTACCGTGCTTGTAAAACCGTCTGAAGTTACCCCGCGATTTGTGGAGCCCCTAAAACGCGCGATTGCCATGGTACCCGCACTCACCAACGTTTTACATGTCGTGCAAGGTGGTGCAGCCACTGGTGCTGCCATGATTGATAGCGCCGACGCCGTTTGCTTTACTGGTAGTGTTGCCACTGGCCGCATCATTGCCCGCCATTGCGCCGAGCGTCTCATCGCATGCTTCTTAGAGCTTGGTGGCAAAGACGCCGTCATCGTACTCGAAGGCGCTGATATCAAACGCGCCGCACGCGCAATTGCTTGGGGAGGCAATGCGAACGCGGGACAATCCTGCTTATCCGTTGAACGCATATTTGTCGAGGCACCCATTTACTCAGAATTCATCTCTGCATTAGCACTGGAATGCAGTGCACTTAAACTCGCCTACCCAACAGTGACCGACGGCGTCATCGGCCCACTCATTGCCGAGCGCCAAGCAGACACCATACGCGCACAACTTGATGATGCCTATGCGCATGGTGCACGTGCTCTTTCGGGCGGCAATGTAGAAATGTTAGGCGGTGGTTCATGGTGCAAGCCGGTGGTGTTAGTAGACGTAACACCCAACATGAAAATCATGACAGATGAAACCTTCGGCCCAGTTCTTCCGGTGATGTCTGTTGCCAATGCGGAGGAAGCCATCGCACTCGCCAATGGCACAGAGTTCGGTCTATCCGGTGCTGTATTTGGGCCACGCGAGCGCGCCATTGAAATCGCTAAAAAAATGGATTGCGGTGCAGTCAGCATTAACGACGCCGCACTCACTGCGATTGTGCATGATGGTGAAAAACAAGCCTTCAAACTTTCTGGCCTAGGTGCATCTCGCATGGGCGACACGTCCATTACACGCTTTCGGCGCAAGCGGATGTTGATCGAAAATGCGACTGCGCAACATAATCCCTGGTGGTTTCCACAATTAAGCGTCGCGGATTAGCTGCCGTCAGTTTAGCCTCGCTCATTCATACCGAGCGCATACTGTTAATACTTTTACCAAGACGCAAAACAAGATGCCAAGCTATGAAACCAAACAGGAGAGCATCGCCATAGCAGGCGCGGATAAATTAATCATCCGCTCACTGCTAGACAAACAACAATTTTTTGACCCGCATGGTGACGCCGCGCGGATGGGCATTTCGTCGGCAATGTGGCCGATTTTTGGTCTGTTATGGCCGTCAGCAGCAATTCTTGCGGCAAAGATGGCAGCGCGTGTGATGCTGCCAAATGAGCGTGTACTGGAGATTGGTTGTGGGTTAGCGCTTGCGAGCTTAGCGGCGCATCGTCGTGGTGTGGATGTGACGGCAAGTGATTGTCATCCGCTCGCTGCCACATTTTTACGCGACAATTTATTGCTCAACGCCCTTCCGTCACTGCCGTATCGTCACGGACATTGGTCTAGTCACTTAGCACCGATTGCCCGCGATGGCCATGCCGCATCAGAGTTGGTCAGTGGACGCTATGATTTATTAATCGGAAGTGACGTGCTGTACGAACGAGATCAGGACGCAATGTTGCCAACATTTATTGCCAATCACACAACGGATTCTGCTGAGGTTTGGATTGTTGACCCTAATCGCGGTAACCGCGCGGCCTTTTCAAAGCAAATGACAGCGATCGGATATCGCGTTATTGAAGAGCGGCTTGATCGGTTAGCAACGATTGATACAACTGCATATAAAGGGCGGCTTCTGGTGTATTCCAAACACTAAGTATCACAACTGCAGCAAGTTTGCGCTGGCTTAGACACTTCACACTCAGGCACTTCGCCTCTCAACCAATGAGCAAAAATTAAATGCTTTCACTTTGTGGCTAAATTGCCATTTAAATGACAGTAAACTATTTAGACCAGCATGTCGCCACATATCAAGCGTCAAACGTTTAAGCATTTATTGTATTTCTATTGAACACTAAATTAAATGAAAACTCACCCCACACTCTTATGTGCATTGATAGCATTAGCCACGCTATTTATCTTGCCCAGTGCATTTGCTGATGTCTGGCAAATCACTCTGCAAAACGCAAAACGCGACGCTCACTATTTGATTAATACACATACTTTTACCGTCACCTCGATGCGTAGTCAACAATGTATTCGCTCGTTTAAGGCGAAGATCGAAGGTGAAAAATCCGCAGCTCCTAGAGTCACGGTAGAGGCAGATATTTCAGGTGGCGGTGCAGCAGGTGGCATGCGTGCGACGCAAGAAATGATCTTTATCTTGCGCGAAGGCACTACGCAGGTGACGACAAGTAGCACGGTTCGCGGTAGTCGCCCACCGATTGCCGCTACGGGCAAAAGGAGCTGCGTTGGCGCATCCTGCGCGATGACAACCTGTTAACAGTGATTTTGTAGGGCTTGAAATTACGTTCCCCCTAGCGAAATTTTTGCATTAACCTCCACGGAATAAACTGCACCAACCTTAGCGACCAGCTAATTGAATTCGCAACGCGTCACCATTAAAAGGGTGGCGCGTTTTAGTTTGTGGTGTTAGCCCAACGTCACATGCATCGCGTTTGTTGTTTCAACAATTCACGTGCGATGGGGAACTGTTCTCAAAGCGAAAAATCACACGTTGGCTAATTTCAGAGACAACACGCAGCAACTATTACATTCGTAATGATCAGTTCACACTACTTAACACTTTTCGTCCTACCACTCGTCAGAGCGGTAATGCATTGATTTTATTGATTATTTATGAATTTTTACCGCTCATTTCTGCTAAAAGTGGGTGTTGCGTCTGCAAACCGTGATGTAGTTCACAGGACAATACTTGCATCCTGCATATAGTTCGCTCATCAACGAACGTCGTCCACAAATTGTTCGGGGCGTTCTTAACTAAATGAATTTTTTAAGCAAAACCAATTTACTAACTGGAACATCAAATGAACCAAACTACTAAAAAACTTCTTACCAAGAATTCAGTGTTTGTTGCCTTAACAGCAGCTGGACTTTTTGGCGGCATTGCAACAGCCGTAAATGCTTCTGTTACTGACCGCGTTTATTTTTCAGCCGCCCCAGTTGTATTGGTTTGGGGTACTGATGCTTCAGGCAATCCTGCCGTTGTGTCTGACTTTGTACTGTTGACTACCGCCACTGGCACGGCTGGCGCGGATTTAATTGCCGCAAACGTTATTCCTGTCATTACAGGCAGCATGACTGCTGTTCCACAAACACCAACTGGCAACTCCATCTTTACAGTACTTAACCCAGCAGGCGCGCCCGCTGGTGGCGGTGTTTTTACT
>JANNWG010000055.1:0-45628 GCA_031414695.1 Burkholderiales bacterium
GGCTTGCGCTAAGGCTAATTGACGACGTTTGGCTTCACCCATTTGGTGAGTCCTCCTGTGGTGGTAAAACACTCGGAATCCCGCACCCAGTATAGGGGGGTTGTGTTTAGAGATGAGGTTGACTGCCGTTTATAGGATTAAATAAGGTGAGGAATCCTAGGGCACGAATATGAAGATTTCTCACCAAATGAAATTAGCTAACATGACGTGTGATGTGTTGTTGCTTTTATCTGTGTTTGCGTTGCAACACCATGAAGCCCTCGCATGGGCTTCAAGCGCTCGTCTGCGAAAGGCATGCCTTTCGAAACCCTGACTCCCGTCTGTGGCAAAAAATGCCGTTAAATTTAGCGCAGTACCGAGCCCTCATAACCTAATTGCCGCCAGGCTTCAAAAACGGTAACAGCCACTGCGTTAGATAAATTTAAGCTGCGATTATCGGGCCGCATTGGCAATGTGACGCGTTGCGCGGGCGGAATGTTAGCGAGCACTTCCGCTGGTAAACCTTTAGTTTCTTGGCCGAATATCAGTACATCGTCTGATTGGTAGGCCATTTCATCGACTCGCAATGTGCCACCTGTTTCAACCGCGATTAAGCGACGTGCACCTAAAGCGCGAAGACAATCTGCCCATGTTTGGTGATGTACAACATGCGTCAATTCGTGATAATCCAGCCCTGCACGGCGTACACGTTTATCGTCCCATTCAAAACCTAATGGATAAACCAAATTAAGGCGTGCGCCCGTATTGGCGCAAAGCCTTATCACGTTGCCAGTGTTAGGCGCTATTTGCGGCTGATGCAGCACAACATCAATCATGTTATTTCACCAATATCGGTCACAGCACGCGCAATAATCCAGGCACTAACACTTGTCGCCCCAGCTAGTTTGATGATTTTTGCGGCCTCTGATAATGTGGCGCCAGTGGTCATCACATCATCGACGATGGCTATGTGTTGCCCACGATAGCTACCGGTACATTCAAATGCGCCTTTGATATTTTTTAATCGCAATGCCTTGGAAAGCCCCGTCTGTGGAGGTGTTTCGCGAATACGCTGCAACGTATGGTGCGCTACTTTACAGCTGAGACGACTGCTCAGGGCATCGGCGAGTAATGCAGATTGATTAAAGCCACGGGCGGCTAATCGCTTATTGGCAAGTGGTAAGGCGATGATGTAATCAGGGTGCGGCTTGGCTTGATGGTTAATTTCTGCGGCGAGCGCGTCGGCAAAAAAATCGACTAGGGTTAAATTAGCGCTGAACTTAAATGATTGCACTAGCCTGTCTAGCGGATAGCGATAGTTAAATGCCGCAACTGTGGCGTCAAAATGTGGCTGCTCACTAATACAAACGCCGCAAATTTGCGTGTGGTTGGGTGCGGCACAGATTGGGCAAGCGTTTAATGATTTGGGCAAACCGCGCTGGCAAGGTTGGCATACAATTTCGCTATCGGGCGCATCACACAGCACGCAGTCTTGCGAAATCGCAAACAGTGTAGAAAGTCTAGCGCGTTGGAAAAAGCCAATCATAGGTGTGCCACGTGATTGCACAATTGTCGTTTTATTTTATCGTTTGAATTGACATAAGCGCTGGGCATCTTCATAGTTTGATTTTACTGTTTCTATCTAGTGAATTGACATGACAACAACCGCCATTGAAGCCGCTGCGACAAATACTATTTCAAATCTCACCATGCAAAAGCGCTGGCAGCCTAATAGCGGCGCATGGACGGTGGCCGAAATAGGCGCTTTGTTTGATTTGCCATTTAACGACCTGCTCTACCAAGCGCAGACGGTACATCGCGAAAATCAACCTGCTAACCGCGTACAACTCTCGACATTGCTGTCGATTAAAACCGGTGGGTGCTCTGAGGATTGCGGCTATTGCCCGCAAGCCGCACGCTACTCAACGGGTGTAGAGAATGAGCAACTACTAGATGTCGCTGAGGTGGTGAAAACTGCCAAGCTCGCCAAACAAAACGGCGCATCGCGTTTTTGTATGGGCGCGGCGTGGCGTGGCCCGAAGCAGCGCGACCTTGACCCGGTGCTTGAAATGGTTCGCGAAGTCAAAGCGCTAGGCTTAGAAACCTGCTGCACCTTGGGCATGCTCAAAGACGGCCAAGCCGAGCAACTTAAACAGGCAGGGCTGGATTACTACAACCACAATCTTGATACGGCGCCCGAGTTTTATGGCGATATTGTCACGACCCGCGAATATCAGGATAGGCTAGACACACTTGGCCGCGTGCGTGATGCAGGGCTAAACGTCTGCTGCGGCGGCATTGTCGGCATGGGTGAATCGCGCATAGAGCGTGCGGGCTTAGTCGCACAACTTGCGGCGATGTCGCCACAGCCTGAGTCCGTGCCAATTAATTACTTAGTACAAGTCGAAGGCACGCCGCTCCACGACAAATTACAAGGCGAGGCAGCCATCGACTGGAGTGAATTTGTTCGCACCATCGCGGTTGCCCGCATCACCATGCCAAAAAGTTTTGTGCGCTTATCGGCTGGTCGCGAAACCATGAACGAAGCGACGCAAGCGCTGTGCTTTTTGGCGGGCGCTAACTCTATTTTTTACGGCGAAAAATTGCTAACGACGGGGAATCCTGATGTTGAACGGGATCGGGCGCTGTTTACTAAGTTGGGTATTTTGCCGTTGTGATTTTTTTGGAACCGCCGATGAACGCCGACACACGCCGATAAGTTCAAAAGCAAAACAGAACTATTTTTAGCGTTGTTTGGACGATGTTGTTTTTATCGGCGTCCATCGGCGTTAATCGGCGGTTCCAAATTTCCTCCCCTTACTCAATGCCAATCGCCAACATTTCCGCCCAACTCTCCGAACTCGCGCAAGCGGATCAGTTACGACATCGGCGTATTGTGGAGAGTATCGACGAGACCGCAATGGTCGTCGATGGGCAGCGCGTGTTGCAATTTGCGTCTAATGATTATTTAGGATTGGCGCAGCATCCGCGCGTTGTGGAGGCGACCATGCGCGCACTCAAGCGTCATGGCTTGGGCGCAGGCGCATCGCACATGGTGACGGGGCATCATCGATTACATGAAGAACTTGAAGAGCGACTCGCAAAATTTGTCTGTCTACCCAAGGCACTACTATTTGGCTCGGGTTATGCGGCCAATTTAGGCATCTTGACCGCGCTTGCGGGCAGAGGTGATGTCATTTTTGCCGACAAACTCAATCACGCCTGCTTGAATGACGGTGCTGTGCTATCGCGCGCCACATTCAAACGCTATCCACACAATGACATTAACAAACTCCGCACCCAGCTTGCCGATTGGAAGACAAGTAGCGCAAAAACCGCACGGATATTGATTGTTACCGATGCCGTATTTAGCATGGATGGTGACATCGCGCATGTCCCAGAGTTACTCGAATTAGCCGAAGAATACGATGCGCTGTTGGTGCTCGATGACGCACATGGCTTTGGCGTGTTGGGCTATCGTGGGCGCGGCGTGTTGGAGCATTTTAATATGCTAAATAAAACCAGCGAACGTATTGTGTACATGGCGACACTCGGCAAAGCCGCAGGTGGTTACGGCGCATTCGTGGCGGGTCATGAGGATGTTGTTGAATGGATCATGCAGGCGGCACGCACCTATCTTTTTTCTACCGCCACGCCGCCCGCCCTAGCCGCAGGCGCACTTGCTGCGCTCGACATCATGGTTGAGGATCACGAGCGACGACGACACCTTCGCACACTCATTGATTTCTTTAATGATTCATTGAAGCTGCAATTTGCCACGCTGCCGTTTTCGCAGACTGCAATTCAGCCGATTATTGTGGGGTCAAACGCAAACGCAATCGCATTTCAAGCGGCACTCGCGGAAAGACATTTTTTGGTACCCGCCATACGCCCGCCGACGGTTCCCAAAGGCACGTCAAGGCTGCGCGTGTCACTTTCGGCTAATCACATTGCGGATGATGTGTTTGATTTAATTACCGCGATTACCGATCTTGAGGTAAGCCTCATGGGACAAACATCAGCATGAGTTTGTCGGTGGTCAAAATAGGCGCTGGCCCTAATTTAGTCTTGCTGCATGGCTGGGGAATGAACCTAGCCGTATGGGATGACGTAGTGGATGATTTAGCTGCGCGCTATACGCTCACGCTGATTGACTTGCCGGGTCACGGTCTGTCCGCTGACTTAAGCGCTACGCATATTGAGGAAGCCGCAAATGCCGTGGCTGCAGTAACACCATCGCATTCAGCAGTGCTTGGTTGGTCGCTGGGTGGGCAATTCGCCATGCAACTCGCAATGCATTACACCAACAAAGTGGCCGCATTAATTTTAGTCGCCACCACCCCAAAATTTATCGCGAGTGATGACTGGCTGCACGGCGTGAAGGCGGATTTGCTCAATGATTTTGTGAAGAGGCTATCGACCAACTATGCCACGACGATTCGCAATTTTTTAGCAATACAAGCGCTGCATTCCAGCGTGACGCGCGATACGATTACGGCGCTGCAAAAATCTATTGTCAGCCGTGGTGAACCCAACATTACTAATCTCATGCAAGGACTTACCCTTTTGGCGGCAAGCGACTATCGCCATACACTTAGCGCCATTGTGCAGCCTACACTCGTCATACAAGGCGACCATGATGCGCTTACCCGTGAACCCGCCGCTGCATGGATGGCGGCACAAATCCCCAATGCCACTTATCTAAAAATTGCCCATGCAGCGCACGCACCTTTTTTATCGCATCGCGAGCAATTTCTAGACGCGCTTAACCATTTTTTAACTCTTCAATGTGAATAAGCCACCAAACCATCCTGAACACAAGCTGGTGCGCCGCGCATTCAATAATGCCGCTGCCACCTATGACGAACATGCGTTTTTACAGCGTGAAATTGCGGACCGATTATTTGAGCGCCTTGATTACATCAAAATTAATCCCACTCGTATCCTGGAGCTTGGCAGCGGCACTGGCTACGTTACCGACAAATTATTGCGTCGCAATCCCGCAGCGCAACTACTAGCGCTTGACCTTGCGCCTGCGATGGTGGCGGCGACGCGCAAAAAATTTGCCCCCATCACATTAGTCGATAAATTATTCCGCCGTGCCCCAACTCACCACGCCATTTGTGCAGATGCTGAAGCCATCCCACTCATTAACGAATCCATCGACTTCGCGATTTCCAGCCTCACCTTGCAATGGTGTGACCCACAATTAGTGGCTAACGAAATGTCGCGCGTATTGCGCCCTGAAGGACTATTTATGTTCACCACATTCGGGCCTGACACCTTAAAAGAATTGCGCCACGCCTTTCGGGCGGTGGACGACAAACCGCACGTCAATACGTTTGTCGATATGCACGACATAGGCGATATGCTGGTGAGTGCGGGCTTTGCAGACCCCGTGATGGATTGCGAAACGATCACCATCACCTATAGCGAACTAAAAACCCTCATGCGCGAATTAAAAGGCATCGGCGCGCATAACGTCCTACCCGATAGACAGCAAGGCCTCATGGGCAAAACGCGTTGGCAACAATTGGCACACGCCTACGAGCAATTCCGCGTCAATGACAAATTGCCCGCCACCTATGAAGTGGTGTACGGCCACGCATGGAAACCCGCCTTCAGCAAACAAAAAAAACTCGATGGTCAGCAAGCAATTTCACTGGGTGAATTTAAGCGGATGGTGGGTAAACAATGACGGCGTTTTTTATTACTGGCACTGATACAAATGTCGGTAAGACATTCATTACGCTCGGGTTAATGACCGCGTTTCGTCAGCACGGATGCAGCGTTGCGCCGATGAAACCCATTGCAGCAGGAACGGTGGATATTGCTGGACAAGTCGTTAATGAAGATGTCTATCAATTGATGGCAGCCTACGAAGGTAGTAAGCCGCTAGTTGCACACCAAGTGAATCCATACTGCTTTCAAGAAGCCATCGCGCCGCATATTGCGGCATCACTTGAACAACGCGAAGTAGATGTTGACGTTCTGGAACGCGCATTTCTGCAACTCGTGGCAACACATGATGTGGTGTTAGTCGAGGGCGCGGGCGGATTTTTAGTGCCCATGAGTGATTTGGCCTCAATGTCAGCATTACCAATGACGCTCAAATGCGATGTAATACTCGTTGTAGGTTTGCGACTTGGCTGCTTAAATCATGCTTTGTTAACGGCTGAGTCCATAAAACATCGCGGTTTAACATTGGCGGGCTGGGTCGCGAATATTGTTGATGCTGATATGCCGTATATTGCAGAAAATATTTCGACCTTACGTCGCCTCTTGCCCGCACCTTGCTTAGGCATTGTGCCGCGACTGAATTTGCCACCTGAAACATCAATAAAAAGTACCACCGCGCTAGTTGCTAGCCATTTGCAAATTGAATCTTTATTGCCAAACCACCACTAATAATTACTTTTTCTATTAAAGGATTGACACCGCATGAAAAATTTCGTCGCCACATTATTCTTAGTTGCAGCAACTTGGGGCATAACCGCCGCCGCGCAAAAAACTGTCGCTGAGCCCTCGCTGAAAGTTTTTGATGTATGGGCAAAAACAACTGTGCCTGGAGGCAGCGTCTCAGCTGCCTACATGCATATCAAATCAGCCAAGCCACTGAAACTCATCAAAGCCGAGTCGCCATTAACCAACACGGTTGAGTTGCATGACATGAAAATGAAAGACGGCGTGATGGAAATGAAAGCAATTGATGCTGTTGTGATTCCCGCCAATAAATTGGTTGATCTGAAACCAGGTGGCATGCACATCATGCTCATTAAGATTAATAAGCCAATTAAAAAAGACGATGAAGTGCCGCTGACATTGACCTTTGAAAACGATGCTAAGCAAACATTCACCATTGATGTGAAGGCTAAAGGCCAAGAAAAAGATTCGCATTCACATAAACATTAATGATCAAACCTAATTAAGGCCGTCAATCTGCGCTGTCGAATTGAGTCGCATTTTTGCCCTTAAACGGCGCATAAAACGCTTTGATGATTTTCATGTCTGCTTCAATATCGCCGCTTGGGTAAAGAGTCGGCCCGATGCCTGTTAATTTTCTTTCGTAGTCCATATACGCCATCACAATGGGCACATTTGCCTCAAGTGCTATGTAATAAAACCCAGTTTTCCAGTAGCGTACTTTGCTACGCGTGCCCTCGGGCGGTACGACCAATTGCATCGCATAGTCTGCATTTCTTATTGCTTCAGCAGAGGCCGCCACCATGTTGGTGGATGCGCTGCGATTCACCGGTATTCCACCTAGCCATTGCATGATGCTACCAAAGGGTGGCGCGAAGATGCTAGATTTCCCCATCCAATAAACATTAAGTCGCAATGAAAATGCAACCATCAGCATATAGGGCAGGTCCCAATTGCTGGTATGCGGGGCAGCGATCATGACAAATTTAATATGATCTTTTGGGCGCTCGCCTTGAACCTTCCAGCCAGTTATTTTCATAAACGCAATGGAGAGTGCGCGAACAATGGTGTTGACAATGGGGGTATCAAAAATGGTGGTGTGCATCGGTTTTACTTTAGTCAAATTGTAGTTTCGGCGAAACCGCAACACTACACTAAAAAAAACCCCTCAACCTTACGGAAGAGGGGTTAAAAAGATCGCAGGCCATGCTAGACCTGCGACCGTTGGACGGTTGGCAATACGTGTTTAAGCCAACGCTTCAGCTACACAATGGCGTTGACGTCTTTCAAATTGATGACGTTACTTTGCGCGAAAGCGAACTTGCCTTCATGTTGATCAACCTTCGACTCAGCCATCATTTCAGTGGCTAGGACTTCTCCACATAAAACTAACGAGCGGCCTGCGCAATTAAACGCGTACGAAAGTGTCATTGTTGGTGTCGGTGGGATGCTATCGAGAAGCAATGGTGCAGTGACCTGAATTGTATTCGGCTCGGCAAATGCACGATCTAGCGTATTGCGAATACGCCAAATACTTGAGTCAGGTGTCGGCAAATTTAGCCATGCTTGATCTGCACTCATCTCGATGGTGATGTGCGAGGCATCTCCATTAGGTTGCTCAATTAAATAGGCGCGCACGGCGTTGGGCTCGATAAGAAACTCGGCAATCGCATCAGCAAATGTTGTTCCTGAAGCTATGCTCACAGCAGCACCTGCTAAGCAAGCAGAATGGCGCGTTAGTTGATGCGGTACATGCTTTTGCGCTGCATTTTTTTCATCCACAAGCTGTGACATCATTTGGTTGCCAAGTGCGGCAGGAAATGCGGCTTGCTCTGGTTTCGCAAAATAAAACCCTTGCAAATAATCTGCACCTAATTTAAGCGCTAACGTAGCCTCAACATGGCTCTCAACGCCTTCAATAATGACTTCTGCTCCACAGCTTTTAATAAGCCGGATCATATTGGCTAATACCAATCGCGCTTGCTGCTCAGTTGCTGCGGACTTCAGCACGCTACGATCAATCTTGACAAAATCTGGACGCAGTTTCCATAACCGCGCAAAGTTTGAGTAGCCCACACCAAAGTCATCAATTGCGATTTTGCATCCAAGGCGGCGATATAAATTAATCGCATCGACTAGATGAGCGTCGTCAGATGCGCCCGTTTCTAAAATCTCAACGACTACATCACTTGGGTTGACACTGTATCGCTCAAGCATTGACTGAAAGACGGTAGGATGATGCGGGTCTTCAATCGCGGCTTGCGGATAAGCATTGATAAATATTAAGCCGCGTTCACAACGTTTAGTGCCAATATTAGCCATATTGCGCAAATGCAGCGCACGACAAAGCCAGTCAAGAAATAGCTGCTCTTCATGATTCGCAGAAATAGCAAAAACGATTTCTGGGTTTAATCGTTGCCCAACCAAATTCGTTGCCATTAACAACGCTTCATATCCTAATAAGCTGCCGTCTTTGGCACACAATATGGGTTGGTAATGCGAATTTAGCGTGAGCGTATTAAATGGATATGTAGCCCAGCCGCTACCTTGTTGTAACGCTGGTAGGGCGGAGAGAATGCGACTCGTACCACTTGATAGAATTTCCCTCGCATGTGCGCTGGTTTCACTCGAGCTGGTTTTTTTGACAAGTGCTTGCATGAGGCAGTCCATTGATGTGTTGTTCGATGGATTGCATTCTTGACTTGCCCAGTTACCTGTCAATTACATTTCACGGCGCCAATATTACGGTTGTAAGAATTCACACGCCGAGTTGCAATATACGGTTACGTCAATACCTTAACCTAAACCAAATTAGGCCGAAGATGCTTATAAACAGTAGCGTTTCAGACGTTCGCTAACTTCCCTAGACTTTGTGAGGGCAACTCGCGAGATTGTGAACAAGCGTTAATTGCTATCGGCGTGACCGTAAAACTTGGCTCAACGCTTCCGCTAAGTCATCGCGTCGATACGGTTTTTTGAGTATTTTATCCACACCGGCTGCTTCGGCACGAAGTTGAAAGCCGGCACCACCATAGGCAGTAATAATCAATATTGGAATATCTTGTCGCAACGTCCTGACGCGAGCGGCTAATTGCGTTCCGGTCATGCTCGGCATGACTTCATCAGTCAGCACCAAATCAAATGCATTTGCGTTTGCTTCGAAGGCGAGCCATGCCGCCTCACTGGATTCGAACACAATCGGCGTGTAGCCTAGCAAAGTCAATATTTCTGCGCCAAGCTGGCGCAGCGGCTCTTCATCGTCGACCAACAACACACGCTCTCCGTTACCTAGTATTGGCGCAGCTATTGGCGCTACAAATGGCATTACTGAGGTTGCTGTGATTGGCAAATAAACGCTAAAAATCGTACCGCTATCAAGACTTGTCTCACAGGTAATGGCGCCTTCATGCGCATGTGCGATGGATAACGCAAGTGACAAACCTAACCCCGTACCAGAGCCAACAGACTTAGTCGTAAAAAATGGATCAAACATTTGCGCACGTGTTTCAGCGCTCATACCAATGCCATCATCAGCGATACGTAACACGGCGTAGTGACGCGCGCTAAGTGGTCGGCTGCTTTCAATATAGAGCGGCGCATCAGATGTAAAGTGAACGTCTGTTAACAATATTGATAACGTGCCAGTTTTGTTTACCGTTAACGCTTGCAAGCCATTCGTGCATAGGTTCATGATGAGCTGATGCAGGGCGGTGGCATCTCCCGCGATTGCACAATCACGTACTTCCAAATCAAGCACAATTTGTTGCGTATAGGAGCCGCGTAACAGCTGCACTACTTCGCTCACCAATGCGGCCAAATTCACTTGCTGGCGTTGCTCAGGAGAGCGACGGCTAAACGTTAGCACCTGCGCCACGAGTAGTCGCCCGCGTTCAGCAGCCTGCATGATAGTCTCTAGATAACGGGCGAGCTTAGGTCTATCTTTTTCAATATCAAAGGGTTGTTGAGGCTCTAATTTTGACTTAGCCATCTCACCATAGCCAATAATGGCGGCCAAAATATTATTGAAATCGTGCGCGATGCCACCGGCAAGCTGGCCAATAGATTCCATTTTTTGTGCCTGACGTAAATGCCTATCAAGCGCTCGATTTTGTTCGGCTAATTCACTGATATCGGTGATGTCTTTGGCGATACCGATGATGACAGTGCGTGGTTTGTTTTGATATAAAAACCTAAATGCATCACTAAAGTTTGATTCACTTGCACCATATGCACTAATGCCGAGTCGAATTATGCTGCTGTCAGATTTATAAATTCGATACTCTAAACCGATACTTGCTAAAGAACCACTCGTCAATTTTTTGCGAACGCCTATTAAATTCTCTACGTCATCCGCATGAATTTTTTCGTTCCATAAGTCAATCGTATTAATATAGTCTGGTGACCACCCTAGTACGGCCTCGGTATCGCCTGACCAGGTGATGGCGCGTGACACCACGTCTATTTCAAATATTACATTTCCCGAGGCGCGCATGACAGCTTCAGTTCGGCGCTGCGTGTGGCCGAATGCGCTCGATGCAATATTTTGTTCGTTAAACAATGCGGCTGTTAATAAAACGGTTAACGACAACACGAGCAAAAATGCCTGCGCCTCCAACAGCGCTTGGTTCGGCGTCGCGTCATAGGCAAACATGCCAAAACCTTGACTCGTATAGTAAATTGCAATTGCCGCAGTGAGCATAAGGCTTGCCGTCACTGCACGCAAACCAAAGCGTAGTGCAATCCACAATAATGCCGGTAAGTTTAAGTAAACATAAGGCCGTATCGGATAGTCGCCATTAAAGTCGGCAGAGAATACAAACCAAGCAATTACGATCACAATGAAAAAAGCAATCGCACCTTCAGCGAGTCGGCGTTTACTTAACGTTAGCAATTTAGCGGAATTTTGTTTGAGCTCAAGATACGCCATGCCCCAAGCCAAAATGAGCGGCACCATGATGACTACGCCTAATGCATCGCTAATAAAACCAGTGCGCCAATCTTGAAAAAACGGGCGCGCCATTAGCCAGTAGCCAGTTTGCGTTTGAATCGCGCTGGCAAGCCCAGTCGCAATAACCACCACAAGTAGAAAAAACAGCATTAGCGAGCGTAATGTGAAAATATAAAGATGCGAATCTACATACGAAGTCGCGCGTTGACGTGCGAAATATTGAAGTGCGGCAAGTGATAAGGCGATTTGCACCAAATTCGCCGTGCTGCCTAGCGCGCTAACCAAAGCACCTAGTCCTGCCAATAGCGAAATAATAAAGTTCACCATAAAAATAACAATGAGCATTACCGACCAGGCTCGTTTTGGTGAAAGCATCAATACACCAATCGCAATGCCATCCGCCAGCCAAATCGGCGCTGGTGCAGACAACACACTTGAGAACTGGTTGGAGATAAGCGAGACCAACGCATAAATACTACCAAGTGCTAACGCACGAAATAAATCGTCTAGCTTCGTGGTGGACTCAGGCTCATCTATTTTGAGCCAGTCATGAAGACTTCGCATAGGGCAGACATCATTTCTAAAAATAAGGGCGTCAGGTGTTAGGTTGCATGTTATTGTAATGGCGTTGTCGTTATTAAAACAATTTCAGCGTCAGCTGGTTTACTAACAAAAAACCGTTTTCATAGCATGCCACCAAATGCACACATCCTTGCTGTAGACGATGATGCCGCGATTCGCGGGCTAATTGTTGAGTATTTAACCGATAACGGCATGCGCGTTTCGCCTGCTGGTAATGGCGACGAGATGCACGCCGTTCTCGATGCCGACCATGTTGATCTGATTGTGCTCGATGTGAAGTTGCCTGGTGAGGATGGTTTTTCACTAGCCCGTGGCATTCGCGCTAAGTCGCAGGTGCCCATCATCATGCTGACGGGGCAAACGCACGAAGTGGATCGAGTGCTGGGTTTAGAGCTTGGCGCGGACGATTATTTGACCAAGCCATTTAGCCCGCGAGAATTGTTAGCGCGTATTAAGGCGGTGCTACGCCGTTACGAGATTGCCCAGCCGCCTGTGGATAAAGAGGTGCGCCGTGAAGCAGATGTGCGTAGTTACAAATTTGCTGGCTGGTCACTTTCGACCGGTACCCGCAAGCTTACCTCGCCCGATGGGAAACGTATTGATTTAACCAATGGCGAATATGCGTTGTTGATGGCATTTTTAAAGTCCCCTAAGCGCATTTTGTCGCGAGACCAGCTGCTCGAATCAAGTCGTTTGCATGATGATATTTATGACCGCACCATTGATGTGCAAATACTGCGATTGCGCCGCAAAATAGAACCCGACCCAAACGCGCCAACCATTATTCGTACCGAACGTGGTGCAGGATATTTATTTGATTGCGATGTCACCAGCTAAATATTGAAGCTCGCCTATTGGCAAGCATCTTCAAGCATAAATGGCTGAAATAGCCCGTTAATTAAGGAGTTTGAAAAGCATCGGTCTGGCCGTTTAGCGCTATACGGTTAGAAAAACCCGCAACCGTTCGCGTTCTTCGTCTAACGCGCGTTTGAATAATTTATCGTTGGGCGCATGACCTGCGGCATAACCAAATTCAGTGGTTAGCACGCCACCGGCAGCACTCACATTTGCCCAGCCGATTACTTGATCACGCCACAACATCGGCAGCGCGTAGTAGCCGAGTTTGCGTTTGGCCGCTGGCGTGTAGGCTTCAAAGCGATATGCCCATCCCCAAAAATATTCGAACCGTTTGCGATCCCACACAATAGGGTCAAACGGCGCGAGTAGGCGCAGCGATTCATCCGTTTCACCAGGCCGATAATTGCGCGGCCAATACCAATGGATGCCGTCGATAGTCGCGTGATTAAGCCTAGCTTTGGCACGCACAATGGCCGCAGCGATCTCAGAGCGCCACTGCGGCACGCCATAACGTAAGCGTCCCACCGTGCCAGCGAAGCTACTGGCTGGTAGCGGCGCGTATTGTTTGATGACAATATCAATCAATTGATCCAAAGCATCTTCGCGTGCAACTTTATCCGGCAGCGCAATTTGTGGACGCGTGGCATAGAGACGAATACCGCGTTCACGCTTAACCACGCGCAGCATCCCACGGTAGTGCATATCATCGAGCAGATGCGTAGTGGCGTTGGAGGAGCCACCCCATGCATTGACGGCGATGCCGTGTGCAAAATGGGCATCTACTTCGCGCGGATGCACGGCGCCACTAGCAGCGACAAAATCGAGAATCGCCGCCATGCGTTTTTTCGCTGATGCCGTGAGCAAAGTGCGTGGCGTGCGTGGGTGCATGAGCGCACTAACATCGCGCGGCAAAAAACCGTAGTTAATCAAAAAATCTTCTTCGATAGCGATCTTGGCATAACGCGCTTCAAGCTCCCCTGCGCGATAGTCTTTTACGCGATGTCGCAATATCAAATCTTGTGCGCGTGCAGGCGCGCGAATTGGGTCGGCTTGTACAAAGCCTAGCCGTTTAATGGCGGCTGGCAATGTCGTTGGCGCAAATAGTGAATTTGCGATGGCATAACTACGCAAATGATTGATGGTGATCGACATGCTTTAAGTTAGGTGATACGCCATTTTTTAGATAGTTTTATTTGGGCAGCTTCAGTGCGAAACGCCATGCAGCAATATGCACTTAGTTGGATTACGAGCACTAAATATTACGCGTTCAACTGATCGTTGTCATTCGCCAATCGTATGTGAAGCCTATTCACATCAAAGAGCCATTGAGGCCAAACACTCAGCGGCATTTCACAAATTGCTTATTTAACAAACAGACATTTGCGGTATCCTTTCACCTGATTAAATAAGGACATGCAAATGAAAATAATAGGCGCGCGCATTATCAATGTCACCGCACAAGTTACCCTCATATCAACGATGAGCTTAGCGGGATACAGCATGGCACAACCAGTACCTACGTTATCTTCATCGCCCCCTATTGAAAAAATGCTCAGTGAAATTTCCGCCAAGCGAATTGAGACGAATATTCGCACATTAGTTGGTTTTGGTACACGCAGCACACTATCTGATACGGTCAGTGACACGCGCGGTATCGGTGCGACCCGCCGCTGGATTAAAAATACGCTGGATACTTGCAACAAAGCCAACGGCAATCGCATGACAGTCGCCTTTGATACGCATCTAGCGCCCGTCTCGCCGCGCATCGCCAAGCCCACGGAAGTTGTCAATATTGTCGCCACGCTGCCAGGCACGCAAGTGCAGTCAACAAATCGGCTTTATGTTGTGTCAGGTCACTATGATTCGATGCCCACGCTGCCTACCGACAGCACCACGGACGCGCCCGGTGCTAACGATGATGCGTCAGGTACGGCGGCGACCATCGAATTGGCCTGCGTGATGTCGAAGTATGAATTTGACGCTACCATTATTTTTATGACGGTCGCAGGTGAAGAGCAGGGGCTCATTGGCGCGCGGTTTTGGGCGCAAGCGGAAAATGCACGTGGCGCCAATATTGCAGGCATGATTACTAACGATATTATCGGCAACACTAAAGGCGCAGATGGCACCATTGAAAAAAATCGCGTCAGACTATTTGCCGCTGGTGTGCCTGCACAAAAAGATTTGCCTGATGCGGTTATTGCGCTACTGAGAACTGGTGGCGAAAACGATCTGCCCACGCGGCAACTCGCCCGCCATATCAAGACCAGTGCTGAAAAATATTTGACTGATATGAAGGTAGATATTATTTATCGGCGCGATCGCTACTTACGCGGTGGTGACCATTTGCCGTTTTTAGATTTAGGTTACGCCGCCGTGCGTCTGACTGAGCCGAATGAAAATTGGCAGCATCAACATCAGAATCCGCGTGTCGAAAACGGCAAACAATACGGCGACTTGCCAGATTATGTTGATTTTGATTATGTGGCAAAGGTCACCCGCGTGAATGCTGCTGCCTTAGCGAGCTTAGCCCTTGCACCTGCTAGTCCCTCGAACGTACAAATGGAAACGCTGCAATTGGAAAATAACACAACGCTCCGCTGGGAGGCAAATGCGGAGCCCGATATCGCAGGCTATCGCATCGTCTGGCGTGACACCACCGCACCATTTTGGCAGCATCAAAAAGATGTCGGCAGTGTCACCCGTGCAACGATTATTGGCGTATCAAAAGACAACGCTATTTTCGGCGTCGTTGCGGTAGATAAAGCAGGCTTTGCGAGTCCTGCGGTGTATCCAGTGCCGTTTTCGCTCAGATGATTTTTTTGAAACTCGACTATTTACGGTTGCTTTGGAGCAATAATGCCTTAAATCGCCCGTTAATAATAGAGATTGGCAGATTTCTATATTGTTCTGCAAGTTCGTATTACACGCCTGACGTTGACACTTCTATGGCTTAGCATCGAAGCTGGTGTCAGGCGTGAGCAATCTGCGTGCGGCAATGTGGCAGGATTGGCAGCGAATAATTTAGCGAGTGTGCCTGTGGCTCTTTCCAATACTGCAGTCGCTGCCTTGCTGTATTCCTCGTTTGAGGTCTCTGCTGCGCGAAATGCCGTCTTGGCGTTACCGACAAACGCCTTCGATAAAAACCCACCAATGCCGGTGCCATGATCTTTTTCGGCTTTCCTCAATACCGCAAATTCAAGATCGGTTTCAAGCGGACGCGTGAGATTGAGCCAGCCGTCGTCGCCCTTATGTACACCGCCAAATTTCACCTCTTCTGCACGCACCAAACGGGTATCGATACGATTAACGCTGATCGCTAACGTGGTACCTACTTCTGCGGTGTGCGCGACGAGACCACTACGGTTACCCGATGAGGCCATTTGGGCAAAATCAACAACAATCGTGGTGGCAATTGCCAGCACTGCGCCTGCTTTGTGTGAGACGGCACCCATTGTCTTGTAGTTTGTTTGATCAAACGTCGTACCACCTCAAACATCGCCGAGCTGTGACCAGAGCGGCATCGCCTTAGGTGCAAACGCACGCCCTTTTGCTTGCATGAATGCGGCATCGACAGGCCCAGACGTCGATTGAAATGCGCTGTAGTCCCACTGCATATCGGCAGGTGTAATGACCTCGCGCCCAGCGGCGCGTAATTGCGCTACAAATCGGGCGTAGGCTTGATCTGCCAGTATTTGTAATGCAGCATCGTCAACACCTTTCAAGTTGACCTGCATCGCCGCACTTGCGCCCGAGGTGTCGCGTCCCGGCAGTAACTTGCACGCACTCGCGCGCGCGAAAACGTTTCGTTAACAAATACCACCTTAAAGCCGACGATGGCAACGCGTTTAGATCGCGGCAAGAAATTCACCGTTTTTTCGCCAAAGGTGCCACCCGCCTTGCCGTCGAACCATTCACCTGCTTTGAGTTCTGGTAGGCGCATAGTAGAGCCTGATTCGGGCACAGCTGCTATAGCGGCTGCGGGCGGGGTTACAGCGGACACCATTGTAGGCGAGGTTGCAGGCGCTGGGGAAGGTGGTGTAACCGTAGCGGGTTCGGTCTCTTGTGCAGAAACTTGCAGCGCGACCCCCATTACCAACGCGGCAAGCATGGTTTGTAGCATATGGCCATAACGATAGCCTGCGTTGACTTCAGTTTTGTTGTTGTCCATATTGACCTCTCATCTGTTGTAATAGCACTGCCCGAACGCAGCACTTATCTATAGATGCAGGATATGCAACCAAATTGGCTCATGCGTAACTAATTCTAGAAGAGTTGAATTTACATTCAGGGACATAATGCGCTGTAAAGCTTGGCCCAAAAAAGGCAACTACCTTATTTAATTAGTATTGAGCTTGCGCAGGTTTGGTGACCTAAAATCAAAGAGACTTCTCCAACACAAAATCATCCATCAAATAGCCTTGCCCAATAGCGATGACTTCTTCACCCGCCACAGCAAAACCAAGCCGCCGATAAAACGCCAGTGCCTTGTTGTGTTTATTGACGTTAAGTCTGATTGTGCTTTGATCGGCAGACGTTGCCGCATCAACAATATGTTCCACGAGCACTGCGCCCACGCCGCTGCCTTGCGATTGCGGCAGGCAATACAGTTTATGTAATTTGCAGTGCCGAGCGGGCATGGCGTTCAATTCATAGGATGCAAAACCAATCGCATCGCCATTTAATGTAGCTATTAAGAAATGATGCTGCTTTTCTGTCATTTGTGCGGACAGCGCACTCGTTGAATACATCATCTCCAGCATGTAATGAATTTGCGATGACGTCAGTATGTCGCAATAAGCGCTCGGCCATGTGTCGTTCGCGATTTGCTGGATTGTCGCAATATCATCCGTCGTTGCAGGGCAAATTTGCAACATGTTTACGCCTTGCGATGCTCACCAATGCGGATAATTTTCATCGTATTCGTGCCGCCTGATTGGCCAATGGGTTCGCCGATAGTCATCACTACCAAGTCCCCAATCGCCACCACATTATTATTGAGCAGTACATCTTCAGCGTCGCGTAATAATTTCTCGCGGTCGAGTCCCTCATAGGCTTGCGTAAGTGGTCGTACATCACGCATGAGAGCGCACTTGGTCAGCGTGGCAGTTTCAGGTGTTAAGGCATAAATTGGCACGCCGGAGTTAAGCCGCGACATCCACAGCGCAGTGGAGCCTGATTGGGTAAGGGAGGCGATACACTTCACTTTCAAATGATGTGCGGTAAATAATGCACCCATGGCGATGGATTGATCAACTCGTGTAAAAACGCGATCTAAAAATTCACGATCAAGTTTGACCTCAGCGCTTTTTTCTGCTTCGCGGCAAATCCGCACCATGGCTTCAACGGTCTCAACTGGATACATGCCCGAAGCGGACTCCGCAGACAGCATGACAGCGTCGGTACCATCTAGCACAGCATTCGCCACATCAGAGACTTCCGCGCGTGTTGGGATCGGCGAGGAAACCATCGATTCCATCATTTGTGTGGCAGTGATGGTGAGTTTGTTCATTTCACGCGCCATGCGGATCATGCGTTTTTGCAGTGCGGGCACCGCCGCGTCACCGACCTCAACGGACAAATCGCCGCGTGCGACCATGATGCCGTCGCAGGCTTTCATGATGTCTGTGAGGGCTTCGTTCGTAACGGCCTCGCTACGTTCAATTTTGGCAATCAGCATCGCATTGCCGCCTGCGGCGCGCATCAACTCACGTGCCATGTACATATCTGCCCCACTTTTTGGGAACGAGACGGCAAGAAAGTCAGCCTTAATCGACGACGCTGTTTTGATGTCGTCCATGTCCTTGCCCGTTAAGGCGGGTGCGGTAAGGCCACCGCCTTTGCGGTTAATGCCTTTGTTATTTGACAGTACGCCACCTTGGCGGACGATACAGAATATTTCATGCGCTTTCACGCTATCGACTTCAAATACGAGTAAGCCGTCATTGAGTAACAACATATCGCCGCGCTTCACGTCCCGCGGCAGCTCTTTGTAGTCAATGCCGACACGATCTTGATTGCCCAATTCACACTTCGCATCCAAGATGAAATTGTCGCCAATTTTTAGCGTGATTTTGCTATCTTGAAATTTACCAACGCGAATTTTAGGGCCCTGCAAATCGGCAAGAATACCAATTGAACGATTGTGTTTTGCGGCAAGCTCCCGCACTAACTTGGCGCGATTCATATGGTCTTCAGCCGTGCCGTGTGAAAAATTCATTCGCACCACATCGACGCCTGCAACAATAAGTCGTTCAAGCACTTCTGCTGAAGAGGAGGCAGGTCCTAATGTAGCAACGATTTTAGTAGCGCGTGGCATATGCGGCTTTCTCTTTGTCTGTAACGAGTGATAAAACTATTGTTGTCGTGCGCGTTCTTCGAGGATGGCAACAGCGGGCAATACATTGCCTTCGAGGAATTCTAAAAATGCGCCGCCACCTGTGGAGATGTAGCTGATGTTGTCGGTGATGCCGTATTTGGTGATAGCCGCCAACGTATCGCCACCACCCGCAATCGAGAAGGCTTCAGAAGCCGCGATGGCATGGGCTAAGGTGCGCGTTCCGTTACCAAACTGATCAAATTCAAATACGCCCACAGGACCATTCCAGACGATAGTGCCTGCTTCGGCCATGATATTAGCAAGCGTTGCCGATGTGATCGGGCCGAGGTCAAAAATCATATCGTCTGTGGCAACATCGTCAGCCGTCTTTGTGGTGGCAACGGCTGCTGCGGAAAATTCTTTGCCACAGACAACATCCACGGGAATAGGCACAGAAGCACCACGTGCCGCCATCATGTCAATAATTACCTTCGCTTCATTGACTAAATCCGGCTCGGCTAATGATTTGCCGATGGGTTTACCCATTGCCAATAAAAAGGTGTTTGCAATCCCGCCACCCACAACGAGCTTGTCTACTTTTGAGGCAAGCGATTTTAAGATGGTCAACTTGGTCGAGACTTTCGAGCCCGCCACGATGGCAACCAGCGGCCGAGCTGGTGCGGCCAAGGCGCGACCTAACGCCGATAGCTCAGCAGCGAGTAGCGGCCCAGCGCAGGCAATCTTGGCGTATTTTGCAATACCGTGGGTGCTCGCTTCGGCGCGATGCGCGGTGCCAAAGGCGTCATTGACGAACACGTCACAGAGTGAAGCCATTTGTTTAGCGAGTTCGTCATCGTTCTTTTTTTCGCCGACATTGCAACGGCAATTTTCAAGCAACACGATGTCACCTGGTTTTACATCCACGCCATCTAGCCAATTGGTACGCAGCGCGACATTACGGGCTAGTAATTCACTTAAGCGTTTGGCGACTGGTGCAAGTGAGTCTGCGGGACGACAATGTCCCTCTGTTGGTCTGCCTAAGTGTGACGTGACCATTACCGCTGCGCCTGCATCAAGGGCTAGTTGGATTGCTGGAAGTGACGCGCGAATACGGGTGTCATCGGTAATGTTGCCGCCATCGTCTTGTGGCACATTTAAGTCAGCACGAATAAATACGCGCTGCTCATGAAGTTTGCCTTGATTTGCTAAGTCGGTAAGGGCGATGACAATATGTGTGGTCATGAAAAAATTACTGTTGTGGTTGTGCGCATATCCCAACCGCGCCTGACGCACCTAAAACAACATCTGCCGCGCTAGCAATACGACTTGAAAAACCAGCATCGACATTGCCATTGGTTGTCTTAAATTCAGCGATTAGAGTGTTAACTTGATCCATGCCGCCTATGATGGCAGCCCGTTTTGGGTCGGTGCAAGGTGAGGTCGATACGCTGGCAAGCTCGGACCGAACCGCCTGCATTTCAGCGACTAGAGCATCGATCTCATTTGGTCGTTTACCACCGATTTTTTCATACGCAGAAACCCACCGTGCTGTTGGCTCTTGTAGAGCAGCGACTGCGCGACGCCTATCGGTAGCTTCTGCCTCGGTAGCAGACTTGGATTCATTGGCTCCCTTTTGCAAGGTGAGGCGCTCAGCGATTTCGCGATTTTGTTGCTCAATACTTGTTACGGGTACGGCCACAACCGCAGCAGGCTTATTTTCACTACATGCCGCAAGTGCGCATAATATAAATATTGCCATGCTGATGTGTTGTTTCATCTTTGCTCCTGATTCGCGACGCCGTTGTTATTTTGCAGACATGAGAGCAACCGTTGTGTCTAGCATGCGGTTTGAAAACCCCCACTCATTGTCATACCAAGCGCCGACCTTAACCAATCGACCTGACACTTTGGTTAAGGTCGCATCGAAGCTTGATGAATGACTGTCGTGATTAAAATCAATTGAGACCAGCGGTGCCGTGTTGTAGGCCAAGATTCCTGCCATACCAGATCCACTCGCGGCTTCTTTCATAATGGCGTTAACTTCATCTGCTGTCGTGTCACGCGCTGCGATAAACGATAAATCGACCAGTGATACGTTAATGGTTGGCACACGAATCGCGTAGCCATCGAGCTTACCGTTTAATTCGGGTAACACCAAACCAACCGCCGCCGCCGCACCCGTCTTAGTCGGAATCATTGACATGGTTGCTGAACGCGCACGGCGTAGGTCTTCGTGCATTACGTCAGTCAGTACTTGATCATTTGTATAGGCATGTACGGTGGTCATCAAACCGCTCATCACACCAATTTTGTCGTGCAATGGCTTAACCAGTGGCGCCAAACAGTTTGTCGTGCAAGACGCATTCGATATCACGGTCATCATGCTCGTCAGTACCTGATGATTAACGCCATAGACAATGGTGGCGTCCACATCTTTACCACCGGGAGCAGAGATGATGACTTTTTTAGCACCACCTTTAATATGCGCGCCCGCTTTTTCCTTGGTCGTGAAAAAACCAGTACATTCCAGCACCACATCTACACCGAGCTCACCCCAAGGCAACTGCGCTGGGTCGCGTTGTGCAAAGACTTTAATCTTGTCACCGTTGACGATAAGGTAGTCGCCCTCAACAGCAACTGTGCCCGGAAATTTACCGTGTGCGGTATCGTAACGGGTCAAGTGGGCATTGGTCTCAACAGGACCCAAATCATTGATGGCAACAATATTGATATCGTGTTTTTTATTACCCTCGTAGTGGGCGCGAAGTATATTGCGGCCGATCCGGCCATAGCCATTGATTGCAACGTTGATAGTCATTTGACGGGCTCTTGAAATGTAAAAATTGATGAAAAGTGTTTTTGCAGAAAGCACGATTTTAGCGCAATCAACGTAGTTCCCCTTGTCTAATCACAAAGTCAATACCGTAAAAATGAAAAAACCCTATATTCGGCGGCTGTTTTCGAGCAAAAATGCTCGAAAACAGCCGCCGAATATAGGGTTTTAATTGTTGCGCTAATTGTACTTATTGACCAGCTGCCATGTTCACTTCATTACTATACCAATCATCAAGCATTTTTTTCTCGTAGCGTAATGGTTCATTCGCGCTATAGCGATTAAACCTGCGAAGATAATTCATATCGCTAACATTTGCCACGCCGCTTTTTAACACCTTACCTTGTGATGCAACGCTGTAGCTAAATTTCATGCTCGGCCAATCCGCGCTGCCGCGCAAAATACGCGTGTCAAGGCTAAGGCCGATTTGATTTGGCTCGATTCGACCCGCTAGATCAATATCGTTGACGTCAACTTTTAGCGTTTGACCTGATGGCAGCTTGGCGGCGAGTTTTTCAAAATGTTGCAACAATTCTTTGAGTACATCATCGCGTCCGCTATGTGAAAACGGCATATCGGCGAAAGACTCGCTCTTGATAAAGTTGACTTCTGCTGCTGCCTCAGCAAGCGCAGTTTGCAAACAAGCGGCAATGGTTATCGTCGACAAAAAGATTCTTAATGGGACATTGATACGGCTGGGATATGCATGCATGACAATCCTTTCAACATTGGTTAAACATGACGCGATCACTAGCGAAGATGTGATCGAAGGGATGAGTATGCTCGTTTATTTAAAATGACGAGTAATGTCGTATGAGAATTTGTAACACAGCAAGTTCAATTAGCTGCTGTGATCAGTTGAACCAGCTAGCAAATTGATGCGTTTTGAGATTAAGCGGGATGCCTCAAAAGCAATGGTATCCACAACATCGCGCGGCACAGCAAGATTGTCTTCACGCACGACAAGAAATGACAATATCGTTGGCAATTCTCGCAGCATGACCTCACAGATGGCATCAGGTGTGGGCTCAGCCACCAATAAAATGCTATCGTGTATTGCCACTAATCGCAGAGCTGGATTCAGCAACGAATCTGCACCATGTTGAGCATGGTATTCGAGCAGGAGTTGTGTAATTTGTTGATTTAGCTCGCGTCTAGCGAGACTACCAACAATTTGATTGTCCGGCTGGTGGGAGCGGGTAAATTTTTGCATCCAGCTAAACATAGGCTAGATTTTCTTTTAGTTAATTTGTGTGTGTTGATACTAAGGGTTAATACTACATTTAATTGGCCGTATTATTTTGCGACATACACACTTAGACACCCAAATTGACAAAAATTCCGCACAATATAATTTGATTGCAAATGTTGCGTTGCAATATCAATTATGTTTCCGACCGATAGCGCCGATTTGAAGCGCGTTGACACGGCTTAGGACAATACGAATTTAGCAACTATCATCGTGATGCCGAGTCAGCCTGAATTGGCGCGCTAAGCAGATGAGCTGTTCCCTCAAGTGATACGCGAGTGAAACGGCATAGAGGTTATTCATCAGCGCTAAACAGATACCGCCATCTTCGCGGCGAGTGCAATTAAAAACACCACGAATATTTTCTTCAGCGCTTTGACTGGCAATCGGTGCGCAAGACGAGCGCCGACTGGCGCTAACAACATGCTTGTTGCAGCAATCGCTGCAAAAGCAGGCAAATACACATAACCAAGGCTCCATGCGGGCAGGCCACTATCTGTTAAACCAGTGATGATAAATCCAGCCGACCCTGCAATTGCCAACGGTATTCCAATGGCAGAAGCCGTGCCGATTGCGTGATGCATAGTTAAGCCACACCACATTAAAAAGGAAACCGACAAAACAGCCCCACCAATCCCTGCAAAACTTGATACCACGCCCATCAGGATGCCAAACGAAATTAAACCAACTGTCCCTGGAATGCGCGCGATACGATTTTTTAAAATGAAAGCGCTGAAATCAAACAACATTTGCGCCGCTAAAAAACAGATGAAGGCGACAAAAAATCCTTTTAAGAAAGCAGTGGATGAAAAATGCGCGATAACCGCACCACAAAATGTGCCCAGCAAGATACCCGGTAGCATCCGCTTCAAAATATCCCACTGCACTGCTTGGTGTTGATGATGCGTACGCGCGCTCATCAACGAGACTGGAATGATCGTCGCCATGGATGTCGCTAACGCCATATGCACGACGTGATCAGCCGAGTAGCCGCGCGTTGCGAATATCATAGACAAAATTGGCACCATGACCGAGCCGCCGCCAATGCCAAGTAACCCTGCAAAGAAGCCAACGAAACAGCCCGTCAGCAAATATAGTAACAAGGAATGAATTTCTGGCGACAACAACGACCTACTTCGCCATTAGTTTGAGCATTGCCTTGTATTCGCTAGCGCTCACGGGTGTAATCGAGAGTCGATTACCGCGTTGCAGTGTGGTCATGCTTTCGAGCGCCTTCGTATCGCGCATTTCACTTAAATGCACGAGGCGTGTTTTCTTAACGAGCGCGACGTCCACCAACATCCAACGCGGCGTTTCGCGTGTGGCTTTGGGGTCAAAATATTTACTTTTTTTATCAAACTGCGTTTCATCTGGGTAGGCAGTAGAAGCAATTTTAGCCAGACCAGCAACGCCCGGCTCTGGGCACGATGAGTGATAAAAAAGGACTTCATCACCTTCATGCATTTGATCGCGCATAAAGTTACGCGCTAAATAATTTCGAACGCCAAACCAAGCAACTTTTTGACCATTGGTGTTGACTAAATCATCAATTGAAAATTCAGTGGGCTCTGATTTCATTAGCCAATAAGCCATTTTTAATCCTATAAAGAGTTGGGCTTTAGGGTTCGCTTGATACCGCAACTTGAACCCAGGTTCAAGATAGGCCGCACACCGTCTGCCATCAGGTTCATCCGCGTAGGACGATCACACCGGCAAGCTCTCGCACGCAACCATTGACATTAAGTCTATCGGTTCAAAGGATGTAAGTACCAAGCGAACGCTAAAATCCACTCCATTAGCGAATATGGGACAAGGCAAAGTTAAAAAAGTTTTTCTTGTTCAGAAATCGCTTTTTCTAGAGTTACTTCGAAGGCAATTATTTTACCCTTGACGTAGGCTTCGTCAATGACAATATTAGTTGCTTTTGGCTTAATCTCAGCTAGTGCACTAGGTGACTGCAATTGTTCATGCGCCAAATTTAGCGCTGCCATGATGGCGATACGCTCATTGCCAACGACTTTGCCGGTGTCCCTTATTTCTTTCATCTTGCGATTAACTAAATCAACGGACGCCAATAGATGACGCTCTTCGCCATCTGGTGCGGCGACACGAAATTCACGACCAAGGACATTGATCGTGACCGCTTTTGCAGCAGACTTGGTAGCAGAGGGTTTTGCGGTACTCATGTGCGCTCACCTTCAACTTCGGGGATTTGCGCAATCAATGCTTCGATTCGTGTTTTTGCCTGATCGAGTTTTTCGGCGAGCCGACTTGTTTCGTCAGATTTAGCGGCAAGCAATTGGCGCAACTCATTATTCTCCGCGCGCGAGCGCTGAAATAAAGTCACAAAATGTGCTAGCTTTTCTTCAAAGCGTTGAATGTCTGCTTCCATAGGTTAAATCGTAGCCAAAAAAACGTTTAGCGTCAATGATTAAGCGTCATATTTTAAGGTAATTTCATCAATTTCAGCGGCAATCAAGAATTTGTGTCAAATCCGCACATTTTTCGTTCATAACCTTCATACGACGCTCGAGTCATCGCATCTTAAGCGTAACAAAAGCGCATCACCTTACATGAGCAGTAAATCTCAGGCTAGCGCGCCGAGCTCAACCTCTGCGACGCAGCACAATCATTGTTTATTTAAGTTTGGAAATGGCGGAATCGTTGGTTTAATGACCGGCTTTTTCGCTATTTTTTCATTAAGCATTTGTATCGCACTTGCCAACTGTGCATCTTGACCATTAAATGTGGTTAGCGGCAAATTGTCGACCTCGATATCTGGGCTCACACCGATGCCCTCCGTAATCCACTCTGACTGGATGCCATCATCGACAAATGAGCCAAGCTCGGCAGCGCGTGCAATACCATTGTCGCGCAGTCGATTTTGATCAGTTAACCAAATGCCTGCGCCTGCTGTCGTTTTGCCAATCAAGGTTGCGATGCCTAAGCGACGCAAGCCTTGCGCCAAAGTCTCGCCGTCTGAGTAGGTGTTGGCGTCAATCAGCGCCACCACATGGCCGCGAAACGTCACCTGTTGGTTAGCCGCAATTTGATCCGTGCGTCTTGATTGCCAAAAATGCCATGCACGACGTTGCAGTTGTTCAATAATCCATGAATCAATATTGCCACCGTTGTTATGGCGCAAATCAATAATGAGTCCCTCGCGCTGAAACACCGGGTAGAATTCGCGCGTCCAACGTGCGATGTCGTTTGCCCCCATCGCTTGCAAATGCACATAGCCAATTTTTCCTAGCCCCGCTTCCGCTACTTTGGCTGACCGCGTTGCTTCCCAGCTTAGATATCGAAGATCGCGCTCGCGTCGTGGCGCATGCGGCATCGCAATCACGTCACGTTTTTTATTTGCCTGTGTTGTAACTTGTAAAAGCATCTGTTTATCAACTTGATTACGTAGCAGCTCACCCATGCTGACGGCTGAAGCTACGCTATTGCCATTAACAGCGGTAATGGTGTCGCCGACATTGATATTGACCTCTGCACGCGCAAGCGGACTACGCTCTTCAAGTAGCTCTGGGTCACCACCGTACAACTTAGTGACGCGAAAGCCATCCGCTGTTTTTGTAAATTCAGCGCCCAAGCCAGCGATGTCAATCGCGTCTTGACTACGCCTCAAATCCGGCGCACCTACTTGACTATGTAGCGCACGCACTTCACTGGTCATCTGCGCGATTGCATCGCTGACTTCAGCGCGGTCGGTCGCGCGTGCCAGTAACGGCTGATAGCGTGCACGCGCAGTTGCCCAGTTGGCGCCGTGCATATTTTTGTCATAAAAATAATCGCGATGCATACGCCATGCATCTACAAATAGTTGCTGCCATTCTTGGAGGGGGTCTATTTGGACCATCCAATCACGCGTATTGACTTGAAATTTCGCAAGCTCCGCGGATGACGGTGCCGCTTTACCAACGTCAAACACAAATACGTCATTCAAGCGTCGCACCATTAATTTTTTACGATCTTGCGTTATCTTATAGCTGCGAATGTCCTCCATGAAGGTATCAACCGTTGGTGGCAATGGATTGGGTGATTCAATTGCTATCGAACGTAGCGTATTTTTACGGTCTGCAGAGTCTTGGCTAATAAAATAAAGCCGCTTGCCATCGGTGGACAAATCGCGATAGTTACCAGCAGGCATTGGGACTTCGTAGAGCCGTTCGCGCGCGTCCTTGAAGGCAGTAACAACTGTCGGCGTTGGCGCGGGTAACGCTAATTTTGCAGCGGGCTCTGCTGCTGTTTTCTCGCTCTCACTTGGCGCTTTTGCGGGCGGCGTTGGCGAACTGGGTGTCGCAGGCGGTGGCGCCAATTCGTCGCGCTGCAGATACGGCCAGCGTGCTTGCGCATCAAGCGCATAAGCATATATGCGTGTCTGCTTATCAAAAAATGGCGACGGCCGTCGCTGACCCCAAGGTCCTGTCACCACACTTTGTAATTGGCGATTCGCTAGGAAATATAACCACTTACCATCTTGGGAAAACACCGCGTCGCGTGCGTCGTAACGCTCTGACGTGAGCGCCGTGAGTTTTGCATTAGCAATATCATAGACATAAAGCTGCAAAAATTGATTCGCGGCTGTTTTGCTAAAGGTGATGTATCGACTGTCAGGAGACCATGTTATTTCAGCGTATTCACCAAATGCGTTGCGGTCAATAGTGCGAGTCAACTTGGTGGCAATATCGGTCAAATATAAGTTGCGCGTTTTGTCATCATGTACCACCCATTTGCCATTTGGCGAAGCCGATAGGCCAAGCCTTAAAGCGGTAGCATCATTGGTCAGCGTTGTGGCTGCACCTACGCCATTTGCTGAATAACGATTTAATTCAAATTCCCCAGTTTTGTCGGCAAATGCATAAATACTTTTACCATCGTGTGAAAACACACCATCGCGTGCGCGAACAGTCGTGTCTTTGAGTATTTCTACACGGCGACCATTGCCAACTGGAAACACCACCAATTCGCCACGTGCCGTGATGACGACACGGTCTCCTGTCGGCGATGGCGAAACCGAGGTCACAAAATCCCACGGCGCTTTTACCCAGCGGGTGCGCATTTGCTCGAAGTCAGATTGCAGCAAAATGGTTAGTACAGATGCCTTGGCCGTGGCAATATCGTACATTTCAATATCTGCACCGCGTTGATAGACAATTCGCTTTCCATCGCTCGATATGCTGGCGCTACGAATATCAAAATCGCGATGCTGAGTGTGCTGCGTTGCATTTGCACCACGTTTGGTCATAGACCAAATATTGACCGTGCCGTCTTGGTCCGACAGATAAAAAATACGCTCGCGCCCGCACATCGGTTGACGGCTCGTGCCCGCATAGCCGTTTGTCAGCAATTGCGCTTCTTGTTTGCCATCAAATGACCAAATACGCTGCACTGCACCGCCACGATAATTTTTGACGTTGTCGCTCGGTAGCGGGTGGCGCGCAAAAATAAAATCCTCATTCATGTAGCAACCTTCAGCGGCTTCGGCGAGCGGAAGTGGCGTGCTCACGCGCGTAACGGTGTCAATGGCAAACATGCGCTGCTCAGGCTTGCCCGACCAACGTGCGCTGGCATAGAGCACCTTGCCCGTCGGGCTAAAGCCTTGTACGCGGGCATTGTCGCCATCATAGGTCAAGCGTGTTGGCAAGCCGCCGCTGATCGGCATGACATAGACTTCAGCTGGCCCTTCATAACGAGCACTAAAGGCGATTAATTTGCCGTCGGGAGAAATATGTGGCGTGCTTTCTTCGGCTAAATTCGTCGTGAGACGCTCTGCGCGCGGGCTGGTGAGTGTGGTGCGCCACAAATCACCTTCCGCGACAAATACCACTGTGTCATTGTGAATTGCAGGCTGCCGATAGTAACCTAGCTTACCTTCTGTCGCCGCTAAGGCGCCCTGGCACATTAAACACAATAATAGAAACAACAATGTGCCGATGGTTTTTGACAACATAAGTTGTGCGAAATCTGTTGTGCAAGGTTGATATGAATTCAGTTGTGACGGGTTGGACGGTATCATTGCAATCTCACGACAAATAAATGAAGCCCACATTATGCCGCCGTTTATGACACTCCCGCTGATGCGTCAGGTGACGCCAAATGGCTGAGCAAGACGTCAATCCTGTATCCATCCGGCGCGTGCTGGTGGTGAAGCTACGCCATCATGGTGATGTGTTGTTATCGTCACCCGTGTTTCGCGTGCTCAAGACACATTTGCCGCAAATTGAGGTTGATGCCTTGGTGTATCACGATACTCGCGAAATGTTGAGTGGTCATCCTGATGTAAGCATGGTGCACACTATTGACCGTGATTGGAAACATCAAGGTATTTTTAACCAGGCGCGCGCGGAGTGGCAGCTCATTACGCAGCTCAGGCAGCGTCGCTACGATATGCTTTTGCATCTGACGGAGCATCCGCGCGGTGCGTGGTTGACGCGCTTGTTGCGACCACAAATTTCTGTTGCCCCTCGGGCAACTGGCATGAGTGAAGGGCGTAATTCTAATTGGTGGCGCGCCAGCTTTACCCACACTTTCCCGCTGCCTAAATCCACTTTTCGTCATACTGTTGAGCAAAACTTAGATGCGTTACGCCGACTCGGTATCCATCCATCTGTGGAGGAAAAAAAACTTGTGCTCGTACCGGGCGATGCAGCGGAGAAAAAAATAGATACGCTGATGGCCGCCCATGGGATAGAGGCGAAACGCTTCATTCACATGCACCCGACATCACGCTGGTTTTTCAAAACCTGGCCGGCTGAAAAATTTGCCGAGCTGATTTTGCGACTTGGTAAACAAGGGGAGCGCGTGGTACTAACGGCGGCGCCGACCACCGAAGAGCGCAATATGATTGCCGCCATTAAGAAGCATCTAAAAGCGCCTATCGTGGATTTAACAGGCGAATTAAATTTGAAAGAGTTAGCCGCACTTACCGCGCGCGCTAAAGCTTTTGTCGGTGTTGATTCCGCGCCGATGCACATCGCGGCGGCGATGCAAACGCCCACTGTCGCGCTATTTGGCCCATCCGGCGAAAAGCATTGGGGACCGTGGGGCGTTAAATTTCGCGTGGTTGCCTCGACTAAACCAGAACATTCCTGCCGCCCGTGCGGTAATGACGGCTGTGGCGGCTCTAAAGTCAGCGATTGTTTGATGACATTGAGCGTGTCAGATGTTCACGATGCAGTGAATGAAATATTAGCAAAACCATAAAACTCGTTTAAGTACGGGCTTTTACAGTTGATTTTTTTTGAAAATAGCCGCCCCTAGGCGAGTTTTACTACTTTGCAGTATCGACGTGTTGATGAAATACCTGTTCCATTTTATTGACCATCACATCAATACCAAAGGCGCTAATGGCAATCGTGCGGCCAGCCGCGCCCATTTTTTCGCGAAGCACGGTATCGCGCATGAGTTTGTCGAGCGCCTCCGCTAGGGCCGGTGGATTACGTGTTGCGACTAACAAGCCGCTTTCATTTACCGCAACCGCTTCGGCAATCGCCCCCACCGGCGTGGACACCACCGGAAGTCCGCAGGCCATCGCCTGCATAATGCTTTGCGGCACGCCCTCATTGCCGTACGACGGCAACACAAAAATATCCATTGCCGATAGCCATTCCGGTACATTTTCCTGATTACCCACAAGACTCACCACATCGCTCAGATTGCGCGCCGCAATTTTTGCCATCAGCCGTTCCCGTTCAGGGCCATCGCCGACAATCAGTAACTGCCAAGCCTGATGTTCAATTGATTGCGCGCGCAATAACATTAATGCATCGAGCAAATCTTCATGCCCTTTCCAATCGCGTAAGGTGGCGAGTATGCCTAACGTGAGGCATGATCTTGTCCCTAGTTTTTGTCTGACGGCAGTCTTGTCATGCGGTTGAAATCGGTTAAGGTCAATGCCAGTTCTCACGGAAGTCAGTCTGGAGAGCGGGTAGTTATTTTGCGTATGCAATTGCAAACGCAACGGTTCACCTGTGGTGACAATATGTGCGCTCGCATTGATGTAGAGCCAGCGCGTGAAAGGGCTGTTATTGACCGGCGTGGAGACGTGTCGCGTGCGAATGAGTGCAGGTTTTTTGTTTGGCAGCGTGGCAAGCGCTAGCGCGGCAAGCCAACTATCGGTTGAGCTATGGCTATTTACAATGTCAATTTCATTGCCATGCAAGAGCAGCCAACGACGCAACGCCAGTACGCCGCTGATACGCTTTTTAGCGATGTCAATCGCGGTAACGGGTATGCCTAATTTTTGCGCGGCGGGATAAATTTCTGACGTTTCTGGGGTAAGCAACGTCACGCGATGACCGCGTTCCAGCATGCCGCCAATTTCAGTCAGGATGCGAATTTCTTGCCCCCCCCAGCCTAGGGATGATTCGGTATGGACGATTGACAGTGGTTTCATTTAATAAGTAAGTTAGACATTTCTGTTATTGTAGCCGCTCATTTTAAGCGGGCGTTATGGCTATGAAAAGTCTATGAAAATTGCGTTAGTTCGAGCGCATTACAATCCTTTTGGCGGTGCGGAGCGCTTTTTGAATGTAGCCGTTGACGCAATGCTTGCACACCAACATACGCCAACCATTTTGACCAGAGCGTGGCCGAAGCGCGCAAATGTGAATATTGCCCATCGCATTATCAACCCACGTTATGTCACCAGCGCGGGACGGGATCGAAATTTTGCCAACGCGACTAGGGCGTTACTGCGCCAATCCGACTTTGATTTAGTCCAATCGTATGAGCGCTTTCAAGATTGCGACGTATTTCATGCGGTTGATGGCGTGCATGCTGAATGGTTATTACAGCGTGAACGAATCCAATCGCCATTGCAGCGGCTTGGTGTGCGCCTCAATCCGCACCATCGCTATTTACGTGAAGCCGAGCGTGAGATGTATCACTCATCAGCTTTACGTGCCGTCATTTGTATTTCACAAATGGTCAAAGCCGATATTTTGGCGCATTACCAAATTGACCCCGCCAAGCTGCACGTTATTTATGGCCCGATTGATACAGAGGCATTTCATCCACGATTAATCGAAGCACATCGCGAAACAACGCGGCATAAATATGCGATTGCCGCTAATGCGCCTGTTGCAATTCATGTCGGCTCGGGCTTTGAGCGAAAAGGCGTTGCCGCATTTTTGCGCTCGGTTGCGTTAGTGCCAGGCTTACACGCCTTTGTGGTGGGTCACGACAAAAAAATCGCCCACTATCGCGCGATGGCAAAGACGCTTGGCATTGCGGCGCGCGTCTTTTTTACCGGCGGCATCGCTGATGTAAAGCCTTATTACGCCGCGAGTGATGTGTTTGTCATGCCGACAATTTATGAGCCATTCGGCTTGGTGTTTGGCGAAGCCATGGCATGTGGTTTGCCAGTGGTGTCAAGTACTAAAGCAGGTGCTGCGGATTGGATTCGTCACGGTATGAATGGTTTTGTGGTGGAAGCCACTGACATTGCTGCGATTGCAGCAGCCATTGAGGCAGCGATTGCTGCCCCTGCCATTGGCCTACGTGGCCGCGAAATAGTATTAGCGCGTAACCAAACTGATGCCGGCGAGCAGTACGCAGAACTTTACAAACAGCTCGTGCCCGCATAGCCGGTGTTGGCGACGTAAAATACTTGAAATGTTAGTAAGCTCGCAATTAACTAACCACATCAACAATAGGAAGTCGTATGGAAAAGGTATTGGTAACGGGCGGCGCAGGATTTTTAGGCTCACACCTATGTGACCGTTTAATTAAGGACGGCGCTGATGTCTTGTGCGTGGATAATTTTTTTACCGGCGACAAACAAAATATTGCCCACTTACTTAGCCATCCATATTTTGAGTTGATGCGCCACGACGTATCGTTCCCGCTATACGTTGAAATCGCCAAAATCTACAACCTTGCTTGCCCCGCCAGCCCGATTCACTATCAGCATGATCCGGTGCAAACAACTAAAACCAGCGTGCATGGCGCCATCAATATGTTGGGGCTGGCCAAGCGTACTGGCGCGACAATTTTGCAAGCCTCCACTTCTGAAGTGTACGGCGACCCAGAGGTGCATCCTCAGACCGAAGACTATTGGGGGCGGGTAAATCCTATCGGCCCGCGTAGCTGCTATGACGAAGGTAAACGCTGCGCCGAAACATTATTTTTTGACTATCATCGCCAGCATCAATTGCCCATCAAGGTGGTGCGTATTTTCAACACTTACGGCCCCAGAATGCACCCTAATGATGGCCGTGTCGTGAGCAACTTTATTGTCCAAGCCTTACGTAATGAGGACATTACTATTTACGGCAGCGGCGAACAAACGCGCAGTTTTTGCTATGTGGATGACTTGATTGAAGCGATGCTGCGTATGATGTCCTCGCCTAAAACATTTGTTGGCCCCGTTAACATTGGCAACCCAAATGAAGTTACGATGTTAGAACTGGCAGAGCGCATTTTGTCGATGACGGGCTCGAAAGCCAAGTTAGCGTTTAAGCCATTGCCAGCCGATGACCCACGTCAGCGTCAGCCCGACATCACGTTGGCAAAAGCGAATCTTGATTGGCAGCCGACTATTTCACTCGAAGACGGGCTTAAAGAAACCATCGCCTATTTTCGGCGCACTTTGGCGTTATAGAGCGATATGCAGCCAGACATTAAGACCGAGCTAGAGCCAACCTCCATCGCGCTATACAAAAGGCTGCTAAGCTATGTAAAGCCCTACCGTTGGGCGTTTACAGGTGCCATATTGGCGATGGCGATTGGTGGCATTGTGGAAGGCTCGTTTGCCTATTTGCTCAAAACGATGCTCGAAACATTATTCGTTGAAGGTAATGAAAAATACGCGTGGGTTGCCGCGATTGCTGTGGTGGCAGTTTTTCTAACCACCGGCATTTCACATTTTGTCGCAGGCTACGGCATGCAATGGGTCGGCAATCGAATCATGCTCGACATGCGTAATTTAATGTACAAGCAGCTCATTCGTCTTCCCGTGCCGACGTTTGATGCTTACAGTTCGGGCGAATTTCTGTCGCGTATCACTAATGACGTCATGGGCGTCCAAGCGGCATCCACTACCGCGTTAACGACATTAGTGCGCTCCAGCTTTACGCTGATTGGCTTTTTAGTGACGATGTTTGTACTGAATTGGCGTTTAACACTCATCACCTTAATTGCCGTGCCCATATTGGGCGTTGTCATTAATTTATTTGGCAAACGCTTACGCCGATTAAGTGTGAGTAGCTTGTCTGCACAGGCAGATTTGCTCGATATTGTGCGTGAGTCTGTTGTTGCCCAGCGGGTGATTAAAATATCCGGTGGCGAAGCGCATGAGAGTCAGCGCTTTGATAAATCAGCCAACACGCTACGTCAACTCATCATGAAGCAAAGTATTGCCGCCGCCGCCACCACGCCCATCACGCATTTTGTGGTGTCCATTGCCATTGGCGCCATTATTTATTTGGCGGCGAGCAAGACGTTAGGCGAGCCAATGCCAATGGCTAGCTTCATCGCCTTTATTGTGGCCGCCACTGCGCTCGTGCCGCAAATCAAACAACTCGCCAGCGTGAATGAGCAAATACAACGCGGACTTGCCGCCTCGACGCGTATTTTTGCCTTGATTGATGCGCCAGTTGAGACCGACACGGGTCAAGTCGCGATGGCGCGCGCGCAAGGTGCTATTCGTTTTGAAAATGTCAGCCTCAATTACGTGACCAAAAATACCTTAGCGTTAGACAATGTATCGTTAACGATTGCACCCGGTGAAACTATCGCCCTAGTTGGTCCATCGGGCGGTGGCAAAACTAGTTTGGTGAATTTAGTACCGCGATTTTTTACGCCGACGAGCGGCATGATTTATGTTGACGACATCGCCATTGAGCAAATTAAGCTCAATGATTTACGTGAACAAATCGCACTGGTGAGCCAAGATGTGGTGCTGTTTAACGACACGGTGTCCGCCAATATCGCTTATGGCAAAACGGCATTGGCGACAGTAGAGGCGATTGAAGACGCGGCGCGTGCGGCGAATTGTCTAGACTTTATTCAGAGCTTGCCGGAAGGCTTCAATACCGTAATTGGCGAAAACGGCGCGCGGCTTTCAGGTGGTCAGCGTCAACGCTTAGCGATTGCGCGCGCGATTTTAAAAAATGCACCAATCTTACTGCTCGATGAAGCAACATCTGCGCTGGATAGTGAGTCCGAGCGTGCCGTGCAAGAGGCGCTCACAACACTCATGCGTGGCCGCACGACGATTGTAGTCGCGCATCGTTTGTCGACTATCGAAAATGCCAGTCGCATCGCTGTGTTGGAGAGTGGCAAGATTGTTGAGCTAGGCACACACCGCGAATTACTCGCCGCTAATAAACTCTATGCGGGACTACATCGGTTGCAGTTTGCGGGGAGCTAAATAGTTCTCTGAACTGCCCTTGTCCCTGCTTGATCCCAATCGCAAATCGCCAGCAGCATGCCAATCAACGCCGCCAAGAGCAACGACGCGTGACGGCTAAAAAAATCATCGGTCATATTGCGCAGAAAAAAACCTACAACTAGCATGAGCCCGCAGGTTGCCACGGCGCGCGAGGCTGGTGAGCTGGCCGAGCGTATTCGTGAATAAAACCCTATGGTTAGCCCGCCAAATAAGCATAACAACGCAAGTCCACCGGGAAGCCCCATTTGAATCGCGTAATTCAAAACAATATTATGTGCATGACGATACATGTCACGGTGCCATGGTTCGGTAAATTGTTCAGATAACGCTTGCTTGCCGTTTTCTAACGCAAAGCCGTAACCTGCAATAGGCTTGTCGCCAATTATATTAATGGCGGCTTTCCAAATGCGCTGCCTATCATCTTGCATTAGCATGCTCGCCGCATTTTCTACGGCGGCTGGATAATAATTGGCGCGTACCACCGACGAGAAATAAAACAAACCAAAACTGGTTACCGCGCCGATGAAAATTAAGCCAACGTAATGAAACATTTTCTGATTCGTGTGGCGAATGTTTATCGCCACGAAAATCATAAACATCACACCAAAGCAAAGCCAAATAACCCTATTCACTGAAAGCCATGCGGCAATCAAGATAACCGCCGTTGCCAGCATGGCGATTGATTTTGCAAGTCGTGGTTTTGACCACGGCAAAAGCCATGCGAGCGGAAGTAGGGCTGCCAACATAGTTAGCCAAGTTGTTAGCCAGCCTATTGTGATGTAGGCCGCCTGATGACCCGAGAGCGTGGGCTTAAATGGATCGTTAATAAGTAGCGCTGTCAATATGATGAGCCCGCTAAATAATGTGATTAGCCACACGCCAACAACGCGCCATGATTTACATAAACTATAAAACACAATGCCCGCCAATATTGGTGTGATAACTTGACCGCGCACGCTCTCAAGGCTTTGGCGCAGTTGCGGACTCATCAACGCATAAGCCAACACTGTCAGCGCCCAAATGCTCACGCCCCAACGTAGATAACGATTAGGTGGGATGACAATGGTGACGGTACGTGTTGCGCGTGCTATGCCAAGCAGAATAAAAAATGCAATGACAAGAGTTGCCGCACGTAACCCTGCGCTGGATTGAAAAGGCGCAACCAATATCGAAAGAGCGGCGAGGGCGATGGCTATTTGCAGCGCAATTTCAGCGCGTGGATGATCGGGATAATTTGGAACCGTTGATTGCATCGTTATTTGAGCCGCTTGACGCCAATTTGCGTGAGCCACATGCGGGTAACTTGGCGAAAACGCTTGAAATTAGTCATGGCCACGAACGCAAGCGAGGATGCTGAAGGCTGGAGCACACCCAATACGATGCGGGAAACCATCGCAGCGGCGAACATCCTGGCATCCACACCCAAAGCAGGGCCTGCGTTCGAGGTAGAGGAAACGGTGGAAGAAGATGCGACCGAGCTTTCGAATTCCGTGGACTTTGAAGTTGAAGCTTCAGGTGACGAAGAATTGCCATCCGAAGAAAACGAGGACGGGCTTGAACTGGAATTGCAAACGGACAGCCCACTTGCGGAAAGCGCACCGATCGATCCGATCATCGCGGCCATTCCCATGAACGTGGGCGGCATGAGTGTGCAAGCGCCTGCAGCGGACGAAGTGCTCACGGAGGCACAGATCGAAGCCAAGCTGCAAGAGTTCGGCGAGTACGATCCGAAGTTGGATCTCTCGAGCTATGAGCTGCCACCGATCGACCTCTTGGTTGATCACGGTACCGGTGAACTCACCGTTACCAAAGAGGAACTGGAAGCGAACAAGAACCGCATCGTTGAGACCCTCTCTCACTACAACATCGGCATCGACAAGATCAAGGCGACGATCGGGCCCACCGTCACGCTATACGAGATCATTCCGCAGGCGGGTGTGCGCATCAGCAAGATCAAGAACCTGGAGGACGACATCGCACTGAGCCTCGCCGCGCTCGGTATCCGCATCATCGCGCCGATCCCCGGCAAGGGCACCATCGGTATCGAAGTACCGAACAGCAAGCCGCAGATCGTGGGCATGCGCGCGGTGATCGCCAGCGAGAAATTCCAGAACACCACCATGGACCTGCCCATCGTTCTGGGCAAGACGATCACCAACGAGACCTTCGTTACGGACCTCAGCAAAATGCCGCACTTGCTCATGGCGGGCGCTACCGGTCAGGGCAAGTCGGTTGGTTTGAACGCGATCCTGGTTTCGCTGCTGTACAAGAAGCACCCGAGCCAGATCAAGTTCGTGCTCGTTGATCCGAAGAAGGTGGAACTCACGCTCTTCAACAAGATCGAGCGGCACTTCCTGGCCAAGCTGCCGGGCGAAGGCGAAGCGATCATCACCGACACCAAGAAGGTGGTGGCAACGCTGAACAGTTTGTGCATCGAAATGGACGATCGCTACGAGCTGCTCAAGAACGCGCAGGTGCGGAATATCAAGGAGTACAATGCCAAGTTCATCAGCCGCCGCCTGAACCCGGAGAACGGTCACCGCTTCCTCCCCTACATCATTCTGGTGGTGGATGAGTTCGCCGATCTGATCATGACCGCAGGCCGCGAAGTGGAAACCCCGATAGCGCGACTTGCACAGCTCGCCCGCGCCATCGGCATCCACTTGATCATCGCTACGCAGCGCCCGAGCGTGAACATCATTACCGGAACGATCAAGGCCAACTTCCCGGCGCGCATTGCCTTCCGCGTTACCAGCAAGATCGATAGCCGCACCATACTTGACACCGGCGGCGCCGACCAATTGATCGGTCGTGGCGACATGCTCCTGAGCACCGGCAACGACCTTATCCGCATCCAGTGCGCCTTCGTGGACACACCCGAAGTGGAGAAGATCACCGAGTTCATCGGCAACCAACGCGGCTATCCCGATGCGCTGATCCTGCCCGAAGTGCCCACCGAAGAAGGCGAAGGTGGCGGCGATGTGGACGACGGCGACCGCGACAGCATGTTCGAAGATGCGGCGCGCATCGTGGTGCAAACACAACAAGGCTCAACGAGCATGATCCAACGCAAGCTGAAGCTCGGGTACAACCGCGCAGGCCGCATCGTGGACCAGTTGGAAGCAGCAGGTATCCTCGGTGGATTTGAAGGTTCGAAGGCTCGGCGGGTATTGATCCCGAATGAGGCGGCGTTGCATGCGCACCTCAATGCAGGTGTGCCGGCGGGGCCTGGGATGGGGGGATTTTGAAGCTGACAATCTAGCCCTATGCCAACGTGAGCTTGGGCAACTGAGCATTAGGAAATTGGAATCACGATGAGGACAAGGTCGATTTTGGCGATTTTCGTTTGGGCCGTTCCTTCAACTGCGTTCTGCCAGACAATTGCAAGTGATCATCAGAGCCATATCGACCGTCGCTCAGCCTATCTCGCCCTTGGGGTCGACGATCCAGGTCATCTTTTCGGAGAAGTAGGAATGTCTTGGGTCATGGAAGGGGTTCACACGGAAAGATCGTACAGACTAGGGGTCGAGTACGCCAACGACCAAGGCCATCAGATATTCGGTGTCAAGGGTGGAATCCAATTGAACGCTGTGATCCTGTGCTTTCGAGGTTCAATTGCGGTTTACTATGATGGGATCCACCTCGACCCCAGGATCTTTCCGGAAATTGGAGTGATTTCATCGTGCTTCAGGCGACCTTCGGTTGGTGTGTACCCAAGTTGGACAGCTCGATCGATCAGGTTTCGATCGGGAGGGGAACATTTTCTCTGGACTTGGACAGGTTGCTGCCGAAAAAGAACAAGAAGTCCTACCGTCCCAAGAAGTCGAATATCTGATCTCTGAGCCGCAAGGGTCCACTACCTGCTTGAGCGGACATCAGTGATACGGTGCCGTGAGGATCTTTTTCTGTGAGGTCTACCTTACCCCCATGAAGAGCATTCATACGCTCCCACTGGCCCTAGTGCTCACACTTTCGTGCACAGAATCGATCAAAACGTCCTTACCCGACCCAATTAGCTCCATTCCCTCCCCCGCAGCACAACCGGACAGCGCCACTCTCGCAGCCCGCCTTCAGCATCCGCCCACTTCCACCGAACAGATCAACCAGTACATCCGCCGGATATTCCAGGACCGGGACGGCAACATGTGGTTCGGCACCACCAGCGACGGTGTTGCGCGATATGATCCGTCGGCGTCGCTGAGGACAGGAGGAACGTCGCTCGCGTACTTCACGCCGCAGCAAGGGTTCAGCGGCAATTGGGTCGGGGGCATTACCCAGGATGCGCAGGGTGATCTGTGGTTCGCCACGGGAGGTGGCGTATCGCGCTACGACCCTTCGGCAACGCTCAGTGCAGGTGGAACAAAATTCACTCGCTACACAACGAAGGACGGCCTGGCCAGTGATCAGGTGTATTGCTTGTTGGTGGACAAGTCTGGAGGTCTATGGTTCGGTACCGAAGAAGGCGTGTCGCGCTTCGATCCTTCGGCTTCGCTCAGGACAGGCTCCAAGACCTTTACCTCATTCCCGATCCCTGCTTCGGACCTTTCAAAGTTCCCCTACTACAAGTACCCGAAACAGATCAACTCGATGATCCAGGACAAGGCCGGGAACATCTGGTTCGCCACCAATGGAGGAGGCGTCTATCGCTACGACGGGAAAACGCTGGCCAACCTTTCCGAAGCTGACGGGCTCTGCAACAACTTCGTGCAGACCGTCATGGAGGATAGGGCCGGGAACCTGTGGTTCGGCACCCGCAAGGGAGGGCTCTGCAAGTACGACGGGAAGACATTCACGGCGTACGGCAGAAAGGATGGGGTGCTGGGCGATCAGGTTTGGGTGATCTACCAGGACAGCGCAGGGATCATTTGGATCGGAGCGAGCGCCTATGGCCTTTGCGCCTTCGATGGAAAAAAGTTCACCTGCTACACGGAACGGGACGGTGCTGGCCTCAAGAACGTCCAAAGCCTTTTCGAAGATGCCAATGGGCAGCTTTGGATCGGGACCTCGGGCGGGGTGTACCTCTTCAATGGTGGGAAGTTCATGAACTGGACGAAGGAGGATGCGCTAGGACCTGGTTGATCGGGCGAAGGTCCAACACCCTCACGAACCGCTCGATCGCAGCAGTCCGCTCAGAACTGTATGCGGTACATGAAATCAGGAAAGAAGCCGTTCTGGTACACCGTGTTGATGCGGTCCGTCACCGGGTTGTAACGGTCAACGAACACGTTCTGGCGGTCGGTGATGTTCTGGAGGTCCACGAAGAATTGGTGGCTCATCTTCTTGCTCTTGCTGTTCAAACGGACGCCCAGCTTCACATCCAAGCGCAGGTAGTCGGGATAGGTCTTGCTGTAGGCCTTGTCCTCTTGCAGCACTTCCCGACCGGCATTGGCACGCGTGGCTTCCAGGTCGATCGGCGTGTAGGGCCGGCCGCCGCTGGTGGTGAACTTGGTATCGAAGGTCACGAAGTTGCGCTTGGCTTTGCCGATACCCCACTCCTTGCCGATGAGGGCGTTGGCCACGTACCCATTCTCGAAGGACGTGCTGCGCTCCACTCCGTCGCTGCCAGAGTAGCGCGACTGGAAGAGCGACACCGTACCGAGTGTATAGTAGCCCTTGCTCAGGAACTTCTCGATGGTGAGTTCCAACCCTTGGTTGGTCCCGGTGCCTTTGCTCGCGAGATTGTTCCGCTCTGTGAAGATGAAGTTGGCGCCTTCGTTCACCGCGTTGTAGGAACTGCTGTAGCTGTCAACAGGCAAGTCGAACAGCGATTGGTAGTAGGCTTCCACCTTCAACCGCCAGTTGTCACCGAAGCGCCGGTCGTAGGCCAATACCACATGGTGGCTCTTCATGAAGGAGAGGTTGCCGTTGGTGCGCACCAGGTCGCCATTGGCATTGGGCGCGAGGCGCACGAGGATGGGCATGGGCACCATTTGGCCGTGCAGGCCGTAGGCGAGTGAGAAACGTTGGTTCGGCTTGAACTGCCAGCTGATAGCGGTGCGCGGCCCAGCCATCACGTCGTTTGTCATATCGAGGTACTGGCTGTGCAGGCCGAAGGTGAACTCCAAGCGGTCCGTGAACTTGTACTCGCCCTGCGCATACACCTGGAGCAGATCGCTCGTTTCGTTGACATCGCGCACGGTGATGAAGTAGTCCGGAATGCTGTCGGCGTTCGCATCGGGGATCCCAGCGCGATCATCGCGGTCCTGCACTTTGCTGTCCAAGGCGATCAACTCGTTCACCACCCCTGCACGCAGGTTGAAGCGTGGGCTGAACTTCCGGTTGTACTGACTGCTCAACGTGTAGCGCTGCTCCAGGTCGTTCACCTCGGTCGCGCGGTACTTGCGCTCTGCTTGATCACTGGTTCCCGGCAGGATGTTGTCCTGATCGTAGTTGTTGTTCATGTACGTGGTGCCGAGCGTGGTCTTGATGTAGCTCTTCTCGTCCAATTGGTAGAAGTGGCTGAGGCCGGCGAGCGCGATCTTGTTCGCCACGTAGGCATCCTGGGTAGGATCCGCGAAGAGATCAGTGCTGTCCAGCTTCGCTCCGAAGAAGTCGATACTGCTCATGCCGCCCATGCCGAAGAGCTCGAAGCGGCCCAGTTTGCTCTTGCCGAAGTTCAGTTTGAAACCCAGGTCCTGGAAGTAGGGTTTGGCGCTGGTGCCCGTAGTGGCCAGGCTGGCCAGACCATAGCGGTAGCTCACCAGATAGCTGCTCTGCTTCTCGCGGTTCATCGGCCCTTCGGCCACCAGTTCAGCACCTGTAAAGGCCGAGATCTGTCCGGTGAACTCGTGCTTGTCGGTGTTGCCGTTGCGGAATTTCACATCAAAGACCGCGGCATTGGCGTTGCCATATTCCGCCGGGAACGCACCGGTGAGGAAATCACTTGTGCGCAGCAGGTTGGTGTTCAAGGCGCTCACCGGCCCACCCGTTGTGCCGAGCGTGGCGAAATGGTTGGTGGAACCGATGGGCAATCCTTCCACGCGCCAGAGCAGGCCGCTAGGGCTGTTGCCGCGTACGATGATGTCGTTGCGCGAGTCGTTGGCCCCGCTGACCCCAGCGAAGTTCGTCGCGAGCCGGGCCACGTCGTTGCGTCCACCACTGTAGCGCGTGACCTCTTCCAAGCTGAAGGTGCGCGCGCTCACTTTGGCGAGGTCGTTGATCGGCCGGTCCTTCTTGCTGTCGCGCGTTACCACGGCGGCGTTCAATTGTTCCACAGACCCTTCGAGACCGATCTCCAGGACCACCTCCTTCCCGGCGGTCACCAGCACATTGGGCACGGTGACGTTCTTATAACCAACGAAGCTGAAGGCCAGCGTGTGCCGACCTAGGGGGACAGCTTCCAACCGGAATCGTCCGTCGATATCCGAGGTCGCGGTGAGCTTGGGATCGATATCGATCACAGCGATGCTGACACCGGGAAGAAGTTCTTCGCTGTCCATGTCTTTCACCACGCCCTTCACCACCTGGGTTTGGGCGAGCCCGAAAAGCGGAGTGAAAAGAAAGGTCAGCAGTGATGCACGGTTGAATGTTCGGCTCATGACGGATGGGATGTGTGCGTGTGGAGTGATCGTTGATGCCGCGAAAGTGGTTGGGCTGCCTGCGCGGTGCCTCATGACCTACCGCAGGACGACAAGTCCTGTTGTTGGATCGCCACTTTCCACCGGTGGACCGATAATCTGCACTCCACCAGATGCTGCAGCGGTTCCAACCCCGATATCCGTCACTTCACCCCCGGATCCATGCGTTCCACACTTGCGACATGCGAGCAGCGCAAGTCCATGGCTCTACTTTAGTGCTCCGTTCACATGGTTTCCGGCAACACCTTCCGCTTTCTGCTCCGCGAGCCTTGGCCGCGGATCATCGGCATTCCGATCGTTGGTGCGGTGCTCACCTTCTTTTATAGGGGGCCGGACCTCGGCCTCATGGAATTCGCCCTTAGCATCGTCATCACCGGGATCGTTTGGCAAGGCTGCTACTTCATCATCATGGGCTTTCGTAGGCGTTGGCCCGGTGTCGTATCCACTCCGCGAAGGATCACCGTCACTATTGGTGCACTCTGCGTATACGTCGTGGCCATTGATTTCACGATCTGCTCCACATTGGCCGAACTGGGTGTGCAGCCCAACTCCTACTTGACCGGTCATTGGGTCGGCAACCTGGTCAAGAGCTTCAGTGCCACCTTCCTTATCGGCAGTATATACGAGGCCGGCTACTTCTTCATGCAATGGAAACAGCAGGCCATAGAGACCGAAGCCATGAAGAGCCAGCACTTGCGCTCCGAACTGAGCGTATTGAAGAACCAGATCAGTCCGCATTTCCTGTTCAACAGCCTGAACACGCTGGTGACGCTGATCCATGAGGACGCCGAGCAAGCCGCGCGCTTCACACAGAAACTGAGCGACGTCTACCGTTACATTCTCCAGCATAAGGACAAGGAAGTGGTGGACCTGCGCACCGAGTTGGAATTCACGGAGGCGTACAACTACCTGATGAAAATGCGCTTCGAGCAGAGCATCGACATCCGTTTGAACGTGGATGAAGGATCGCGGTCGCTGCTGATCGCGCCGCTCACCCTGCAGATGCTCGTGGAGAACGCCGTGAAGCACAACGTCGCCAGTATCGCGTCACCCCTGCGGGTGGACATCTACGTGGAGAACGGCCGCTCGCTCATAGTGCGCAACAACCTGCGCCGCAAACAGACCGTGGAAGGCAGCACGGGCACGGGCCTCGCGAACATCAAACAGCGTTACGCCTACCTGAGCGATCGCCAAGTGGATGTGATCGAAACGCGCGAGCATTTCCTGGTGGCCCTGCCCTTGTTGGAAATGGCCGCTCACCCTGAAACCGTTCGCGCTTGATGCCACAGCGCGTGCTCATCATCGAGGACGAGGCACCCGCCTACCGGCGCCTCAATGGCCTCCTGCAAGAGCATCATCCGGAATTCGAAGTACTGGAAGTGATCGACGCGATCAGCGAGGCCGTTCGTTGGTTCGATCACCACAAAGCCCCCGACCTCATCTTCAGCGACATCCAACTATCGGATGGCCTGAGCTTCGAGATCTTCAAGCAGGTGAAGGTCCCCTGCCCCATCATCTTCACCACGGCTTACGACGAGTACATGCTGGAGGCGTTCCGCACCAACGGCATCGACTACCTGCTGAAACCGATCGAAGCACAGGACCTCCTGCGCGGCGTGGCCAAGTTCAAGGCCCTCACGGCGAACAAACAAAGCGAGCTGCCCGACCTGTCGCAGTTGATCCAACGCATCACGCAGCGCACACCGAAATACAAGGAGCGATTCCTGGTGAAGGTTGGTGTGAAGTTGCTACCGCTGCTCTCCAGTGACGTCGCCTATTTCACCAGCAGTGACGGCATCACCGAGCTGACCACGCGTGAAGGGCGCCACTATCCCATCGACCAGCCGCTCGATGAGCTCGAAGAGCTGCTGGATCCTTCCGCCTTCTACAGATTGAACCGAGCCACCATCGCCAGTGTCGCTGCTATCTCGGTTGTTCACCAGCATTTCCAGGGTAAGTTGAAAGTGATCCTCTCGCCTGCCTCGCCCATGGAAGCCATGGTGAGCCGTGAGAAGGCGCGATCGTTCAAGGAGTGGATGGGCGGTGTGCGATCGGAAGAGTGATCTTCGCCCGTGTGAAGGCCACACGAGCGCTCCGGGGTTGCATATGTGTATTGCTTTTGAGCGCATCCTGCGTGGCTCACGGCCAGCGGGTGACGGACCGCAATAGCTACTTATGGATCTCGCACCTAGGCGACCACAAATTCGTGGACCCATTCGTACAACGCGACGCGATCGATCATGGGCAACCAACGGAAACACGTAAAGGTGCACAAGAACACGCCGCCTGAAAGTAGCCGCAGTGTCTCGAAGATGGTGACTCAGCAGCGAGTGGGGCGGGAATTCTTGCGCAAGCTTAGAGGTGGCAGAACGACCAGGACCGTTGCTCACCGCTGCGGTTGGAAAGGCGCAAGACGTAGTAGCCCGCGGCTGGTGGCAACTGCACCACGTTGGAGTTGAG
>JANNWG010000056.1:0-48291 GCA_031414695.1 Burkholderiales bacterium
AAAGCCCAGACACAGGCACCACAACACAGGCCTACAACGCAGGTGGCTTAGTCATCACCAAAACCGACGCACGCGGTAAGACCGCCACCTACAGTTATGACGTCCTAGGCCGTATGACCACCGTCGCCTACGCCGATGGCAATACCATCCAAACTTACGACATCGCCGCCAATGGCGTAGGCCGACTTGCCAACGTCACTGATCCATCAGGCAGCACGAGTTATACGTATGATGCATACGGCAGAGTCGCCACACGATCAACCACGATCAACGCCCCATCAGGAAGCGGCCAAAGCAACATCACCAAAATAATCACCTATGCAAGAGATGGCATAGGCCGCGTGACGGCGATGACCTATCCAAGCGGCAAGGTATTGGGTATCAGCTACGGCACAGGCACTGACAAACGCGTGACGGGCTACACATTAGCCCCCAATGCCAGCACAGCAGGCGTCACGCTCATTAGCAGCATTCAATACTTCCCATTTGGTGGGCCGGAGAGCTGGCTGCTTGGTGATACCACAAAAGACTACACAAGGTTAATCGACACCAATAGCCGAATCCAGAAATACATCACACCTAGTGGCTACCGCGCACTCACATTCGACAACGCCAGCCGTATTACCGCCATCACCGATTACTTGGGCACTGCCACCACACCGAACGCCACCCAAGCATTCGGCTACGACAACGCCGGACGCTTGACCACCTTCACAGGCTTCACCAGCAATGGCCTAAACGCGACAACGGGACTAGGCAACGCAAGCATCATGCAAAGCCAGTCATTCACTTATGACAACAACGGTAATCGCCTCAGCAGCAGCCTGAACGGTGTATCAAGTACATACAGCTATCAAGCAGGGTCGAACAAGTTAGCGAGTGTGACGGGTGGAATCAGCAGGACCAACACGCATGATGCAGCCGGCAACCTCACCGCAACAGGATCACAAACTTATAGCTACGATGACCGTGGACGATTAAAGACCACACTCGCAAGCGGCGCGACCACAACGTACAGCATCAACTACCAGCAGCTTCGCGTTAGAAAGTCCAACACCAGCGAAACGCGCTTATTCATTTACGACGAAGCCGGGCATATGCTGGGTGAGTACGATCAAGCGGGTAATGCCGTGCAAGAACTCATTTGGTTAAACGACACACCAGTCGCGGTGACGGGAGCGATGCCTTGTTTGAATAGCACGACTAGTAGCGTGAGTGGAAGCATTGGTAATCCAACGTGCACCGAGAATGCCACCGCATTCATCTTCACTGACCATCTCAATACGCCGAGAGAGATTGCACGTATTGGGGCGAGTGCAGCGAATGGGAATAACGCGAGTGGTTACACGAGTTTGTGGAAATGGGATTCACTTCCATTCGGAGATACGCAGGCGAATGACAATCCGTCAGGGTTAGGCACAACCGCATTCAATCATCGGTTTCCGGGGCAGTATCGGGACAAAGAGACGGGGCTTTATCAAAATTGGCACAGAGACTATGACCCCCAGCTTGGGCGGTATGTGCAGAGTGATCCTGAGGGGCTTAAGGACAACTCAAATACGTATCTTTATGTCGGTAACAAGCCCACTATGTTTGTTGATCCTTGGGGATTGTTTTGTACTTGTGCATACGTGTCGGCACTTAATGCGAACGCGTCGGCTAGTTCAACGGGGCGATGTGCAAGAGCCGTACGGGTGGCACTTCAAGCTGGAAATGCAAATACTACGAACAATCCCGTTGCAGCGGCGGACTACAGCCCTCTCCTTGAGCGTAACGGCTTCACTACGGTAGGCCAACAAGGTTATACGCCACAGCTTGGTGACACTGTTGTATTTAACAGGCTTCCACAAGCGCCAGGCGGCGCGATACAGTATGGGCATATTCAGGGATTTACTAGCCTTGGTTGGGTATCAGATTTTCGTCAATCAAATTTCTTCGCAAACCGTCAATATGAAGCGGCGAGTTCATATACTATCTATCGTCCACCGACAAGTGAGGCCAGTTGTGGATGTAATTAGGGGCTTGGGGCATCTATGAACTATCGCATATTTATATTAATGATTGCCTTGATTGGGGTAGTGCATGCTAGAGGGACGCAGCATTTTGTTGCACTAGTTGAGTCTCTGTACAAGTCCTACTCATGGTCAGTGGTATTCGCAATCGCTCCAAAGGCTACGGCGGCTGTTCCGCTCCAAGATGAAAGTGCTAAAGAACTAGCAAAGTACTTTACGAATGATATGGTTCAAGCGCTTGTAAAAGATGCTGAATGTCGCAAGCGTACCCGCGAAATTTGCAAAATAGGCTCCGACATGCTCTTTGATTCACAAGACCCGCAAGCAAGTGATCTTGTGGTCGAGCTGAAGCATTCGATGCAGGTACATGCATGCTTCAAAGAACGCGCGATAAAAAAGTGTGTGCGCTTATTTGGAGAACAAACGGCAACAGGCCCTAAAATCTGCGACATTCGCTATGGAACGGATGGGAGTAGCTCACTTCGAGTTCAGTTAGCGCTCCCGATCAGCACAAAACGCTGCAACGAAAAAATAAAAAAGGTTCCAGCGTCGAATTAAATTAGGCCTACAACACCAATTCACTAGCCAACTCAAAAAATTTAAACCCGCCATTCTGCGGTCATATCCAGCCTCTCTTGCCCCATGTAACTCGCCCCGCCTAGTGTTTAGTAAATTCTCATCCGCCCACCGCATCACAGGCAAAGACCTCTCCAACGGCGATAAACTCCGCTACACCCTAGACAACGCCGGCCGCACCATCAAGACTGGCTGACGTGATATCGGCCAACAAATGCTAATGCGTGCGCCACCACTAGCCGATTCGCTGATGGTGGCATCGCCGCCGTGCCACTCGGCAATACGTTTCACAATCGCAAGGCCAAGCCCGCTGCCGCTACTGATATGTTTTTTTGTGTTGATGGCGTCCAATCTAGCGAATGGCACGAACAGTTGCGCGCGCTGGTTGAGTGGTATGCCAGGGCCGTCGTCATCAACATGAATTGAAAATTTTTCGCTATCTTGTTGTATGGTTACGTCCACGCGTGTAGTGGCAAAACGTAGCGCATTACGCACTAGATTACGCACCGCGCGCGCCATAAATTTTGGTTCGCAGGCGAGTTTGTCAACGTGCGAATTGATTGTCACTGGGATGTGAATATCCTCAATTGTAGCCGCTTCAATTTCATCCTCAATCGCATTTGGTAGCCATGATTGAATGGTCGTTAACGCCATTTCAATCATCGGTGTATCACGTTCGAGCTTGGCGTAAACCAGCATTTCTTGTACCAATGCATCGAGATTATCAACATCGCGCTGCATTTTTTTGATGAGTTGGGTTTGCTCTGCAGCCGATGCGGCATCGGGTAGGAGCGTGATAGCGAAGCGTAAACGTGATAGTGGTGTTTTTAATTCATGTGAGACCGCACTGGTTAATTCTTGGTGCGAATTCATCAGCGCTTTGATGCGGTTAGACATGCGATTTAGTGAGTCGCCCAGTGGTTGTAATGCCGAGCCACGACGTAGCGTTAGATTCAACGCATTATTGGTATTAACGCCAATTTTTTCTGCTGCCGTCGTGAGCCGCATCAAGTCACGCCAAAATAGCCTAAGCCATAACAAAATCGCTAACGCATAAAGCGTGCACTCAACAATCCAGGTGAATACCATCGGCTTAAAAATGCCTAAAATTTTTGGCTGTGGTGGGTTTGGTATTTCGAGTGCAGCGACATACTCTGAATCATGAATTGCCCGATACATGACTACACCTACGTCTTCATTGAGCTGACGAATATGAATGGCATTGTTGCGAATTTTTTCAGTTTCACCTGCATTGAGTTCGCCTGAATTAGCAAGTGCATCAACCGTAGTTAAACGTGCAGGTGAGCCTAGCCTTGATGCCACGACTTCTAATCGAGTAGCCCATTCCTCTTTGGGGTATGGGCGCAGCGTTTCTTCGATAAAAATAAAAGTGCGTTTTTGCCGCTCAAGTACGTAGGCAGCGTTGGCTTCCTCGGTGGTCCAGTCGAATACCTGACGTTGAATAAAGTAGGAGGTGAGGGAGGTCAAAATAATGAGTGCCCACAGCTTGATAAATAGCTTGCCCATGCCTGTTTACAACCAATCGTTTGGGCTAAACAGATAGCCATGGGGACGCACTGTTTTGATGTGTACTGCGGATAACGCATCGTCGCCTAATTTGCGTCTGAGGCGCGAGATGCGTGAATCAATGGAGCGATCAAAGCCATCGTAATCTAGCCCACGTAATTCGCGCAGTATTTCGTTGCGTGACAATACGCGTCCTGCATTGGCAGCGAGCAGCCAGAGCAGGTCAAATTCAGCGGTGGTTAACTCAATTGGCGTGTCTTTGAAGGTGACATCACGCGCATCTTTATTGATGTGAAGATGACCAAACATTAAACCGTTATCGACAACGTGTGACTTTTCAACATTGTTTGGTGAGGCTGGTATGCGGCGCAGTATCGCTTTAATGTGGGCGAGCAATACGCGCGGCTGCACGGGCTTTGCCAAATAATCATCCGCACCCATTTCTAGGCCGAGCACTTCATCAATATCTTCGTCACGTGCTGTGAGCATGATGATCGGCACATCATCGCCACGCTGTCGCAAGGCGCGGCAAATTTCAATGCCATCCATGCCGGGCAGCATTACATCGAGCACGATAAGTTGCGGCCTGAGTTCCTGTATTCGCGCAAGGGCGTTATCACCATGATGCTCAATAGCGACGCTAAGATTTTGTTTGCTTAGGTATTCCGCTGTGAGTTTAGCTAAGTCAATATCGTCTTCGATAAGCAGTACGCGATGTGGCTCTTTGCTAGCACCAACATCTTCCTCTGGCGAGTCAACGTGCGATGGCAATGAAAAACGACGTTGTTGCATGGACGCTCCAGCTTGGCTAGGGATGGCAAAGCATACCGCCAATTGTTTTGTCAGTTTGTAACCGAGTGTGGCGTTACTGCGGACTTTGTCTTTATGCTTTGCAGAAGCTTCACTAAATCAAGTGGTGCGTCTATCGATGCGTCTGCGCCCCACGTTAATGGATCAGTGCCACCTAAATATCCGTAGGATGCAACAATGCCCAACATATCGGCGGCGTGTGCGGCGTGTATATCGCGCTCGTCATCGCCCACATACCAGCATTGACTAGGATCTACACCAAGCAGGTCGGCAGCGTGGAGTAGCGGCGCAGGATGCGGCTTGGCGTGCGGCGTGGTATCGCCACTGACTATACAAGTTGTGCGAATATCAAGCCCCATCAACTTCATCAGCGGGTCAGTAAAACGCCGTGCTTTGTTAGTTACAATGCCCCATTGAATGTGGCGGCTTTCCAGGAAAGCAAGCGTTTGGTTCATGCCATCAAAGAGCGTGCTGTAAACGCACAGATTTTTTTCATACACGTTAAGAAATTCATCTCGCAAAGTTGCGAATTCGATATCTTCAGGCGACACGCCAAACGCCACCGCCACCATACCACGACCACCATGAGAAACATGAGGGCGATAGTCTAATAGTGGCAAAGTGTCCATTCCACGGGAGATTCGAAGCATATTTGCCGCAGACGCCATATCTGGTGCGGTATCTGCAAATGTACCGTCGAAGTCAAAGAGGATTGCTTTAGGAATGACTAGAGATGTTTTTTTTGGCATATGGTGATGTTATTTATTTGCTACAGACGGGAGTCGGGGTTTCGAAAGGCATGCCTTTCGCTGACTAGCGCTTGAAGCCCATGCAAGGACTTCATGAATTTGCAACGCAACACAGATAAATGTGGATATGGGCTAGGTGCTAAGTGCTGAAGTAAGCAATTGATTTATATTGTATTGAGCCGCAACGCTAAGGTTTTACCTGTTTTTATCCGTGTTTATCTGTGGCTAAAAAATCAGCTTTTCAACACATCAAGCGGCTTAAATCGCTTTTGAAAAACACCATTCGCATTGCCGCCCCAATGTGATTCGATCACCGTAGTGTAGAGCGCGCGATAATCAATCGTTGGCGGCGGCCCGTCAATTTGAAAAACGTCTACGACCGGCATCGGTTCGCCATACAGCCCGCCTTTGACGCGCCCACCTGTCACAAAATGCACGCCCGCCCAGCCGTGATGTGTGCCTTGTTTTTCATTTTCTTTTGGGCTGCGACCAAATTCGTCGTAGGTGAATACCAGTGTTTTATCCCACGCGCCGATTTCTTGCAAGCCTGCGCGTAAAGCGGCGATGCCGTTGGCTAATCTTGACAACGCGGGCCCGTGATACTTGAGTTGATCCCAATGCGTGTCAAAGGCGTGATGATGATCGCCATCTTCGGCGTTCAAAGTGATATGAATTACAGGAGGCGCTAAACCTGCGGCAGCAAGCTCTACGCTGGCTTGTAACGCTTGGCCGAATGAATCGGCGGGGAATACTGTTTTAAGTGCGCGAGGGGACGCCAGCGTAAAGGTCTTTGCTGCTTCAGCCGCTTTTGGCGACGTTAAAAACGAAGTCTGCGATACGTTGCGACGCGTTAACCACTCGTTGGGATAGGCGACATTAATGACACCTAATTTTTCGCCGCGAAACGGCCCCATGGGGTCGGACTCTCGAATATCTAAGTCACCAAAGGCGAACACATCCACGGCTGGCTTGAGTGCGGATTTATTTGCCATTAGTGAACGCGTGACCCAGCCTTCATCTAAAAATTGCTCTGCACTAGAAGCGGTAAAAAGTGTTTCCGCATCACGGTAATGTTGATTGGTTACTTCAGCTTGGCCGATGCCCTGCAAAATGGCTAACTCTTTATCACGCCAAAGCGGCATGATGCCTTCCATACTTTTATGTAAGCCATGGGTGTCATTAAGATGAATCAGTGACTCGCGTTTTTGCGCGATGTTCGGGCGCATTTTGTAATAACGTGGCTCCGTAAACGGCACAAATGTGTTGTACGCATCATTGCCTGCTTTCAAATAAATCATTACCGTTAATTTATCGGCAGGCGCATCAGCAAGGCTAGACACCCACGGCGCATTAGCCAACGCGAATGCGGAGTTAGCGAGTAAAAATTGGCGGCGATTGAGCATTATTTACAATGACTTTCTGCAGGCGACAATGTAGTTAACCGAGACATCATCATTTAATTTATACACTTTGGTAAATGGATTGTAAGTCATGCCGGTAAATTCTGTGACCGTAAGACCAGCGTCACGTGCGAGATTAGCCAACTCGGCAGGCGTGATAAAGCGTTTGTATTCGTGCGTGCCTTTTGGCAATAAATTCAGCACATATTCTGCGCCAACAATGGCGAATAAAAATGATTTTGGATTGCGATTAAGGGTTGAAAAAAACAGCCAACCACCGGGCTTGGCCATTGCTGCACAGGCAGCGATAGTTGCAGCGGGGTTGGGTACGTGCTCGAGCATTTCCATACAGGCAACACAATCAAAGCTGGCAGGCTGTTCAGCCGCGATATCTTCAGCTGAAATTAAACGATAGTCTAGGGCAAGTGTTTTACCGGCGGCCAATGTTTCGAGCTTATGTAGTGTCGCTACTTGAAGCGGCTTTTCAGAAAGGTCAATACCGGTAACGTCAGCACCTTTGAGCGCCATTGACTCACTCAAAATGCCGCCGCCGCAGCCAATATCAATAACGCGCTTGCCACTTAAGCCAACACGCTTGTCGATGTAATTTAAGCGCAGCGGGTTGATGTCATGTAGCGGCTTAAATTCGCTAGTCGGATCCCACCAGCGTGAGGCAAGGGCGCCAAATTTAGCGAGTTCAGCGGGGTCTACGTTTGGGTTTGATGTGGTTGTCATGATGGGTAAGTGTTAGATAAATTTATGTAACCGCCGATGGACGCCGAGACACGCCGATAAAAGCAAAAGCAATAACGATTATGTGAGGAGAATAGTTGTGCTGGCCCTAAAAAAATGCGGTTGCGTCTGATTCGTTGTTGACTTTATCGGCGTGTCTCGGCGTTCATTGGCGGTTACAAAAAAATCAATGCAATTGAAAACGTTCGCCCCAAGTGGCTGCTTTTGCTTTGAGTGCATCAACATCTATGGTTGTCAGACGGCGATTATCGAGTAACAGTTCCCCAGCAACCCAAACATGGCTTACATGTTCGCGTGCGGCGGCGTGCCATAGGTGAGAAGCAGGGTCGTAGCAGGGCTGGGTTTCGATGGTGTCGAGATTAACAGCCACCATATCGGCGGCTTTGCCCGGCAGCAATGAGCCGATTTCGCTATCCCACTGCAACGCCTTTGCGCCATTTAGTGTGGCCATTTCTAACGCTTGTAGCGCGGGCAGGGCGGCGGCGTCACCTGAAACGCCTTTTTGTAGCAGTGCGGCTAATCGTGTTTCGGCAAACATATCGAGTCGATTATTTGATGCACAGCCATCGGTGCCGATACCGACATTTACGCCGGCTTCTACCATGGCTTTAATCGGGGCGATGCCGCTGGCGAGCTTTAAGTTTGAGGTTGGGCAATGCGCGACATGTACGCCGCGCTCATTGAATAACGCAATTTCACTCTGGTTTAAATGCACGCAATGCACCGCGATTAAGTTTGAATTTAAAACGCCAAGCCGCTCAAGCCTAGCTATAGGGCGATCACCATGTAGCCTTTCGCCGTCGATTGTTTCACCAGCGGTCTCATGGATATGACACATGATGGTGATGTCATCCATTTCGTTAGCAATCGTGACGAGCTTTCGAAAGGTGTCATCAGATACCGTGTAAGGGGCATGTGGCGTCAACATAAGCTTCAAATGCGGATCAGCAGCAAACATTTCGCGTGAGGCTAGCCCGCGAGCAATATAAGCATCAGCATCAGCAGCATAGGGAGTTGCGAAATCAATCACCGCGCCGCCAAGTGCAGCGCGCATACCTGCCGCCTTAACAACTTTCGCGCCGACATCTTGATAAAAGTACATGTCAGCGAAGCAAGTAGTGCCGCTACGAATCATTTCTGCACAAGCAAGCTCAGTGCCGTCATGGACGTAGCTCTCAGACAGAAATTTTGATTCAATCGGCCAGATATGCTCCTCAAGCCATGTCATCAGAGGTTTGTCGTCAGCCAAACCACGCATCAGCGTCATGGCGGCATGGGTGTGCAAATTGATTAAGCCTGGAATCAAAACGTGATTTGCGAGCTTTGTTTCAGCGGAATTAGGAAACTGCGCTAACGCTTCAGAGGTGGGCAGCAGCGCCAAAATACGGCCATGCTCAATCACCACTGAATGGTTTTCAAGTACCGTATTTTTAGGCTCAACAGGAATTACCCAGCGAGCAGAGAGAATTTGTTTCAACATTTTTTGGGTAGCAGGTTGTTTATCAGTATCTACAAAACAAAACAAAAAAGCCCCGCAGTGCGGGGCTTTTTTGGTCAATCAAAAACATTACTTCTGTGAAACGCCCTTGAACTCGATATCCACACGGCGGTTTTTAGCGCGTCCGGCGGCATCTTTGTTCGTGGCGACTGGCTGGGTTTCACCTTTGCCAGAGATCGTGATCTTAGCCGCTGGAATACCTTGTGAAACCATGTATTCCTTCACTGTGGTAGCGCGACGCTCAGATAATTTCTGGTTGTATGCATCAGTACCGAAGGAGTCTGTGTGACCCGTAGCAATAACCATTTCGACATCAACTTGCTTCATTTTAGCGATAGCGTCGTCGATTGATTTTTTACCGGCAGGCTTCAATACTGACTTATCAAAGTCAAACAAAGCTTCGGCTTGGATGGTAATAGCTTGCTTTACGGGCTGTGGCGCAGGTTTAGCTGGCACAACTACTGGTGCTGGAGCAGTTACTGCAGCTGCAGGTGCAACTACCGGTGCTGGTGCAGGCGCTTTTTTCGCTTCGCAATCAGGGTGGATGATTGAGCTAGTTTGTACGCAAGCGCCAGAGGCATCACGCACTGGCACGCCAGCTGAATCAACTAGGTTTGGGGTCACGCCAGCATAGGCTGTTGCAGCACCGATAAGTGCAGCTGAGGCAGTCAATTTGGCAAGCAGGGAACTCTTCATTTGTTACTCCCGAGAAAAGGTAATTATTGTGTGAAATGTAAGCTACGTAGTTTTAATGCAATTGCTAATAATAAAAATTGCAGCGCAACAAAAAGTAATGCACTGCCATGACCACGAAAATATACACGATTGCCCATGACGGACACAACCTTGCATCGTTATGCAGTCATACAGATACTGTCAGCGTTGCGCATAAACAACATACGCAAATATTCATTTAGTATTTTGACCGAAGCTGGCTTGAATTACAACCGCGATAAATCAAAAAATGTGTCGCCAAAACACAACAGCTTGTGTCGAGTCATAAAACTGCAGCATATCCCTTGTGGTTTTATACAATAATCAGTCGTAGTGAGTGAAATTGTGCTAAATTATATGACTGCTAATTGTTCAATTAGCTTATAAATCAAGTATTTAGCGCATATAAGTTGCACACCATGTGCAAAATGTGTTGCCGATCCGATTCAATCGATAAAAACAAAGAGTTTGCCTGTGACCGAGCCTATTGTTCCAAGTTTTGCTAAAGAAACCCTGCCGATTAGTATCGAAGAGGAGATGCGTAAGAGCTTCCTTGATTACGCCATGAGCGTGATTGTGAGCCGTGCGCTACCTGATGCGCGCGATGGTCTCAAGCCCGTCCACCGCCGCGTACTATTCGCCATGCAAGAAACTAATAACGTTCACAACCGCTCATTTGTAAAATGCGCGCGTATTGTCGGCGAGGTGATGGGTAAATATCATCCGCACGGCGATACGGCCATTTACGATACCTTAGTACGAATGGCGCAAAATTTTTCGTTGCGTTATCCGTTGATTGATGGTCAAGGTAATTTTGGCTCCGTCGACGGCGACAACGCGGCTGCGATGCGCTATACCGAGTGTCGTATGCAAAAAATATCCTCCGAGTTAATGGCGGATATTGATTCTGAGACGGTTGATTTCACGCCTAACTATGATGGCAAAGAGTTAGAGCCTGTCGTATTACCTGCACGCTTCCCTAATCTGTTGGTCAATGGCGCGACCGGTATTGCGGTGGGCATGGCGACCAATATTCCGCCGCACAATTTATCGGATGTAATCGATGCGTGTTTGCGCGTGCTTGATAACCCAGCTGTTGAGTTAGAAGATTTGATTGATATTGTGAAGGCGCCTGATTTCCCAACGGCGGGCATTATTTACGGTATAGATGGCGTGCGTGACGGTTATCGCACCGGCCGTGGTCGTTGCATCATGCGCGCGCGTACCCACTTTGAAGACTTAGAAAAAGGCAATCGTCAAGCCATCATCATCGATGAGCTGCCGTATCAGGTCAATAAAGCCAATCTGCTTATTCGTATCGGTGAGTTAGTCCGCGATAAAAAGCTCGAAGGTGTCTCTGATTTGCGCGATGAATCCGATAAATCCGGTATGCGTGCCGTCATTGAGCTAAAGCGTGGTGAAGTGCCTGAGATTATTTTGAATAATCTCTACAAAATGACCCAGATGCAAGAGTCATTCGGCATGAACATGGTGGCGCTGGTCGATAACCAGCCGCGTTTATTAAATCTTAAACAGTTCCTTGAAGCCTTCCTGCGTCATCGTCGCGAAGTCGTAACACGTCGCAATGTATTTGAACTTCGCAAGGCGCGTGATCGTGGCCATGTACTTGAGGGTTTAGCGGTTGCTTTATCGAATGTTGATGAGATTGTTGAACTCATTAAGAGCGCGCAAACACCGGCCGAAGCAAAAATTAAATTGATGAGCCGTGTCTGGCGCTCAAAGCTGGTTGAAGAAATGCTGGCACGTGCTTCAGGCGACCAAGCTGAAGCGTTCCGTCCAGAAAACTTGTCAAAAGAATTTGGCTTAGACACTAGCGGTTATCGCTTGTCTGAGACCCAAACTCAGCGCATTTTAGAAATGCAATTACAGCGTTTGACGGGCTTAGAGCAAGACAAGATTGTTGCCGAATATAAAGAAGTCATGGAGCGCATTGCTGACCTGCTCGATATTTTATCGAAACCTGAACGCGTGACATCAATCATCGTCGCAGAATTAAAAGAAATCAAAACCCAATTTGGCGATAAGCGTCGCTCCGAGATTGTCGCCAACACGCAGGAAATGTCGATTGAAGATTTGATTGCCAACGAAGATGTGGTCGTGACCATGTCACATACTGGCTACATCAAATATCAGCCCGTAGCAGACTACCGTGCACAAAAACGTGGTGGTCGTGGTAAGCAAGCAACCGCAACCAAAGAAGATGATTTTATTGAGAATCTCTTCATCGCCAAAACACATGATTACGTGCTTTGCTTCTCCAATAAAGGCCGTGTACATTGGCTGAAGGTTTACGAAATACCGCAAGGCTCACGTGGTTCACGTGGCAAGCCAATTGTGAATTTATTGCAATTGCAAGCCGACGAAAAAATCTCTACCGTCTTGCCTGTCTCAGAATTCCGCGATGACCGTTTTGTGTTCTTCGCAACGTCCCTTGGCACGGTAAAGAAAACGGCCTTATCCGACTTTAGCAACCCACGCAAAGCTGGCATTATCGCAATCGCGCTCGATGACGGTGATTCTCTGATCGGCGTGGCAATTACCGATGGTAAATACGATGTAATGCTATTTTCCAATGAAGGCAAAGCGGTGAGATTTGAAGAGTCCGATGTCAGATCAATGGGGCGTGACACGCGTGGTGTGCGCGGCATGAACCTAGCCAAAGGTGGCAAAGTTATCTCCATGCTCGTCGCCCAGACTGAAGAAGATTCCGTCTTAACAGCAACCGAATTTGGCTACGGTAAACGCACAGCGATTACTGAATACACCCGCCACGGTCGCGGTACGCAAGGCATGATTGCCATACAAACTTCCGCGCGTAACGGCAAAGTGGTTGCGGCTGTTTTAGTACGCCCAGAGGATGAAATTATGATGATTACCAACGCAGGCGTGCTCATTCGCACCAAAGTGTCGCAAATCCGTGAAATGGGCCGCTCTACACAAGGCGTGACCTTGATTAACTTGGATGAAGGCACGAAATTAACTGGGCTACAAAAAGTGGCTGAGTCGGATGAAGAGGACGCCGCGTAGTACGTTCTAGCTGTACATTAGCTTGGTAATGTTGTGAGAGTTGCAATACAGTAAGGGGAATCACCGTTAGCTCTAAAATAACTACTGGTTTTAAGGAATTTCGCCTTAAGTTACCGCAGAGTGAACGGCTGGTAGTTTTGATATGAGTCACGCTAGTCAGATACAACTTTCCTCCTACGTGTACTCGCCAAACACAAATTAAGTGAAGCTCGACTATGCGTACCCATAATTTTTCCGCCGGCCCCGCCGCCATTCCCACTGAAGTATTAGCACAAGCCCAAGCCGAGCTACTCGACTACAAAGGCACAGGCACGTCAGTGATGGAAATGAGCCATCGCGGTAAAGTCTTTATGGATTTAGCTGCGGAAGTTGTGCAAGATTTACGCGACCTCATGGCGATTCCCGCCAATTACAAAGTGTTATTTTTGCAAGGCGGCGGCAAAGGCGAATTTTCATTTGTGCCGCTTAATTTATTGCGCGGGCGCAATAAAGCTGACTATGTTGATACCGGACATTGGTCAGTGGAAGGTATCAACGAAGCAAGCAAGTACTGTGATGTAACCGTTATCGCCTCTAGTGAAGACCAGCAATACAGGGCAGTTCCAAGCATAAATGCTTGGAAGCCTAATTTTGATGCGGGGTTTCGTCATATATGTACCAATGAAACCATACACGGTTTGGAGTATTTTTGGACACCTGAGATAGATGACAATGTACCGCTAGTTGCCGATATGTCGTCTCACATTTTGTCGCGGCCAATGGATGTGGCGAAATACGGCTGCATTTACGCAGGTGCGCAAAAAAATATTGGTCCATCAGGATTAACGCTCGTCATTGTGCGTGACGATTTGCTTGGTCACGCGCATGCACACACACCATCAGTTTTCGATTACACCAAGCAAGCCGCGAATGGCTGGATGCTCAATACGCCACCAACATTTGCCGTGTATCTAGCAGGGCTAACGTTCAAGTGGTTAAAGCAGCAGGGCGGTTTGGTGGGGATTGAAGCGATTAACGCTGCAAAAGCAACGCTGCTTTATGAGGCCATCGATCATTCTGATGGGTTTTACGCCAACTATGTCGCCAAGGAAGACCGTTCACGCATGAACGTGCCATTTTTTATTCGTGATGATGCACTGCACGCTAAATTTGTCAGCGAAGCCAACGCGGCGGGGCTATCTGGCTTGAAAGGACACAAGGCAGTAGGCGGTTTGCGCGCGTCAATTTACAACGCGGTGCCACTCGCAGCAGTTGAAGCACTGGTTGCGTTTATGTGTGAGTTTCAACGACGTAACGGTTGATTATCGGCTGATACTTCTGCATTACTGATAATTTCAAACTAACACGAACGCCGTTAGCAATGCGTTAGTTTGTAGATTTGCAGATATTCCACTATTGTTAGTGATTAAAGCGACTTAAACTGCGATGTCTATATGACCAACTCATCCACCGCTATTTTTCACGGCACTCTGCCAGCACTCATGACGCCATGTACAGAGTCGCGTAAGCCTGATTTTGACGCGTTGGTGCGCATGGGCAAGCAGCTAATGGCGACAGGTATGAATGGTGTCGTTTATTGCGGCTCCATGGGGGATTGGCCGCTGTTGACTGATGATGAGCGCATGGAAGGTGTGGCACAGCTGACTAATGCAGGCGTACCGGTAGTGGTCGGTACCGGTGCGCAAAGTCCGGCACGTGCCGCTTCACTAGCCGCGCATGCTAAGAAGGTTGGCGCAAAAGGTTTAATGCTGATACCGCGCGTATTGTCACGTGGCAGCGCTGTCGCTGCACAGCGCGCGCATTTTGAAGGCATATTAGAAGCAGCGGTTGACTTGCCTTCTGTGATTTACAACAGCCCGTACTACGGCTATGAAACGAAAGCGGATTTATTTTTTGATTTACGTTCACGCCATCCACACTTGGTCGGTTTCAAAGAGTTCGGTGGCAGCGCTGCGTTAAGTTATGCCGCGAACCACATCACAAACCGCGATCCATCGCTGTTGTTGATGGTTGGAGTAGATACCCAAGTGGTGCATGGCTTTGTTAATTGTGGCGCAGCGGGTGCAATAACTGGTATCGGCAATGCACTTCCCACTGAGGCACTCCACTTAGTGTCGTTGTGTAGAAAGGCAGCGCTTGGTGATCCAATCGCCGACCGCCAAGCACGTGAGCTTGATCAAGCGCTTAACGTACTTGCCACCTTCGATGAAGGTGTTGATCTTGTGCTTTATTACAAGTATCTAATGGTGCTGGCTGGCTATTCTGAATACACACTACACTTCAATACTAGCGATGCACTTTCCGATAGCCAGCGTCACCACACCAAAGCACAATGGCTAAAATTTAATGCTTGGTATAAGGCTTGGTCTTTGGATTTAACTTGAGGTTTTGAAAGGAATTGGGTTTGAAAACAGCAGTCGTCATTGGCGCTGGTTTTGTCGGCGCAGCTTGTGCATGGCAGCTACAGCGCGCTGGGTTTCAAACATCAATTATCGATCCATGCGAAGCTGAAAACGCGGCGTCATGGGGTAATGCAGGCCATATCGCTATCGAACAAATTGACCCATTGGCCTCAATAGCCAATGTATGCAACTTGCCACGTCGATTATTTTCGCTTGGTGGTCCTGTTGGCTTTTCGCTATGCGACATACCGCATTGGTTGCCATTTGGATTAAGACTTCTCGCTGCCAGTACGCCCAAACGTTTTGAGCACGGAAGACGTGCGTTGTCGGGCTTGCTTGCACAGGCCATGCCTGCGTGGCAGCGCTTAGTTGAGCAAACCAATACAGCTGAGCATCTACAAATGGATGGTCACTATGTGGCATGGGAGTCACCTCAAACGGCGGCGCGCGGCAAGCGGCATTGGCTTGAAGCGGATATCGGCGAAGCACGTGCACAAGCGGCATCTCGTGACGAGATTGTCGAGCTTCGTCAGCAATTCAACCAACGCCCAATTGATGCGGTGCGTATCCACAAAACAGGGCAGATTATTGATTTGGCGATGATGCGAAATGGCATTACCGCGGCGCTGCATGCCCAAGGCGGGTCTATACGTCAAGCGCGCGCTGAGACAATAGCCATCAGGGAAGGAAAAGCGCTTATAAAGCTATACGATGGGACCTCTATCGCGCCGGATATTATTGTGGTGGCAGCAGGTATTAGTTCAGCCGAATTGCTACGGAGCAGCGAGGGTGTTGTGCCTTTAATTGCCGAACGCGGCTACCACGTAGAAGTGAAATCACCCCGCTTAGCAAATGCATTGCCGCCAATCGTATTTGAAGACCGTTCCATTATCATCACGCCGTTTGCATCGACATTGCGCATTGCGGGATTCACTGAATTTTCCCAACAAGATTCGCCGCCAGATGCACGCAAATGGCAGGCGCTGTCTCGTCATGCAATTGCGCTGGGGCTACCGTTTGAGCATGACGCCTCGCAATGGATCGGTTCGCGCCCCACATTGCCAGACTATCTACCAGCAGTCGGCCGTAGCCGCGCTGCGTCAAACCTGCTTTATGCAATTGGTCATCAGCATTTAGGTGTTACGCTCGCAGCAATAACGGGTGAGTTGGTGGCAGCACTCGCGGCTGGTAAATCCCCAAGTGTCGATCTATCACCCTTTAATTTACGGCGCTTTCAATAAGGAAATACGGCATGCAAATCATTGACTCCCATACCGAAAGTGAACCAACACGAATGGTAATCGCAGGTGGGCCACCGCTAGGTAGTGGAACGTTGTCTGAGCGTGTGCGACTGTTTCGGGATAAATTCGACGACTATCGCAGCTTCGCGGTAAATGAGCCTCGCGGTAACGATGCGATGGTAGGGGCGTTGTTGTGCCCGCCGGTCAATCCAGCTTGTGCAGCAGGTTTGATTTTTTTTAATAACGTTGGTTATTTGGGTATGTGTGGACACGGCACGATTGGCGCGGCGGTGACACTGGCACACATGGGGCGCATTGGCATTGGTACGCACTTATTTGAAACACCAGTTGGCGAGATTGCCGTGGATCTTATCAGCAGCAACGAAGTGGAAATTGAGAACGTCGCTAGTTATCGCTACCGTAAAGATGTCAGCGTTGATGTGCCTGGAATGGGGACAGTCATAGGCGACATTGCATGGGGTGGCAATTGGTTTTTTTTAGTGGAGTCTGCGCCGTATGCGCTAACGATGGCGTCCATCGCCGCATTAAGCCGCGCGGCTATTGCCGTGTCAGAAGCGCTAGTGCATGCTGGCATTACCGCTGAAGGTGGTGCCAAGATTGACCATATTGAATTCTTTGGCCCACCCATTGACCCGAGCGCGGATAGTCGAAATTTTGTAATGTGCCCAGGCGGCGCCTACGACCGTTCGCCATGTGGCACCGGCACCAGCGCCAAGCTAGCTTGCTTAGCCGATGATGGCAAATTAGCACCCGATACAAAATGGGTACAAGAAAGCACCGTAGGCGGCAGATTCATAGCGCACTACCGCATAGATGCCCAAGGCCATATTATCCCGCGGATTCGCGGCCGCGCCTTTGTGGTGGCTGAGTCAACGCTGCTACGCCATGTTGATGACCCATTTGCAAATGGATTGCGTCTCACGGCGTAGCAGACGATGATCGTTCAAAGGGGTTTAGCTTGCCTATGTCATGGGTTGGCATCGCTTTTACTGGGTATATGCCAGTGTGAATAGTGAATTTCTGCCAGTCCGAATTGTACTTACCTCGTTATGATGGGTTTCATTTTTTTATCGTAGGAAAATAGATGATGTTGTGTAGCTAAATTAATTTGACGTTGGATATTTTTTTTAATTCGACGCTGTAACCATTTTTCGATTGTTACCGCGCTGGATGATGTGCCAAGGAATACTGGGGAGCGAAAGGCGAGCGCAACGGGGCATGGGGGAGCCGGTAGTTAGGGTGTAATAGACCAGCTAAAAGTAATGCTGGTCTATCCATTATTGTTCCTTATTGCTCAGTAATTAAGCTGCAAGACGTCATTATTGTTTTATTCGAACCAGAAGTTTCTACTAAAGCAAATGTCTACTTTGTGCTCAATTGACGGCTGAAATATATGCAAATATTGCGCGAGTTGGTCAATGCTTTTTAGCTGATTGATATTTGGCAAATTCAATTTGTATGCCGATATTGTTGAAGATTAATGTTGAGGTTGAAATCGAGTTCAAAAATCGCTATCCGATCAAATGAAAGGAACTCACATTAAATTCGACTAACACCAATACATAGTGTTGCCAAATAACCGCTAATCACTCGAACAATCTGGAGCGACGATGAACCCCCCAAACCTTGTAACGGAATCAAATTATCTTGGTGATTTGCTGCGCCCCTCGCGCCGCCAATTCGCAAAATCATCATTGATGGTTGCGGCTGGATTATTACTGCCGTGGCCAGTATTGGCGGCTGAAAACCAGATTCATGACCTGCGTGGTAGCGTCAAGATAAATGGCGTGGCCGCCACTTATAAATCCATTATCCGGCCGGGCGACAGCGTAGTGACTGGCGCTGACGGCTATATCGTTTTTATTGTGGGCGATAGCGCATTTATGTTGCGCAGTCGCAGTGAGTTAGCCATTGAAATGCCGACTTCTTCACAATCACTGTTTGGCGTTTTAAGGCTGCTCACTGGCGCGTTGGGTGCTACGTTTAAAAGCGGCACACCCGCATCGCTACGCACAGCTAATGCGACTATCGGTATTCGCGGGACGGGCGTGTATATGGAAACGCGCGGTAATGGCACTTATTTCTGTACATGTTGGGGTAAGACGGAGCTTGGCGTCGTTGACGCACCAATGCAACGCGAGTGGGTGGAATCCACGCGACATAATCCACGCTTTATTGCCTACAAGCCCGACACATCCGGTAATTATATGCAGACCGCACCGTTTGAGACGCACTCGGATGATGAAATGGATATTCTTGAAAAATGTGTGTTGCGCCGCGCACCGTGGATTAAAACGGCGAAGTAGCGCTATGATATTTTCATTGACATGCAACGAGCCTTGAAATCAAACGTGGCGCAGACAGTGCCAATCAAGTTACAGCGATTACTTAATCGATGTACGCGCGTGTACCCTTTGTGCTGAGCATCTCGCGGCGGGAGTGTGCCCAGTGGTACAGGTAGATGCGCGTGCGCGTATTTTAATTGCAGGCCAAGCGCCTGGACGCAAAGTGCATGAGAGTGGTATTCCGTTCGATGACGCCAGCGGCGAACGGCTGCGCGAGTGGATGGGAATTAGCCGAGACGCGTTTTATGATCCCACCAACATTGCACTATTCGACGCTGGAACCTTTTTTGAAAAGTAAGTTGAAGGTGAGTCAAAACCGTTCCGTTTAACGATAGCTTGTGCACCATTTATAAATATCAAAAAACACAAAATTCAACACAGCCGCTACTCGTTTAATCCCAATAACTTTTTTTCCGAAACAAACGATGACTCTCCACACTACCTTTATCGAAAATTAATTCAACATCTATCCATTTTTGTGTAATCGTTCCGCGCAATGTCTGCAAACCGTAGGGATGATCTGTAAATGCGATGGTTATTCTATTTTTATCAAAAACAGCATCAGCTAACCGCGCAACACCTGCGCTACCTTGCGCGAGTAGTACCAACGCCTTATATCCTTCGGAGGAATAAATAATCTTAATTTCGCAACCTAATAAATCACCTGTTTCCGCGTGAGATTTGAGATTAGAGAATGTGCCCGTCTGATATTTTGAGAACGCTAAAATTGGCGTTTTAGCAGTTAAAACCGTATTAGCATACACGTTAAAACACAACGAAGTTGCGACCAATATGTAAAACAATATGACTCTCTTCATTGATTAGCCTCCTATTGAAACTTGGGATAAGGATCGCCCAAACCATATTCAGATTGCATAGAAATAGTAAAAATAAGTCCACCATTATTCACAGCAACTTTCCTTGTCGCGCATCTTTTTCCCTTTCTTTCTCCGCCGGTCTTGTTGCCACCTCGTCCCAGCCTAAGCCAGAATGACAGCAATGTCAGGCTTTTAGGTTGTCTCAAGTCTTGCCTTGTTACACCCAAAATCAATTCGGCGCTAACCCGAGCCGCTTAATATTGCCCGAGCCAGCCACTGATTTGGTCAAGATGGCATCGCCAAAATAACGCACATCGCCTGACCCTGCGATTGATACTTTTAACGCGTCTGTCGCCCATAACGCAATGTCACCTGAGCCTGCGATTGAGATTTTTGCTGTTTTAGCTTTGAGGCGATCAGCTTTTACGTCGCCTGAACCAGCGATGGAGACTTCAACTTCATTTGCATTACCTGCGCCAGCAAAGTCGCCTGAGCCTGCTATCGAAATTTTGAGTTGCTCTACCGTCAAAGCTTTTAATTTCATATCGCCAGAGCCAGCGATGGAGGCTTTGAGTTTGTCAGCTTTAAGCGTATCAGCCACCATGTCACCTGAGCCTGCGATGGATAAATGGTCGACGTTAATAACGTCAACGATGATATTGAGTATTTTGCTTTTACCTTTGAAGGAGATGTTTTTTTCTGTTGTGCGTATCTTTAGCGAGCCGCGCTCAACTACTGTCTCAATCAGGGGTAAAAAATTATCATCGGCTTCAATGGTGATGCCTTCTTTACTGCCTTGACGTAGTGTGACAATGGCTGGCAGCGATAAGCCAATTCCCGTATAGCCCGAGACTTGGCGCGCCTCGGTTTTGACAACGCCAGAACCGGTGATTGATTTGCCACCCCAGCTCCATTCCCATGCATTGACGTGATTGGTGAAGGTTAGGCTAGCGATAGATGCGATGGCAATGTTGAATAAAACGCGGCGAATAGACATGTTGAACTCCTCAGTAAATAAAATAATTGAATCTGAAGGTCAGACGCGCGCTGTTAGCGATTTGGATTCACTATTTTGCGAGGCCTAGTGCGGCCTTCATTTCAAGTACTGCCGCTAAAGCCGCCTCGATACTTAAATCGCATACCGTTACATGGCCCATCTTGCGGCCGCTTCTGGCAGTGCGCTTGCCGTAAAGGTGTAGATGCGCGCCGGGGTGTTTCAAGATAACTGACCAATCGGGTGCAGTCTGATGCGCATCGCCGCGCCAACTATCGCCAAGCAAATTAAGCATGACGGCAGGTGAATGTTGGGTGGCGTCGCCCAGCGGTAAGCCGCAGAGTACGCGCACCTGCTGCTCAAATTGCGAGGTGCGGCAAGCGTCAATGGTGTAGTGGCCGCTATTGTGTGGACGTGGGGCGATTTCATTAATCAGTAGCGTATCGTTAGCTAAGATAAAAAATTCTACCGCGAGTATGCCCACATAGTTGAGCTTATCGGCGAGCTTGGTGGCGAGTCGGCGGGCTTCATCGGCGATGGTGGCACTGATGCGCGCAGGGGAGATGGTGATATCAAGTACGCCATTGACATGCTGATTTTCGGCGATTGGAAAGATGGCGATTTCACCCGTCGCCGCACGCGCCAGCACTACCGATATTTCACATTTGAGGGGCAAAAATTGTTCGAGTATTGAAGGCGCGTGTTTCCATTCTTCATAAATTGCGGCAAGTTCACCGGCATTAGCGATACGCGCTTGGCCTTTACCGTCATAGCCAAATCTAGCGGTTTTGAGCACGGCAGGAAATGTGCAGGTATTCGCCGCAGCGGCCAAATCAGCAGGGGCGCGAATAATCGCAAAGGGGCCAACGGGAAAGCCGTTATCGCGAAAAAAACTTTTCTCTAAAAAACGATCTTGTGCAATCGCCACTGCCTCGCCAGCGGGTCTCACAATGGTGCGTTTGGCTAAGGTGGAAAGTGTTTCGGCGGGCGCGTTTTCAAATTCTGTCGTGATCGCAGCACAGGTGCGCGCCATCTCATCGAGCGATATTGGGTGGGTGTAGGCGGTATTCAAATGTCCGCTGGCGAATTCTGCCGCAGGGGAAAGCGGGTCAGGGTCAAGCACGGTGACCCGATAATCCATAGAGCGCGCTGCGATGGTAAACATGCGGCCAAGCTGACCGCCACCGACTAAGCCTAGGGTTGCACCGGGAAGAATCATGATTGTGGATTAGCTCCGGGAATATGTTGTTAACATTTAGGCTAGTGCTTAACGCAAAAAGTGGAGCGACGTGGTTAAGATTGGTTTTTGTCCATAGCAATCCCCTCTAGCTCCCCTTTTTCAAAGGGGAGAACCGTTGGTGGTGTGATGACTATTTTGCATCGATTGATTTAACTTGCATCTCAATAACACTTACAACACATCCGGCAACTGCATCGCTGTCACTTGCTCCTTCATCCGATCACGGTAGGCGGCGAGTTTATCGACCAAACTAGGATCGTCATTTGCTAGCAGGCTCACCGCAAATAGCGCCGCATTGGCAGCACCTGCTTCACCGATAGCAAATGTTGCGACGGGTATGCCCTTCGGCATTTGCACAATCGAATAGAGCGAGTCTTGCCCGGCTAAGTGTTTAGATGGAACAGGCACACCTAAAACGGGTAGGGTAGTTTTTGATGCAATCATGCCAGGCAAGTGTGCGGCGCCGCCTGCACCGGCGATGATGCATTTCAGGCCGCGTTCACGTGCGGTTTGTGCATAAGCAAACATCGCGTCTGGAGTGCGATGCGCAGAGACGACCTTATGCTCATATGCCACCCCAAAATCACGCAGCACTTCGGCAGCGCGTTGCATCACATCCCAATCGGAGTTGGAGCCCATCACCACGCCAACAATTACTGTTTTATCCGTCATTAGTTCACCAGCTCTTTTGCCACTTCTAGCTCTTGTCGATAATGATCAAATATGCCTTTGAGTGCATCGGCCATGTTGACGGTGGGCGACCAATTGAGATCCTTCATCGTGTTAGCAATATTAGGCACACGATTTTGTACGTCTTGATAGCCCTTGCCGTAGTACTCGCCTGAAGTGGTTTCAATGAGTTTGACCTTGGCGGCGGTGTCTTTGTATTCAGGATATTGCTTGGCTAACTCAAGCATCATGGTGGCTAACTCACGCACCGAATAATTATTACGCGGGTTGCCGATGTTATATATCTGCCCACTTGCTACGTTATTGTCATTGGCGATAATTTTGACCAACGCGCTAATGCCGTCAGTCACATAGGTAAATGCCCGTTTTTGCGCGCCGCCATCCACCAGCTTTATCGCTTCACCACGCACGATATGGCCGAAGAATTGCGTGATTACGCGTGATGAGCCTTCCTTTGGCGTGTGAATGCTATCGAGCCCTGCACCAATCCAATTGAATGGACGGAATAAGGTGAAATCTAATTCACCGCGTGAGCCATAAGCATAAATTACGCGATCCATGAGCTGCTTTGAGCAGGAATAAATCCAGCGCTGCTTTTCGATTGGGCCCAATACAAGATTCGACGTATGCGGATCAAACGCGTCATCCGCACACATGCCATAGACTTCGGACGTGGATGGAAAAATCACGCGCTTTTTGTACTTAACGCAGAGGCGGACAAACGGCAGATTCGCTTCAAAATCCAGCTCGAAAACGCGTAGCGGATCAGACACATATGTCGATGGCGTGGCGATAGCAACCAGCGGCAGCAACACGTCGCATTTGCGAATGTGATATTCAATCCACTCTTTGTTAATCGTAATGTCGCCTTCAAAAAAATGAAAGCGCGGGTTATCCATAAACGGCGTAACCCGATCGGTATTCATATCCATGCCATATACATGCCAATCGGTCGTCTCCATGATGTGTTTGGTCAAGTGGTGGCCGATAAAACCATTAACGCCGAGGATGAGGATTTTTTTCATTCTGATTTACGCTTCAGTGAGATGTGGATACTGTTGTTAGTGGGTAACGTTTTTCGATGCGTCTGCCAACAATGCCTGAAAAAAACATGAGTAGAAACGCTAAGTTGCCTGCACCTGGCATCACTAACGCAACCGGAATAGACAGCAGACAAATAATTGCCAACATAAAAGAGCGCGCACGTGCGCTATGTAACTCACCAAGCGTCATCGGCTCACTACATAAATGGGGATGGCTGTAAATATAGTTCCATATTAATCGCGACATCATCGCGACATACAGCAAGGCAACGGCGTAAATGATTTGGCTAATATAAGACTGAACATATTCGCCAACTAGGGAAGAGGCGAAAGGTATAAAACTCACGCCAAGCAGGAAAAAAACATTAAGCGTAATCAGCTTGCCGTTGACATGTCGCACCCGATTAAAAGCGCGATGATGTCCCCACCAAAAAAGCGCGAGCACCATAAAGCTGACGATCCAGCCAATAAACTTTGGAATCAAGTGGGTAAGTGCAGAAATGTATTGCGCTTGCGATGTGATGTGCAACGTTGCGGGAAACTTTAATTCAATCACCAGTAGCGTCATCGCCACCGCAAAAATACCGTCCGTTAGTGCGTCAACGCGGTGCTTACTCATGGCGTCATGTGCTGTATTCATAATGAATATGCTCCTACACCCAGACGTGCTGCCAACATGACTTCGTTATGCGGTATCCCATCAATTTCAGCTTCACAAAGGCGTAGCATACGACCGTCACCGCATAGGGCGACAACCATATCATTGCCAACATTTAGTGTGGACGGTTTATTGTGCATAAGATGCGCTGGCGCTAAGCGTGTTTTGGTTATTTTGACGATTTCATTATTGATATGCGTAGTGGCACCAGGGTAGGGTGGTGCGACTGCGCGAATGAGATTATGAATGTTTTCTGCAGTGTCGTTCCAATTGATAACGCCATCTGCTGGTTTACGCCCGCCATAGTAACTACCTTGGCTCAGATCTTGTGGATGCAAGATGGCACTGCCGTCAATTAGGCTGACAATAGTATCGTTGAGTAATTGTGCGGCGGCATTAGTCACTTTTGCAAAAACCGCTGCAGCGTTTTCATCCGGCTCAATCGTGATAACACGCTGACCAACAATACGCCCGGCATCAGGTTTTTCAACCATCTCGTGTAAGGACGCACCAGTCTCCGTTTCACCTTTGATAATCGCCCAGTTGATTGGCACGCGGCCACGGTATTTTGGCAGCAGCGAGCCGTGCATGTTGAACGCACCTTTTTTCGCAGTGGCAAGTAGCGCGGGCTTTAACATTAAGCGGTAGTAAAACGAAAAAATAAAGTCAGATTGAAGTGCAGCGATTTTTTCGATAACGTCTGGCGTGTTTGGATCGTCAGGCGTGATGACTTGAATGCCATGCTCGCTTGCTAATGCGGCGACTGAATCAAACCAAATGGTCTCATTCGGATTATCCAAATGCGTGACGACTAGCGAAACATTGACGCCATTGGCAAGCAAGACTTTCAGGCATTCCACGCCGACGTTGTGATAGGCGAAAACGACGGCGACGGCGACGGCGCTAGTCATGATTTGTAAGTTGTAAAAAAAATTCGTAGGTGTTGCGCGATTTTCAATCCCACCCAGCCTCCCTTTTCCAAAGGGAGGAGCTCGAATGGTGGCTTGAGTGTCAATTTGCTAATTTTGCTGAGTCTCGTTAATGCAACCGCTGCAAAGGCTCCTTCCTTTGAAAAAGGGAGGCTGGGTGGGATTGCGGCCGTAAAACCGCTAGCCGTGCACGTTGCAAAAGCTATATTTTTCATCATACAAAGTCTAATAAATACGGCTATCTTCAGCCAATAATGCTTGAAAGCACACATAGATTATAGCGTTTCACTTTTATTCTCAAGCACGCCTTCAATCATATAGCGTGGCCGCAAACGAACTTGTTCATAAATGCGCCCAACATATTCGCCTAGCAAGCCGATGCCAAATAGGGTAATGCCGATTAAGAAAAACGCGATGCCGAAAAGCGTGAATAGCCCTTCTGCCTCTGGTCCAATCACAATGCGGCGTACGGCTAAAAACACGACAAAAGCTAGCGATAAAAGTGAGATAAAAATACCGACAAACGAAAAAATTTGCAGTGGCGCTGTCGAGAAACCCGTCATCAAATCAAAATTTAATTGAATCAATTTGTAGAGCGAATATTTAGATTCGCCTGCGTGACGCTCTTCATGTGCAACCGTAATTTCAGTCGGTCGATGTGCGAACGAATAGGCGAGCGCAGGGATGTAGGTAGAGCAATCACGTGTGGCGTTAATCGCGTTAACAATATCGCGGCTATACGCACGCAACATGCAGCCTTGGTCGGTCATTTTGATGCTGGTAATTTTTTCGCGAAGGTTATTCATGGCGCGTGAAGCATAGCGGCGAAATGCGGAATCTTGGCGCATCTTACGAATGGTGCCAACGTAATCATGTCCCTTATCCATCTCAATGAGCAGATTGCCAATTTCCTCTGGTGGATTTTGTAGGTCAGCATCGAGTGTCACTATGCGCGAGCCGCGGCAACGCTCAAAGCCCGCCATGATCGCCATGTGTTGACCGTAATTGCCATTAAATAAAATCACCCGTGTGACTTCAGGCCGCGCTTGAAATTGTTGGCGCAATATCGCGGCAGATTTGTCTTTCGAGCCATCATTAATAAAAATAATTTCGTAAGCAATGGCGAGCTTGTCGAGCGCCGGATAAAGGCGATCAAATAGCGCCTGCAGACCATCGGCTTCGTTATAGATGGGGATGACGACGGAGAGTAGTGGCGTTTGCAAATTAGTCATGATGTCATTGCCTAGCAAGAAAGTGAGTCAACGCCGTAACAACACGCGCCACGTCTTGTGTGGTCATTGCGGCATGCAAGGGTAGGGTGACGGTCTCGGAGGCAATACGCTCGGCACTGGGATGCTCGCCTGGTTGATGCCCTTTGTTGCGAAATAAGCTGCTCAAGTGCATGGCTTCGTAGGAAATACCGATGCCGATGCCTTGTGCATGCATGGCGTCGATGAATTGCTTGCGGGTGAGCGTGCGTTGCCATGGTTTCGAAAATGGCAGTAACACACAGAACATATTCCACGTGTGTCCTGATGCCTCGTTTGTATGCGCATGCGCGGGTAAATCAATGCCGAATTCATCAGCAATCGGGCTTAACAATACAAAATATTCATCCGCGAGTGTTTGGCGCTGTTTATTCCACGTATTGAGCATTTTTAGCTGCTCAATGCCGAGCCTAGCTGAGACATCACTCATATTAAATTTGCCACCCGCGTCCGTTACGTCGCGCGTACCGTCTGCAAGCTTGGTAATGCCGTGAAAGCGCAGTACTTCCGCACGCTTAGCATCGACCTCGTTCGCAAATATCGCAGCACCACCTTCGATGGTGGTCATGTTTTTATTTGGGTGAAAGCTGAATGTAGCAATATCGCCAAATGCGCCTATTGGCGTGCCTTTCCACGTGCTGCCAATGGCTAAGGCAGCGTCTTCAATCACACGTAAATTATGTTTTTTAGCAATGGCATACAGCCGATCCATATCGCAGGGCAAACCTGAAAAATGTGTTGGCACAATGGCCTTCGTGCGCGGCGTAATGGCGGCCTCAACTTGGTCTAAATTGATGTTGCGGGTAAGCAAATCACAATCGACAAATACGGTGGTAGCGCCGACTTTTTCGATCATATTGCCGACGGAGAAAAACGTCATCGCAGAGGTGATGACTTCATCACCTGCGCCAATACCGCAAACAGTAAACGCGACCTCCATCGCCGCGGTGGCAGAGGTAAAAACCCGTGTCGGCCTACCGCCGTGATAGCTTGATAACGCCGCTTCAAACGCCGCGACTTGTGGGCCGCTAGTGAGCCAGCCCGATAGCATCGTGTCTTTCACCGCGTCAGCCATCGCCTCGGTAATGATAGGTCCAGCAAATTTCAAATAGGCATTCACGTCATGACTCATGATGATTTAGCCACTAACCAAACGCCGATACAAATAAAGCCAATGCCGACTAGCTTTTGCACAGCTAGCGACTCACCAAACAAATACCACGCCGCGAATGCATTCACCACATAGCCAATCGAAAGCATTGGATAGGCGATTGACACGGGCACACGTGAAAGTGCCATGATCCACACAGCCACACTCACGCCATAGCAGGCAAGACCGCCTAAAATGTGTGGCTGCATCGCCACTATTTTGCCAATCGGCACAATATTGTTCATTGAAAAATCAAATGCACCAATACGATTCGTGCCCGCTTTGAGCAACAATTGCGCGACTGCATTGAGTAATACGCCCGTCAAGATGAGACTAAAACTGGTGAGTGTCACGGTTGTGTACTTTTCAAAATAACGGCACGACGCGGGTCGCGGTGTATGACCGTAAAGGCTAGCCCCATTGCACGATATTTATCAGCATCATTTGGCGGAATGAGGGCAATTGCTGCACCTGGTTGATTCCAGGCGGCGGGCAGAAGATCAACTGAGGCTAAGTGTTTTTCTGGTTCGCGTTTCTGGCCCATTTCAAATTCATCGACATAATCCACTAAGGTCAGCGTCCGTTGCAAATAAAAGGGTAACGATTGGTCATAGGTTTTTACCGAATACAAGCGTGTCTCAGGCGTTATGTGGGCGCGAATAATCATCGCTGTATCATGACCAGATTGTAACGGAGAAATTTTTTCATAGCCGCGCTCTATCATCTCAATACCAATCATGGTGCCGATGGATATCATTAACATTGCTGACCATTTGCGTTGAAGGCGCAGCAATACAAAACCCGCTAGAACGACAATCGCTATCGCCCCAGATGCCACCATTAACCACACGCTCATTTCATCATAGAGTTGGCGCGAGAAATCATAGCGTGCGCGATTGGCTGGCTCTTGCCATGCGGCATAAACACCATAAATAGCCAAGGGTGCAATAGGTAAGATAAACCATGACAATCGGCGTGTATCAGCTTCCTGTATATAACGAGCAATGACTAATGCCATTACCGGAAAAAACGGCAAGATGTAGGCGGGCAATTTAGAGCTAGATTTAGAAAAAAACAGCAATATGAATAGCGTATAAATCAGTATAAATTTAAGCGGTTGAAAGGCGCCATCTCGCGAATCCTGCTGCCAACGCGCAAGTTGCCCAGGCGCTTGCCAGCTATGCCACATCGCGGGTATGAGCGTAACGAGCCACGGCAAAAATCCAACAAACAAGAGAGGTATAAAAAACCACCACGGCTCAGTCCGTCGGTGGCCATCACTTAAAAACCGCTCAAAGTGTTCATGGATAAAGAAAAACTGTGGGAACTCAGGATTTTTAAGAGAAACCAGCACAAACCACGGTACGGTTAACGCAAAAAAAATGATGAGCCCACGCAGCCATTCGAGTTTTGCCCAAAGTCGAAAATTGCGCGTAATTAAACCGTATAAAAATATGGTCGCTGCTGGAAACACAATGCCGATTAAGCCCTTCGACAAAACCGCGCCCGCCATGCCGGCCCATGCCATCCAAAGCAAGCGCCGTCGTTGAACGTCCGTCGCGGTATGTTGTGAGAGCAAAAAACTTGTCATCGCGAGTGTCATCCAAAACGTCAGCCCCATATCGAGCGTAACAATTTCATTCATCACCGCGAAGTAAGGTGCAGATAACAGCACTAGGCCAGCAATCAGCCCTGTCTCGGCGTCATAAAGCCGCCAGCCCAATAGCGTGATGAGAAATATGCAGCCCAATCCGCACAGCGCGGTATAGAGTCGCGCGCTAAATTCGTTCAGGCCAAATAGTTTGAACGAAATTGCGGTCGCCCAATATTGCATTGGTGGCTTTTCAAAGTATTTCAGGCCATTCAAACGCGGCGTTACAAAATCGCCAGACTCTGCCATCTCGCGCGATATTTCTGAATAACGCCCTTCGTCTGGGTTAGCGAGTTTGCGATGGCCTAAGCTATCAAATGTAATAAATAGCACCACAAACGCTAGTAGCAGCAATATTGGGAGGGGCAACGGCAATTTATTGTGCATCAGCAGGGATTAGCTCGTGGTTAAGGCGAATTGCTCTTAGCGTTATTTTAGGGGCATTTGCCTCGTTTGCGACGCGCAAATTAACTCGACCGCAGCAACACCACCACAGCGCCACTTCCACCGTCGCTCGGTGGTGCATCGCAAAACGCTAATATTTCTTCGCGTTGTGAGAGCGATAAGCGCACTTTATTGCGAATCAGCGGAATGCCATTTTCGCTCCGATAACCTTTGCCGTGCACTATCCGCACACAACGCGCGCCACCGTGTCGGGCGAAGGCTAAAAATTCCGCCAATGCACTACGTGCGCTCAGGGTGGTCATGCCATGCAGATCGAGCGTGGCTTGTACTGACCAATGACCACGTTTCAGTTTGCGCAAAATATCGCTCGGTAAACCTGGGCGAATAAAGGCAATTAAATCGCTGGTATCAATATCTGAATCCCAACCTGACGTGTCGTTAAGCAACTCGAGCGGCACATGCGCTTCGTCGCGTTCGCGCTGCAATGCGCGTGGCTTGGGCTTTGGTTTGGCTAAGTCTGCTCGCGCAACGGCTTTGATGGGTTTGACGCCATCGGTTTGCATCTCAGCGCGAAATAATGCGTCGTCGTCAGGAGTGGGCATGTGTGGGCAGTTAAAACATTTTTGTCACAGACAGGAGTCGGCGTTTCGAAAGGTATGTCTTTTGAAACACCGACTCCTGTCTGTGGCTAAAAACAATACCAATCAATATCGGCGGTCACTTTCAAGAACATATGCCCCAAACTGCCCGCCAATAAACGACTTTACGTAATGTGTACAACTTTACGTGCTAAGCGACTCAAGATATTTATCCGCATCCAGCGCCGCCATACAGCCCGTACCCGCACTCGTCACTGCTTGGCGATAGATATGATCTTGCACATCGCCCGCGGCAAAAATACCGGGTACAGAGGTTGCCGTAGCGTTCCCTTTTAAGCCAGATTGGGTGACGATGTAGCCGTTGACCATTTCAAGTTGGTCGTTAAAAATTTCGGTATTGGGCTTATGACCGATAGCGATAAAGCAGCCGCTTAATGCCAAGTCTTTGGTGGTGCCGTCTGTGGTTGATTTGATTCTCACGCCCGTCACGCCGGTGTTGTCGCCTAAGACTTCATCAAGTTGATGATTCCACATGATGGTGACTTTGCCTTCTTTTTCTTTGGCAAATAAGCGGTCTTGCAGGATTTTTTCAGACTTAAATTTGTCGCGTCGATGAATGACGGTAACGTGCTTGGCAATATTGGTTAGGTAGAGCGCTTCCTCTACGGCAGTGTTGCCGCCGCCAACCACGCATACGTCCTGTTGCTTATAGAAAAAACCATCGCAAGTCGCGCAGCCAGAGACGCCTTTACCCAGAAATTTTTCCTCCGATGGCAAACCCAAATATTGGGCAGATGCACCAGTAGCGATAATAAGTGCGTCGCAGGTATAGGTGTCGTTATCACCAACTAAGCTGACAGGTTTTTTGCTGAAATCGACGGTATGAATATGGTCAAAAATAATTTGCGTATTAAATCGCTCGGCGTGTGCTTGAAAGCGCGCCATTAAATCAGGGCCTTGCACGCCATCAGCGTCTGCAGGCCAATTTTCAACGTCGGTTGTGGTCATTAGCTGCCCGCCTTGCGCCATACCAGTGATCAGTACAGGGTGTAAATTAGCGCGTGCAGCATACACCGCTGCCGAATAACCAGCGGGGCCTGAGCCTAAGATAAGTAAACGATGGTGAACGGCTGGTTTTGTTGCGGACATGATTTTTCCTTGTAATTGATAGGCATATTTTAACTGATGAGGTTGTGACAATATTTTGTTTTGCAAGTTTTGATACAGCACAAAGTGGTACTAATCTGCGCAACAATCCAACCTGTGCCACAATGTTCACTAAAGATATATTCGGAATACAAAAAATGTTGCGCTCAATACCACTATTTAGCGACCTAACGGATGACGATATTGCTGTCATCAGCGAGCTTGCGGTTGAAAAAATCGTACCGCGTGCCACCGTTATCTTGACTGAAGGCGATGTTGGAGATTCGCTTTATGCAATCGTTCAAGGCCGCGTCAAAGTATTTATTGGTGATGAAGAGGGCCGCGAAATCATCCTAAAAATTTTGGGCCCAGGCGACTTTTTTGGCGAAATGTCTTTAATTGATAAGCAGCCGCGCTCTGCTTCAGTGGCCGCCATTGAAAACACGACACTCCAAATTGTCTCTCACAATGCGTTTCAGCAATGTTTGCTGCTCGCACCACGCATCGCCACCACCGTTATGACAGCATTGGCGAAACGCTTACGCGATGCGGACCGTAAGATTTCAACCCTAGCGCTCATGGATGTGTACGGACGTGTGGCGAATACGCTGCTCGAATTAGCTATTGAAAATGACGGCAAATTGATCGTCGGCGAAAAATTATCCCAACAAGAAATCGCCAATATGGTCGGCGCCTCACGCGAGATGGTCAATCGGATTTTGAAAGATTTATCTGAGCGCGGCTATATTTCGATTGAGTCAAAACAAATCACCATTCACGATCAAAAATTGCCGCCGAGCTTTTGAGTCGTTGCAGTTGTCAGCTATTTCTTTTGACTAGCACTGAATTTCTTCTCGTTAGTGTTGAAGTTCCTTTTACATGCGCTGAAATTAATCACCTCCACCAACCAGTCCTTCCCTTTTTCAAAGGGGAGTTAGAGGGAATTTCAGCTAGTCACTGCAATGTAAATAACAAACAATCCCCTTATAATCGCTGTCTATGAGTACAGCAGACAACGATATATTTGACCCTACCAGGCCTGCAAAAATGCCTGAAACGCCAGAAACTACGCGGCTTTCCAAGCTATTGCGTGAGGCTGGTTGGATAGTCTTTTTAGCCCTTGCCATCTATCTCACGCTCATTTTCGCGACCCACGTGGCGAGCGATGCAGGTTATTTTTTTTCTGGCACGGGCGCGACAGCACTAAATAAAGGTGGTGTTGCGGGCGCGTGGTTATCAGATTTTTTGCTAGGACTATTTGGCTTATCGGCATGGTGGCTGGTGTTGCTTGCTGGCTATGTGGTGCTGCGTTTATTTAAGCGTGTAGAGTCATGGGGCGTATTTGACCGGCGCAATTTGTCGATAGCGATGATTGGTTTTGTGGTGCTTATCGTTGCCTCCGCCTCACTTGAGTCGTTGCGATTACATTCGCTACCGGCAGCGCTACCCAATGGCGCTGGTGGTGTGATTGGCGGGCTTTTGGCAAGTGGCATCGCGAAATTATTAGGCTTTGTAGGTGGCACGATATTGCTGATTGCGACAATTGCAGGAGCACTATCCATATTTAGTGGGCTTTCATGGATACGCCTCTCCGAGCGGCTCGGTGCTGGCATGGAGTGGACGTACTTTTTAATCAAAGGTAAAGTTGAAGCCAAACGTGATCGTGAAGTGGGCGAGCAAGCGGTTGTGGCCCGAGAAGAAAAAGTAGAAGAAATGCGCCGCGAGATCGAAGATCATCCGCCTATTCGCATCGAGCCAACGGTGATCGAAATCCCCCAATCCGAGCGCATGATTAAAGAAAGACAAGCCCCACTTTTTCTCGATATGCCAGATTCTCCGCTACCGCCGATATCGTTACTTGATCCGGCTGATACGGTTATCGAGCGGCCATCGGCAGAGGTGCTTGAATTTACCTCGCGCTTGATTGAACGTAAGTTGCTCGATTTTAATGTCAGTGTAAAAGTCGTCACTGCATACCCTGGCCCCGTGATTACGCGCTATGAGATTGAGCCAGCGGTGGGCGTCAAGGGCTCGACCGTGATGAACCTATCGCGTGACTTAGCGCGTGCGTTGTCTGTTACCTCTATTCGTATTGTGGAAACGATACCGGGCACGTCCCACATGGGCTTAGAGTTACCAAATCCGAAGCGTGAAATTGTGCGCTTGTCCGAAATACTCGGCTCTTCTGTCTATGGCGACATGTCATCTAAGCTCGCCATTGCAATGGGTAAAGACATCGCTGGCCGCGCGGTAGTGGCTGATTTAGCCAAGATGCCGCACGTGCTGGTGGCAGGTACCACTGGCTCAGGCAAATCAGTTGCCATTAACGCGATGATATTGTCACTCGTTTATAAAGCCACCGCCAACGAAGTGCGCTTGATTTTGATTGATCCAAAAATGTTGGAGTTGTCTGTCTATGAAGGCATTCCACATTTGTTAGCGCCAGTCGTTACCGACATGCGACACGCTGGGCACGCGCTCAATTGGTGTGTGGCCGAGATGGATCGCCGCTATAAGCTGATGAGTGCAGTGGGGGTACGAAATCTTGCTGGCTTTAATACCAAAGTCAAAGACGCCAAAGACAATGGTGCGGCAATACCGCATCCGTTTTCACTCACGCCAGACGCGCCCGAACCACTTGAGCCATTGCCGCTCATTGTGGTGGTGATTGATGAGCTGGCTGACATGATGATGGTGGTCGGCAAAAAAGTGGAAGAGCTTATCGCGCGTCTCGCGCAAAAAGCGCGTGCCTCCGGCATTCATTTGGTGCTCGCCACGCAGCGTCCAAGCGTTGACGTGATAACCGGCTTGATTAAGGCCAACGTACCGACGAGGGTCGCCTTTCAAGTCGCCTCTAAAATTGATTCACGCACTATTCTTGATCAACAAGGTGCTGAGGCGCTACTCGGCCAAGGTGATATGTTGTATTTGCCATCGGGCACCGGTATGCCGCAGCGCGTTCATGGCGCGTTTGTGTCTGACGCCGAAGTGCATCGCGTCGTGCAACAACTCAAAACCCAGGGCGAGCCTGCCTACATCGAAGGCATACTCGATGCGCCAGAGGAGGGCATGGCGGACGCACTTGGTGGTGAAACCGGCGCTGGCAGCGGCGCTGAAAAAGACCCACTCTACGACCAAGCCGTGCAGGTAGTGCTACAAAATAAACGCGCCTCTATCTCGCTGGTGCAGCGCCACCTACGCATCGGCTACAACCGCGCCGCACGGCTGCTTGAGGACATGGAAAAGGCTGGACTAGTCTCGTCCATGGGCGGCAGCGGTAATCGTGAAATATTAGTGCCAAATCGGGCAGAGTAGGGTAACGTTTAATGCGTTTTTCGCCACAGATAAACACAGATAAACACAGATAAAAACGGATAAAAGCAACTGCTGTAATTCATGCCACCGTTCACCCTGATCCTACGACAAGCTCAGGACGGGGTACGCTTCGCGTATCGAAGGGTCGTCGTGAATTCAGTGAAGTGCGTTGTCAGTCTTACGCACGCTGTGCAGCTCAACATCATAGGGTCAAAAGTGAATAAATTTAATAGCCGTATCGGTTTTATCTGTTTTTATCTGTGTTCATCTGTGGCAAGTTTTGTGCTTTTCACAAACGCCCAAGCCCAAACCAACCCCATCGAGCAATTCCGCGCATTCGTACAAGCTACCCAATCCGCCCGCGCGGATTTCACACAAACCACTATCGACGCCCAAGGCAAAGTCGGCAAGCCGCAAACCGGCAATGTGCAATTTCAGCGCCCTGGCAAATTTCGCTGGGTAATTGATAAGCCCGCACAATCCATCGTCGGCGACGGCAAAAAAGTCTGGCTATTTGATCAAGATTTAAACCAAGTCACCATCCGCAAAATCGAAGCCGCCTTCTCATCCACGCCCGCCGCGTTACTCGCGGGGCGCGCAGAAGTAGAAGCCGCCTTCACGCTAGTGGCTGGTGGACAATCAGAAGAATTAAGCTGGGTAAACGCCGAGCCAAAACAAAAAGACGCTGGCATTGAAAAAATCCGCATGGGCTTTGCCGGCAATGATCTGCGCGTGATGGAGCTAGCGGATGCCTTCGGCAACAAAACCCGCATTACCTTGGCAAAACTCGAAAAAAATCCAAAGTTAGAGGCAAGAGTATTTACGTTTGTCCCACCGAAGGGCGCTGATGTGGTGGGCGAGTGAGTGTCACAGTAAAAAGAGAAATGACATTATCTAAAGACACATTTCTCTGGGCGCTCGGTAGTCTTTGCAATATTCACCGTCTGCCGTTTGAGCCTAGATTATTGTTGAGCCAATTTCCACCGCCATACGATGCAAGGTCGTTGGTTGAGGCGGCCGATAAGCTGGGTATTCACGTCACGGAGCAGCAAATAAATGAACGCACACCATTGGCTAAATTGCCAACGCCATTTATCGCAATTAAAAAGGGGCATTTAATTGTTGTTGCCGCAGAGGGCACCGAAGACAGCGCCGCAAAGTCACAAAACACAACTGAGCTCGCCTTGGTCGTACGTGCGGATCAAGACAAAGTACTATTATTTTTATCAGGCACAACCACACCAACAACCATCACTTTTCAAGCGTTTGCAAATGACTTTGAAACTTCAACACTCATTGCTTACGTAAAAGATAATCCGCCCAATGATGAAGATGCGCCTACTGAGAGTTTAGCCTTTGGCATCAAGTGGTTTTTGCCGGAAATTACGCGGCATAAAAAAATCTGGCGCGATGTGTTGTTGGCCTCACTCGCCATTCAGCTGGTTGCCCTTGCCACACCGCTTTTTACCCAAGCCATTATTGATAAAGTGATTGTGAATCAAACCATGAATACCCTCATGGTGATAGGTTTTGCGCTGCTGGTTTTTTTAATATTTACGGCCGTCATGTCGTGGATTCGACAGTACCTTGTCATTCATACCGGTAACCGCATCGATGCGGCCTTGGGGACGGCAGTATTTGAAAAATTGTTTCGACTGCCGCATCGCTATTTTGAACATCGACCCACAGGTGTTATCGCAGCAAGGCTACATGCGGTTGAAACCATACGTGAATTTGTCACCGGTGCTGCGGTTACATTAATACTTGATTTGCCGTTTCTGGTTATTTTCTTGGCGATCATGTTTTATTACAGTGTTCCGTTAACGCTCATTGCCATCGTAATTCTCGGCATCATCGCGGTGTTGAGCGCCTTGATTGCGCCGGTTTTTCAGGCGCGGTTGAATGAGCAATTTTTATTAGGGGCGCGCAATCAAGCATTTGTGACTGAATACATCGGCGGGATGGAGACAGTGAAATCGTTACAGATGGAGCCGCAGCTAATCGGCAAGTATGGGAATTATTTAAAGACCTATCTTGATGCCAGTTTTCAAACCAAGCAGCTTGGTAATACCTACAACACCATCGCCAATACGCTTGAGCAGCTGATGACCACTGGCATTTTGCTCGTTGGTGCGTGGACGGTGATGACTAACCCCGCGTTCACAATTGGTATGCTGGTGGCGTTTCAAATGTTTGCGGGTCGCGTTTCACAACCGATATTACGATTAGTCGGGTTATGGCAGCAATTTCAGCAGGCGCAAATTGCCATACTACGTTTGGCCGATATTATGAATGCGCCAACTGAGCCGTACTCTGTAGTACCGCAGGGGCAATTTGGTGGTGTGGGCAAGATTGAATTTCAAGACCTAAGCTTTCGATATCGTGAAGAGCTGCCTTATCTTTATCAAGGATTGTCACTCACTATCTTGCCGGGCCAATGTGTCGCGATCATGGGGCCATCAGGTTGTGGCAAAAGTACATTGGCAAAATTGCTGCAAGGTTTCTATTTGCCCACTGCAGGCTTGATCGCGGTTGATAGTAAAGACATCCGTAATTTATCTGCCAATGAATTGCGTAATTACTTTGGTGTCGTGCCGCAAGAGACCACATTATTTTCAGGCACCATTTACGAAAATCTCATCCTAGCCAACCCGCATGCTAATTTTGAAATGGTCGTATCAGCGTGCAAATTTGCGGAAATTCACGACGTGATTGAGCGCTTACCCGAAGGCTATCAGACTGAAATAGGCGAGCGTGGCGCTGGGCTTTCAGGCGGACAAAAACAGCGGCTGGCTATCGCACGTGCGCTCATCAAACGCCCAAAGGTGCTCATATTTGACGAGTCAACCAGTAATCTTGATGCTGACACCGCCGAGCAATTTGCCAAAACGGTGAGCACGTTGCAAGGCAAAATCACGCTGATTTTTATTACCCATCAATTGCCAAAAAAATTGAAATTTGATCAGTTGATTCAGTTGGATAAGATTACGAATACGGTTGGCTAATGTAGTGTTAAGTAATTGATGCGTCTTATTTTCAAGCTGTTAAAAATCTGCCCCTTCCCCCATGAACATGAGGGGCTGGGATGGGGGGAAGCGTTCCAGTTGCCACAGTAAGTCTTTATTCGAGCCCAACTATATGCATCTCTATATTGACAGCTTGAGCGCTAACGACAATCGCCCCCATCCCAGCCCCGTCGCCGGGGGAAGGAGCTAAATCTAGCACTCATCATAAGTAGCATATAGGTTGCAACACTACACTAGCAGTAGTTTTGGCGTAGGCCAAGTAATCCTATGGTGTTGTTTGCACATGACTTGGCATTAACAGTTGGTAGCGATTAAGTGAAGTCTCAAATGCGTTGCTAGATTTGATTGTGTCCAACACGGCGTCAAGATTGCTGTAGTTAAATTTCGATGTCCAGTCCTGAATCTTGGTCATGGTACGCACGTAAGTGGCAACATCGGCTTCACGTGTCGCCGCTCGCAGACTATCAATGTATGGCTCACGATACAGGGTGGGTACTATGATGCGGCACTGGCCTGCAGCTGATAGTTCGGCGTTCATGACGAGTCGTGCAAGACGACCATTACCATCTACAAAAGGGTGAATCTCGGTGACAACAAACATGGCATATAGCGCACGGGCGAGGCCTACTGGTAGGTCGTTCAGTCGCTTTGCCGCTTCGATGAATGTGCCACGGACAAGCCGAGGCAATACAAATGTTGTGTTGCCGGCTTGATTAGTCACCATTTTAATTTCGCCAGGTTGAACCTCTGGACGTTCACGCATCATATCGGCGTGCCTAGCACGAAGCAAAGCGAGTGAGTCAATAGATTCAGACAAAGGCGTTGCACGCCACATTGCATCACTAGCTTGACGAAAGACGCCAATTACGTCGTGCGAGTCTTTGGGTCGGCTCTCTACTAATTTGTTGTTAAAAACAATCTCTCTTGCCTCAGTAATTTCAAATTCAGTTCCCTCGATGAAATTACTAAAGTAGGACTCTAGAAAAGCCATATTTCGTTGCGCCTCGCCAGCAGCAATATCACTAATGTCTGGTAACGGCATGACCCGTAAATAATTGGCGAGCTGGTCAAATAGCGCGAGCCGTTGTGTATCTATCCCACCCGCATAGCCGCGAACGGCAGCTGATTTGAGATGCGAGGCAGGCTTTGAGCCGAGCATTGAGCTGATGATGGCCGATAGTGTCTTCGCTTCACTGGTCCGTGCGAGTCGTGGCGCAATAGCGTTGGCCTCATCACGTATTTCATTAAGCCGCGCTTCACCTCTGATTTCGCAAATACGCTGCAATCGTTCTTCTAACGCCACTTTGGTTACATTACGGCCACCTTTCCGATCGCGCGTAAGGTTGTCTAAAAAGCACCTCGGTTCGGATGGCCAGTAAAGCGATGTGTTATTCCAAGGCTTGTCACCTTCAACTGCACCTGCTGCGCGCTTGAGCACAATACGTATGCCTGGCAACACAATTTCGCGGTTATAACTGTAGGACAGGTAAATATCATTGCCACTCATCGCGTTGAACGCAGATGAATAGCCAATTACAGCATTGGGAAATAGTGCGGCCAGCAGGCGCATCTTGTTTTGCTGTAGCAATGACGGCCACATCTCAGCTGTTAGTGACGTTGAAATGCCGGGCGCGACGCTATTTAGCGTCCCAACTTGAATGCGTCTTTGTACAGACCGCACCTCGGCGGGTGTTAACTCAGCGTGCAAAATTAATGAATCAAGTTGTCGCATTTTTTTACTTTAGTGAGTGGTGATTTTTGATTATGTCGTTTTTATTGTTTTTAAGTCAGTTAAATGTCGCTTTTATTTTACTTAAAGTGAAAGGTAGTTACTGTGGATGCTTACCTACACAGCTATATCCAAATGGGTTCGCATAAACGTTTGTGTCATGTTTAGCGACTTATTTAATGATGGTAATTCTATGAATTCAGCAAAAGCGTCGTTGCTAAGTATTTTGGTTACTGCTTGGCGATGACTGCATTTATACAAGTCATTGTGAGAAAAAGTAATTTTTTGTTAATGAAAATCGTTAAATAAAAAATCACAACAAAAACAATCAGTTAAACGCGCAACTTAAAGCAAGTTTTAAGTTGCAGTATCAATGGCTTAAATTTGCATGCGTTGAATCAATAAGCTCAGGTAAATTGTGCATAGCTGTAAAAAAAAACAGCACAATAACAAAAACGCACAGAAATAAAAAGTCATCAATCTCACCACTCAAATCTCACGCAAAAAAGGACTTACCATGCCTGATACCACGCCAATCGTGCCAGCTGCACCTATACTTTCCGCCACCGTGTTATCGGCACTTTTTTCTAAAATTGATCGTGGTTTTACGGCGGCGAAGCTATCTGATTTATTTCGTGTGTCGGGTGCAGATGAGGCGCAGGCCAGCTTGTCGTTATTCAATACGTTGCGACGAATTATTTTGTCTGACACGTCCGACATACCCACTACGGGCGAAGATGCACCCGTAAAACTGCAAGCGGCACTAGATAGGCTCACCGCCGCACTAGATACCGGTGCATTTACCGGTAGCGTGGTGAGCCTAGTTGGCATGAGTGGGCAACAGGTGGCCTCTCTGGCGGCAAGCCAAATTGGGGTGCGATTTAGCATCGCCAATTTTGTGCCATTTGCCGTAATTGGCGCGACTGATATGTATGCGCGCCACAATCTTGACGGCAATCTGACACGCTTTGACTCGGCCACAGGTGTTTCTCTGATTAGTACCGAATATCTCGGTGATCGCTCGCAACTTTTTGCAGCGCGTCTTGCGTCTGATAATGCGAGCCAAATTGCGATTACGGGTAACCAATCATTTTTGATTGACGACCGCACGCGTCGCAGCGCCGATGGCAGCAGCATACGCACACAGTTAATTGCCGATAACGCGACGCGTAGTGTCGGGCGCGTTACATTTGGTGCTGACAATTCTGATGGTGAAATCGTTGCGGGCGGCACCGGCAATGATCGCCTTTATGGCGGTGGTGGCGACGACAATATTCGTGGCGGCGCGGGCGATGACTATATCGAAGGCGGCTTGGGCAACGATTACATCCAAGGCGGCATCGGTAATGACACGCTAGTAGGTGGCCTGGGGGACGATGAAGTGGAAGGCGGTATAGGCAATGACATTATTCGCACAGGTGAGGGCGATGACGTCATCACCGGCGGCATAGGTGACGACCGTATGGATGGCGGGGCTGGTTTTGACACCTATGTGATTAATGCCAACGACGGCAACGATGTGATTATGGATAGCGATGGCCTTGGGGAAGTCATCTATGCAGGCGCTTCGCTCAGAGGCTCGACAACGGCGAGTGGCGGCAAATACGTGAGCGCAGATGGCAAGATTACCTATAGCTTTGCTGGGGATATGGAAGAGGGCGGCGTATTAACGATAACCACCGAGGGCGGTCGTATCAAGATACGTGATTTCCGTAATGGCATGCTCGGCATCACACTGGGCGATGGCTCGCCCGGCGCGCTATTTGCGCCACCGGATCCGCCGATTGAGTTACCCGATGGCGCGGGTGAGGGTGCCCGTGATTCGCTACGTAACCGTTACACCGACTTTTACCCGCAATCGCCAATTAATACCAACAGCAATGGCGAAGCAGCACCGCCTGCCGATATTGATGCTAAGAACCAAAGCCAAAATGCAAGCCAAATTGTTAATCAGAATATTGACGATTTCATCACTTCAGCTGATGCGGCATTGCCGCTAGTGACAGGTGCAACATTCGCCTCCGCGACGCAAGCTTGGCAAGATGCCTCGAATGCAAACGTCACAGATGCTAATTCGACCCTCAACCCCGCAATTGAAGCGGTCATTGGTGTGACCTATGCGGACGTGACCTCCGCCATGATTGATTTCCATAACGATACCGCTGACGCACAGCTAGGTGGAGATAGTCTGCCTGCTCAATCAACAAATGACAGTGTCACGTTGACCTCCTCACCAGAGAGTCACCATAGGCTTCGCACTCAAACGGCATCTCTTGATACAACACATAGCGCGCCACGTATTGGTGGGTAATTAGCGTAAACGACTAGCGGATAAACCGGCTAGTCGTTTATCTGCAAATATGGTTGGATTAACGCGAACAACGCTTCGCGAAGGGATGATATAAATATGTGGCGTCACGCACAAACATGGCTGGCCAATCGGCTCGCCCCAACGCCTAACTTTGAGCGCGGTTTAAGCGGCGTCATTGCCGCACCGCCATCACCTTTGCCGCGTGCCATGCTGTGGGCGCTCTTGGTATTTATTTGCGTCATGATTGCGTGGGCGCTCATTGGTCGGCTTGACATTATTGCCACCGCCGAGGGTAAGCTCATCCCGCGTACGTTTTTACGCATCGTCCAGCCTGCTGAAGGCGGCATACTCAAATCGCTCCACGTACGCGAAGGCGATCTCGTTGCCAGCGGACAAGTGCTCATGCGGATGGACACAGCGCTTTCTGAGGCAGATACCAAAGCGCTCAAAGCCGAGCTCGATATGCGTCAGCTGCAGTTACGTCGCATTGATGCTGAGATGCTCAACAAACCATTGCTCAGACAAAAAGACGACTCGCCCGCTCTATTCGCCAAGGTCGCCGAACAATACCGCGCCTATCGCCAAGCCTACCTTGATACCTTAGCCCAAGAGCGCGCTGGCTACAGCAAAGCCAAACAAGAGCGCTACGGCTCAGAAGAGGTAATGCGTAAACTCAAATGGACGCTGCCCTTCTACAAAAAACAATCAGACACCTTTGAAAAACTCGGCAAAGACGGCTTCGCCAGCCCACTCTTGATTGAAGACAAACAACGCGAATTTGTCGAAAAAGACCAAGAACTCAAAGCGCAGGAATACGCCATCGAAAGCCTCACCGCAGCCGTTGAGCAAAGTGAACGACGCATCGCCCAAGTAACCTCAAACTACCGCCAGCAGCTACAAGCCGAACGCATGCAAACTGTCAGCCAAGTCGAAAAACTCACCGGCGATTGGGAAAAGCAGCTCCACAAAAATACCCTCCTCGAACTCAAAGCCCCGCTCGCCGGTATCGTCAAAGAAATTGCCACCCACACGCCAGGCACCGTTGTCACACCCGGCACCGTACTCGTCACAATCGTGCCTGCGGATGAGCCACTCATGGCCGAAGTGCAAATTAAAAATAACGACGCCGGCTTTATCACCCGCACCACGCCCGCCAAAATTAAAGTCGCCAGCTTCCCATTTCAAAAATACGGCTTAGTCGAAGGTGAAGTCGCGCATTTCAGCGCTGACGCCACAGAGACCGTCGGCGGCAGGCCAGAAGAAATCAACCAAGAAGGCAGACTCGCCGTCACCGCCAACTACAAAGCGCAAATCAAACTCAAACACCAACACCTCACCCGCGACGACAAAACATTCCGCCTACTACCCGGCATGCAAGTCGTCGCCGAAATACACCTAGGCTCGCGCAGCATTTTGGAATACCTACTCTCGCCAGTGCAAAAGACGGTGAGTGAGGCGGGTAGAGAGCGGTGATGATGATTGCGACAATGTTTAGGAGAAAAATAATGATGTTACTTGAGATGCGAAACATGCCTATTGGCGGGCAGATTCGAGCAGTAGTTGCTGAAACGGCACGCTCAGATTGCACTCTGCAAAACCTGTGCGCTGCGATGCCAAACGCACTTACGCGCGCCGTAGCCAACAATATTGAATACGCGAGGGCAGCATGAAATTAATACTAAAACTGTTAGCCCATTTGCTGATGCTACTTTCTGTAGCGGCATGTGCCACGCCATTTCAAGAATCACGACGATGGGTAGAGGAAGTCAAGCTCTCTGATGGACGCATCATCAATGTTGAGCGTGAAGAATTCTTGGGTAAGCGCATCCCGCTGGTTGAGCGCAATACTTTGAAATTTAAGAATGTAGATGGTGAGGAAATTAAGTGGGAGAGTTGTGCACAGCCGATTGCGCTGGAGATTGTTGAAGGTAGCTATTTTGTGGTGGCCTTTGCTCCTTTTACCTTTGCTCCCGCTTTTTGAAGACGCACCTTCAAGGTGGTTATGCTGCTTGGCAGCTAGACATAAATCAGTTCTCTCCGACGACCAATAATTTAGTTCCAAGGTCAATTAAGCCAAACCTTATTACCTCAGGAGAAAAAATTGTGAATAAAAGGTCGTTCGCTATTTTAGAAAAACGTTATGAGTTTCGAACGGAAACTGCAATTCAGTGGTGTGAAGAAGCGTGGAAACTTGATGGTGAGCTAAACAAATGTCAAACAACTGGGGAGAAATAACATGGCAACTAAATCTGACTATTCATTTTTATCGCAAGTTGTTCTTGAAAATATTTCAAACCCAAAAAATAGGCTAAACACGACGAATCCTAACGGCTGGCAAAGAGTAGCGACATCAGATGGTATAGATGGCTCCGCCAGCGTCGGCATAAAACCCCCAACGGATCGCGGCTTTGCTGCGATGGCCTTTCGCCAAGACAATGAAGTCATCATTAGCTATGCGGGCACGGAGTTTCGAGGTAATAAAAGTAGCGTTGCTGACATTGTTGCAGACATTAATCTAGCAATTGGTAATTCAGACAAACAAGCCTACGACGCCGCAACGTTTTATCTAGGCGTCAAGAAACAAAATCCTGGTGCTGTCATTTCATTTACAGGGCACTCACTCGGTGGTGGACTCGCCACACTCATGAGTGTTTTTTTTGATGAGAAGGCTGAGGTGTTTTCGCCTGCACCCTTCATCAATAGTGCGCGCATTCGAGAAGCGCCGATTTCATCAGTGCCATCTGAGCCTACACAATATGTAGGGGTTGTAAAAGAGCTCTACGACAAACTCAAGGTTGATTTTAGTGACACTGAATTAGGCGCAATAAAGTCATACGCCGAATCTATTCCAAACATTGGCAGCAATGATCTGCCTAGCCTTTATGACCAACGCGTAACCAAAATCAGCAGCACATTAGTTGATGGTGATTTAGTCGGTATTTCGCCTATTCGTAATGCGCTCGGGCTTGGCCTTACCAATGCCATTATCCCATCTGGTGGAGAGCGCCTAATTTCATTAGGCAACACTACACTCTCAGCTTGGGAACGACACTCAGGCAACATGTATGCTCTGCTAGAAGAAAAAAATGCTGCACTAGCCACACTATCACCAGCACTGACGCAACTCTGGACCGTGATATCAGACAGCAAGTTATATGGCGCAGAACGTTGGAGTAACACTCGGGATTTTAGAAATCATCTACTTCGACATGAGTATGGCTACAGCAGCGTACTTGCCAATGCATCAGTTGCCAAAGATGAAATGCTCACCCATTTCATTAATGATGTGCGAGCTTTATCACAAAACACCGCAAGCACATGGCTAGGCGCTGACAGTAAAGTCAATGCAGGTGTCATTGGCGCGCTGGTTGAACATTACTGGGTGCAGCAGCAGTATCAAAAAGAATTCTTTACCGTTCAAGCAGGCGTTAAGTTTGATTTTGATGCGATCAAAGCATACATAACTTCCCCAAATGCGGAAATCGGCGCAAGCAAGGCGTTGCCACGGTTAATTGAAGCCGTCATCGGGATGGCACCAGAACTTAAGACAGATCTACGCCGCGTTGGCAATATCAACTCTGTATGGCAAATCGCAGGCATTACTACTTTGATTGCTAATGGCAGTAGCCGCAGCGACATTGCGCTAGGTGGCGTCGCTGCCGACACACTCAAAGGCGAAGGCGGTGAAGATATTTTGTACGGTGGTGCAGGAGATGATGCCATCAGAGGTGGAACAGATAACGATAATCTTTATGGTGGTACTGGTTCCGACAACTATTTCTTTGCCACTGATGAAGGTAAAGACACGATTCGCGATAGTGATGGCTTAGGCGGTATTTTTGTAAACGAAGTTCAGCTTAATAACGCCAACGCTGCTGGGCAAAAGAATCTCTGGAAAACCAAAGACAAAAAATTCAACATCAAGCTCCTCAACGGTGACCTCACCACTGGTGGCACATTAGAAATTACCGGTAGTGGCCTAGGCACAGGCAAAGTCACCATCAACGACTTCAAGAACCTAAACCTAGGCATTGAATTAGAAACCAAGATTAAAACCGACATCGACAAAGGTGTCGCCAAGAATAACTTTAGAGAAGCAGGCTATGACCCCCTAGCCACCCAACACACCGCCGACGCCAAAGAAGGCGGCGGCAAACAAATCCGCATTGACCTAAACCAAGCCGCCAAAGCAGGCGACAAAGTCACCATCGCCGCGAGTGGCGATGGTAGCGACAAATTCAGCGCCGTCACGGGCAACGACTCCATCAAATTTGGCAACGGCCCCATTGAGATCACCCTAGCCGAAGGCCAAACACAGGTCTATTTAGCGGTTGTTAACGATGGTGATGTCGATACTGACGCGGCCATTACCCTAACCTCAGGCTACATCTCCACCGACGGGCGCGACACCAGTGAAGCTGCCGACACATTCCTCCTCAACATGGATGCCACCGATGAGGCAGAGCAAGCAGAGACTACCAACACCATCTTAGGTGACAAAGTCAGTGTAGTCGGCCAATTGGTCCCATACGACAACATCAGCGGCACCGAAGGCAATGACCTTATTAAAAGCCTTACTGAGAGGGACAACATTGACGCTGCTGATGGCGATGACACCGCTTACGGCGGCACGGGCGAGGACATTGTTAGAGGCGGGCGTGGGAACGACCTACTCATCGGTGACGAAGACCGCGACATCTTAATAGGCGGTGAAGGCGACGATACCCTCTACGCGGCCAACAAACCGGACAACCCAAACGACCTAACGGCCATCACAACCCTCTCACAGACCCAACAAGGCATTGGTCAACAAGGTGAGCTCCTCTCCGGCGGGGCGGGCGAAGACAAGCTAATCGGCGACGCAGGCGATGATGTGCTGGTTGGTGGCGATGGCGACGATACCCTCTACGGGCTTGGTGGCGACGACGTCATTGTGGCGGATTGGAACATACAGTCGGCCAACCGCAATTGGGCGACCTATAAAGAATCAATCGGCGAAGACAATTTACAAACCAACGTCATCATCGACGGCATCACCTCAGAACACGGCCCCGCCGCTACCGCCCCCTATGGTGGTAACGACACCGTTTTTGGTGGACGCGGTAACGACATCATTGATGGCGGCAAAGGTGATGACTTGCTCGATGGCGGTGCCGACAATGATGAGATTAGCGGACAAGGCGGTGCGGATATCTTGCTAGGTGGGGCGGGAGATGACACCTTGATCGGCGGCTGGACAACTAACAGCGAGGTCATCACCGCGATTCCTAACTTTGAAGACGGGGATGACTTCCTAGATGGCGGCGCGGGCAATGACAGGCTCTACGGCAACCAAGGCAACGACGTACTCAACGGCGGTGCGGGTAGTGGCGCGGACACCCTCTACGGCAATGACGGAGATGATGCACTCAATGGTGGTGCGGGGAATGACTTCTTAATCGGCGACGATCTTAAATATCGGGAAGGTGCCGGTAACGACACGCTTGATGGCGGTGAGGGCGACGACCAAATCATGGGTGGCGCAGGTAGCGACACCCTGTACGGTAGCGCGGGCAACGACACCCTATTTGGCGACGCCGCCGTCATCATCAATGGCCAAGCTGACAACATCCCGAATGACAAGAATGGTGATGACATCCTCGACGGCGGCGAAGGCAATGACCTCGTCATCGGCAATGGTGGCAACGACATCCTCTTTGGCGGCAATGGAGATGATGAATTACAAGGTGACGCGATCGGTAAAGACTACGGCAGCGTCGAAGGCAAGGACACACTGTATGGGGAAGCGGGTAATGATCTACTGCGCGGCAGAGGCGGTGATGATGTGCTGGATGGTGGCAAGGGCGATGATGAATTACAGGGCGACGCAGGCAACGACATACTAGACGGTGGCGATGATAAAGACCGACTGTTTGGTGGGGCAGGGGACGACACGCTCAATGGCGGCAAGGGGACCAATAACTACCTTGATGGCGATGCGGGTAATGACACCATCGTCAGTGACGGCATTGACGACACCGTACGCGGTGACGATGGCGATGACACCATCAATTCAGGCGATGGCCGCGCTTACCTGTATGGCGATGCGGGTAATGATGTGATCAGTGGCGGGGCGGGGAATGGCAATATTCTAAGTGGCGGGGCAGGCGACGACACGCTCAGTAACGTCGGCATCAATGGTCAATTATTCGGTGGCGACGGCAATGACACGCTCGACGCCAGT
>JANNWG010000057.1:0-125216 GCA_031414695.1 Burkholderiales bacterium
AGCAGCATGAGAAAGACGGGGAAAGATCCCCTAAAAACCGAGGTAAGTTACAAGTGAAAACGTAAAAAATACTGACGATACGTATTAAAAAAATCGTAAATCGCGAATTGTAGGTAATTGGGGGTTTTGAGAAGTGCCCAAATCAATAAACGTTATTGTTGTTGCTACTTGTGGCAGAAAATTTTCCCATTTTGTCGCGAAATCCTACCTGCATGGGTGGGTTTTTTTTCGTTTGAAATTGGTACAGTAGTGCATGTTCGCAAATGTATAAATGTAATGCAAACAGTAATTAAGTCAGCGGCAACAATTGCCTGTTGTCTGATAAATTTTTAGGAGATTGTGATGACTAATTCAAATAGCAAACTATTAGCGCCCCTACTTTGCAGAGCGATGTTAGTAATAGTTGTCCTTGTACTAGGCGGCTGTGCCGCGAGTGGTAAATCACTATTCGGCGTCTCAAAACGTCTTGAGACAGCTGATCGTATGACACTCACAGGTGCAAACCCGTTAATGGACTCAGAAAATTTTGAGGAAGTAAATCTTGAGATGTTGCTTGATCCGACTAATCTTCGCAAATCACCCATCTATATACCCAACACCAAACTATGCGGCAAAGATGCTACTGAAACGTCTGAGTATGATGAGCGCACGGCGTGTCTAAATCGTGCATTTCTAGCAGCGGCAACAACCGCGTTCTACGATTTAAGCAACAACCTAGGCTCTAGTGTTGAACTGCGACGCAACCGAGTACAAGATCGATTGCTAGCTTCATCTGAGCAACGCTGCGGCGCTTATAAACAATATCTAAAAGCTTTCGATATTCATTGGGAAACCAGCCTTGGTATAGGCACAACAATACTTGGCGCAGCCGGCGCTATTGCCACTGGCACCCTTAACACACGCGCGTTTTCTGGGCTTGCCGCCATGCTTAGCGGCGCACGCTCCGAGGTGCGTCAAGGGGTATTTAGCAATTTGGCGTCGTTCGTCATCATCCCTGGCATTGATCTAAAACGTAGTCAGGTATTAACCACAATTAAGGCAAATCGTAATTTAAAGATTGATGAATACACAGTTGAAGCAGCAATGCACGACGCGTTTACTTATCACAACACTTGCACGTTAGAAGCTGGTTTAGAAGTCGCGCAGGAATCTATCAAGCGCATTGAAAACCCTGGCTTGGCTACGATCAACAGAACGCTAGCGACACTAAGTGAAACAAAGCAGCTACAAAATATGTTGGAACTCGCTAACAAAGGTGCACTCACTGCTGAAAAAGCAAAAGTGGTGAAGGTTGACTATGTGCCAGCGGATGTTGTACTGGCGGGTAGCACAAAACAAACAACTGCAGCCACTGACAAAGCATTAAAAAACAGCGCCAAATCAGTACTAGATGATTACGATGGAATGGTGGCATCAGTAGATGCGCTACAAAAGGCACTAATGACTAAAGTAGCTGACGATAAGACAAAGCCAGGTGATAAGGATGTTTTGCAGAAAGTCATCGTAGAACTTAAAGCTTACTCAGATGTAAACAATCCTCGCAAATTACTACACACCTTCGTCACGACGCGCACGCATTTGCAGGCTAAGACTAATGAGATCGGTAAAACACTATTGGAATACAACCGCGACATTGACGCTTATGAAATCGAGTTACTTGAGCCTACAGTGAAAGACAAGTCTAAGTCAGTAGTCGCAATCACAATCAGCAAATCTACTCGCGATGCCTTTGCTAAGTTGGCATTCGATGACTTGGCAAAAGAGGTTGCTGCACCATTACTCGAAATTACAAAATTAGTATCTGCAAAGACGCATATACCTTCAGATGTGAAATTGCTTGATATGCCACTTAAAACGCTGTCCACAATAGAGGCGCTTCCAAAACCCGCGTACGAAAAACAGTCGAAAGAAGTGAGTGGTAAAAAGTCATCACAGTAGCCGGGACGAATGTTAACTAAACTAGATGGAGGAGTTAATCATGAAAAAAAGTCGATTGTGCGTTTTGATCTTTTCTATAACATTTTGCGGTGCGGTATTTGCACAAACGCCCGTTCCCGAAAACACACAGGCATCAGTAATGACTGAACTGAAAGGCGCCAATATTGTTGCAGGTAAGGATAATAAGATGCACTTGATTGTGGATGGCAAACGCATCGGATCCATTCAGTTTGATCCAGAGTGGGCAAAATCAAAGTCAGTCTTATCAATTATTCCCCCGCAATACTGGGAGCCACCACCAAAAAAGCCTATACAGCCTAGAGACCCCTGCATCTATGCATCCTCTGGTTCAAAGTGCTTGCCTGACCTCACGAAGCTAGGTCCACTAATCAAGTGGCCAAATGACATTCGAGAAATTGGTGTGTTCACACGAAAGTGATTCAGTCGGCATGGAAGTGTGCAGAAAAGTTTCCAGCGTTTAATTTAATAATCGCGATGTTGGTGGAAAAATAACCGAGGTCTGCTTAATCGTGGATATTGTAGTTATATGCGAAGCGACGCACTTGAAGTTGTAGCAAACCTACAGATGCGCTCTCAAGCGATTCACAAAAGTGACGCAAAATTAGACTATTAAAAGAGTCATTATTATGGTCTAATTTTGGTTGGCATTTGTCGTGCGCCACTTATAAACGACTCTCGCCGTCATGGAGAAATCAATGGAAAGCCTACTCGCTGAAACGTCAATCGGCATTACTGAATTAAAGAAAAACCCATCCGCTGTGATACGCGATGCAGGTGACTCGCCAGTGGTGGTGTTGCATCACAATAAACCTTCTGCATACTTAGTGCCAGCCAAGACTTATGAGGCGTTGATGGATATGCTCGATGATTTGCAACTCGCTCCATTGCTACGTGAGAGGCTCGCCACTTGGCATGATGATCCAACAGATGTGATTGAAGTATCCATCACTGATTTGGCAAAGCGAGCAGAAGCAAAAATGGCTGCTAAAACAAAGCAACGCGCGCGTTGATCTGCATCTATCGCTGAAATGGCAAAGCATAAAGTAGCCCGTAAGGCAGTCGCTGAAAGCGCCTCTGTGCGTGACGAGGGTAGATTCGCTGCACCAGCGATTTGCCGTTTGCAATTTTTACCAATTGCGATGCGTGAGTGGGAAAAGCTTGACGGCAGTGTGCAGTTGCAATTTAGCAAAGCCCTTGAAAAGCGCCTGGTAAACCCGCGGATACCGCAAGCCGCTTTAGCGTCAATGCCTGATTGCTACAAGATTAAGCTACGCAGCATCGGTTACCGACTCGTCTATCGGGTCGATGATGATGCATTAATACTTCTCGCTATCGCCGTAGGCAGGCGAGATAAGAATGCAGTCTATGATGCTGCATCGGGGCGACTGAATTCGTTGATACAGGCTGCAATGAAAAGCAGTGTTAATCCCACAAAACGTCGTTAATAAGTAAAATTGTTACGTTTTGGCGTTAAATTACTCAAAGTCATTTATTGACGGTAATTTTGAAGCATTTATGCTCCAAAATGCCCGCGAATAGGCGCTTTACTTGTCAAACTACACCCCAAAGCGTCGCCAATGGCGCAGCCCATATACCATTGCCTAGCGGAAGTGTTTCTATGCCGTCATACAAAATGACGCCTAGCTTGAATTTGTCCTGAGCCACACTTGCTAGACGCTTCAGGCCACGCAGGTCGTTTACTTGTATGCTGGCGGCAGCTTTGACTTCGATGCCGATCACATCTCCATCACCATCCTCCAGTACAAAATCAACTTCGTATTGGTCAGTATCGCGATAGTGCATGAGCTCATATGGCGCTTCGCTAAACGAGATGAGTTTGCATAGTTCTGCGGCGACAAAAGTTTCTAGGGCGTGACCAAAACGGGCGCGGTCTTTTATGGCGCCACTTTCGGTCAGGTTTGCTAGGGTTGTCATCAGGCCAGAGTCTAAAAAATGTAGTTTGGGTGTTTTAACCATGCGATTTAGGCGGTTTTTACCCCAAGCTTGAATGCGTGTGAGCAGATACATGTGCTCAAACACGTTGATGTAGCGTGCCACCGTTTTATAGTTCAAGCCGAGCTCACCACCTAGTTGGCTGTAGTTGCACATCTGTCCTGAGACGAGCGAAAGCGCACGTAGGAAACGCGGTAGATGGTCGAGCTTATCAATGTTGGCGACATCACGCACATCGCGCGTGAGTAAGGCTTGTACATACTGCTGACTCCATGCTGACCGTCGCCTTGGCTCGGGTCGGGATAACGCCTCTGGGTAGCCGCCGCGTAAAACCATACTAATGAGCTCTGCGCCATGTGCCGCGCGGCCAAGTTTTAATAAATCACCCTTGAATGCGTATTCAATCCAGTTGCCTGATTACCTACGATTTCACTTTGTGAAAAGGGGTGTAGACGTATGGTCTCCATGCGTCCGGCTAAAGAATCCGTCACCGTGGGTAGCGCCATCAAATTTGCAGAACCCGTGAGTAAAAATCGTCCTGGTCTGCGGTCTTCATCGACCGTTTTTTTTATCGCCAATAAAAGCTGAGGCGCGCGTTGGATTTCATCAATAACTGCACGGTCTATGCCGCGAATAAATCCGACGGGGTCTTGCTGAGCAGCCAGTAACGTTAGCGTATCGTCGAGCGTGTAGTAGCGCATGTCGGCTTGCGCCATATCCCTTACCAAGGTGGTTTTGCCCGCCTGCCGTGGTCCAGAAATCATGACCACAGGTGTGTCTGCCATGGCAGCATCAAGTCGTGGTTTTATCAGTCTGGGTAGCGCTTTTGTGGGGTTTAACATTCCGAAATTATACCGTTCAAATAGTATTCTGAGTTCCTTAATTTAGGAAAATACAGTTGGTAATTTAGGAAAATAGACCTTATTTAGTGAGCCTTCTGATTCAACCACTCCACCGCGCGCGCAAAGTCTAGTGCACGAATATTGGGTGCGATAGCGCTTGATTGTTGCGCTTGCGTTTTTGCTTTTGGCGCACGGTACACCAGCAGCGCGTCGGTTAGCGGACGCAAATGTTCTTTGCGTGACCAAGCTTCTATAAGTTGCGTCATTGGCTTTACCATTGCTGGGGTCGGACTGCTGCTAGCTTTGGCTTCTAGCAGTGCATAGCCAGTGCCGCGCGGCAGGATGAAATCGACCTCAAGTCCTTGCTGATCACGAAAGTAATAAAGCTCGCGTCGTTGGCCGCGATTGATTTGCGATTTGATTATTTCTGCGGCGACAGCCCCCTCAAAAATAGCGCCTAAAAATGGCGAGCGTGCCAGCTCAGCTTCAGTCTGGATACCCAGTAAATAGCATGCCAAGCCAGAGTCAACCCAGTAAATTTTGGGCGACTTAATCAGTCGCTTGCCAAGATTTTCGTAAAACGGCAGCACGCGAATAATCATGCCAGTGGCTTCGAGAATATCAATCCAACGCGATATGCTTGGCACACTCATGCCAAGTGGGGTGGCGAGATCACTTAAATTAAGTATTGCGCCATGGCGCGTGGCGAGCAGTGCCATAAAGCGGCGAAAGGTCGGCAGGTCTTGCACGGTGCTAATTGCGCGCACATCACGTTCGAGGTAGGTTTGTGTGTATGACGCAAACCAGCGCGCGGCATCGCGTGGGCGCGCCAGCACTTCAGGGTAGCCACCAGTCAGCAACTTGACCTTAGTTGTTTCAGCTAAAGAGAGCGGTAGTAGATGCAAAATACCCGCACGCCCCGCCATCGATTCGCTGACGTTTTGCATCAGTGCTGACTCCTGTGAACCTGTCAGCAACCACTGGCCTTTTTTATCAGGTGTGGCGTCAATGCGGCTGCGGATGTAGTTGAATACTTCGGGGACGTTCTGGATTTCGTCAAGGATTGCAGGCGGTTTGATGGCATCCAGAAAACCTTGCGGGTCAGCGCGAAAGCGGCTCACCACATCAGGGTCTTCAAACAAAAAGTAACGTGCTTTAGGAAAAATCTGGCGTAACAGCCAAGTTTTACCGCTGCGGCGCGGGCCTGTCACCACAACTGCGCCGAACGCGCGAGCGGCAGATTTGACCTCTTTGGTAAGTAGTCTGAAGGTATTTTCCATTTGAGTAATTTAACATAAGATATTAAATAACTCAAAGTTGCCTATTGGCGAATGCCTTCAGGCATATTTGCTTCAAGCCGCCCGCCAATAGGCGACTTTAATACTCCACTAATCCCCATGCTGCGGCACAGGCGCTGGCATTTCTTGTTCTGCTGATTTTTGTTGATGCTGATGCCCACGCGCAAATACGGTATAAAACGTCGGCACCACAAACAGTGTGAGCAATGTACCGAGCGTCATGCCGCCGACAATCACCCAGCCGATTTGCTGACGCGATTCGCCACCAGCGCCGGTGGCGAGTGCTAGCGGTAGTGCGCCAAGTACGGTGGCGCCAGTGGTCATGAGGATGGGGCGTAGGCGCAGAACGGAGCCTTCAATGACTGCTTCTTTTACGCTCTTGCCTTCAGCTTGAAGTTGGTTGGCGAATTCAACAATCAAGATACCGTGCTTAGTAATAAGGCCGACTAATGTGATGAGGCCAATTTTAGAAAATACGTTTAATGTATTGTCAGTTGCCCACAGCGCTAAGAGTGCGCCAGTGATGGAGAGCGGTACGGTGAGCATGATGACAAATGGGTCAACAAAACTTTCAAATTGCGCCGCTAATACAAGATAGATAAAACAAATGGCGAGTAGAAAAGTGATGAAGATTGTGGATGCGCCTTCTTTGAATTCGCGCGATTGACCGATCACATCCGTTTGCACTTGCGGTAGTACTTTGGCCGCGGCAGCGTCCATTACTTTTAGTGCTTCCTCCAAGCTATAGCCAGGCGCGATTTCTGCGTTAACGGTCGCTGAACGCAGACGATTAAAGTGATTCAAATTGCGTGGGCTGACACCTTCGCTGAGTGTAGTCACATTCGATAGCGGCACCATCTCACCTGCGCGTGAACGCACAAAGATATCCGAAATATCGTTAGGCGTATTGCGGTCACTTGGGTTGATTTGCACCACCACATCGTACTGCTCGCCGTCTTGTTTATAGCGCGTCACCACGCGCCCACCGAGCATGGTTTCTAGTGTGCGGCCAACAGTTTCAACAGGTATGCCAAGATCAGCTAATTTTTCACGATTCACTTTTACACGTAGCTCAGGCTGGCTCAGACGTAAGTCAGAGTCCACGTTGATCAGCGCGGGGCTTTTACGCACTTCCTCTTGCATGCGCTCGACCATGCGCGCTAGCTCAGGGTAGGGCGCTTGCGTCATCAAGACAAATTGCACAGGTTTATCGCGCCCGCCACCGAGAGAAGGTGGCGTCACAGGAAAGGCGTTGATGCCAGGAATAGCGCGCATTTTAGGACGCATCTCATTGGCTATCTCAGTGGAAGTACGCGCGCGCTCTTTCCAATCTTTCAGTATCAATACAGAAAATCCGCTATCCGGTGAGGGGTTGCCGTTGTTCACAAAAAAGCGTGACATCTCAGGCACGCTGTTATAGACGGTTTCCATCTGCTTGGAATACTGCGCGGTGTAGCTAATGGTGGAGCCTTCAGGTGCTGAGAAGGGACCAAAGATAACGCCACGGTCTTCAATCGGTGCTAACTCAGATTTGATCACCATAAATAATGGTGCTGAGATTGCCGCAAATACCGCCCATATCACGATAGCAACCCAGCGGTGGTTCAGCGATGCGGTCAGCCATTTTTTGTAAGCGGCGGTTTGCCAATCGAAGAAGGATTCAATGGTGTTGTAGAGCTTACCGTGCTTAGGCTCGTGTTTAAGTAGCTTCGCGCACATCATCGGTGAGAGTGTGAGTGCGACAAAGCCGGAAACCATCACCGCACCAGCGAGCGCTAAGGCGAACTCTATAAATAATCTATCAGTACGGGTTTGTCCAAAGGCAAGCGGAATAAATACAGCCGCTAAGGTGAGTGTCATTGCGACAATCGCAAAGCCGATTTCGCGCGAGCCAACAAGCGCGGCTTCAAGTGGAGCCATGCCTTTTTCGAGATTACGATAAATGTTTTCAAGCACTACAATCGCATCGTCGACGACTAAGCCAATCGCTAAAACCATCGCCAGCAGCGTGAGTACGTTTATCGAAAACCCTGCCGCATATAGAAGCGTGAATGTACCAATTAACGAGATAGGAATGGTAATCAGCGGAATCAGCGTGGCGCGCAAATTGCGTAAGAAAACAAAGATAACAAGTGCGACTAATATCACCGCCTCAATGATGGTGACAAATACATTTTTGGTGGACTCTTCAATAAATACCGCTGAGTCGAACGACATGGTGAGCTTCATGCCAGCGGGAAGCGTTTTGTTTATTTCGACGATCTCTTTACGTACCGCCGCAGCAAGTTCAATCGTATTTGCAGTTGATTGGCGCACGATACCAAGAGAAATGGCGGGGTTGCCCATAAATCGGGTAATCACACGCTCATTAGCAGGTGCAATTTCGACTTTTGCAATATCACGTACACGTACTTGATAGCCACCCACATCGCGTATGACGATGGCACCAAATTGATCCGGTGTCGCCAAATCAGTTTGTGTGAGTACGCTAAATTCACGCTTCGCACTTTCGATGCGGCCCGAGGGTATCTCCACATTTTGGCGACGAATGGCGTCCTCAATATCTTGCGTGGTGAGCTTAAAACCCGCGAGCTTATTATGGTCAAGCCAGATTCGCATCGAGGAGCGGCGCTCACCATTTATTCGCACATCCGCTGTGCCCGGTAGCGTACTCAAACGCGGACGAATATAGAGGTTGGCGTAATCTGATTGCTGCATTTGCGTATGACGGTCACTTGCAAATGCGATAAACATAATAGGAAATGCATCCACATCGCTTTTAGAAATGACTGGCTCATCGATGGTGGAAGGCAATCGCCCACGCACGCGCGAAACTTTATCGCGTACATCAGCTGCGGCAGAATCAGGGTCGCGTGTGAGTTTGAATGTAACCGTGATGTCGCTCTGCTCGGCGCGCGAGGCAGAGGTCATGATATCCACGCCTTCAATGCCTGAGAGCGAATCCTCAAGCGGCTTGGTGACTTGGCTTTCCATTACATCGGCTGACGCACCACGGTAGGTGGTGGTGACGGTGACAACAGGCTGATCAATTTTGGGTAATTCACGCACGGTTAAACGTGAATAAGAAATTAACCCTACCAGCAAAATAACGAGAGATAGCACCGCCGCAAAAACAGGACGTTTAATACAAATATCGGATAGCACCATGATGGTTTACCTAAGATTTCTTTGCTGACGCGGGCGTTGCTACTGAGGCGGGTGGCGGTGCCGCTGCCACTGCTTTACCGTCTAGTGATGCAAGTTTGACTGGTGCGCCATCGCGGATTTTTGGCTGCCCAGCAGTTACCACCATATCGTCCTTGCTTAAACCTCTTAAGACTTCAACTGAGCCTGTAACGCGCTGACCGATATCAATTTTTATGCGTGCAACGCGCCCATCAGCGATGCGAAAAACAAAAAAGTCATCGCCTACTGGAATCAGCGCTTGCTCGGGAATCGTCAAGCTTTCTTGACGATCGCTGGTGATGAGTTTCACCCGCGCAAACATGCCAGGGCGAAGCTTTGCGTTATTGTTATTGACCACTGCGCGAATAACGACAGCGCGCCCATTTGCATCTAGCAGTGGGTTGATGGCAAGAACGCGTCCGGTAAATGTTTCGCCTGGATTTGCGTCAAGATTGACTTGCAGTGTTTGTCCAACAGAGATTTGACGCAAGAAAATTTCTGGTACGCGAAAGTCAACCTTGAGCGGGTCAATTTCTTCTAAATTTACGATGTCTTGCCCCTCACGCACATAGTCGCCCACGCTCACAGAGCGAAGACCTACAATGCCGGAAAAAGGCGCTTTGATCTCTAACTTAGTCAATCGTGCGCCGGCTAAATCAGCCGTGGCCTTGGCAACTTTGTAAGCACTCTCGGCGTCGTCAAGCGCTTGGCTCGAAATGAAGCCTTTTGCGTGTAGATCGCGCGAACGTTCAATGCGGCTTTTTGATAACGATAAATTCGCATCAGCCTGCTGCATTTCAGCGCGTTGCACGGCTTGATCGAGCTTGAGAATCACGCTACCTTTGACAACGCGCTGTCCTTCACGAAAGCCAATTTCGGCGATGCGGCCAGACACTTCAGGGCGGATGATGACGGTTTCGTCAGATCTAAGCGAACCTACGGCAGAGATCGTTTTAGCAAATGGCGCAAGGCTGACAGTAGCAGCGTCAACTGCGGTAGGTGGTGGCCCGCCAGCGGCTTTGGTATTTGCAGCGGTAGTTGCTGGTATGCCAGATTTAGTAGGGTTTTCAGCAGATTGACGAGTGCCTAGCCAATACGCAAATCCAACCATTCCTATCACTACTACAAACGCTACGCTCATTGAGCTTGGCGTAACCCATTTATTTACTTTATTCATTTGCAATTCATCGCTCATAGAGTCTGAAAAAACTTTTGCGTCTTGATATCGCTATTCTGCTGAGCCAAAAACATTAGCTTATTGAATAATTAAAACTGACGCAAGAGTCATTATTGCGCGAATTCTTAGCTTTACGTTGATTCATTGCTTCAACTGCGCTGCGAATGCACTGAAATGCGCTTATCTGACGATTTCTGTAAAAAATTAAGCCAAGATGTCTGGATTCAACTGACTTTGTAAAAACGCTATTTGGTCTTTGAGCAAAAGCTTGCGTTTTTTAAATCGCTTTAGCTGCAATTGATCGTACACAGGCGCCTCAATCAACGCGGCAATAGCTATGTCAAGGTCACGATGTTCTTGGGTTAATTCGACAATGCGCAATTCAATCGCGCTGACATTGTTTGTAAATGGTGGCGTCACGGGCTTAAATTTTTCTTGGGGTGGCAATTGAAAAGTAACAACACACTATATCGCGTCTTAAAAAAACAGACTTTTAATCTAATTAAGCCAATAAATATGACAAAACTGTGAAAAACTGCCTTGCTTATTAAAACGTTTTGGAGTGAAATATTTTGTTACAGATAGCTATTTCAATCTCACTTGAATATCAGCGTGACAAATTATGCAGCCTAGACGCAATGATTACGACATTACAAATCGCATCCAAACAACTGATATAAATTCGGTTGAGGTGGAGATTGAGCGTCTGCTGCATCTGCTTTATCCTGGCGCAACCCATTCCTCGATGTCACGTGCATTTACTGATATTGCACTACTGTATAAGGGCGAATATCCTGGTTATCGCGCTTGCGACACCTCATATCACGATGTACAGCATGTAATGGATGTCACATTGGCAATGGCAAGGTTGATGGACGGCTACGAGCGTTCGCGCTCGGACAAACCAGCTCTCGGAGCCTCACTATTTCAGCTCGGTATCGTTACAGCTCTCTTCCATGATATGGGCTATCTGCGCGCCATTGATGATGACATTGCACCTAATGGCGCCTTCTACACGGCAAATCATGTATCGAGGGGCGCAGAATTTTTGATCACCTATTTACCCACCATTGGCATGAGTCATTTCGCCGAAGCCGGGGCTGAGCTTATTCACTTTACAGGCTTTGAAAAACGCGTTTCCGATATTTTGATCGACGATCCGACATTGCGACTTGTTGGAAGCTTGCTTGGTTCCGCCGACATCATCGCGCAGATGGCGGATCGTTGTTATTTAGAAAAATGTCGTGATCGTTTGTACCCAGAATTTGTTGCCGGTGGCATGGTCGAAACTAACGACACGATGGGCAATCGTAAGGTTGTTTTTAGCTCAGGCGACGACTTAGTTAAGAAAACGCCTGCATTTTTTGTGTCCGCTGTTGAGCGACTCGATTCAGATTTGGGTGGCGCATATAATTACGCCGCATCGCACTTTGGTGGCTTTAATCTCTACCTACATGCAGTGGCGAAGAATGTAGATTTCGCCAAACAAATAGGCACGAGCGAGCGTTACTCTTTGCGCCGCACGCCACCGATAACAACGGAAATTAGCGAGTCAATTTAATTTATTGGTGCCCTCGACACGAATCGAACGTGCGACCTACCCCTTAGGAGGGGGTAGCTCTATCCACTGAGCTACGAGGGCGTGAAATACAAATTACTGCATTATTTTATATCGGATGCGGACAGCTTCAATTGTTGACATTCGCTTAAACATAAAACTATTAAGTTGTTTAATATTTCCATAAAGTAATCGCTAGTGTTTCACGATTAAACTAGCGTATGGAAATTTTACTTCTCGCCTTATTTATAGCAATCGCATTTATTGTAACTGTCTCAATTGCACAGCGAAGTGAACCGATTGCGGCGGGCAAAGTTGCACCGCAATTTAGGTTGCTAGATCAGCACGGTAAAAGCGTGGAGCAGCCATTACAAAACCAAAAGACAATTATTGCTTTTTTCCCTCGTGACAACACTTCTCGGTGCCTAACGGAAATTCAAGATTTCATGCGACTAAAGCAAGACTTTGCCGCGCTTGGCTGGCAAATTGTATTGGTAGCAATTGCCGATGCGACTGATAACTGTAGTTATGCAACCAAACATGCCTTTGATCTGATGCTGCTTGCGGACGAGAAAGGTAAAGTTTCACGACAATATGGCAGCATTATTGATTTCGGCTTTTATCGATTTGCGAAACGCATAACATTTGCCGTAAATGCCGATGGCAAAATCAGTGCGACCTACATCGTTGCCGAGCCGGCTGGCCATGTCGAGCAAGTGCTACAGGATTTGCGTCAACTTTAGATACCTGTTGCGCGATATTCAGCAAATTTACCGAACACACGTCAACAGAGTATTAGGCCACTTTGACTTATTGCCTAAATAGGAGCTTCTAAAAACCTCAAAAAACTGTCGCCCCGGCGAAGGCCGGGGTCTAATTTTCTTTACACTTCAGTAACTTACAAAATTGGGTGCCGGCCTTCGCCGGGAAGACACGCGGTTATGAGAAGTTCCCAAATAGCAAACCCCTTTATCCACGTGCATTTACGGCTAAAAAAATCTGAAAGTGCCCGTCAAACGGCGAGTTTAATGATTTAAGTCTAGCCAAACGGCTTTACGCCAATCCATACCTTGTGCAGGTAGAGCGCGAAGGCGGCCCACAGCAATATGCCTAGGCCAACGGTCGCAAACATCCTCAGCGCAGTGCCAGATGGATAAGTTGTACCCACTGCGCGATCACGTTTTTTTGCGGCGCGGAAACACAGGATCGCCCACACCAAAAAACCGCCGAACAGCAACACGTCTGCCACAGTGCCATTCGCCAACAAGTGTGCGGTCGCCCACACCTTAGCGCCGAGCAACATCGGATGCGCCAGTTTTGCATTGATTGGGTTTTTAGGCACATACGCCGCCGCCAGCAAGATAAACGCGAATAGCGTTAGCAATGCAGCAACGTGGCGCGTCCAGACCGGAGGGTTCCACAAGGTGATCGGGGTTAAGCGCGCTTCACTATAACCATACACTATCAACACAAAGCCGATTATGGAGAGGATGGCGTAGATCCCCTTCCACGCTTTTTCGCCACGACTGGCGATGATCGATGTGCGAAAACCCTCAGCAAAAATACGGGAAGAATGAAGCCCCAAGAAAATTAGCAGCCCAGCAATCAGTATCAACATAACGTGCCCCGCAAAAATTCGGATTTCAGATATTAACCGTAGTCTTAACAGCCTGCCCAATGACGGTTGACTGTTTTTTTTCTTGAACGGAAAGGGTTGATCAGTAACCGCGACTATGGCGAAGTGGTGTGGGCATAATCCTACCGAGTTCGCGCTGGTCGTTCGAACATTGGCGGGTTTTCTATCATTGATTTGGATTTCTGGCTTAGCTTAGCTGCAAGAAGTTAGAGCCTAACGTGTACAGGCTATCAGGCAGTTTCGCGGTATTGACTGAAAATGCCCGTCAATGGCGGAGAGGGTGGGATTTGAACCCACGATACCGGAGACCGGTATGCCGGATTTCGAGTCCGGTGCATTCGACCACTCTGCCACCTCTCCTATGGTCACGCAGGACAGAATTATAACGTTGTTTCTATGAACTAAAAAACCAATGAATTGACACTAATCCGCAATTTGTTTCTAATGTAAGTCGTTGTAATGATTGGTTTTTTTGTCGGTACAACTTATTGCCTTGTGATGAAAAACGATTTTTGGCTTTGTTGGCTTTGTAAATAGATATAAGTTAACAATTGTGAAAAATTGTGGATAGTGACTTTAATCACTTTAGTATTCCAACAAATGTTATTAAACTATAACTTAAGCCTAAAACTCGGTATTTATAGTTGACGGCAATATTCTTCTAGGTGTTATACTTAGATGCTCATTATTAAAGTACCTACGTAGGGTTTATAAATGTTTTCAAAATCTATCTTACATATAGCAGTTTTTTTCACAAGTGCAACGGTCAGCATGCTGATTTGTGAAAATGTTGCTGCGCAGACAACGCCGTCAGTCGCACCTAAAGCGGCTGATACAAAATCCGCTAAGCCTGCTGCTGAGCCTGTTGACATCAAGCTTGAGCGTAAGAAGGTCACTGTCGTAGAAGGCAAGGACGTATTGGGTTCTGCGAGCCTCGCCAAACCTGGTGATGTGATCGAAGAAGTAGCGACTTATACAAATTTATCCAAAAAAAATACGCGTCGTCTTGAAGCTACATTGCCGGTACCACAATATACCGAGCCAGTACTTGCATCGATATTGCCCGCAAATGCCAAGGCTAGTACCAATGGCACAACCTTCGCAACAATCCCATTGAAGAAAAAAGTACGTCAAGCCAACGGTGTAATGATTGAACAGCCTGTACCGCTTGCCGAATATCGTTTTTTACGCTGGAGCGCAATTGAGTTGGCGCCAGAGCAAAAGTTTGTTGCCTCTGCCAGATTTCGTCTTCTTGAAAATGTCGCATCAGCTACTACCAATACCACCACTACACCACGCAAATAGTTCATCTTTTTATTTTTATCCGCAATTTAATTTTACGCACGCACTAAAATTCTCACTAGGGAGATAACAATGAGTTCTTTGAATTCAACTTTAGCAATAAATGCAATACCCTTATTCGCGTTGCGGAAATTATCGCAATCGAAAAAAACATTAGCCGCTTTTGGCGCCATGTTAATGCTCTTGGTCGCGATGATGGTCGGTGGCAGTATGCAGTCCGCATACGCGCAAGCCGCACCAGCCAATTCGACCATTGGTAACCAAGCCTCAGCTACGTATATTGATACGGCAGCCCCTTTGGTGCCGCTGAGTTCAACATCTAACCTTGTTGAAACAACTGTTTCCCAAATTTATTCGTTTACGTTGACTGCACCAGGTGCGCAAACTAAGCCTGCAAATCAGCAAGTTTGTTACCCTCACACCATTACCAACACTGGTAATGGTGCAGATACGTTTGCACTGACCGCACCAGTAATGCTCGGCACGGTTATTCACGTTGCGCCGATCGCGTACTACATTGATGCGGCACCAACAGACGGCATACCTGACAACATGACACCAATCACGTCAACAGGCGCGTTGGCTTCTGTCGGTATTGGTTCAATTTTTAACTTCGTTGTTTGTGCGCAAACACCACCATCAGCCATGGTTGGTCAAACAGGTACGATAACTGTTACCGCTACCAGCAGTGCACCAATGATGCCGCCTACAGCCTCTGTTATTGACACCACCACCATTGCAAATTGCTCTATCACTCTCACAAAATCATTACAGAGCGTAGCGCCTCCTGGCGTTGGTCCTGTAACTGGTGGTGCTAGCCCAAATGCTGGCCCATTATTTGTCGTCTTGAGCTACACGAATTCAGGCACGATTGGTTGTACGAACGTTATCCTTAACGATCCATTACCAACAGGATTTTTGTACGTACCAAATTCTGGCCGTTGGAGCGGTAGCGGAATGACAGTATTGGGCGATGGCGCAGGTGTTGACCCAATGGGTATTACATACACCTCACCAACAACCGCAGTGACTGGCACAGTTACTGCAACGTTCCCTGCAGTCGCTGGCTCAACAGCCGGTAACTTGTATTTCCAAGTAACAGTCGCAGGATCGCTACCGGTTGGTAATAACCCCGCTACCCAAAACACTGCATCTGCAACATTTACCGACCCTGTGGCAATGTTAACGTCTGGTCCTAATCCATCCAATACAACAACCTATACGGTTGCACAAGCAGCTCTGGTTGCGTTCAACGGCTCACCAACATTGTCTGGCGTGGCAGATGGTGATCCTGTCACCGTAGCAAGTGCATCGCCAGGTCAAACCATTACGTGGACAGACTATGTATGGAATAACGGTAATGCAACTGACACCTTCGATATTCAGTTTATCGATGGTACTGGTGCGCCAGTAGGTACCAGCGGAACCTTTGCGGGTGCAAATTGCTTGCCTAGTAACATGGCAGCAAACTCTTGTACCTTCCCAGCAGGAACAACCTTTACGATGTTCCAAGCCGATGGTATGACAAGCTTGTTAAACAGTAGTGGCACTGCTGCGCCCGATACCGGCCCGATACCGTTACCGGTAGCAATGGTCTGTCCAAGCCCATATATCGTTAACGCAGCAGGAACGCGTTGCGGACGTCCAATCGTAATCTCAGCCACAATACCAGTTGGTGCTGTTCCGCCTACTGGGCCGCATCGCATTGCGTTGCAAGCCACATCCGTTGCCAATCCTGCAATAACTGACGTTGTCACCAATGTGCTGACAGCATTAGTGGCCAATACGGTTGATTTGACCAACAACTTATCTGTCGCTGGTGGAGCCTTGTTAGCAAACGGTTTAGGTGCTGGCACGATGACGGTGATCACGACCAATGCCGTTACACCGTCAACAACGGTGCAAACTGTTTCGCGCTTTAGATTGCACGTCAACAACACGAGTGCAACGCCTGCAATTTATGACCTAACGGCGACATACATTTCCGTGCCAGCTGGTGTTGGCTTGACCGTGCCACCAGTTGCACCGGTGAATTGGGCAACCTCGTTTAAGCTAGACGGTGGCACTGGCACTTGTTCTACAGTCACAGGTGGCAACATCACGACTACCGGAGCAGCGCCAATTGTGGCGGGCGGGCAAATACTGGTTTGTGCGGAAGTTACCATACCGCCGACTAACCAAGGTGGCGCTGGTCGTCCAACCGATTCCCCACCAGGTGCATATGTTGTTGAGTACCGTGTTCAGCAGCAAGGCAATGCGGCTGTATTTGATACGAAGCGTGATCAGATCACATTAGGTGAGGCGCGTGCAGTGTCGATCACGCCGAATGGTATGCAGCAGACTAGCCCAGGCGGAGCCGTGACGTATCAGCACAGCATTACCAATACGGGTAACGTTGCCGAGAACTTGACATTCCCTGGTACCTTCTTAGCCAATAGCCAAGTGCCAACGCATAATTGGACATCTGCAGCTTATATTGATACCAATATGAACGGTATCTTGGATATTGGTACGGATGTGCAGATCACCAATGCAACCATGCTGAACCTAACGCCTAACTCCTCGCAAGTGATTTTTGTACGGGTTAGTGCGCCTCCGGCAGCAGGTAGCCCAGCGAACCAAACTACTATTACTGCTACATTTAATATGGGCGGTTCTACCACCTCGGCAAATGATGTGACGACATTGACTTCAGGATTACGCTTGAATAAATATCAACGCACAGTTGCATGTGCTGGCCCAGCACCAGCAGTAGCCCTTACCCTAGGTGTACCAGCTGCACCGTGGACAAGCGCAAGTTTGGCTGCCAGCGCCGCAACAGCGCCGGGTCAATGTATTGCGTATTTGATTGTTGGTGAGAACACGACTGCCAACGTGATCAATACTCTGGTCATTAATGACTCTACCCCTACTAACACAAGGTTTGAAACCGCCTGTACACCAGTTACACCAAACGTTACAACTGGACCACTGTTTGCAAGTGTCATACCAGTGAACGCTACTACCGGCACCATTAGCGGTGTGTCTGCAGCGACCAGTGCAGGACCAGCAGCGCCAATGTCAGGACTTAACTCTGGCGCGTTCGTGACACTGCAATTCTGTGTCCGAATTAACGCAATGTAATTGAATCCAATCAATGAAATAAATTGTATTCAAATAGTAGAAAAACGGGAGGGCAACCTCCCGTTTTTCCATGGGTTTTATGATGTGTCAAATGTTGAAAAATCCACGGAAAAACGAGCACTTTGTGCGGTATTTCACGCTGACTCTGAAGCGCTAACAATATAGTGATTTGATGCAAATAATATGGATGTTTAATGCGTCATTGCAGCAATTTTTCTCCCTTTTAGGGCGAACGGGGCTGTTCAACTTTAGACATTGGCAAGCACAGCTAATCGCTGCCCAACTGTTTTCGCGCGCAAACTTTAAGTTTGGCTTAGCAAGTGTCGCATTTGCACTGTCTGGTGTATTGGCACCCCTGACATTGACCTACGCACAGCCAACGCCACCCGGCACAATTATTACCAATACCGCTTCAAGTACATTGCAGATCGGCGCAAGCCCATTAACCGCCACCAGTAATGCGGTAACACTGACGGTTGCCGTGGCGCCTGGCACACCTACGTTGACCAAAGCCTTTGGAGCAGCATCATTTTTTTCAGGTGCTTCTACTTCACTTGCGTTCACCATCGTTAACCCAGTCGCAGTCACCGTCGTGGGTGCGGCGTTCACTGATAATTTGCCTGCATCATTGCGACTTTCCGCCGGTGCCACGTCAATTGTTTCAGGCAGTGTAGGTTGCGCAGCAGTCGTTAATCTTACTGTACCGACAGCGGTATCAGTGACAGCGTTAGCTATTCCTGCAAACGGCACTTGTACCATCACTATTAACGCAATCACAAATCAAGCAGCGGCGACTAACTTATCTTGCATGGCAAATCCTGCTGTCTTTACCAATAGCAGCGCTAATATTGCTGGTGTAGTTGGACTGGATAATCAAGTGACCTCACGGTGTTTGGTTGTAAATCCCCTAGGCGGTCTGGCGAACTTAACAAAAGTTTTTTTGCCCACAACAATAGTAGAAGATGCATCAACAATGCTTAGATTTAGCATTACAAATAGTGCAGGCAACCCTGGACAGTTGGGTGTTGCATTTAGGGACACGCTACCAACGGGATTACGTTTATCACCGATGGCAACTAGTACGGTAACTGGTGTAGGTTGCACAGCTACCATCACACTGACGAGCCCTAATATCATCAATGTGACCGCAATGTCGATGACAGCAGGTTCGGCACTATGCGAAATCAGCATCAACGGCGTGACGAATCAGCCTGGGCTAACTAATCCTGCTTGTGCAACACCAGTAGCGCCGTTTACCAATGGCGCCATCAATATGAGCGGTGTTGTTAACGTCAACAACAGTATTACAAACCAGTGCTTAGTGGTTACACCGTCTGGCCCGCCGCCGCCGCCAGTAATAGATCCCGCTACGCTACCAATACTGACGAAGGCATTTGGTTCTTCAGTCATTGTAGCTGGTGAGTGGACCCCTCTGGTATTCACCATTACACCTGCTGAAAAACCCGTTAATTACGGGGGCTACGGTTTCGATGATATTTTGCCACCAGGGCTCGCATTTCGTGAAACTCCAGTCGTAACTTTTAGTGGCGGCTGCAGGTCTGGAACAGCAACTTTTTCGTCATACTCCCCGCCCCAAGCAAACATCATTCGCGTACGCGAGCTAGATATTATTGACCCGTCTGTCATCTGTATGGTGAGGGTCGAGGGTGTAACGAATAAAGTGGGACAACTTAATCCTACCAATTGCGGCGCTCTAAACGCACCAGACTTTACAAACACCAAATTTAGAATGGAGAATGTCGAATTTTTGGTTAATAGCATTACACCGCAATGCCTACGTGTGCTACCACCTTTGCCTACACTGACAAAGCGATTTGCTGATGATCGTATTTATGCCGGAGACACGACATCTTTAACCTTCACGCTACGTAATACCAGCACGCGGCCTTTAGTTGACGGCATTAATTTTGTGGATTTATTGCCAGCTGGGCTGCGTTTATTGCCTAGCGCCACGTTCAGCATTCAAGGCATTGGTTGTACAGGTCTTGTCAGCTTAGCGGCGAACCAGGTTAGCGTACGTAACTTTAGTATCGCCGCAGGTTCGTTATCGTGTGGCATTGTCGTGAGCGGCGTGACGAACGTGATTGGTCAGCTTAATCCGACATGTGCTAGTAACCCTAGTGCATTTACCAACAGCGCAACGTCAATTAGTGGCGTGAGTAACGCATACAATTTTGTTGAGAACGCATGCCTGATTGTGGAGCCCGCAAACCCAGCTTTAGACATGTCGGTTGCCAAATCTATTTCTGCCAATCAAGGGTATTCACCAAGCGGGCCATATACGATTTCACTCTCGTTCACCAACCCCGCTACAACACCTAATGCTCGTAAACGTAACGTCTCGATTTCCGATGCGTTGCCTGCTGGCATGACTTATGTGCCGGGCACAATGAGAATTAGTGTTGGCGCCACTAGTGTTGTAGCCAATTTGCTGAGCGGAAGCGACAATATTGGTGGCCGTACCATTACTTATTCAGCGTCTTCTTCTAATGTACAAGTTGATTTTAGTATCCTTGAGCCCGGTGATAGCGGTGTTATTACGTTCTCAGTCAACATTGCCCCTAATCTTGCACGCGAAACATTGTTGACCAACATTGCTTCACTTACATTTGTTAATAGCGCTGACAGAAGACTTAATCGAGTATCCAACTCAGTTGTATTCCGTGTTTTAGGCGCGCTTGGTGTGACCGTAACAGGTCAAACCATCGCAAGTGGGCAGCCTGGTGAAACGCTCTTGTTTAGAAACACAATTACCAATCGCGGCAACATCACTGATACGTATGACATCACTCTATCAGGGTCAACATTTCCTGCTGGCTCACGTATTGCATTGCTCAGCAGCGACGGTGTAACCCCTCTAGCTGATACGAGCCGAAATGGCACACCTGATACCGGCCCTGTGAGTGCTGGCGAAAGTGCAATTGTGGTGGTGCGCGTTATATTGCCAGTTGGCGTATTGCCAAGTGGACCATTCCGTGTCACCAAAACGGCAAGATCTGTGTTGAATGGCGCCATTACAGATGCAGATGATGATATTTTGTTAGCAATTGGTCGCGTATGTCTTGTCCGTTTAGAGCCTGATAATCGCGGTCGTGTTCGCCCTGGCGCTACCATCACATATGGACATACATTTACTAACGTTGGTAATTGTGTCGAAACAATTACCGGTAGTGTGAGTGGTACAGCGGGTGGTTGGGTTGGAGTTGGTTTCCTTGATCCAGCTTCTGTAGCGGCAGGAACATTAGCGGGTGTCGGCTCTTCCACTAATCCTCCCGCCTCAACATCGGTAACGTTACAACCTGGGCAGCGCGCTAATTACTTAGTTGTGGTTACAGCACCTGTAGCCGCTCGCAATGGCGATGTGGCTACACATGTGCTGTCAGTTACCAGCACTACGCCTACAGATGCAGTGCCGCCATTGTCACCGCCAATACAACTTAAAGCGCAAACCAGAGTACTGACCAATACAGACATCACGACAGTTGACGCTAATGCAACCAATTTGCCAGACGATATTATTCGTAGCTTCATTGATGGTATCCGCACACGTCCAACATTCTTTGCCTTCATCGGCCGTGATTTATACATTCGCGCGAATGCACCTACCTGTAATGCCGTGCCGGATGTGATTGAGACTCGACTCATTATCATCACTGGGCCCAATGGTGAGCGTGAAGAGATTATTTCTACAGAGACTGGCCCCAATACAGGTGTTTTTGATGCCTCTATACCAGTAAGATTGCCACCTGTTATTGCCGGCGATGGATTCCTGCAAGGCAATGCCTTTGATACATACGATATAGAAATTGTCGGTTGTAGCAGAAGAATTTTCACTTCTGTCACTCTGATCGATCCAAGTGGTGTTGTGTTTGATAGCCGCACGAATGTGCCGGTAGCGGCAGCAAACGTCAGGATAGTCAATGCCTTAAATGGAGTTTGCACCAGCACGTTGTCGCGTGTGCAAGTACTCCTAAATGGATCGCTAGTGCCTTCAAGCAATCCGCAAATTACTAAAATAGATGGGCGTTTTGAATTTCCGCTAGTGACAGCGGGTGATTTCTGTATCCAAGTCAGGCCGCCTAATGGCTACACATGGACATCAATTGTGCCGGTAGACCAATTGCCTAGAGGTAGAAATATTCTTGCCACTGGCCCAACGAGTGGCGGCTCATATGGTGGAATCTTCCGTGTTGGTATTGATACTGGACCTGTTGTTGTAGATATCCCTGTTGATGCGGGTCTGGTTAGCGGCTTATTTATTCGTAAGGATGTGCTTCGCTCAATTGTTGAAGTTGGTGATTTCACCGATTACACGGTAACGATCAATAATCAAACGGGATATCCATTAACAGCGAGTAACGTTTTTGCGGTTGATGATTTACCCGCAGGCTTTACTTACGTTCAAAACAGTGCCCGCGTGGATGGAAAGCCAATTGCAGACCCATTAGGTGGCGCTGGGCCAAGATTAACCTTTAATGTTGGCAAAATAGATGTCGCTAAGCAGGTCAAACTGACATACCGCGTGCGTGTAGGCCCTGGCGCGTTGCAAGGCGATGGCATCAATCGTGTTGTAGCAAACTACCGTGTGCCGACCTCGGGGTTATTTAGTATTTCAAATAACGCTACTGCCAAAGTCACCGTAAACGCGGGTGTCTTTACAGACAAGGCCTATGTTATTGGTAAGGTGTTCGCGGATTGTAATAAAGATGCGTTGCAAACACGCGCAAAAAACGACGACTCTGGTGAACTTGGCATACCAGGCGTTCGGCTTTATCTAGAAGACGGCACAAATGTCGTAACAGATGCAGAAGGTAAATATAGTTTTTATGGAGTATCGCCTCGTACACACGTGCTTAAGATTGATCGTACGTCGTTGCCAGACTCGATTAACGTAGTCGATCTATTGCCACTGTCTAACCGCAACCTTGGCAAGGGAGACAGTCGTTTCCTTGATCTGAAAAATGGCGAAATTCACAAAGCGAATTTTGCTGTTGCATGCTGCACGCCAGCCGCAACCAACGAAATTGAAGTACGTCGTACGATGGCGTCACGACTGAATGCAGAGATTGACGGACGATTGCAGCAGACGCTGAATGCAGACCCAATTCAGCGTAATTTAACGGATGTTAAAGCGCTACCAGCGAGCGGTGTTGTTGGGCAAAATCTAGCACCATCGAATGTCACTACCGCTGGCTTGAGCGCAGGATCACAATTAAATAGCACAGTACAATCGTCGAATGCAAGCCAAGGTGCCGCTAATCGTTTCAGTACGTTAGCCAACACTACATCGCCACAGCAGTCAGACGCGACTGTATCTCAGGCAGCAAACAGTGCGCAAACCCCTGTCGTTGCCTTGGAAGAATTGCTACCGTCTGAAGACAACACATTAGGCTTTGTTGGTTTGAAGAATGGCGACGTACTGGCGTTTGCGCAAACGACTATTCGCGTTAAGGGTGTTGCTGGAACAACATTCAAACTTAGCGTAAACGGTACAACGATTGAAAATAGCCGCGTAGGTAAAAAAGCAGTTCTTGAAAACAAGCAACTGCAAGCGTGGGAATATATCGGTATTGAACTAAGTCAAGGCGACAATATAGTCATCGTGAAGCAAGTTGATGCATTTGGTAACGAACGTGGTGAGAGCAAAATCACTATTCGTGCCCCAGGTGAACTTGCAAAAATTCAGATTGAATATTCATCACGTGTCCGCGCTAATGGCGGCGCGATTGCCGATGGCAAAACACCTGTCGTGGTTAAAGTACGTATGCTCGATAAGTTGGGTACACCTGTTACATCACGTTTGGCCGCAACACTTGCTACCAACCTTGGTCGATGGGATGTAAAGGATTTAAACCTAACAGTTGAGGGAATCCAAGTCTTTATTGAGGGCGGAGAAAAAGAGTTTTCATTGCTGCCGCCGACAGACGTGGGCAAATCACGCATAACGGTTGAAAGTGGACGTGTGCGTGCAGATGAGCCGCTCGATTTCTTGCCAGAGCTGCGTCAGTTAGTGGCATCAGGATTAGTCGAAGGCATTATTAACTTACGCAAACTAAATTCGAACGCGCTAGTGCCGACGCGTCAGCAGGACGGCTTTGAGTCTGAGATTACGCATATTTCGCAAAACTGGAATGACGGTAAATACCAAGCGGGCGCGCGCGCGGCGATGTTTATCAAAGGCAAGGTCAAGGGCGAATATTTGCTGACCTTGGCGTATGACTCCGATAAAGAAACGCGTGACCGTTTGTTCCGTGACATTCAGCCCGATGAGTTTTATCCAGTCTATGGTGACTCGTCAGTACGTGGCTTTGATGCCCAGTCAACGGGTAAATTTTATTTGCGCGTTGACCATAAAAAATCATACCTGCTCTATGGTGATTACAACACCGCCTCTGGTTTTGAGAATCGTCAGTTGTCTAACTACAATCGTTCACTGACGGGTATTAAGCAGCACTATGAGACCGCAAATGTGCAAGCTAATGTATTTGCGAGCCGCGACACTACCAAGCAAGTGATCGATGAGATACGTGCCAATGGTACATCGGGTCCTTTTGTCTTGAGCAATGTACGTGGCTTAATCAATGGCGAAAAACTCGAGCTAGTGACGCGTGATCGTAATCGTACATCACTGATATTAAGTTCAGTGCCGTTAACACGTTTTGTTGATTACGAATTAGAGCCGCTGACGGGACGTATTTTATTGAAAGCGCCGATTGCCACTTTAGATGAAAATTTGAATCCGCAATCATTACGCATCACCTATGAAGTCGATCAAGGTGGGCCTCAGTTCTGGGTGGCGGGTGCGGATGTGCAGGTGAAGTTAAATGACAGATTTGAAGTGGGTGCTGCTGTTGTAGAAGATCGTAATCCTAGCGATAAATTTCGCATGATGTCGATTAACAGTGTTGCGCGCATAGCTGATAAATCATTCATCATCGCCGAGATTGTTCGCACATCACGTGACAAGACAATAGGTGGCGCAAGCAGCATTGAAACAAGTGGCATGGCGCAACGCATCGAGTTTCGCCATAAAGACGGTGACTTTGACGGCAATATTTTCATTGCGAAGTCTGATGCAGGCTTTGATAATCCAAGCGCTTCCTTAGCGAAAGATCGTACCGAAGCAGGCGGCAAAATGACATACCGCATCGGCGAAAAAACCAGCCTGCGCGGTGAGTTATTGTCCACACTTGATAACGCCACTGATGCTAAGCGAGATGGCATATTGCTGAGTGTTGAGCAAACGTTAGCACAAGGTATTCGTGGGGAACTAGGTATTCGCCACGCACGCGATACCCAAGCACCACAATTACCTGGCAATAGCGGTACATCGGGACAAACCGTTCAAAACGAAGTCACCACCGTTCGCGCGCGACTCACAGGCGAAATCCCCGGTGTTAAAGGTGCTAATGCCTACGGTGAAGCCGAGGTAGATGTTGAAGACTCCAATAAGAAAATACTCGCTATCGGTGGTGAGTATCAGTTGCCGAACAATGGCCGCTTGTACGCGCGTCACGAGTTTATTTCATCCATCACTGGTCCATATGGCTTAAACAATCAGCAGCGACAAAATTCTACTGTTGTGGGTATTAATGCCGACTATATGAAAGATGGCAATGTCTTTAGTGAGTACCGTGTACGTGATGCGATTTCCGGTGGCGACGCTGAGGCGGCGTTGGGGTTACGTAATACTTGGACATTGGCTGATGGCATTAAATTACAAACTGGATTTGAGCGCGTACATACCTTAGCCGGTGTGGGCACTGCTGAGTCAACTGCCTTGACCTTTGGGCTTGAATACACCGCAAACCCGCTGTGGAAAGGCTCTACCCGTTTAGAGTTACGCGATGGTAAATCGCAAGATTCGATTCTTTCGACTGTAGCGCTAGCGTCAAAGTTAAGTCGCAATTGGACGTTCCTTGGCCGCAATACCTATTCGCTACTCAAAAATAAAGGCCAATCATTTGGCGAAAATATGCAAGAGCGCATGCAACTAGGTTTGGCCTATCGTGATACTGATGACGACACGTGGAATGCGCTAGGTCGCGTCGAGTATCGTGCGGAAAACGACACAACACAACCAGATGTCGTCTTGAAACGCACGGTTGAGTTGGTGTCATTGCACGCTAATTGGCAGCCGCGTCGCCCATTTACCTTTAGCGGACGCTATGCCGCCAAGCGTGTGAATGAAAATTCTAATGGCCTTGCTAGTCGCAATACCACGCAACTCCTTGCTGGACGAGCTATTTGGGAGATCGCCTCACGTTGGGATGCTTCATTAAATGCTTCCACCATGCTGGGTCGTGGCACAGTGGCTAAGCAGTATGGCCTAGGCGTGGAGCTTGGCTTTATGGTGATGGAAAGTCTATGGGTGTCTGCCGGTTATAACTGGTTTGGTTATAAGGATGACGATTTAGCGTTTGGTGAATACACAAATAAAGGTGTTTTCGTTCGTTTACGCTACAAATTTGATGAAGATGTATTCAATAGCAAAAAAAATAATGCACACAAAGCGAGTGCATGTTGTGTAAAGGATGAGAAAAAAGTTGAGCCAACAACAGAGTTACCAACGCCGTCAGCGCTACCGGTTTCAGCGATTGCAACCGCTCAAGCTGATGTTTCGCAAATGCCAGCGGTAGTTCAACCAGCACCGCATGTTGATAGAGTCGTTCAACTTATTGCGCCGCCTGCTCTTGAGCAGATTGGACAATGCAGGCCGCGTCCAACGATAAAAAAGAAACCTAAAACAGTCATTGCCAAACCTTTGACGTCATCTCTGCCTAAGGCTACGAAACCAGTTGCCAATATGAAAAAGCCACAGGTTAAGAAGCCTGCAAATTTGTTGCAATACTGTGATGCTGATGGGAAGCCAACTCAGTCATCAGCCGGGAAACTTGAAGATGACGATGATGTGATTGAGTTACAAGACGTTGATGATTCGGAAGACGAAGTACAGAACAGCGACTTTGTTGTTTCAGACAACGCACAAAACAATCATTCAAAGCGTAAATCACCAGCGAATGAAATAGTTATGACCAGCAGCAAATAAAAATTAATATACCGTCCTGTTTCAAACGGTAAAAATTGTTGGTTGGTTTCTCTAAACAATCGCACTTGGGAATGAAAGAGATGACAACAAAATTAGTTGGCCGCATACCAAAAAGTGTTGATGGCGTTTATTCTTTAGAAAAGACGCTCGCAAAGATAATTGTGACGCCATTTGTGCATATTATGAATTTCACCCGCACTACCGCCAGTAGTGGTGGCCAATCAACGTTAAATACATATGCAGCAACTAAGAACCGTAGCACGATAACAATACGTTCACTGATAGTCGGTATCGTCCTTGCTATAAGTGCATTGGTTTCGTTTGATGCGACGGCTCAAATCACACGGCCATTTACGGTTCGATATACAACCAATACAAACGGCGACATTAAGTTAATTGGTAATACTGTGATGGCATGCAGCGCACTTCCATTGAGCGGAGCATGTGCGAATGCGGCGGCGGGTATACCTAACGCTCCTTTCCCAAATGAATTGTTGGATAACAACGATTGGATGATGACCAACATTGACGTTGATTCTGATCCCTCAACATTTAACTCATCGTCCGCGACGCTGTCAATGCCGTTCGGTTCAACCGTTCAATTTGCTGGCCTATATTGGTCGGCTACATCTGCCAGTAGCCAGCGCGGGCAGGTGCTTTTCAAAACGCCAACCTCGTTTGGCTATTCTGGAATTAGTGCCTCTACAATCGATTCTGCATCTGGTCAGGCTAGCAACTATTCAGCATTCGCAAACGTAACATCTGCCGTCATTGCAGCAGGCAATGGTGTGTATTCCGTTGCTAATGTGCAAACGATTCAAGATGTAAATAACTGGGGCGGTTGGGTGCTGGTTGTTGTATATCAGAACATGGCCGATACGATTAAAAACCTTGTCGTCTACGACGGCTATGGTTTAGTTAACAGCACAAATCCCGTAACAATCACGCCAACTGGTTTTCTAACGCCATTGAGTGGCCCGGTGATTAGTCGAGTTGGTGCCGCGGGATTTGACGGCGACTTGAGTAGAACAGGCGATCGGTTCTCTATTAATAGTACTTTTCTTGGCGATGCCTTAAACCCTAACAATAACTTCTTCAATGCATCTTTATCAGAAAATGGCGTGAGCATTCCCGGACGAAGTCCTAATTTCGTCAATAATTTTGGCGTCGATGTGGACCGTCTTAATGTGCCTTCTGGTGTGATTCCAAATGGTGCGACGTCCGCAGTATTGCAACTCTCCGCTCCTGGTGAAAACTATCACCCTAATGTGATTACGTTCGCCACAGACCTTTATGTCCCCATCATCGCCGCAAACGTAACTAAGACAGTGCTGGACGTGAATGGCGGAACCCTGTTAGCGGGTGATGTAATGCGTTGGACAATCGCAATGTCCAATACCGGTTTTGACACAGGCACAAATTTAATCGTTAAGGACCCAATTCCTGTTGGTACGACATACGTTACGGGGAGTCTTCGAGTTGTAACTGGTGCAAATGCTGGTGTTAAGACTGACGTTGCCGCTGATGATGTTGCTGAGTTTTCAAACGTACTAGCAACTTGCGCGCCTGTTGCCAATCCATGCGTTATTTTTCGGCTTGGTAATGGGGCAAATGGTACTACCGGTGGTAACTTGGCGTTTGGTCAAGCGACCTCTCTTACGTTTGATACATCGGTCAATCCAAGCTTGCCACCGGGCACGACAATTACCAACTCAGCTAGCATTTCATTTAGCGGGCAAACACTTGGAGCCACATTTACAACTGCAAGTGCCGCCGCGACTGGCGCAGTCCTAAGCCCGCCATTAATTGCTAAGTCCTTTTCCCCGCCTGTTGTTGTTGTAAATTCGCCATCAACACTGACAATTGTGCTTTCTAATCCGGCTACCAACACATCAGCACTAACAGGCGTATCGTTTACAGACACATATCCGGCAAATCTATTCAATACCTTAACGCCAGGTGCAAACATTGTTTGTACACCAGGCTCAACGCCGGGCGCACTAACGGGCGGTGTTGCTTCAGGTAATACTATTAATATGCCTGCGGCCGGCGGTGGTGCAACGATACTGCCGGGCGGTAGTTGCACAATTACGGTGCAGGTCACCGCAACTTCAGCGGGACCAAAGGTTAATACAACAAGTGTGGTTGCATCAACAAATGCTGGAAATGGAACGACGGCATCAGCAACACTTTTTGGTGGAAAAATTTCGATAACAAAATCTTTTTCCGCACCAATTATTGAAGTTGGCGGAGCTGCATCAACGATTACCTTTACGTTGACAAACGCGACGGGTATAGCAACAACCGGAGTAGCATTCAGCGATACCTATCCGGGCGCATTACAAAATGATGCAACCGTAGGGACAAATACCTGCGGGGGTACGTTGACTGCGGCCAATGGTATGAATGTGTTATCTCTCAGCGGCGGCGCGATAGCAACAATTGGCGGTACATGTACGATCACAAAAACAGTTGTTGGTGTCGCGCCCGGCGGCCCATTTACAAACACAACTTCAGGTGTGACGCGAACGGGCGACGCTGTGCCCGGCAATATCGCCAGTGCGCCGTATACAGTAGTTGCAGCGCCGACCGTTGTCAAAACATTCTCGCCTAATCCAGTCAATATCAATGATGTTTCAACATTATCTATCGTATTGACTAACCCAAATACGACGACAACAGTAACGCGGATAGGCGCTGTTTTTCTTGATACCTACCCAGCAGGACTCGTCAATACACCAACGGCATTCGTTACATTGAATTGCACAGGCGGCTCAACTGCGAGCGTGACGGCGGGAACAGGTTTGGCGAGCGGCAGCACTATCGGGTTGTCTGATATGACATTAGCGCCGCTCGGTAGTTGTACAGTTACTAGCGTGGTGATACCAACGACTGCTGGCAATAAAATAAATCCTGCATTTACGGCTACCTTTGACAATGCGCCTGATCCAATCGTAGCCGCAGCAACGTTAACAGTTACATTGCTAACTGAGCCGACAATTACAAAAACATTCTTAACGAACCCTATCCTAATTGGTGGTTCATCGGTAATGCGTATCCGCATTACCAACGTCAATGCCGGTGCTGCTATTACCAACGTGTCGTTTACGGATAATTATCCAAGCGGACTTTTCAACACAGCCACGCCATCGGCAACAATTTCGAACATCATGGGAACGTGCACGAGTAGTATGATAACGGCAGCTGCGAATGGCACATCGTTGGCGCTTTCCGGCCTCAATATTAGTGCGTCTGGCATTTGTCAAATTGACGTAAATGTGAGCGCGCCAGCCGCGGGAGGATATTTTAACGATACTGGTATCGTCACCGTCACCAATACGCCTCCGCAGATTGGCGCGACTGCCACATTGAATGTACTAGGACCACCAACTATTTCGAAGTCGTTCTTGCCAGCTACAATGCCTGCAGGCGGTACTTCAACGTTGACGGTCGTTATTTCAAATCCGGGCGGTAATCCGTTATCACTGACAAACGTGTCATTTTCTGACGTGTTCCCAGTTGCGCCAGGCGCAATGACACTTGCCTCGCCACTAACGACAACCAATGTTTGTACAGTTGGTAGCACAGTTGGTACATTGCAAAATTCGTCAGGGGGAGCTTTGGCGGTTGGCGATGTTGGTATCCGCATCAACCCTGCTGCAGGCGCAACAATTCTTCCGGGGGGCAGTTGTACGATCACAGCCGATGTAACTGCATCAGTGGTTGGCAACTACAATAACCTGACCAGCACAGTTGCTTCCAGCAATGGCGGCACGGGCACGACAGCTGCTGCAACGTTGAGCATCGCAAAGTTAAGCATTTCAAAATCGTTTTCGCCGACTGTTGTAAATAATGGTGCGCCGTCAGTCGTTACCTTCACGATTTCAAATCCAACTGGTGCAACGCGCTCAGGGTTGAGTTTCTCAGATAACTTAGCGGCAGCGAACCTTGCGATGTCGAACGCTGTTGTTGGCGGTGATTGTACTGGCGTAGTCAGTAACGCTGCTATCGGGCAGACGAATTTCGTCGTAACGGCTGGAACGGTTCCATCCCCCGCGGGCTGTACGATTACAATTAACGTGTCGAGTAATATTGCCGGCACACGTAACAACCAAACCAGCGGCGCAAGTTATACAGGTGATGCAATCCCCGGTGCGCCGAGTAATATCGCAACACTTTTGATTCTTTCGTCGCCAACGGTAACACAATCGTTTACACCGACGACTATTCCTGTATCAGGAACATCCGTGTTTACGATTTCGCTGGCGAACCCGAATGGTACAGATATGACAGGTGTTTCATTTGCAAACACTTACCCAATCAATTTGCGCAATGCCGTTGTCACTGGTGCTGCTACAACATGTACGGGGACGCCAGTTGTTACGGCTTCGGCAAATGCGGTAAATCCCGGCACGCTATCACTCTCCGGGGCGACCATTCCTGCGAATAGTACCTGTACGGTTACTGTGAACGTGACCACGACAGTCGCAGGTATTTATACTAATACCTTCACAGCAGGCGCATTGACTACAAGTGCAGGCTCCAACGTAAATCCGGCCAGCGCAACATTATCTGTTTTGCTACCGCCAACCGTTGCCAAATCTTTTGGTCCGACGGGCGTTGCTGTAAACGCGAATTCGTTACTCACGATTACGCTTACCAATCCGAATCCGGCCATCATGACAGGGGTTGCATTTTCGGATACCTATCCGGCAGACCTTCGCAATGCGCTGGTGCCGAATGCCAGTACAACCTGCCCAACGGGTTCTGCGGTGGCTTCTCCGAACGGAACCAATCCCGGAACATTGGTGTTTACGGGCGGCTCCATTGCGGCAAATTCTTCCTGTACCGTCACCGTTAACGTGACATCGGCAATTTCAAATAATTACACCAATAGCACGGGAACGATTAGTAGTACAAATGCAGGCAATAGCGTCAGTCCGGCTACGGCAATTTTGTCAGTTGGCGTACCAAGTATCTCGAAAGTGTTCAGTCCGAACCCGATTATTCTCGGGTCTACCAGCACGCTTAATTTTACGATTACCAACGGCAGCCCGATCACGATGACCGGTGTTGGCTTTACGGATAATTTTCCGACCATGCCTGGCCTGATGGTTGTCGCCTCACCGGTTGTATCGACCAATACTTGCGGCGGCACTTTTGCACCGGTCGCATTGGCAGGATCAGTCGCGCTCTCGGGCGGCTCAGTTCCGGCAAATAGCACATGTACGTTATCAGTGCGGGTGTCAATGCCTTCTGCGGGTGTTTATGCCAACACCTCAGGTGCGGTTTCTGCAACCGGGCCACTCGTCGGTAATACCGCGTCGGCCAACTTAACAGTTAACGTTGCGTTGCCAGTTCTGACCAAGGCTTTTTCCTCAGCGACAATCGGTATCGGTCAGACCACTACATTAACCTTTACGATCAATAATTCAGCAACGGGTACGATCAATCAAACCGGACTTGGATTTACCGACACGCTCCCTGGCACTGGTGGGCTTACCGCGACTGCGGCGTCGCCACAATGCGGCGGTGGTACCGTCGCAATAACGAGCGGCAATATCATTACCATAACGGGTGCGGCGCTAAATGCGGGTACATCTTGCACCATCACGGCCACTGTGGCTGGTGTGAGCGCGGGAAGTTATATCAATGGCCCGACAAATGGCAGCATCACAGGGGTTACGTCTAATTTGACAAACAGCGTGACGAATCAGGCGTTAGATGTTCGTCAAGCCAGTCTGACCAAAGCATTTGGTGCAGCAACGTTTCCAGAAGGTGGCGCTACAACAATTATCTACACCATAAGTAACGGCGTCGGTAATCCAGCACAATCGGCAATTGGTTTCACTGAGACCCTGCCTGCAAGTTTACGTTTCAATTCAGCGAGTCAGACGGTTACTTATGGCTCGGGTTGTAGCGGGCCTGCAACCGTAACGGCGTCAGGAGCGCCAAACTTAAACTCGTTTGCCCTCGTTGGCGTGGCAATGACTGCAGCAACAGCGACTTGTACGATAACCGTTACGGGCGTAACTAATTTGGTTGGTGTAAGTGGCGCTTGCCCTGCTGCGACACAGACCAATGATTTCACGAAAATCACTGCGTTGAATAGATTGACGAATGCTGTTGCTGGCGGGCCATGCGTATCTATTGTTCCATTACCAACATTGACGAAGGCCTTTGGTGCACCGAGTATTAATAACGGCTCTAACACAACGCTTGCGTTCACATTGACAAACGGTACAGGCAACCCAGTGCAATCTGCATTGGGCTTTACCGAGACGCTGCCTGCAAATTTGCGCTTCAATGCAGCCAGCCAGGCTGTAACGTATGGCGCAGGTTGTAGCGGTCCAGCGACGATTACTGCTACAGGTTCGCCAAATCTAAATACATTTAATATTGCCGGACTTGGCATGACAGTAGGTACCGCTACATGTACGGTGACCATAGCAGGTGTGACAAACGTCGTTGGTGTAACTGGTACTTGTCCGCTTCCTGCGCAAACGAATGATTCCACAAGAATTACCGGCTTGGCATTACTCGTTAATGGTGTAGGCACTGGTCCTTGTTTGACGGTATCTGCAATTCCAACATTGACAAAGGCATTCGGTCTCGCAACTATTGACGACGGTGGGTCGACTTCGCTGGTATTCACGTTAACGAATGGTGCGGGCAATCCGGCGCAAGCCGGTATTGGTTTTACAGAGACCCTACCTGCAAGCTTGCGATTTAATGCCGCTTCACAATCTGTAACCTATGGTAGCGGCTGCGCGGGGCCTGCAACCGTTACTACAACCGGCGCACCGAATTTAAATACATTCCCAATTGCGGGAATCTCGATGACTGCCGGTACGGTAAGTTGTCTTGTGACGGTGACAGGCGTGACAAACGTTGTGGGTGCAACGGGTACATGTCCGCTGGCTGCACGTACCAATGCATCTTCAGGCATTACCGCCCTTGCGCAATTACTGAATGGCGTTGGCGCAGGGCCGTGTTTGGCCGTTGCACCATTGCCTGTATTGACCAAGTCGTTTGGCGCCAATCCACAAACAATTGGTGTCGGTCAAACAGCAACACTGACCTTTACGATTAATAATTCAGCAGCAGGCGCGGTTAACCGCACTGCATTGAATTTCACCGATACGTTGCCGGGCGGCGGGGTCAACCTGACAGCCGTAACAACGACCCCGCAGTGTGGTGTCGGTGCGGTTTCTGTTATGAGTGGAAATATCGTTACCGTAACAGGCGCATCATTAAATGCGGGTACAAATTGTACGATTACCGCGACGGTAACCGGCGTTATCGCAGGATCATACGTAAACGGTCCCGCGCAAATTGGCGGGCTTAGCGCTAATTTGACCAATGGCGTAACAAACCAAACACTCAATGTGACCCCGCCAGGGTTAACCAAAGCATTCGGCGCAGCCTCAATTGTTGATACCAACAGCACGACAATTGTTTACACTCTTACAAATGCCACAGGTAATCCGGTTCAATCTGGTATTGGCTTTACTGAGACCTTACCGGCAAGCCTGCGTTTTGGCGCGGCGAGTCAAACAGTCACATATGGCGCAGGTTGTACGGGACCAGCAACAGTAACAGCCACCGGCACACCAAATTTGAATGCCTTTACCATTGCGGGCATTGGTATGAATGCCGGTACGCCAATTTGTACGGTGACAATTAGCGGTGTGACAAACGTAACGGGGATAACGGGTATGTGTCCGCAAGTCGGACAAACAAATGATTCAACCAAGATTACTGGGTTGACTGTGCTTACTAATAATGTTGGTGCAGGCCCTTGTTTGACCATTTTGCCGGTGCCATTCCCGATTCTGACCAAAGCATTTACTGCAGGAACGATCGGTGTTGGGCAAACAACAACGCTAACGTTCACCATCAATAACACGGCGGTTGGTACGATCAATCGTACGGGCTTGAACTTTACCGATACCTTGCCAGGTGTCGGCGGCATCACAGCGGTCACGACCACGCCACAGTGCGGTGGTGGCACGGTTGTTGTAAGTGGCGTGAATAACAACGTCATCACTGTCACAGGTGCTGCAGTGAATGCAGCCATGAGCTGTACGATTACGGCGACCGTAACAGGCGTTACAGCAACCGTCTATGTTAATGGCTCCACAAACATAACTGCCGTCTCGGCAAATTTGACAAACAGCGTGATCGATCAAACGCTAAACGTCCGTCAAGCGAGCGTGACCAAAGCGTTTGGTGCCGCCTCTATTGTTGACGGGGGCACGACGACTTTGGTGTTCACCTTGGCTAACGGCGCAGGTAATCCATTGCAATCAGGCATTGGCTTTACAGAGACTCTGCCAGCAAGCCTGCGCTTTGGCGCCGCAATGCAAGCCGCGACCTATGCAGGCGGTTGTACGGGGCCAGCAACAGTGACGGCCTCAGGCACGCCTAATTTGAATGCCTTTACCATTGCAGGTATTGGTATGAACGCAGGAACAGCAACCTGCACGGTAACAATCGCTGGCGTAACGAACGTAACGGGCGCGACGGGGACTTGTTCGCAAGTCGCGCAAACAAATGACTCAACAAAAGTCACTTTGCCGATCCGCTTGACTAATAATCTTGGCGCTGGACCGTGTTTAACCATCAATACAACAGCCCAACCGCTATTGACCAAATCATTTGGTGCGAATCCGCAGACCATTGGTATTGGCCAAACAACCACACTTACGTTTACGTTGAATAACAACGTTGTTGGAGCGATTAATCGGACTGGTATGGGATTTGTTGATACCCTACCGGTCGGCTTAACGGCAACAACGACCTCGCCACAATGTGGCGGTACAGTGGCGATTAGCGGGGTGAATAACAATATCATCACCGTTACAGGTGCGACACTTAATGCGGGTTTAAGTTGCACAATCACAGCAACAATTACGGGGGCTACAGCTGGAAGCTATATCAATGGTGCGGCTAATATTTCGTCCCTGCTGGTACTTAGTAATAGCCTGACCAACCAAACGCTCAATGTCATCCAGCCCAATTTGACCAAGGCGTTTGGGGCAGCAACAATTCCGGATACAGGTGCAACAACTGTCGTTTATACCTTTACCAATAGTGGAACCAATCCTGCACAATCAGGCATAGGCTTTACTGAGACCCTACCAGCAAGCCTAAGATTTTCTGCAGCCGCACCAACGGTAGCCTATTCGACAGGTTGTAGTGGCCCGGCTACAGTAACAGCAACAGGCTCGCCGCTGAATACGTTCCCGATTGCGGGCGTCGCGATGACCGCAGGAACGGCAAGTTGTACGGCGACGATATCATCTGTCACCAATGTTGTGGGCGTAACAGGTGCTTGCCCATTAGCAGCGCAAACCAATGACTCAACAAAGATTACGTTGCCGGTAAGGCTCACAAACGGCGTGGGCGCAGGACCATGCTTGGGCATTGTGCCATTGCCTATTTTGACCAAGGCCTTTGGGGCAGCCAGTATTGATAGTGGCGCAACAACAACACTTGTCTTTACATTAAACAATAGCGCGGGTGGTGCGCCAGTGCAAACACTGCTTGGCTTTACCGAAACATTGCCAGCCAACTTGCGTTTCACGGCGGCGAGTCAGGCGGTAACTTATAGCCCGGCCGGTTGTACCGGGCCAGCAACAATTACCGCGACTGGCACACCAAACTTAAATGCGTTCTCAATTGCTGGCATCGGTATTACTACAGGAACCACATCGTGTGCGGTAACGGTTGCTGGCGTGACGAACGTTGCGAATACATCAGGAGCATGCCCGGCCGCAGCCCAAACGAACGACGGCACAAGAATCACAGCGCTGTCACGTTTAACCAACAGCGTTGGTGCTGGACCGTGTCTCGTCGTACAACCATTCCCCGTTCTAACGAAATCATTTGGCGCGAATCCACAAACAATCGGTGTTGGGCAAACGGCAACACTGACCTTTACCATTAACAATGCCGCCTCGGCCACTGTCAATCGCACTGCGTTAGGGTTTACGGACACATTGCCCGGCACAGGCGGCATTACTGCGGTGACGACAACACCTCAGTGCGGTGGCGGAACGGTGACCGTATCAGGCGTAAACAACAACGTCATCACCGTTGCCAATTCAGCCGTCAATGCAGGAATGAGTTGTACGATTACCGCAACCGTTACCGGTGTGACAGCGAATAGTTACACGAACAATACGGCGAGTATCACTGGAGTAACCGCAAATTTAACCAATGGCGTCGTCTCTGAGGTATTAAATGTACGCCAAGCTGCATTAACAAAGTTATTTGGTGCTTTATCGATCGACGATGGCGGAAGCACGACATTGGTTTATACGCTTACCAATGGCACGGGTAATCCAACGCAAACGGGGATTGGCTTTACCGAGGCCCTGCCAACGGGGCTGCAGTTTAATGCAGCCAGTCAAACTGTCGCCTATAGCGCAGGTTGTATGGGGCCTGCTACCGTTACAGTAACAGGCGCACCACTGAGCACATTTAGCATTGCAGGTATATCCATGCCTGCTGTTGCCAGCTGTACAGTCACCGTCACGGGAGTTACGAATGCAACGGGGGTAACAGGTACGTGCCCGAATGCAACCCGTACCAATGACAGCACCCGGATATCTGCTTTAGTACGATTGACAAATAATGTCGGCACAGGCCCATGTTTGGCGATTGCGCCAGAGCCGATTTTGACCAAATCCTTCGGTACAAATCCACAAAATATTGGTCTTGGACAATCGGCAACGCTAACCTTTACCATCAATAATTCCGCAGCAAATACGATTCTGCGCAGCGGTATTGGCTTTGTCGATACGTTGACTGGCGCAGGTGGTATTACAGCCACAGTCGCAACACCTCAATGCGGTGGCGGCACTGTTACCGTTAGCGGTGTTAATAACAACATCATCACCGTCAGTGGTGCATCAGTGGCTGCTGGGACAAGTTGCACGATTACGGCAACAGTGACTGGCAATACGCTTGGCGCTTATGTGAACGGGCCTGCTGAAATTAGCGGACTGACGGCGAATATAAATAGCGCGATTGTTAACCAAACACTGAATGTCGTACAACCAGCGCTCACAAAAGTCTTCGGCGCAATGTCCATTGTCGATACCTTATCAACCACACTCGTCTACACGTTGACAAATGGTACCGGCAATCCGCTTCAATCAGGGATTGGGTTTACCGAATTACTTCCTACACGTTTACGTTTCAATGCAGCTTCACAAACGGTAACCTATAGCAGTGGCTGTACTGGGCCAGCGACAATTACCGCGACTGGCGCGCCAGACCTCAATACTTTTGGCATTAGCGGGATTGGCATGTCAGCCGCGACGGCGAGCTGTACGGTAACAATATCCGGTGTGACGAATGTGGTTGGACAAACCGGAATGTGCCCACAGGCAACGCAAACCAATGATTCAACGAGAATTACTGGTTTAGCGCGTCTGACAAATAGCGTTGGTGCTGGACCGTGTCTGACTATTTCTCCCGTACCGTTCCCCATTCTGACGAAATCGTTTGGGGCGAATCCGCAAACGATTGGTGTTGGACAAACGGCGACACTGACTTTTACAATTAATAACACTGCCGTTGGCACGATCAATCGCACCGGACTTGGCTTCGTCGATACCTTACCGGGAGCAGGCGGTATTACGGCCGCAGTCAGCAGCCCACAGTGTGGCGGCGGTACAGTTACCGTTAGCGGTTTGAACAACAACGTCATCACCGTTGCAAATGCAGCTGTAAATGCAGGACTGAGTTGTACGGTTACGGCCACCATTACTGGTGTCACGGCAGCGGCATCAAATACTTATACCAATAGTAGTGCCAGCCTCTCTGGCGTGACAGCAAATCTGACTAATGGTGTAACGCCACAGGTGCTAGATGTGCGCCAAGCAGCACTGACAAAAGCGTTTGGTGCCGGGTCTATTGTGGACGGCAATGCAACGACGTTAGTGTTTACGCTCACCAATGGTACGGGTAATCCACTGCAATCAGGTATAGGTTTTACTGAAACGTTGCCTGCAAATCTACGCTTCAACGCTGCCAGCCAAACGGTTACCTACAGTAATACCTGTACAGGCCCGGCAAGCATAACGGCAACCGGCACGCCAAATCTCAATGCCTTTACGATTGCGGGAATTAGTATGCCAGCGGGAATCGCGGCGTGTACCGTGACGGTCACCGGCGTGACGAACCTAACAGGTGTAACCGGTAACTGTGCTGCTGTTGCACAAACGAATGACTCAACCAAGATTACCGGTTTGACGAGACTGACCAATAGCATTGGTGCGGGGCCATGTTTGGCGATTGCGCCAATACCACAGCCCGTATTGACGAAGTCGTTTGGTGCAAATCCTCAAACAATTGGTTCGGGCTTAACTACAACCTTGACATTTACTATCAACAATACGGGTGTCGGCGCAATTAACCGAACTGGGCTTGCGTTTATTGACACACTGCCTGGCGCGGGCGGAATAACGGCAGTGGCAACGGCGCCAACTTGCAGCGAAACCGTTAACGTCACTGGCGGGGGGAATAATGTGATCAACGTAACAGGTGCGTCGGTAAATGCAGGCGCGACTTGTACAATCGCAGTCACCATTACGGGCGTAATCGCTGCAGGTTATACCAATGGTGCCGCCCAGATGAGTGGTGTTTCACCTGTGCTCACCAATAGTGTGACGAATCAAGTTCTAAACGTTCGACAAGCTGGATTAACGAAAGCGTTTGGTGCAGTAACCATCGATGATGGTGCAACCACGACCTTGATCTACACGTTGACGAACGGGACAGGAAACCCTGCACAGGCGGGATTAGGATTCACAGAAACGCTGCCGGGAAATCTACGGTTTAACAGTGCCTCGCCGAGTGTCACCTATGGCATGGGATGTAGCGGTCCGAACCCGGTAACAGCGACGGGTGGGCCGAATCTGAATACGTTTGTGATTACGGGGCTCGCAATGGCAGCCTCCACCGCTAGTTGTACGGTAACGGTCGCTGGCGTCACGAATCTTGTAGGCGTTACAGGCAACTGCCCACAACCACTGCAGACCAATGATTCAACGAAGGTAACAGCATTGCAGTGGCTTGCCAATAATATTGGCGCGGGTCCTTGTTTGGCAGTTGCACCCGCACCAACTATTACCAAGGCCTTTGGTGCTGCATCAATTGATGATGGTGCAGCAACGACGCTGATTTACACGATTACAAACAGTGCAGGTAACCCTGTTCAAACAGGTATGGCTTTCACAGAAACACTGCCAACCAACTTGCGATTTAACGCAGCAAGTCAAAGCGCCACTTACGCAGGTTGTACCGGCCCCGCATCGGTAACTACAAGTGGCTCGCCATTAAATGTGTTTTCGATTGCGGGTATTGGTATGGCTGCAGCGACGCCAAGCTGTACAGTCACAATTTCGGGCGTGACAAACGTTGTTGGCATTACGGGGAGCTGTCCGTCTGCTGCACAAACTAATGACGCCTCCAAGCTCACGGGACTTGTGCGACTTGTTAATGGTCTCGGCGCTGGCCCATGTTTGACCATTGTGCCCCTGCCTGTACTCACTAAAGCATTTACCAGCAATACAATTGGTGTTGGTCAAACGACAACGCTTACGTTTAGTATTAACAACACGGCGGCGGGAACAGTCCTACGCAATGGATTGTCATTTACTGACACCCTTCCTGGAAGCGGCGGAATTACTGCGACGGCTTCAAGCCCGCAATGTGGCGGAACGGTCAGTGTTACGGGTGGAAATGTAATCGCCGTATCAGGTGCTACTGTTGCTGCAGGTATGACATGTTTAGTGACGGCGACCGTAACAGGTGTGACGGCTGCAACCACAGGAACTTACACCAACGGCCCGCTAAATTCGAGCATCACTGGCGTATCAGCGAATTTGACGAATAGCGTCACCAACCAAGTCCTTGACGTGCGTCAAGCCAGTCTGATCAAAGCATTCGGCGTAAGTGCGATTGATGATGGCTTGACAACAACGATCGTCTATACGCTGACAAACGGTGCTGGAAATCCTGCGCAATCTGGTATCGATTTTACTGAGACGCTACCATCTGGTCTGCGATTTAATGCGGCGAGTCAAACAGTAACGTATTCTTCAGGCTGTAGCGGGCCAGGAATGATTTCAGTAACGGGTAGCCCGCTCAACACATTTACGATCGCTGGACTAGCAATGTCTGCGGCAACGGTATCTTGTACGATAACGGTTAGTGGTTTGACAAATGCAGTAGGCTCGACCAATTCATGCCCCTCCGCGGTTCAGACCAATGACGCAACCAGAATATCGGGGCTGGTACGCTTAACCAATAGCGTTGGGTCAGGGCCATGTCTAACTGTCGTACCAATCGCAACCATTACTAAGGCATTCGGCGCCGCTAGCATTATTGACAGCCAACCAACAACTCTGGTTTACACCATTACAAATGGCCCTGGTGATCCCTTGCAACTCGGAATGGGGTTTACCGAAACCTTACCAACCGGTTTGCGATTTACATCTTCGACGTTGAACGTAACTTACTCATCTGGATGTACAGGACCTGCAACAGTATCGGCAACCGGTGGGCCGCCACTTAATACATTTACTATTGCGGGCATTAACCTTGGTGCTGAAAATAATATCTGTACTGTAACGGTTTCTAGCGTGACGAACGTAGCTGGATTGACAGGCGCATGTCCTGCGGTTAACCAGACGAACGATTCAAGTAAAGTGACCTCGCTGGTTCGATTGATAAATGGTCTAGGTGCAGGCCCTTGTTTAGGGATTGCGCCTTTGCCGATATTAACCAAAGCATTTGGCACGACGGAAGTCGCCTTGAACGGCACGACCACATTGACCTTTAGCATTGCCAATACTGCTGCCGGTAATGTTGTACGTAATGGATTAAGCTTTACAGACCTTTTGCAATCTGGCCTGCAGATTGCAAATCCCCCTACGCCAATAAGTTTGAATTGCGGCACACCGATCTTTAGTGCTGTCGATGCGATGCAAACGTTTGCCGCATCCAGCATAAATGTTGCCGCAGGTGCGACCTGTACGATTACACTGAATGTTCGTGGTGTTACAGCTGGCGCACGTGTAAATACTAATACGGATATCACCTCAATCAGTTCGTTGCTGACAAATGGCGTGTCCTCGCAAACCTTAAACGTCTATGCGCCGCCAAACTTAACTAAAGCAGTATCGACACCGATTGCCAGCGGTGGCACAGGCACGTTGACTCTGACGCTGACCAACCCAATGGCCAATCCTGGCACGCTCAGCACGGTGCGGGTGGATGACACCTTCCCGATGGGCACGACTTTATCGAACACCACTTTTACCTTTACGCCTACAATGTGCGGCACGGTGACCAAGATTGCCGGTGGCGCGAGCGCAGCGATGGACAATAATGTTCGCTTTACCTCCGCAACGCTTGCCGCTAATGCGTCGTGTCAGGTGCAGATGACGGTGACTAGCAGTACAGCGGGAACGGTGACCAACACGACCAACGCGCCGACTGCGATAACGCCAAACGCAATCACCTTGACGGGCACAGCGGCGGCGGCCATGTACACGATTACTAGCGTCGTAAATCCAACATTGACGAAGCTATTCGCAGGCACTAAAGAGATCGCGATCAATGGCAGCAACACCATCACCTTTACATTAGGCAACACCAATCTGATTGCCTTGACCAATGCCTCTTTCACTGACGACTTCCCGTCGGGGATGAGTTTAGCCAACACCACAGTAGGCGGTACATGTGTCGCGGGCAGTGTGACCTCACGTCTGACCAACATGGGAGCGTTTGGCACGATCACGGCGGCACATGCCTCAATACAGTTGAGCGGTTATACCATTCCGGCGAGCGGTAATTGTACGGTGACGGTAAACGTAACCGGCACCACAGCGGGCGCTAAGCTCAACACCACAAGCACAATGACAACCGTGCAGGGCACAACCACAGTGGCGGCCTCTGACACTTTGAACGTATATACGCCACCGACGCTAACTAAGGCGGTGACAACCCCAATTGCCTATGGTGGCACAGGCACGTTGACTCTGACGCTGACCAACCCGATGGCCAATCCTGGTACGCTCAGCACGGTGCGGGTAGACGATACCTTCCCGATGGGTACGACCTTATCGAACACCACCTTTAGCTCTACGCCGATGGCTTGCGGTACGGTGACCAAGATTGCAGGTGGCGCTAGTGCGGCGGGAGATAATAATGTGCGTTTCACATCGGCCACGTTAGCGGCGAATGCGTCCTGCCAAGTACAGATGACCGTGACCAGTAGTACGGCGGGGACAGTGACCAACACCACCAACGCACCAACAGCGACGGCACCGAACGCGACTGCGCTGACTGGTACGGCAGCCGCCGCCATGTATACAGTGAGCGCGCCGTTGAATCCGACCTTGACTAAAGTGTTTGCTGGAACCAAGGAGATTGCGGTCAATGGTAGCAACACCATCACCTTTACATTAGGCAACACCAATCTGATTGCATTGACTAATGCCACCTTTACAGACGACTTCCCAGCGGGGATGAGTTTAGCCAACACTACTGTTGGTGGGACGTGTACAGCGGGCAGTGTGACCTCGCGTCTGACCAACATGGGCGCGTTTGGCGCGATCACGGCTGCGCATGCTTCAATTCAACTAAGTGGCTACACCATTCCGGCCAGCAACACGTGTACCGTGACAGTCAATGTGACAGGGACAACGGCAGGCGCAAAGCTCAACACCACGAGCACGATGACGACTGCTGAAGGAACAATGACGGCAGCAGCCTCAGACACCTTGAATGTCTATGCTGCGCCGACATTAACCAAAGCTTTTGTCGGACCGATCGACACGAGTGCAAATACGACACTTACGCTGACGTTCGCTAATCCAGCCGCAAATCCTGGCGTCGTCAGTGGTATTAGTGTTAGCGACACCTTGCCAACATCACCAAGCGCAATGACGATTGCCAACGCAACTGTTGGCGGCACTTGTACCGCGACGGTATTGGATCAAAGCGCAATGTCTGTATCTGTTGGTGATACGGGCATTCAAGTTTCCGGCATCAGCTTAGCGGCTGGCGCATCATGTACCGTGATCGTTAACGTGACAGCCAGTATTGCTGGCAATTACGTCAACACAACCGGTAACGTCGCCGCCACAACGCCAGTATCGTTAACGGGCACGACTGCCAGCGATACCTTAATCGTTCGACCCAGACCGGTGCTAACCAAATCTTTTGGTGCGAATCCACAGACCATCGGAATAGGACAAAACGCTACATTGACCTTCACCATAGACAACACAGCAGTAGGTGCCATCTTGCGCAGTGGTATCGGGTTCATAGATACATTGCCTGGCGCAGGTGCATTGACCGCTACAACAAGTACGCCGCAATGCGGCGGTGGTGCAATTACTGTTACCGGCGGCAACATCATTAACGTGAGCGGCGCGAGCGTAAATTCAGGCTCCACCTGCACCATTACCGCCACCGTTACCGGTGTTACTGTAGGCAGTTATATCAATGGCCCGACCAACAGCAGCATTGCTGGACTCGCTGGTGCATTGGTCAGTGCAGTTGCCGATCAAACACTAAATGTGCTTCAAGCCACCGTTGCAAAGACCTTCGCTGCAGCCAGCATTAACGATGGTGCAACGACCACACTCGTCTTTACGTTAACAAATGGTGCTGGTAATCCGGCACAGGCTGGCATTGCTTTGGGTGACACATTGCCTACAGGGCTCAGATTTACCAATGTAACCCCTGGGCTTACCTACAGCATGGGTTGTAGCGGGCCAGCATTAGCGGCCTACGACGCGATGACTCGTGTACTGTCTGGCATTTCCGGTGTGGCAATGACGCTTGGTACATCAAGTTGTACTGTGACTGTTGGTGATATTACGAACACGCCTACGCAAACTAACGCCTCTTGTGTCGGTAATCCAGCAGGCTTTACCAACTTAATCGCCAATGTCACCACCACGCGTGCGACTAATACTTCCTCTGACCAATGTTTGGTGGTTAATACGGTCAATCCAACCTTGACCAAATCATGGTCTGCCTCGCCAATTAATGATGCGGGTACGACCAATCTCATCTTTACCTTAACCAATAGCGGAACCAATCCCGCACAAAGTGGTATTTCGTTTACTGAGTCGTTGCCTGCCTCGCTACGCTTTACCTCTGGTGCACCGACCATTAATTTTGGTGCAGGGTGTACGGGCATGTCTGCAGTTACCCAAGCTATGCCAGATAGCATTGCATTTAGTGGCATCACCATGGCGGCAACAACAGCAAGCTGTACGATCACGGTGACAGCAGTAACCAATCGGGCAGGGTTAACCAATGCAAGCTGTATGTCGAATCCAGTTGCATTTACGAACGGTAGCGCTAATATTTCGCCATCGTCGGGTGTCATCAATGGTGTCACCAATCAATGCGTTATTGTTAATACAACGCCACCCGTGCTGACCAAGGCGTGGGGTGCCGCAACCATTGTTGATGGCGCATCCACCACACTTGTCTTTACGTTAACCAATACCGGCTCTAATCCCGCACAAACTGGCATCGGCTTTGTTGAGTCGCTACCGTCAAGCCTACGCTTTACCAGTGTCGCGCCAGCGGTTGCCTTTGGCGCAGGTTGTAGTGGCGCATCTGTAGTGGCACAGGCCTTGCCAGATACCATTACGTTTAGCGGTGTGGCAATGACGAACGCCACGGCAAGCTGCACCATTACGGTGACAGGCCTGACGAATCGTGCTGGTCAAGTGAATGCCTCTTGCACGGGCGACCCTGCTGCTTTTACGAATTCCACGGCTAACATTAGTGGGCTTGCCAATCTCACCAGTAGCGTATTAGCGCAATGTATTACCGTCACAACTGTTGCGCCGACGATTGCTAAAGCATTTATGCCTGCTACCATTAGCGCAGGCGGCACATCCACTATTAGCTTCACCTTGACCAATGCCAACTCAGTTGCGCTGACGGCGGCTAACTTTACCGATACCTTGACCAATATACGTGTGTCAGGCGCACAAACAGTCACAGGTTGTAGCGGTAGCAATATGTTTACGGCTGATCAGACTGGCTTACTAAATTTTGCAGGTCTGACCATCCCCGCCGCAGGCAATTGCACCATAACTTTATTGGTGACATCAAATACGCCAGGTATGTTGCCGAATACAACCGCAGGCGTTGCCAGTGCGAATGCGCCAACAGGCGCAGCCTCAAATACGGCAAACCTCACGGTCAATGCGAGTGCGCCAAGCATTGTTAAATCGTTTGTCACGCCAACAATTGCACTCGGTGCGACGAGCCAGATTGATTTCACCATCACTAATCCTAACGCGATAGCACTCACTGCCGCCGCATTTAGTGACACGTTGGCCAATATGTTTATTCACGCAACGGCAGCTGCAACTGGCACGTGCGTTGGTGCGGGTACTAATAACTTTACAATCAATCAAACCGGCTTACTCAATTTCACGGGGCTCACCATTCCTGCTAGTAGTACGTGCACGGTATCTATTGTGGTGAGAAGCAATACGCCAGGCATGCAGCCGAATTTTGCAACGGGTGTATCCAGTGCGGAAGCGCCAACGGGGGTGAATTCAGCCAGCGTTGTACTCACAGTTAATGTGGCGTCGCCAACTATTAGTAAAGCGTTTGCGGCCAATCCTATCGCGTCTGGTGGCGTTGCTACGCTCACCATCACCATTACCAATCCAAATGCTGGGCCTATATCGGTAACCAGCGTGACAGATACCTTCCCGACTATGCCTAGTACGGGCTTGGTGCGCGCAAGCACACCAAATGCATCGACAACATGTGCCAGCGGTATGGTCACACATGCGCCAAGCAGTGTTACGCTCACTGGCGGCACAGTCCCGGCGAATGCTAGCTGTACCTTCCAAATTGACGTGACTGCTGCCACCGCAGGTGCGTATGTCAATAACATCGGCATTGGCGCATTAACCACTAACGCGGGTAGCAATACCGCCGCCGCAACTGCAACACTTACTGTGACCGCCGTAGCCAATGTCTCGATCACAAAATCAGCGCCAGCAACTGTGCCTTGGGGTACCACCATTACCTACATGTCCACAGTGACCAATGCAGGGCCAGATGCCGCCGACTTAACTGTCTTTAGTGATACTGTGCCTGCCGCCATTACTGGCGTTGGTGCAGTTTGCGGTTTGCCAACGGGTGGGGCATTATGCGGCACGGTCAATGTCTCGATGAATACTGTCACGAGCGCTATCACCACTTTGCCAGCAGGCGGCTCAGTTACCTTCACGGTTACTGGCACTGCACCACAATCAGGCACGTTATCAAATAGCGCGACCGCCATTGTGCCAATGGGTGTGAGTGATCCTGATGACCCTACACGCATCGGCGCGGGTAACAATACATCACCACCAGCGGTGACGGTGGTGCAGTCACCTGATTTGCGACTTGCCAAGACTGCTGCAGTTATGTCATTGACTGTGGGTGTAGACGCAAGCTTCACCCTCACGCCGTCAAATACAGGCACGCTAGCCACCAGCGGAATGATGACTGTCATTGAGACTTTGCCGATTGGTTTGACTTACGTAGCTTTGGGATCAGGTGGCACGGGCTGGATATGTGTCCCTAGTGGACAAGTTGTCACTTGTACATCGTCAACAGTCATTGGCGCAGGTGGCACAGGCAATGCTATTACTATCAACGTGCAAGTGCTTTCAAATGCAGTCCCAGCCATTAGTAATGTGGCAACGATCGCAGGTGGTAATGAGCCAAGCATTAACAACGGCAACAATATTGCGGTATTAAACCTACTCGTTGGCAACGCCGCTTTCAACACCTTTACTACCGACGGTATGCAAACCGGTATGCCGGGTGCAAGCTTGCTCTATACGCATACGTTTAACGCCAACATTAGCGGCACGGTATCGTTTAATTCCATCAATGTGCCATCGCCGAGTGTAGCGGGCTGGACCGTGCAACTATTCCGCGATACCAACTGTAACGGCATGCTTGATGGTGCTGAAGGTGCAACAGAAATCACCAACACCGTCTTTAATGTGACTGCCGTGCAGCAGCTTTGTATCGTTACCAAATCAAATATCCCAGCCAATGCACCGTTTAGCGCAGTAGATATCATCTCTGTCACGGCCAGCTTCACGCCGATTTCAGGGCCTGTTGTCACCTACACACGTGTAGATATCACCACGGTTGGTTCTTCACAAGGCTCAGGCCTAGTGCTGTCGAAATCGGTGCGTAATGTCACCCAAGGCACACCTGCAGGCACGAGCAATATGGCGCGTCCTGGCAACGTGTTGGAGTATTTGATTGCCTACACCAATACCTCTAACTCGCCGCTATCCACAATTGCTTTGTCAGACGCTACCCCTGCATATACAACCTTCCTCTCGGCAGATTGCGTCACACCGTTGCCAAACAACATCACGACCTGTATTGCCTCAACTGCACCCGCAATGGGCGGCGCAGGAGCGATAGTCTGGACGGTGACAGGCTCACTTATACCGATGCAAGTCGGCACGGTGCGCTTCCGCGTGACGGTGCAATAAGCGTTGGGCTTTAGTTGTATGAAACGGCTAGGTTGTTCGCAACGTTTTCTCACTGACTTTGGCGAGTGATTTTCATACGGTGTTCAAATTCGTATAATGCTGTGTAATTTTTGTTATTGCACTACAAGTCAAGCTAAACGCCCAACGCGAAACACTCAACCTAAAATCAATCCCTCAAGGAGCCCCTATGAAAAAGCCCATGCGCGTCGCTGTAACCGGAGCCGCCGGTCAAATCGGTTATTCCCTACTATTTCGCATTGCCTCTGGCGAAATGTTAGGGCGCGATCAACCCGTGATCTTGCAGCTGCTCGAAATTGCTGATGAAAAAGCGCAAAAAGCACTCAAGGGTGTGATGATGGAGTTAGATGATTGCGCTTTTCCATTGCTCGTCAGCATGAGCGCGCATTCAGACGCCATGACCGCATTCAAAGATATTGATGTCGCACTGCTCGTCGGCGCGCGTCCACGTGGGCCAGGTATGGAGCGTAAAGATTTGTTAGAAGCTAACGGCGCTATCTTTACGGTGCAGGGTAGGGCGCTTGATGCCGTTGCCTCGCGCGACGTGAAGGTATTGGTCGTCGGCAATCCTGCCAACACTAACGCCTACATCGCCATGAAATCGGCGCCAAATTTGCCGCGTGAAAATTTCACCGCCATGTTGAGGCTTGATCATAACCGCGCACTATCGCAGCTCGCTACCAAAACAGGTAAGCCAGTCGATAGTATCGAAAAAATGATTGTCTGGGGCAACCATTCCCCGACCATGTATCCAGACTATCGCTTCGCCTCCATCGGCGGTGCGCCCGCCCCAAGCGTGGTGGCCGATGAAGAATGGTACAAAAATACCTTCATCCCGACCGTCGGTAAACGCGGTGCGGCCATCATCGAAGCACGCGGCTTATCCTCCGCCGCCTCCGCCGCTAATGCTGCCATTGATCACATCCGCGATTGGGTGTTAGGCACCAACGGCAAATGGGTCACCATGGGCATCCCCTCAGACGGCAGCTACGGCATACCGGATGGCGTGATGTACGGCGTACCGGTGACTTGTGCAAACGGCAAATATGAGCGCATCACCGGCTTAGCAATAGATGAATTTTCACGCGCCAAAATGGATTTGACATTGAAGGAATTGGAAGAAGAGCGTCAAGGCGTGGCACATTTGTTGTAGCGTTATTTGATGCTGAGTAGGTTGAATCAGCATCAATTTGAATCAGCATCAATGCCGCACGCTGTTTGAAGCGAATGAAAAACGAAAGTCCTTTATTAGCGGTGTATTTGGAGAGTAATGCCGCCAAAAACGCCGCCAATAGGGGACTTTGTCATTTTATTTTTACTTGGTTGCTGCTTTATTGGTCTTCATACTTATATTTATTACTTCAGTGCGAACGTCTGCTCAAACTGAGGTTTTTTTACAAAGAAATGTTGAAAATGAAACCTGTGTCAAAAAGTCTTGGACGCTCTGCAGCTATCGCATTGTCTGCTTCGCTAGTAGCGCTATCAGCTTACGCGGATACGCCTGCCACGTCAGTTATGCCACCTAAGTCACACGACCAGTTTCGTTTTGACTCGGCGGTGACGGTTGCCGAGTGGTCGCCCACAGATGATCGTGTCATGGGCGGCATTTCGCAGAGTCGCATGCGTCACGATCCACTCGGTCATGCTGTTTTTGAGGGCAACATGTCGTTAGCGCGCAATGGCGGATTTGCTTCCGTGCGCGCCTCTGCTGCTGCACCGCCACTTACAGTAACGCACTATATTTTGGAAGTACGTGGTGACGGCAAACGCTACATGCTCAATATGCGCACATCAGGTAGATTTGATGGCGTGAGCTATCAAGCAAGTTTCGATACAACAGCGGGTACTTGGATCACCGTATCGCTGCCGGTCAACGTCTTTATGCCCACATTTCGCGGGCAACGCGTCAGCAACGCGCCACCGCTCGATCCGGCCATAGTGCGGCAGCTTGGCCTCATGATTTCCGACAAGCAAGAAGGCAAGTTTCAGCTTGATGTCCGGCGGATTTCAGTTTCAGGTCGCTAATCAACTCCGCTGCAATTTAAGTCAACTTAAGTTCACATCCGCCTCGGCAAGTGGTAAACTGCGTGCCTTCCTAGGAGGTGTGGCCGAGCGGTTTAAGGCACTGGTCTTGAAAACCAGCGATGGCGCGAGTCATCCGTGAGTTCGAATCTCACCGCCTCCGCCAGTTTTTTTCTACACAGTTCGCTTTTTAGCCAGTCTGATTTAGCCAATTCAATTCAAGCGCGAACGATATCCACTGAACGATACCAAAGCGTTCATGCGCCAAACAGCCTTCTGCCCACAAAACAATTATCTGCTCCATCTGCAATCTTGCGTTGCGGTAATGTTGACGTTGTTTGCATTGTCGTATGCACCTTTAATGTTGGCGGCTGAAGAAATCGTTGTCACCTCCACCGCCACACGCTTGCCCTTGCCGCTAACCGAGTCGCCAGGTGCTGTTGATGTTGTTAACGTGGATGCATTGCGCGGCGCTTCAGCGGGCATTGACCTCTCCGAATTTCTATCGCGTGTGCCAGGGCTCAATATTCAGCATCGTCACAATTACGCGCAGGATACGCAAATCAGTGCGCGTGGCTTTGGTGCGCGGGCTTCGTTTGGTATTCGCGGCATACGTATTTACGTGGACGATATTCCGGTGACCATTCCCGATGGGCAAGCGCAGGGAGCGTTAATTCCGTTAGCTGCGCTGAGTCAGCTTGATATATTGCGCGGGCCTTGGTCGCTGGCTTATGGCAATGCGGCGGGTGGGGTTATTGCAGCGACGACGATGATTCCGCAGGGTGATTTCATCGCCTCCACGCGGCTATGGCGTGGACAAGATGGCGTGGCGGTGGAATCGCTGCAATTAAGCGGCGCGCCGACTGATGCTGTGGCGGGTCTTATCAGTTGGCAGCAATTTCAAACCGACGGCTATCGCGCGCAAAGTGCCGCCAAACGTGAGCAGCTTTATGCGAAGTTCGCGCTGAAGTTGCCGACGCAATCAACACTCATGCTAACGCTGAACAAAATAGACCAGCCGTTAAGCCTTGATCCGCTTGGCTTAACGGCAACGCAATTGGCTGAAAACCCCCGCCAGTCGGGCACTAGCGCCATTTTATTTAATACGCGCAAAACAATTGCCCATCAGCAAATTGGCGCGGTACTCACGCATGCGTTTCAAGCAATGTCAGCAAAAATAATTGCCTACCAAGGTCAACGTCAAGTCGTGCAATTTTTATCAACACCAGTAGCCGCGCAACTAGCGGCAACGAGTGCAGGTGGTGTGATTGACTTGGATCGTGATTTTGCTGGTGTGGGCGTGCGCCTTAGCAATACGCAAAACGGCAATAACGTTCTGCAATGGCTCTTCGGCTTAGATATTGATTCAGCAAAAGACAATCGGCTCGGGGCGGAAAATTTTCGTCAAATAGACGCGATCAATCGCATACTCGGTGAGCGCGGCAATCTGCGACGTGATGAAACCAATCATCAGCGTAGCGCCGATATTTTTGTGCAAATAAGTATGCCGCTCGATGGCGCATGGCGCGCCTATGCGGGTATGCGCCAGAGCCGTCTTAAATTTAGCGTAGTAGATCGCTACATTCGCCCCGGCAATGTGGATGATTCCGGCGAACGTAAATTTGCCGCGTTGTCGCCAGCGTTAGGTGTGGTCAATGTTTGGGGTGCTAAAAATTTTCTGAGTACATTTCACCTAAGTCTTGGTCAGGGTTTTGAAACGCCGACAGCCGCTGAGCAAGCGTATCGGGCGGACCAACAAAGTGGCATTAACTTTAATCTGCGCGCAAGTCGTAATCGGCAAATGGAGTTGGGCTATCGGCTGGCTTCTAAACGCATGGATATTCGCGCAACCGTATTTGCGATACAAAGCATTGATGAAATTGTATCGGCAAATACGGTAGCCGGACGCAGCAGCTTTCAAAATGCGCGCGGCACATCGCGTACGGGCACCGAGCTCGCATGGCGCTGGACGCCTGACGTGAATTGGCAAACCAACGTGGCTTGGACAACAATACGTGCGCGTTTGACTGATGATTATTTGGCAGGGGTTGGCAGTCAAGCACGATTAATTCGTGCTGGTAATCTGCTTCCCGCGGTACCTACGCAAAACTTGTATGCAGATATTGGTTGGCGGCAGGGATTGTCAGGATTTTCAGCACAGATAGAAATGGTAGCGCGCGCGGCCATGTTTGCCGACGATGCTAATCTAGCGAAGGCCGCTGGTAATGCTCGATTGAATGCGCGCATTGGCTACCAATGGCCGCTACAAATTGCTGGTGTTAGCGGTGAACTCGCCTCAACCATTCGCATCGAAAATGCGTTAGATAGGCGCGATGTTGGCAGCGTCATTGTTAATGATACTAATCAACGTTTCTTCGAGCCATCACCTGCCAGAAGCGTCTTGGTTGGACTTTCTGGCAAACTACGGTTTTAGTTTTTTATCGTTATTTTTTTGATTGGAATACTCAATGTCGAATGCTATTTTTAGTCATGCCAAATTAAACTTATTTGCTGTTCTTCTTGCTGGTATCGTGCCAATTGCAACGGCACAAACCAATAAAACCTTCGACTCTAAAGAATACAAATTGCGCGCCTCTACTGTGGTAAGTGGATTAAAAAATCCGTGGGGGATGACGTTTTTGCCGGATGGACGCATGATCGTCACTGAGCGTCGCGGCAATATGCGCCTTATCGAGAAAAATAAATTAGTGGCTGCCGCTATTGAAGGCATACCCAAAGCGACTGAGTTTGGTCAGGGCGGTTTACTCGATGTGGCGGTGCATCCTAAGTATGCGGAAAATGGCTGGATCTACTGGAGTTATAACGCGGTTGAAGGTGGCCTACACGGCACTGAAGTCGCGCGTGGCAAATTAGGCGGGACTAACGAAAAGCCAGTGATGACGAATGTAGAGGTGCTTTTCAAAATGTCGCCAAAGTCAGATCGCGGTCTTCATTTTGGTTCGCGCATTGTCTTTGACCGTGATGGATATTTGTATGTGACGTTTGGTGATAGAGGTGATAGCCCCGCGAAAGGTGCGAATCACCGCGCCCAGCAGCTAAACGACCATGCTGGCAAGACAATCCGCCTATTCGACGATGGCAAAGTGCCGCCCGATAATCCATTTGTGAAAACGCCAAATGCTAAGCCAGAAATTTTCACCTACGGCAACCGCAACATTCAAGGAGCAGCGCTAAATCCTGCGACCAATAAAGTATGGTCACACGAGCACGGCCCGCAGGGAGGTGATGAAATCAATATCTTGAATGCGGGTAACAATTACGGCTGGCCTGTTATCACCTATGGCGTGAATTACGGGGTGGCCACAAAAATTGGTGAGGGCGTGGAGAAGGCGGGGTTGATGTCACCGTTATTGCAATGGACGCCGTCGATTGCGGTATCAGGCATGGCTTTTGTCGGCAGCGATGGTAACGGCGGCGCGCGCACCACCGCATTTACAAAATGGCGTGGCAATGTTTTAGTCGGCGCATTAGCGGGGCAGGTGGTGATACGCGTCGTGCTTGACGGTGACAAAGTGGTTTCACAAGAACGTTTGTTTGAGCGCGAGCTGGGTCGCATACGTGATGTACGCCAAGGTCCTGATGGCAATATTTATCTGCTCACTGACTCGTCCGATGGAGAGCTGATTCGCATCGCACCTGAAAAGTAAAAAATGAAAACTGTCCGTGTTTGGGATGTGCCGATACGGCTTTTTCATTGGCTGCTGGTGCTTGCCATCATTGGCTTATTCACCACGGGCAAGCTCGGTGGCAATTGGATGCAATGGCACGAGCGCATCGGCTACTTTGTTTTAGGTTTGATTTTATTTCGCATTTTGTGGGGTGTAGTCGGCAGCCGTCATGCACGATTTAGTAATTTCGTTCGCGGGCCAAAAACAATATTTGGCTACATGAAAGCATTTACTAAAAAAGACGCGCCACATTATCTTGGACACAATCCCATGGGCGCTTTGTCAGTCGTGGCAATACTCTTGGTCGTCGGTTTTCAAGCGGTGAGTGGTTTATTTGCGGATGACGACATCATGCTGCGTGGCCCTTACGCGGCGGCGGTAGGCACTGATTGGTCGAGCTTAATCACTAAGCTACATAAGTGGAATTCCGATTTGATTTTGATTCTCATCGGCTTACATGTGGCGGCAATTTTGTATTACGTATTGGTGAAAAAAGACGCCTTAATTAAACCCATGTTCACAGGTGAAAAGCCCAATATTGGCGGGCAGTTTGAAGCAAATACGCCTGAAATAAGCCGTCCCTATTGGGTTTTGATGATTGTATTGTTGTTTGTCGCAACGGTGGTTTATCTCGTGACCAATCGTTTTTTTTAGCGAGCGCATAAATTGAGGCAATAAAAAACGCCGCACTGTCTTTGACAGCGCGGCGTTTTTATTGTGGCGAAAAACTATTTATTTCTATAGTCGTCGTGACACGCTTTGCACGTTGCGCCCGTCGCACCAAATTGTTTTTTGATGTCGTCAAATGATGCCGTGCGTGACACTTGTGCAAGCTTGGCCGTTTCTGCATTCATCTTATCCATCTTCGCTTTGAAATCATCTTGCTTGACCCAAATTTCTGGCTTTGCTTTGGTAGGTAATTTATCGGTGCCCTTATCTGAGCCCGCGCTAAAACCTTCATGCGCAAGTGGTGCCATTTGCGCGACGATACCTGCAGCGCGTGCAAACGCTTCTTTGTCATAAGGCTTATCGCCTCTTACCATTGGTGCCATCGTGCCGCCAAAATGGTAGCCCATGACAGCGTAAACCGATTGGCGATATTTGATGGCAATTTCAGCAGGTGTTTGTGCGACGGCAGTGACCGATATTCCCAACAGGAGGGCAGTAGAAGTTAGGGCAGTGAATTTATTCATTTTGGCTCGCAAAAAAAAAGTTAGCTGGCTTGGAATTAGAAGTTAGGTAAGCGATTAGTACCAAATATAATTTACACCTTAATCCAGAAGGTGTCTAACAGCAGCGCTGGCTAGTTTGGCTGATTCATTTTGGCATCTGCATCAGTTTTTGCTTTAGTCAGCTTTTCGGCTGCGGCTTTTTTCTTGTCACGATCGAGCGAGACAAATTGCCAAACAAAAAAAATGAACAGAATGCCGAATGTAGCCAGCAATTCGATTAAACCTAAGTTATTCGCAATCATTTTTATCCTTAAATTCGCATTAAATCATTACGCTCTACGCGCTATATCGGCAATTAGTTGCTGTGCAGCGAGCCGACCTGAAAGTGTTGCCATCGGCACGCCTGGGCCAGGGTGTACGGAGCCACCTGCCAAATACAATCCGTCAATAATAGTTTTCGCGCCAAGTCGTGCAAAGCTTGCCATTGCGCCATGATTGGCGCGGCCATAAAGCGCGCCTCCCGTGGCGGGAAATAACGTATTAAATTTATCCGGCGTCGTTACGACGGCATCATCACTTTCTAGTTCAAAACCGCAATCGTGCATGAGCGTAAATGCATTTTTTGTGATGGTCTCTAATGCTTGTGCGGAGAAAGTCGCTGTGTCGCCATCAGCTGGAGCATTAACTAAAACCAGAAAGCGTTCATGCGAGTTGGCAGCGAAATTTTCTGAAAATGGCCGATCTTGCGCGCAAACATAAACCGTCGGCTGATCACAAATGCGACGTTGTTTAAACACAGCATCAAATTCAGCTAAATAGTTGGTCGAAAAAAATACATTGTGATGATGCGGCGTGTAGCCATTCGTTGACGCTTTATTTGCGGCAGGCGCACGAATATTCCATGTAATGGCGGAAAGTGACCGCGCTGTTACGCTTGTTGGCTTCGCAATTGGCGTCATGGCCTCCCCTAATAAACCCTTGGCGAGTGCCGATACATCGCCATTAAACACCACTGCATCCGCCGCAAGCTCATCAACACTGCCATCGCTACGCGTAATGCGTACGCCCGTTACGCGACCATGCTTGGTGATGATTTCATTCGCATGGCAATTGTACTCATAGCGTGCGCCATGCTTTTCGCCAAGCGACTGCAACGCATCCGCAATACGCCGCATACCGCCTCTAACAGTCCATACGCCGTCTTGCTCAACGTGCGCGATGAGCATAAGCGTTGCGGGTGCTAACGCGGGGGAAGAGCCTACATAGGTGGCGTAGCGGCCAAATAATTGCTGCAATCTTGGGTCTGGAAAGTATCGTCCGAGTTCGTTCCACAGCGAGCGAAATGGCGCAATATTTAATAAATTACTAAGATTAGTAAAGCCAACACGCCTTACTAAATCAAGTGGGGAAGGGCGCGTGTTCGCGATATAGGTGCTCTTCAGTGTTTTATAAATCGCTTCGCTTCGTTTGCAAAATTGACGGTAACCCTGCGCATCTTCTACACTCGCAAATGCCGCAATCGCATCAGCGGATTCGTCAATATTGGCGAATAAATCTAGTTGATTATGTACGCCGGACGTTCCATTGATGCTGCGCCAAGCATGTCGTGCCAGCACATTCGCCTGCTCTAGCGCTAAGTAGTCATTTAAGTTTGCACCAGCATCATCAAATAAAGATTCAAATACCCAGCGCATCGTAAATACGGTAGGCCCAGCATCAATATTGACGCCGCCCACATTGACTTCGCGCATCTTGCCCCCAGGTGTAGCGGCGCGTTCAATTAACGTGACGGCTACACCCTGTCGCGCTAAATCAAGTGCTGCCGATAAGCCGCCCATGCCAGCACCAATAACGATGGCGCGCTTTGATGCAAGTGCTCTCGCATTAATACTCATGTGTCGTTAAGTTGGGCGCGTGTGCGCTGAAAAAGCGTGCCGCGCGCGACTTTGCGTTGAAAATAAATAATAAGAAATAAGCCGACCGAAAGTGGAATCGCCCAAAGAATGGGATGTAGGGCAAACGCGGGAAATGTACGCACTGCGCCAAAGGCAAAAAACGCGGTGTACACAGAAATGCCTGCGCCAACCAATGCCTTGATGTGCTCTTTGAGCCAATCATTTGCGCCCACAGTGGGTTTGTAGATAAAAAATAAATTGGTTGCTACAGTTGCCCAGCCGATAAATGACATGCCCAACATTAATGGCTGATTAACTAAGTATCCCTGCCAAGCGCAATTCGTCGCCGCAATAAACGTGGCGACTTGCAAAAATAAATTGCGCCATTCACGATTTTTTGCGTGTGCACGTTTATGCTTCACACACAGCCAGCCGTACCACGCAAGATTAATGGTTAAGATGGCAAGCCCCAGCATCATCCAGCCAAAAATAGCGCTGACCAAATTAGGGTCAGAAAACACCACATGATTTCTTAGCTGCGGATGTGTGGCAATTGGGTCAATTAGCGTACAAATGCTGATGCCAATCGCCGCCGTTCCAGTAATGAGCATCGTCCAGGTAAAAACGCGCCCCGCACGTCGATGAATGAGGCTGCCTTTTTTAGTGATTACGGGCACCCAAAATGCAATCAAACCAGTAGCGCCAGTGATGATATGTAGGGTGATAAAGGCGTGAAACACATCAAAAATTGTAATGCTAGTAAACATTTTTTTCGCTAAATTTTAATCATGGATGTTCCATCGTATGATACGCAAAAGTAATGTGAAGTAGTATGGCGACAGATTGAACTAGACTCAGTTATGCTGCCTAAATAATAACTAATCCCGATGACGATAGCACCTACGTATATACCGCCTAGACCAGTCGCGCTACCGCCGGTGATCTCATTACTTCGCGTGATGCTGCAAGGTGATGGTGATCTGCTTAGTTTGTTACCTGCGGACGCATACAAAATGCCAGTTGGGCATCTTGGTTATTCGCGGCGGCAGATATTGATTGTCAATGATCCGCAGTTATATCGGCATATTCTCACCGACCCGCTCGATATTTATCCTAAAAATGATCTGATGGTGGGAGCACTAGCGCCACTGGTTGGCGATTCTATTTTTGTTTCAAGCGGCGAAAAATGGCAAAAACAGCGTCGTATGATTGACCCTGCGTTTTCGCATATGCGTTTAGGTCAGGCCTTTTCGTCAATGGTTGCTGCCGTTGATGAGTATGAGCAGAAGCTAGATACAGCAACACAATCAGGCGAGATTTTTTCGCTCGACTTAGCGATGAGCCACTTAACTGCCGATATTATTTGCCGCACCGTTTTTTCAACCAGCATTAATTCTGAAACATCGCGTGAAGTGTTTGATGCGTTTACGATTTTTGAACGTAGCGTGGCGCAGGTGGAATTAAAACGGCTCATCATTGACCCTGCGTGGAGCGAAATTCCACAAAAGCCAGATGTGGAGGAAGCCTGCCATCGCATACGCGCGCGTTTAGGCGAGCTACTCGACACGCACATGACTGGTGAGCTCGCACAATGGAACGATATTGCCGCTGAAATCATTAAGGCAGAAGATGCTGAAACAGGTGAAAAATTTAGCCGAAAAGAGTTAATTGATCAACTCGGCGTGATGTTTCTTGCTGGACATGAAACGACAGCGAGCGTGCTGACCTGGGCATTTTTTATCCTTGCCTCGCAGCCTCAAGTCGTTAAGCGGATGCGCGAAGAAATTAATACGGTAGTTGGCGCAGATAACAACGACATCGCGTTTGAGCACGTTCGTCAGCTTACTTTTACGCGCAATGTTTTTCGTGAAACACTGCGCCTATATCCGCCAATTACATTTATCCCACGCGTGGCAGCGGAAGCGACTACCATTGGTAAATACAAGGTCAAAAAAGGCGCAATGATTATGATTTCGCCTTGGACCATTCATCGCAACGACAGCAGTTGGAAATATCCACATCATTTTGATCCGGATCGATTTAGCGTTGAGCGTGAACATGAGCTTGTGCCTGGCGCCTATTTGCCGTTTGGACTTGGCCCACGCGTATGTGTGGGTGCAGCGTTCGCCACTACGGAGGCAACACTTATTTTGGCGAGGCTAATTCGTCGTTTTGATTTTGTCGCACTTGATGCCGATAAGGTGCGCCCAGTTGCCAGACTCACCACGCGGCCAAAGCAGCAGATTATGTGTCGTGTTGTAAAACGCAAATCCTAATGAAAGCGCAAACATTGTTGAAAGCGCAAAACTTATTGCAGCCTTGCGTTTTAATCACGCTCGGTAGACTGCCAAAAGCGCTAGATTTAGCGCGTAGTTTCAAGCGTATTGGCTATCGGGTTATTGTCGCCGAGCCGTTTCGCTGGCATTTAGCGGGCGCCTCTAATGTCGTCAGTAAATGCTACCAAGTTACCGCGCCTGCTACCAATCGGGAACATTACTTAGATGAGCTATGTGAGATTGTGGTTAACGAAAATGTGACCATTGTTGTGCCCATTTCTGAAGAGATCATGCATGTTTCTTTTTTGCGTGAGCGACTGGCAGCGTTACAGGGTCGTGATGTGATGCTCTACGCAATGCCTTCCGCAACCTTATTGCGGCTACACCATAAGTTTCAGTTCATTGATGTTTGCCGTGAAGTTGGCGTGGCCGCGCCGCAAACCGTGCGGCTTGCCGATACGGAAGCCGCAGGCGAAATGGCGAATCAATTTGACACCATTATCAAGCCGATATTTTCTTGCTCTGGCCGTGGCGTTGTTTTTTGCAAGCGTGGTGAACCGCTGCCAGCTGAGGATAAAAATTCCCCTGCAATTTTGCAGCGGTGGGTACATGGCAATGTATTGAGCACGTTTTCCATCGCGCACGAAGGGCGCGTGCAGACAACGGTAATTTATCGTGGTGTGTTGATGTCGGGCACAGTGGCCGTTGCCTTTGCGCGCGTTACCGAACAAGACCCTCAACACAAGGCGGTGCTGGCGTGGGCTGAAAAATTCATTCACGCCACAGCGTTCAGCGGTTTTATTTCGTTTGATTTGGTGGTTGATAGCGCAGGCAAGGCCTATGGAATTGAGTGTAATCCTCGTGCGACTAGTGGCCTACATTTTATCGATACACGCGACTTGGCGAATGCAGTAGTCAACCCAGAAGCGGCATTCATGTCAGCGTCAGCGATTCGATTTCGCCCTGATCAACCATTGCAGCAGTTCTACCCCGCATTAACAGAAGTACAAAAATCCATGTTCAGTACAAATTTTCGCGCAAATTTGTCTACACTGTGGCGCGCCAAAGATGTCACATGGTCATGGCGCGATCCGCTACCGTTTATCACCATGCCGATAACAGCGTCGCAAATTATTTGGCTTTCAATAAAGAACAAAACTACGTTTGGTGAAGTTGCCACACTTGATGTTGGCTGGTATGACGCAACGGATGAGACGGCAAATACATCTAGCTTGTAGTTGCACCTGCGCGAGATTAGTGAACCGCCTCTTTCTGTGGGCGTCTTCGGCTATTTATGCTTCAAAACAGCCGTCAGTATTAGAGTCTTAGTTTTGTTTGAATTTATTGCCGCTGACATTGTGGACAGAAATATACGCCACGGCTACCAATATCTACGCGCACAATCGTTGTGCGACAAACATGGCACGACTCACCAGCGCGGTCAAACACCCAGTGCCGATAGCGGCCAAATTTCCAGCCTAGTTTTTTAAGTTTGGCGGCGAGTTCGAGGCTATTGGTAATACCTGCGCTCTGGTAGGATTGGCGTGTCAAGGAGAGTGTTGCATCTGCCAACGCACGGCATTGCGTATGGCTTAAATCGCCGATTCGTGCGTTGATAGGAAGCCTTGCCACAAATAGAATTTCACTTCGCAAATAATTGCCAAGGCCTGCAAAAAAAGCTTGATCCAGCAGCAGCGTGGCAAGCAATTTTTGTCGAAACGTTGGTGCATTGATTTGATTAATAACCTCTGCAATCGATGTCGCCTTATCCAGCAGTTCAACACCTAATTTTGCGATGTAGGGATGGGAATTAATGTTGGCTGTTTGCCAAACAGAAATATCAGAGGCGCTATACAAGACAGCAGCATGATCGTCGGTATGAATAACGAAACGAATTTGTTTGCTCGCGTGTACACGCTGTAGCTGATGGCGCGCATAGAGCTGCCATTCGCCGTAAAGTTGATTGTGGCTATAAATCGTTTCGCCGTTGGAGAAGGCCGTGAGCATTGCCTTGCCTCGCGGTGTAATTGAGGTAACGGTTTGTCCCGTTAATCGCTTGGCGGCGCTGGCTAAATTGGCGAATGCAAATTCAACGAGTCTTGCTGGTTTACCTGCAATTGTGGAAGCTAGTGAGTCAGCGGCACGTTTGATTTCTGGGCCTTCGGGCATAAACGAAAACTTATCCTCTTGCTTCAAACCAAGTTGCAAACTCCTTGGCGGGTATGGCGGCACTATTCACATAGCCTTGCACCAAATCGCATTGCATTTGTTTCAATTCTTTGACGGTATTATTGTCTTCAACGCCTTCCGCGACGACCTTTAGATTAAAGCTATGTGCTAGTGCTATGACAGAACGAACAATTTTTTTATCTGCTTCGGATTGGCACATGTTTTGTATAAACATTTTGTCAATCTTGAGTTCATTTAGCGGAAAATTTTTGACATAGGAGAGCGATGAATAACCTGTACCAAAATCATCAAGCGCAATTTTTACGCCAAGCGCTTTGATACGATTTAGCACCGCAATGGATTTTTCGGCATCACCAATGGTCGCACTCTCGGTAATTTCAAACGTGATGCGGCTAGGATCAGCGCCCCATGTGCCAATTGCCTGCTTGATAGCGTCGGGCAAATCGCTATCGCTCAAATTTACGGTAGAAAGATTGACGCTAATATCAATTGCAATGTCGCGTTTGAGCCAATCGGCTTGCTGACGTAAGGCGCTATTGAGCACCCAAATCGTTAGTGAACCAATCGCGCCACTTGCCTCGGCGATGCGAATAACGGTTGATGGTGAAACGGCACCATATTCAGGTGCATTCCAACGTAGCAGTGCTTCGGCGGCGACACATTTGCCTGTTTTTAATTCAACTTGCGGCTGAAAATGCAGGGTCAGCTGATTGGTGCGTATTGCTTCTCGTAATGGCGCCTCTAACCCTAAATAAATATCAGAGTCACGCCGATCCTCTCGTTGAAATACATGCTGCGAAACATCGCGAAGGGCAGCCACCCCGACTGCAATATCGGCGTGGACAATGAGTTCCTCTGGTAGCTCTGCATGATCAGGGAATGTGGCAATGCCCACCACTGGGCGCACCGTCATCATTTCACCCTCAACAGAAAAACCTTCTTCAAGCGTGGTTTGAATCTTGCCTGCGGCCAACCAAGCCTGTGCGGTGCTTTTAAGATTTGGTAACAAAATAATAATTTTGTCATCTGTAACCGCCGCGAGGCGATCAACTTTTCTTAAGGCGCTCGGTAAGCGCCTTATTGCATGTCGCATCACCTCAGAGGTCGGCATGCCGACGATGGCTTCGAGTTTGTCGGGGCGCACCAATTGCACCATGAGTAACCCTACAAATCGTTGTGAAAAACGCGCGAATTCGATGGCATTGCCAATCGCCGTAATTAAATCGCGGCGCGACAAATATTGGGTTTCTTGCGCGCCGCTTTCTGCCGTTATTTCAGCCCGGAACGATGTGGTGGTAGAAAATTTAACGCTATTTGTCATAGCAATTAATTGAGGTAATACTCGTTCGGGTCAATCCCGTATGCATTACTCGGGAGTCCGCGCCGTATGTAAATTGGGCTATCGGATACATCATAAATTAAATCTTTTATGGTTGGGTGTTTGCGCGGCGCTTTGTCTTCTTCCGTCACGACAAGCACTTTAGGCCGTAGTCGCTTTTGTTTGTTGTGTGTGACCACTACGGCAACTTCACCTGTCGATAATTCAACCAAACTGCCAACTGGAAACACACCAATTGATTGAATAAAATGTTCTACCATGTCGGCTTGAAACTGCGTGCCGCTCCAGTTAGACAGCATTTGCAAGGCATCATGCGGCGATACCGCTGCGGCATAGGGGCGTTTGTGGGTGATGGCAGCAAACGTATCAGCAATGGCGGACATTTTGCCAAAAATACTAATTTTGGCACCTTGCAATTGAAACGGGTAGCCAGAGCCATCCATTCGTTCATGATGCTGTGCCACACCCTCTACTACATCCGGATTGACGTTGGCTGTACTATTTAAAATATCGACACTGTGCGTTACATGCAGCTTGATTTCGTTGAATTCGTCTGGCGTTAAGCGAGTATTTTTTTCCAGTAGCTCACGCGGCACACGAATTTTGCCGATATCTAGTAACAGACCAATCACGCCAAGGTTAGCTAGCTGATCACGCGGAAAACCCAAATGCCGTCCAAAGGCAACTAAATTAATTGCGACGCTGAGTCCGTGGCCATAGGTATTGGTGTCTTGCTCGCGTAATCTGGCGACCCACATCATGGCGTCAGGATTCCGTACCATGCTGTCAACCATGTCCTCGATTACGCCCTCAATCATCTCTACGCGCATACCATTACCTGAGCGAATATCTTGCACGACATCGTTTAGCAGCGCTTGCGTTTTGGTGAACGCTGTTGTCGCTACACTTAACTCGGCCTCGACAGGATGCTTATCTTCGTAAATAGTAAGTTGCACAGTCTCGGGAAGAAACGATGGGCGCTCAACCGGAGCCTTTGCGGTGACTTCGACCTCGTATTGCTCAAAATCAAAATTTTCTTTTGGCGAAGATGAAAAGAGATTTTTTACGTCCTGCTTAAGCTGACTAAATATGCCACCTAGACTTGCGGATTTTTTACGGATCGCTTGGCGCGGCGGTATCAAGCCTTGATTGTTTTGAGTCGTATCAATATTGTTGTCGTCGCTGACTTGACGCTGGCTGATGGGCAGCGCAAATTCGGCAGATTTGCGGGAAGGCTGATCTGCTGCTTGGGTATTCGTTTTACTAGCGTTACCAATATTACCCGTGGCGAGTCTCGCTTTTGTCAAGGCGTCGTTGTTGGCGGGTCGCGGCGCCTCGCTTTTATGAACGACAACAATTGGGTCACGGCCAAGGTCTCGTTTCGCAATAGGTTCTTTTTTTGGCGCGCGTTTATTGTCAAAATCGGGCCCTACAGAACGCATTGGATCTATCATCACCCATTGGCAATGGGCGCGGATTTGCTCGACTTGCTCTGCATCTTCCAGCATAAAGCCTTGCAATAGGAAAGGCGTATCCATCCAAGGGCGGTCTAGGTCGGCGACAAACATGCCAATTTTTAACTCTTTTGCGGTGGTTTTTTGCAGCATAAAATATTTTTTGTCCGCTAACTTATCTATACAGTTACACAGTCTACAAATAGACCAATAAGTTCTTTATTGTACGCTGCCAAACGCAAAATTATTGAGAATAACAACTATTTTTGTATCAATTGATAACGATGATAAAAATGCGTCAGGTATTTGTATGTAAAGACAATTTTTGTCCTCGCATCGGCTAACATTTGCGCAACCCTCATTTTGGAGTCATCAATTGGAATTTCAAGTCTTAACAGCGCGCAATAATAAGCACGGACAAGCCCGTCGTGGTCGTCTAACGCTCGCGCATGGGGTGATCGAAACGCCCGTATTTATGCCAGTTGGAACCTATGGCACAGTTAAAGCGATGAGCCCGCTTGAGTTAAATGAAATTGGCGCACAAATTGTATTGGGCAATACGTTTCACCTTTGGCTCCGACCCGGGCTGGATGTGATTGCTAAGCATGATGGTTTACACCGCTTTATGGCGTGGCAAAAGCCTATATTGACGGACTCAGGGGGCTTTCAAGTTTGGTCTTTGGGTGACTTACGCAAAATCAGTGAAGAGGGTGTGGCGTTTCAATCGCCCGTGAACGGCGATAAATGTTTTCTCTCGCCTGAAATATCAATGCAAATTCAGCGCACGTTAAATTCAGACATCGTCATGATTTTCGACGAATGTACCGCCTATCCGGCTACACACGATGCCGCTGCTAGCTCGATGCGTTTGTCATTGCGTTGGGCACAACGCTGTCGCAGTGAATTTGATAAGCTCGAAAATCCGAATGCGCTGTTTGGTATCGTCCAAGGCGGCATGTATGAAGATTTACGTGATGAGTCGCTTGCGGCACTTGCCGAGATGAATTTTCACGGCTACGCGATTGGTGGTCTATCGGTCGGTGAGCCAAAAGAAGACATGCTACGCATACTCGAACACGTAGCGCCTAAGCTGCCCGCGACTAAGCCGCGCTATGTGATGGGCATCGGTACGCCAGAAGATTTAGTCGATGCGGTATCGCGCGGTATGGATATGTTTGATTGCGTGATGCCAACACGTAATGCCCGCAACGGCTGGCTCTTTACGCGTTTTGGCGACATCAAAATTCGTAACGCCAAACACCGCGACGATACCAGGCCGCTTGATGACACCTGCGCTTGCTACACCTGCCAGACCGCGACGCGCGCGTACTTGCATCATTTGCAGCGCACTAATGAAATATTAGGCGCTAGGTTTAATACCATTCACAATCTTTTTTATTATCAGCAGCTCATGCGCGATATGCGTGCTGCGCTTGATAACGATACATTCGACGCGTTTTTGACGAAATTTCATCAGGATCGCGCGCGCGGCACAGACTAGTAACGCCTGAGTTCATTTGGTGAGTTTATTTGGTGAGTTCATTTGGTGAGTGTGAGCACGCCATCTCGCCAAAGCGCGCGTATGGTGTCGCCAGACGCAAATTGCCCTTTTAGTACGGCCTGTGAAATCGGCAGCTCAAGATGCTGCTCGATTGTTTTTTGAATTGTGCGTGCGCCCATGATGTCGTCAATGCTGCTATTGGCAAGCTGGGTTATGGTGTCGTCGCTAATAATTAAGTCAATACCCATTGAGGCTAAGCATGCCTCTAATGTGACTAGCTCTTGCCTAGCAACGCTCACCGTTAAGCTGGCATTGGTATTTTTATCGTGACTCGTTAGATTCATGCCTGCAAATAGTCCGACAACGTTATCAACACGTTTCGGTTCGGTGATTTGTGGTGCTGTTGGTTGGGTAGCGAGATTTTGCATGTTGGTTGGCTCCTTGTTAGTTGTCATGATGGTCAGGGCTGTTGTTTGGAGCTTGTACTTTCGCGCCGAGCACGGCTTTAAGTCCTTAAGCCGCCCTTAAACGTTCTTAAAAATGCATGTGCAGGTTAAAATTGCCGTGATTTTTTTGATTGTTAATTTGGAGAAGCTGTGTCGGCACAAGCCAGCTACCGTTTTGGGCAAATTGAAGTTAGACCGGCTGAACGCCGCATTCTGGTCAATGGGCAGAGTGTTAGCGTTGGCGCGCGCGCCTTTGATTTGCTGATGGTACTCATCACGCATCGTCACCGCCTAGTCAGCAAAGATGAATTGCTAGATAGCGTCTGGCCCGGCGTGATCGTGGAGGAAAATAATCTACAGGTGCATGTATCAGGCTTACGCAAAATACTTGGCAATCAAGCAGTCGCAACAGTGCCGGGGCATGGTTATCGGTTCACCTTAACGCCGGACAATATTGAGACAATTGATGACGCGCCGCGCGCGCCGCACGCACGAGTACAAAAACATAATTTACCCGCTTCACTCACCAGCTTTGTCGGCCGTGAACGCGAAATGCGCGAATTAAAAACCTTGCTCGCCACCTCGCGACTGGTGACCTTAACCAGCATGGGTGGCACAGGTAAGACGCGGCTATCGTTGCAATTAGGCGCTGAAATCGCCGACAACTATGCTGATGGCGTCTGGTTGATCGAGCTTGCGGCTTTAACTGACGCACGCTTAGTGCCAGCAGCGGTAGCGGCTGTATTCGGCGTAATGGAAGTTGCCGGTCGTAGCGTAATGGAGGCGCTTGAGCAATTTGTCAAAGACCGACAACTATTGGTTGTTTTCGATAACTGTGAACATTTGGTTGAAGCGGCGGCGATGGTGGCAAAAAAGCTATTGCAAGCGGGACGCGGCGTACAGGTATTGGCTTCAAGTCGTGAGCGCTTGCAGGTATTAGGTGAGACGATGTATGTAGTGCCTTCACTTTGTGTGCCGACGTTAATAGATAGTCAATCCAATGCGGCCAACTTTAGCGATGCGGTACTCGCTGAATTTAGTCATAACGAAGCGGTACGGTTATGGGTTGATCGTGCGCGTGCGGTCGAGCCGCAATTTCAAGTGACGGCAAAAAATGCGGTGGCAATTGCCGATATTTGTCGTCGGCTTGACGGCATACCGCTCGCCATTGAGTTAGCCGCCGCGCGCATGTACGCCATGTCTGTTGAACACATTGCCGCTCTACTGCACGACCGTTTTAGCTTGCTAACAGGCGGTGACAGAACAGCCATGCCGCGTCAGCAAACCTTGCGTGCATCTATCGACTGGAGTGTCGATATGCTCGCCCACGACGAGCGAGCACTGCTGTTGAAACTATCCGTTTTTGCAGGTGGCTGGACGTTGCCCGCAGTTACAGCGCTATCGAATGGCAAATCAAGTGATGTGACAGCCAACTTAATTCAATTAGTCGAAAAATCCTTAGTGATCAAAGATGCGGACAATGAACGTTATCGACTGCTCGAAACAGTGCGCGAATACGCGCATGAACAATTGCAATTGCAAGGTGAAGCGGATAACGCCAAACGTGTACATGTTAATTTTTATTTGTCCTTAGCCGAGCTAGCAAGGCCGCAACTCGCGGGGGCTAAGCAAGGTGAATGGCTCGCAATACTTGATGCGGAACGCGAAAATTTACTTGCTGCACATGCCTACGCAGGCGTGATGGCGGATGGCGCGCCTTTGGGTTTAAGCCTCGCTTGGGCGCTAAAGCCGTATTGGATTACGCGCGGCTACTTGGGGCTGGGTTTGCAATTAACCTTAGAAGCGCTGTCGCATCCTGGTGCAGTAGAGCGTAATTTGGTGCGCTGTCGTGGCCGCTGTGATGCGGGATTGCTATGCGTATTGATGGGTAAAAATGAGTTGGCGCGACTTAATTTAGAAGAGAGTCATGCCATTGCCTTGGCGCTTGGCGATACGAAGCGTGTTGCCATCGTGTTGCAGCCACTTGGCTTGGCCGCCATGGGGCAAGGCGATTTGGTTGCGGCACGTGCCTATTTGAAACAAGCGCTCGAGCTTGCTCAGACGATTGGCAACCCACGTGAAATCGCGGCGGCGAAAAGCGTTTATGGTCAATTTTTGCGTGTGGTGGGCGAGCTTGATGCGGCTGAGCCGCTCTACGCGGAAAGTCTGGAGATTGCGCGTGACTTACAAGACCATGAATATATTGCGATTAGCTTGCTGAATTTAGCCATGGTATTTATTGAGCGCCAGCACGGTGAGCGCGTACCAGCGATGCTGCTCGAAGCATTAACCACGGCTGAGGAAATAGGCTCAAAACGCATTGGCCAAAGCATTGTCGATGTGGCAATTGGACTTGCAGCATTAAACAAAGATTGGCACAACGCCGCGCGTTATGTTGGTGTGGCGGCCACACTAGCAATTGTTACCGGCTTACAACGAGACGCCGCAGACGAGGCGTTTTTAGCGCCTCGTCTTGCGCAAATACAATTAGCACTAACCGCTACGCAATACGCATCAGCCTTGGCTGAAGGCAGCGCGCTCACTTACATTGAAATGTCGGCTGCGTTACGTGCATGGTTAATCGTTGACCAACACCGGGTCTAGCGGCTCAATAGCAGGCTTGCCAACAAGCTTCACGGTGTATTTGTACTTGCCAGGCTTGGTGTGTTTATTCAAACAAGAAAAACTTTTGCCATCTTTTGCGGCGCGGCAATCGACAAATTCACCCTCTGCTTTTTCAATGACGATGCCATCTTTTTCAAACGTGTAAGCGCCCGCAGGTGCATGCCAAGTGACACGAACGTCTTTGATTTTTTTAGCAAAATAGATGGGCTCTTGATTCACCACAATTTGCTTGCCATCGACAATGAACAAGCGCGGATTCAGTGGGTCAGTCGATAACTTAGATTTGCTTGGTGCTGCTTCTGCTGCCGCAATCAGTAGGCTGAAGCTTGCTATAACCAATAGAACAGTTTTCATTTTGTATCCCTTTAATTTAACAAAACTACAAACACTAGTATTGACGGGTATTTTAGAGCATAAAGGCTTCAAGATGCCCGCCGATATTAGGCATTACTATTTGATTGCATCTGCCCAGCAATTCGGTGTTTCATACAAACGCACGCGCGCTAACGTAAGCTCGTGGCCGAAGCGGTCACGATAGGCGTGTTCAAGAATCGTAAACGCCGCATGGACTAAATTTTCGGCGGTGGGCACGCAATCAAGTACGACGGTTTTATGGTCAGGAATCATCGCTAAAAAATCACGCATGATTTTGTCGCCTTTCCAAACGAGAAAAGCGTGATCCCAAATATTGACGAGTTTTTCATTCGCAATTGCCTTGATGTCGCCGAAATCCATCACCATGCCATCGTCTGTTGCACCTTCGGCCTTGATGATGTCAGCCGTGAGCGTGATTTCTACGGCATAACGATGGCCGTGAATATTGCGGCACTGGCTTTTGTGGTTAGGCAGACGATGCCCCGCGTCAAATTCGAGGCGGCGGGTGACGGTGATTTTTTCTGTATTCATAACCGCGAAGTATAAACGAGCGGGTGGTGTACGAAGCCAAATAACCCATCCCCACCCTAACCCTCCCCTTGAAGGGGAGGGGATTTATAAACGAGGGGGTATGTACGACGTCAAATAACCCATCCCCACCCTAATCTTCCGATTGAAGGGGAGGGATTTAGGATTGGTTCTAGGTCTCATGAGAGGCTAAAATAATGGGCGCAACAAATGCAGCACGCTCAACGCTGAACCTTCAACCCTGAACCACCAACGCAAAACAAAAAAAATGTCACTCATTGTTCAAAAATACGGCGGCACATCGATGGGCTCACCCGAGCGCATACGCGAAGTCGCTAAGCGCATCGCGCACTATCACGCGCAAGGTCATCAACTCGTCGTGGTGCCGTCAGCCATGTCTGGAGAAACCAATCGCTTGATTGGCTTAGCCAAGCAGCTATCTGATGATCCTTCTGGCCGTGAGCTGGATGTGATCGCCGCCACGGGTGAGCAAGTCTCAGTCGGCTTACTCGCACTCGCTATTCAACAGCTAGGCCTAAAAGCAAAAAGCTATACCGGCTGGCAGGTCAAAATTACCACCGATAGCGCCTTTACCAAAGCGCGTATTTTGTCGATTGAAGACGCGAACATTCGTGCAGATTTGGCCGATGGCTATGTAGTGGTAGTGGCGGGCTTTCAGGGTATTGATACTGATGGCAATATCACCACACTCGGTCGGGGCGGTTCCGATACCACTGGGGTGGCGATTGCAGCGGCATTAAAAGCCGATGAGTGCCAAATCTTTACCGACGTTGATGGTGTGTATACGACTGATCCGCGCGTGGTGCCTGAAGCGAGAAAGCTCGACAAAATTACCTTTGAAGAAATGTTTGAGTTAGCGAGCTTAGGTTCAAAAGTATTACAAATTCGCTCCGTCGAATTCGCCGGCAAATACAAAGTGAAATTGCGCGTGCTGTCGTCTTTCACGCCGCACGATTCAAATGACAAAGGCACCCTGATTACTTACGAGGAAGACAACATGGAACAACCCGTTATCGCCGGCATCGCGTTCAACCGCGACGAAGCCAAACTCACCGTTTTAGGTGTCCCAGATCGCCCCGGCATCGCGTACTCAATTTTGGGTCCCGTCGCCGAGGCCAATATTGATGTGGACGTGATTATTCAAAATACCTCATCCGAGGGCATCACCGATTTTTCATTCACCGTGCATCGTAACGACTACGCGAAAACATTGGCGCTACTGACTGACGTGGTCAAGCCCGCCATCAACGCCAAAGACGTGCGTGGCGACAATAAAATCGCCAAGGTGTCCATCGTCGGTATCGGCATGCGCTCACACGCGGGTGTCGCGGCGAAGATGTTTGAATGCCTCGCGAAAGAAAACGTCAACATCCAAATGATCTCCACCTCAGAAATCAAAACTTCAGTTGTGGTCGATGAAAAATATATGGAGTTGGCGGTGCGTGCGTTGCATAGCGTGTTTGAGCTGGAGCAGGTGCCGGCTTAACTTAAAGCGTAAACATCATCACGTAGCACCAAGAGTTGGCGACTATGCCAACGCTAAACACTCGGCACTCAGCACTCAGCACTCAGCACTCAACACCTAAGGCTGCTCACTCAACGCGGAGCGCTCTCATCAAACTCATCACCCTTAAGTGGTTGAGCAGATGGTACGCGATCTAAAATCCGTTGCAAGCTTGACACACTGCCGCGTGCCGCGCGTGCTTGAAAAAAAGCAGAAGTTTCAAGAGCTGAGACCTTCTCCGCCACCGCCACGGTGATGAATTGGTTCAGTGACGCTTGGTCTTGTTCTGCCAGTTTTTTAGCGTGTGCGTAAAGTGAGTCAGGTAGGCGTAATGCAAATGTGCTCATTTAGGTTTCTCCGTTTGTTCAAATTGTTTCAATGCTTTCAAGGCTATGGCTGGCGTCCACAAGGTCAAGTTAAATAGATCTTTTGCAACTTCAAAATCCGCGATATTGTGCGTGACAAGCGCGGCCACACCACCATTGACTGCCGCCTGCAATACCATTTCGTCACCTGCATCACGTAGCTGCGGGCGCCACGTAAAGTGCAATTCAATAGGTGTGACCAAACTAGCCAAACCGTCTAAGAACGCATCAACGTCGGCAATTTTCAACCCATGCAAAGCGCGAATCTCGTCGCGCTTTAGCACCGCCTCATATTCAAGCCATAACGTAGATGATGCGGCAAGCTTAATGCGATGCTGTACCACCGCTTCAAGTAGCGCAAAAGAAGCGCCTAAACGGCTGCTTAAACCTGCGACCTGTACATTGGTATCTAAGAGGAGTTTTAGTTGCATGATGTTGCTGGCAATGTTACGTTTGTTCGCTGGCAATATCAACCATGTTGCCTGACTGGAAAAACTATACGGTCGCATTAGCTGTGGTTTTACAACTTTACTATCGCAATAATCATTTTGCACCAATCACGCGTGAAACCTTGCGTGCTTGGTGCAAAATGTTTAATATCAATGACTTATGATCTATCAAAAGTCACAATACCTGCCATTTTCAGACGATGCACAGCGGTTAGCCGCCAATTTAGCGCAAGCGCATAGCTTCTGGGTTGATGCGCGGCAGTCACTGCAAGCGCTTCTCAATTCGATGTATTGGGCAGAGCGGTCTGGTCGTCAATACCTCTACGCTAAGCAAACGAGCACAGATAACGGCACCAGTTTAGGTGTACGTAACCCAGAAACCGAAGCCAAGTATGCTGCTTATACCGAAGAAAAAAAGAGCGCACTTGAGCGTGCCGCATCAGCAGATGCACTGATTCAAACCCGTGCCACTCTTTACCGCCGCATGCGGATGCCAACGCTGCCCGACAAGCAAGCAGAAATTCTGCGTAAGCTCGATATTGAAGGAATGCTCGGCACAGACTTGATGGTCGTAGGGACAAATGCATTTTCTGCTTACGAGTGGGTGGCGAATGCTATTTTTCCGGCAGGCAATGAGCAGACCCAAGATTTCGATTTGACTTGGTGCAGAAATACCCCAGCGTCTCTGACGCTAGCAGGTGCAGACGTTGATAAAAAATCGCAGAAAACACTCTTTGGTGTACTGAAAAGTATTGACGCCAGCTACAAAATCAATCCGCGTAAACCATACCAAGCCCTTGATGCAGCTGGCTATGAAGTTGAGCTCTTAGCCGCACCAAGCTGCCACCCGTTACCAAGAGAGGAAGCATTTGCGCCTATGCAAACGCTAATCGAGCAAGAGTGGCTACTGCTGGGTAGCCCCGTGAGTGCGGTCGTCGCAACTGAACGCGGACGCGCCTGCCCGCTCACCGTGCCTGACCCACGTTTCATGGGGTTACACAAATTGTGGCTCGCCACCAAGCCAGAGCGTAACCCCGTGAAGCGCGAGAAAGACGAGCGACAAGGCAATGTGCTGCTAGACGCCGTGCGCTACTTCATGCAGGCCAGCCACCCGCTCAACGTCGATTTCGTATTTCAAATACCAGAAGACCTCCGTCCCACCTTTGATGCGTGGTGCAGCGAGCGGCAATTCGTACCTGAATCCTGACTGGCGCAGCATTGATCGCTGTCACCGTGTCGATAGCTTAGTTAAAAAACAAAAAATAAGCACAGGCGCGCACTTTCAGCCGATTTATGCTGTAAGTGCGCGCTAGTGTTATGGTTTTGCTTTTGCACCAATCGAAAAAAACAAAACCTCAGGTCACGATTTCTAGCCTGCATATTTCATGGGGGCACGTTCGAGAGTGAGTCGATGGGCGTGCGATTTTTCGCTCGACTGAAGGAGTAATGTCGAGACATTGCGACTGAAGAGAGCGGAAAAGCGCATGTCCAGCGGCTCGCTATCGAGCGTGCAGGCCATCACAATGATGCAAGTACAATTTGGATTCGTAGAAATACACTTTTCACACGGGCATATCCCCAGTAAGAGCAGGGCCGACCCATGAAATATGCAGGCTAGCACCAATTCAGTGTGCGGTATTACATATGCACTGTGCCGGGGCCGAATCGTTCGTGACAACCTGATAACAACGAAAAAATTAATCGTTATTACCTTAAATTGCATTGTGCTATCAATGCTTCTATGAAAGAATCCACGCCAAGTTAGCTATCAAAAGCTACCGATAAAAAAGTGACAAAAGCTATAAACGAAATCATCAAAACACGGCTTGTCACACAAAATTGTTGTAACGCGCGCACCATTTGTATTTCTGCCTCATTGCATTCCCACTGCAGTTTCAAGCTCGTTCCCCCCTAATCTGAACCTCACGATAATGACAACATCCTTTTTTCGGCATGTTTGCCGCTTTTTTGCTGGCTTTAACCTCACTAGCATCGCCGCCACGCGTGCTTCTACGGGTAACCAATCTGCTCATGCGCCGAAATGGTCGTGGTCTCGACTAGGCGTCATCGCCTGCACTTTGGCTTGCGCCTTCGCGCTACTCAGCCCCGTCGCACAGGCGCAGTCCGTAGCCGCCACCGTCACGGTGGGGATGAATCCCCTCGCCGTCGCGGTGAACCCGGTGACCAACAAGGTCTATGTGGCCAATAGCAGCAGCGCCAACGTGACCGTCGTCGAAGGCGCGACTAACGCCACCACTACCGTCACGGTGGGAGGGAATCCCTTCGCCATCGCGGTGAACCCGGTGACCAACAAGGTCTATGTGGCCAATTTCATCAGCGCCACCGTGACCGTCATCGACGGCACGACCAACACCACCGCTACCGTCATTGTTGGGACGACGCCCCGCGCCATCGCGGTGAACCCGGTGACCAACAAGGTCTATGTGGCCAATAACGGCAGCGCCAACGTGACCGTCATCGACGGCGCGACCATCACCACCACCACGGTTGCGGCGGGGTCGTTTCCCAGAGCCATCGCGGTGAACTCGGTGACCAACAAGGTCTATGTGGCAAACAGGAGCAGCGCCAACGTGACCGTCATCGACGGCGCGACAAACGCCACCGCCACCGTAACGAAGGGGTCGAGTCCCAGCGCCATTGCGGTGAACCCGGTGACCAACAAGGTCTATGTGGCCAATAGCAGCAGCGCCAACGTGACCGTCATCGACGGCGCGGCCAACACCACCGCCACCGTCACGGCGGGGACGAATGCCAACGCCATCGCGGTGAACCTCGTGACAAACAAGATCTATGTGACCAATAACGGCAGCGCCAACGTGACCGTCATCGACGGCGCGAGTAACACCACCGCCACCGTCACGACGGGGTCGGGTCCCCGCGCCATTGCGGTGAACCCGGTGACCAACAAGGTCTATGTGGCAAACAGGAGCAGCGCCAACGTGACCGTTATCGACGGCGCGAGTAACACCACCGCCACCGTCACGACGGGGTCGGGTCCCCGTGCCTTAGTGGTGAACCCGGTGACCAATAAAATCTACACAGCCAATGTATTCGGCAACAACGTGACCGTCATCGACGTCGCGACCAACACCACCGCTACCGTCACGGTGGGGTCGTTTCCCGTCGCCATCGCGGTGAACCCGGTGACCAACAAGATCTATGTGGGAAACCAGAACAGCAACAACGTGACCGTCATCGACGGCGCGAGTAACACCACCGCTACCGTCGCGGCGGGGACGAATCCCTTCGCCATCGCAGTGAACCCGGTGACCAACAAGGTCTATGTGGCAAACACGAGCAGCGCCAACGTGACCGTCATCGACGGCGCGACCAACAACACCGCCACCGTGGCTGCGGGGTTTAGTCCCGCCGCCATCGCGGTGAACCCGGTGACTAACAAGGTCTATGTGGCCAATGGCAGCAGCAGCAACGTGACCGTCATCGACGGCGCGACCAACACCCCCACCGCAACTGTCGCGGCGGGGTCGGGTGCCACCGCCATTGCGGTGAACCCGGTGACCAACAAGGTCTATGTGGTCAATAGATCCGGCAACACAGTGACCGTCATCGACGGCGCGAACAATACCACCGCTACCGTCACAGTGGGCACGTCTCCCGTCGCCATTGCGTTGAACCCAGTGACCAACAAGGTCTATGTGGTGAACGAGACCAGCAATAACGTGACCGTCATCGACGGCGCGACCAACACCACCGCCACCGTCACGGTGGGGACGAATCCCCGCGCCATCGCGGTGAACCCGGTGACCAACAAGGTCTATGTGGGAAACCGGAACACCAACAACGTGACCGTCATCGACGGCGCAACCAACACCACCGCCACCGTCGCGGTGGGGACGACTCCCTTCGACATTGCGGTGAACCCGGTAACCAACAAGATCAATGTGGCGACTTTCGGCAGCAACAACGTGACCGTGATTTCGCCGTCGATTGATACCGTACTGCCGCTGACGACGAACGTGTCCAGCAGCTCGTTGATCGGTGTTGCCGGGATCACCAATGCCACTTTGAGCGCAACACCCGCCTTTAGCTTTACCGCGACCAGTACCTACGCGCCGACCGCACCTGCTATTCGCAGCGTCTATTACCAACTCAATGGCAATACTGGTGCTTGGACACAGGCCACTGGTGCCGGGCCTGGCCCGTTCACTGCCACCATGCCCACGTTGGTCAAAGGCAACCATGTACTCTATGCCTTTGCGGTCGATAGCCTCGAAGGCGGTGCGACGGCGGGTAGCGCAGGCGAGGGCACAGGCAACAGCCCGGTGGTGGGCAGCGTGGCAGCGTTTGCGTTTTCAGTGATTGATCCGCTGGCGCAGGCGATTACCTTCGGTACAAATCCGGGGCCGGTGAATTTTGCGGCAGCGGGAACCTTCACGGTGTCAGCCACGGCAAGCTCGATGCTGCCGGTTACCTTCAGCTCGACCACCGCCGGTGTGTGTACCATTATTAACAGCACTGTCTCAATGGTGACCTCTGGTAGTTGCATCATTGCCGCAAACCAACCGGGTAATACAAATTTCTTGGCGGCACCGCAGGTGACGCAGACAATTATCATCGGGGCGCAGTGTACGGCGGGTAATTTTTCGGGGACGGGTAACGCGCCCTGTACCCCCGCCCCTGCTGGGAGATTTGTCGCGGCAGCAGGTGCAACATCGGCCACGCAATGCGCGGTCGGTAGCTTTACCGCCACCGCAGGGCAGAGCGTCTGTACCCTCGCACCAGCGGGCAGTGTGGTCGCCATTGCCGGTGCCACATCCGCCACACAATGCGCTGCCGGTACCTTCATCGGTACAACCGGCCAATCGGTCTGTACCAATGCCCCCGCAGGCAGTTTCGCCGCAGGCTTAGGTAATACCGCCGCCACACAATGTGCCGCCGGAACATTTAGTGCAACCCCCGGATTAGCCGCTTGCACGGCAGCCGCTGCGGGTAGCTTCGTTGCCGCCGCTGGTGCAACAACACAAACCAACTGCGCGATTGGTAGCTTCACTGCCACCGCAGGGCAAACAGTCTGTACCCTAGCACCAGCGGGAAGTGTGGTCGCCACTGCAGGTGCGACCGCCGCCACCCAATGCGCTGCCGGCACCTTCATTGGCACCACCGGCCAATCGGTCTGTACGCAAGTACCCGCAGGCAGCTTTGCCGCAGGTCTAGGCAACACCGCCGCCACACAATGTGCCGCCGGAACATTTAGTGCAACCCCCGGATTAGCCGCTTGCACGGCAGCCGCTGCGGGTAGCTTCATTGCGGCAGCAGGTGCAACATCGGCCACGCAATGCGCGGTCGGTAGCTTTACCGCCACCGCAGGGCAGAGCGTCTGTACCCTCGCGCCAGCGGGAAGTGTGGTCGCCACTGCAGGTGCGACCGCCGCCACCCAATGCGCTGCCGGTACCTTCATTGGCACCACCGGCCAATCGGTCTGTACGCAAGTACCCGCAGGCAGCTTCGCCGCAGGTCTAGGCAACACCACCGCCACACAATGTGCCGCGGGCACATTCGGTGCAACCCCCGGATTAGCCGCTTGCACGGCTGCCGCTGCTGGTAGCTTCGTTGCCGCCGCTGGTGCAACTGTCGCGACTCAATGCGCTGTGGGTAGCTTCACTGCCACCACAGGACAAAACGTCTGCACCCTCGCCCCAGCGGGAAGTGTAGTCGCCACCGAAGGCGCCACATCCGCCACCCAATGCGCCGCAGGCAGCTTCATCGGCACCACGGGACAATCGGTCTGTACATTGGCCCCCGCGGGCAGCTTTGCGACTGGTTTGGGTAACACCGCCGCGACGCTCTGTGCCGCCGGAACGTTCAGCCCTAGCGCAGGTTCGGCAATTTGTACCCCTGCCGCCATCGGTAGTTTCGTTGCGGCAGCAGGTGCTACCGCCCAAACCAGTTGCGCTGCAGGAACATTCACCACCACCACCGGACAGGCCGCCTGCACTAACGCGCCTGCAGGTTCATTCATCAGTACAGTTGGCGCAACAGTTGCCACACTATGTCCGGTCGGTACATTTACTGCCGCAGCAGCTCAATCAGCCTGTACCAGCGCCCCCGCCGGTAGCTTTGCCGCAGGCACGGGCAATACCGCAGCCACGCTTTGTGTGGCTGGAACATTCAGTGCGATGGCTGGTACCACCGCCTGTACGCCTGCCGCCATCGGCAGCTTTGTAGCCGCTGCAGGGGCAACCGCGCAGACCGCCTGCGCCGTCGGCACCACCACCCTAACGACGGGTCAAACAAACTGTTTGACACTCCAAGCCATCACCTTCACCCCACCCGCCTCAGTCAACGCCGGTGCTGCCCCCATCACCCTCATGGCAACTGGCGGCGGCTCGATGAACCCCGTCACCTTCGCCAGCCAAACTGCTGCGGTGTGTACCACCACTGGGATGAATGGTGCAACACTCACATTCTTGTCGCTAGGCAACTGTACGGTGCGCGCCGCACAAGCGGGTAATGCCAACTTCATCGCCGCCCCGAACGTAGATCGCAACATCAGCATCGGCAACCCAGCACCACCAATCACCTCACCTGCCGCGCCGAGCGCCGTTGCCTGCGTCATCAGACCTAACGGCGGCATCAGCTGTGGCATAACAGCGGGTGCAGGCATCGGCAGTAGCACAGGCAACACCTCGACCATCACCGGCTTTCAACTGACCTGCACCGACCCAGCAGGCATGGTTGTCGCCAGTCAAAGCATCGCCACCGGCAACACAATCACCATCCCAACCCTACCCGTCGGCAGCATCTACACCTGCTCGGTCACCGCACTCAGCAGCATCGGTGCAAGTACGCCAGCGGTCATTCGCGTTGCCCCCAAAGGCACACCGCTCGCCAATCGTTCAGAATCCGACTTTGACGGCAACGGCTTCGCCGCTGTCTTAGTGCGCGGCTTTGTGGCAGGCAGTAATTCAGGCAACACCGACGGCAGCAAGAACACCACCGCCAGCGCCCAGATTGGTCGTTGGGACGGCACCAGACTTAACTTCACCAGCACCGCTGACATCGGCGCAGACTGGAATCTGCTCGGTCTCGGCGACGTCACCGGCGTGGGCAAATCCGCCATCATCTCGCGTAATGCAGCGGCCAATGTGCGCATTGACCTTAACTTACCAACTAACACCGCCACTAACACCACAACTAGCGCCACCAACGGCATCATCGTCCGCAACGCCAGACTTGATTGGACCGTTGAAGCCGTCGGTGACTTGGACGGTGACGGCAAGGCTGACATCCTCTGGCGTTACCTGAAGCCAGGTACGAACGATTCCGGCGTCACCTTTGCCTGGTTCATGGATGGCGACGAAACTAAAGTCAATGTCAACGAAGTCAAACACCGTGGTGGCGCACCGCTCAGCTGGAGCCTCGCAGGCATCGCTGACCTAGATGGCGATAGACTCGGCGACATCGTCTGGGTGAGCCCGACCAACCAAGTCCGCGCGCTTGCTGGACGCGCTGGACGGACATGGCTAAACCAAGTCGTCGGCCAACTGCCGACCGGCTTCACAATCACCAAGCTCGGTGATGTGGATGGCGACGGCAAGGGCGACATCCTCATGCGTGATACCAATGGCAACGTCAAAGTCTGGCTCATGAACGGCACGACCATCCGCTCAACCATTGACCTACCGACCACTGATAAGCGCTGGACGTTCTTTTCTGCTGGTGACTTTGATGGCAACGGTACGATGGATATTGTGTGGCTCACACCAGATGGCTCGCTTACACTGTGGCTCGTCAACCCGACCAATGTAGCATTCCCACAGATTGTGTTGAACGCCGGGCAAGCACCGCAGGGGTTGGTGCCGGTAGAGCCTTGATGGAGGTCAATTGCAGTTTAGCGTTCAGCGTTAAGAAGAGCGTAAAGATAAATAGGGGCGGGCGGTTTCAGACAGAAATGTCTGTAACTAGCCGTCCCTATTGCACTTCGCCATTTGTCGCTACGAACTGTTACGAAACTCTCCTGATGCCTCGTGCATAATGCCGCATCACTGAAGGAGACCCCTATGATTCGTCGCACGCTAATCGGATTTATCGCTATGACCGTCTTGTCCACCCCACTATCTGCAACCGCACAAGAAGACCCACATCTTTGGCTCGAAGACGTGATGGGCGATAAAGCCATTGCTTGGGTGAAAGAGCAAAACGCAAAAACACAAAAAGAATTAGAAGCGCATCCGCAATTTGGGGCGATCAAAGACAAAGTGCTCGATGTGGTGAATTCGCGTGAGCGTATACCGATGGTGCAAAAGCGCGGCGCGTATTTTTATAATTTTTGGCAAGATGCTAAAAACGTGCGCGGGATATGGCGTCGCACCACCTTGGTCGAATATAAAAAAGTTGCGCCTAAATGGGAAACCGTACTTGATCTTGACGCGCTTGCCAAAGATGAAAAAGACAATTGGGTCTGGCGTGGCTCCTCTTGCCTTTTCCCTGACTACAATAAATGTATGGTCTCACTCTCACGCGGCGGTGCAGATGCGGTCGTGATTCGCGAATGGGATATGGCAACAAAGTCTTTTGTTAAAGACGGCTTTCAACTGAAGGAGGCGAAAGGTTCCGTAAGCTGGATTGACGCCAACAATTTGTTTGTGCAAACCGATTTTGGCGCAGGCTCACAAACAAAATCAGGCTACGCCAGAATCGTTAAAACATGGAAGCGCGGCACGCCAATTGAGGCGGCAAAAACGCTCTATGAAGGCACTGTGGATGATATTAGTGTCAGCGCGTTTCAGGTGGAGCAAAAGGGCTATCCAACGCGCCAATTTTTGCGTCGTGGGGTGACGTTTTTTACGAGTGAAACGTATTTTATTGAGGGCAGCAAACTCACCAAAATTGATATTCCAGCGGATGCAAATTTTAGTTACTTCCGTGATTGGATGTCGGTACGTTTGAAGTCCGATTGGAGCGTAGGCGGTGCAAGCTATAAACAAGGCTCACTCATCGCGATGCCATTTACGAAATTCATGAAAGGTGAGCGCAAATTTGACGTGCTATTTGAAGGCAATGAGCGTAAATCGCTTGCTGGCTTTACGGTGACAAAAAATTTCATTCTGATTAATGAGCTTGATAACGTTAAAAATCGTTTGGTTGAGCTTAGCCTTAAAAATGGTAAGTGGCAGCAGCGTCCGGTAGCCATGCCAGGGCTTGGCACAGTTAGCGTAGGGGCAGTTGATAACGACACGAGTGATGATTACTTCATGACGCTCACAGATTATTTGACCCCTTCTACACTCATGCTCGCCAAGGCTGGCACGGATAAACGCGAGTCCTTAAAGTCGCTACCTGCATTCTTTGATGCCACACCTTTTATGGTTGAGCAATTTACAGTGGCCTCAAAAGATGGCGAAAAAATTCCGTACTTTGTGATTAAACGTAAAGACGCCAAACTCGACGGTAAAAACCCAACGCTGCTCTATGGCTATGGCGGTTTTGAAGTCTCGCAATTGCCGAGCTACTCTGGCGCCCTAGGTAATGGCTGGTTGACGCAAGGTGGCGTGTATGTGGTGGCAAATATTCGCGGCGGCGGCGAATTTGGTCCGCGTTGGCATCAGGCTGGCTTGAAAGCCAATCGCCAAAAAGTGTTTGATGACTTCATCGCGGTGGCGGAAGATTTAGTCGCCAAAAAAATCACTTCACCACGTCACTTAGGTATTTCTGGCGGCTCCAACGGTGGGTTATTGGTTGGTGCGGTGATGACGCAACGCCCTGACTTATTTCGCGCGGTACTTTGCAGTGTGCCGTTGCTTGATATGCAGCGCTATCACAAGCTATTGGCGGGCGCATCGTGGGTGGCTGAGTACGGCAACCCAGATGACCCGAAAGAGTGGGAATTCATTTCCAAATATTCACCTTACCAAAATGTGAAAGCGGGCGTCAAAATGCCACGCGTGTTGTTTGTGACTTCTACGCGCGATGATCGTGTGCATCCAGGCCACGCCCGCAAAATGATGGCGAAAATGAAGGAGCAGGGGCACGATGTTGCCTATTACGAAAATATCGAAGGCGGCCATGCAGGCTCGGCTAACAATCAGCAATTAGCCTATCGCAACGCATTGCAGTACGCATTTTTACTAGGCGAATTGAAATAAATCCCAAGCGGCTGATGAAGTAAGGCTAGGCGTTTGCTATAATTTGGCACTCAAATGCGCAAGGAGACCTGGCCGAGTGGTCGAAGGCACTCCCCTGCTAAGGGAGCATGCGGTCAAAAACTGCATCGAGGGTTCGAATCCCTCGGTCTCCGCCAACTAGCGTTTTTGTCTGATGCACTGTTATAATATGTGTTGTTTTATGTAATCGAAGTACTAAGTTAGTAGCAAAAAGTTGCGGCTGTAGCTCAGTTGGATAGAGTACTTGGCTACGAACCAAGGGGTCGTGGGTTCAATTCCTGCCAGCCGCACCAAAAAATTAAAAAATGCCACCGCAAGGTGGCATTTTTGTTTTTTGATGCAGCTGAGCGAGCATGCTCGCGGGCAGGAATTGAAAGGTGACGGCGATGTTCTGAGCGAAGCGAAGAACCGCCGCACCCGGGTCGGCAAAGGTGACCTGCGGAATCCGCTGCATCGGATTCCGGCGCAATCGGCGTTATGTGTGTGCAGACACACATGACGAAACCCCGCTTGCGCTCTGCCAGCCGCACCAATTTACAAATAAAAACGCCACCCTCGGGTGGCGTTTTTATTTGTAAATTGGAAAGACCAAGCAAGCGATTGATTTTGCTCGCGTGCGGCAAATTAGCGTCAATATGTTTTACGTTATATACCGGGTTTGATACATCACCTTGGATTAGTCGCGCCGCTTATAAGTGATTAAACTCTATAAAGTTGCACGCTACGACAGCAACACTTTCTTAAAGGCGCGCTCGTTACTTATGACATCCAGTCAAGACACACTAGATGCAGTAGCTTTATCCAAGTATCTCGTCCAACATATCCCTAATTTTATTGGGCCAATTACCGTATCGCGTTTTGCGGGCGGGCAATCTAATCCGACATTTCGGCTCGATACGCCTTCGCACAGTTATGTACTACGGCGTAAACCGAGTGGCGTGTTGTTGCCAACCGCACATGCCATTGAGCGTGAATATCGCATCATGTCGGCCTTGGCAGAAACGGATGTACCTGTCGCACGCTGTTGGTGGCTATGTGAAGATGCGTCGGTCATTGGCTCGGCGTTTTATATCATGGACCACGTGGAAGGGCGTATTTTTTGGGATCCGACGTTGCCTGAGATGGTTAATACTGAGCGCGGCGAAATATATGCAGAGATGAATCGGGTCATTCAAAGATTGCACAGCGTTGATTGGCAGGCGTGCGGCTTGTCTGATTTTGGTAAACCGAATAATTATTTTGCGCGCCAAATAGATCGTTGGACTAAACAATATCGCGCCTCTGAGACGACGCCCATTGCCGCCATGGAGCGTTTAATAGAATGGCTGCCGCTGCATATTCCAATCGCCGACACGACCAGCATTATTCATGGTGACTTTCGCATCGACAACATGATTTTTCATCCTACCGAAGCGCGCGTAATGGCGGTGCTTGATTGGGAGCTTTCCACGCTGGGTCATCCGCTAGCTGACTTTGCGTATCACTGTAGTGCGTGGATAGTACCTACATCAACTGGACGCGGTATTGCCGGTTATGATTTTGAGGCGACGGGTATTCCATCGCTAGCGTCCTATTTGGAGCGCTACCGCAAGGCGATGCCGCATCTGCACTTTGATGAGCGTGATTGGCAGTTTGCGTTTGCGTTTAGCTTTTTTAGAATCGCCGCCATTTTGCAAGGCGTCATGGCGCGCGCGTTGCAGGGTAATGCCTCAAGCTCGGCGGCGATTGAGACTGGTGAGCGTGCGACGATGTTTGCCGAGCTTGGCTGGCAGCAGGTTAGCGACATGTAATAACGAGCGGCAATCGCGATTGATAATACTACTCGTGCTGAACGTGACAATTAATGCAGTTGTAGTGACCAAAACATTTGAAAAGAGAAACACCATCATGGATTTTTCATATTCCCCACGCGTTATTGAATTACAAGCGCGCATGAATCAATTTTTTGATTTACATATTTTCCCAAACGAAAAGCGCTTTTTTGATGAAATTGAGTCCAATACCAAAGCGGGCAAGCGCTGGACACAAGTTGCTGTGATTGAAGAATTAAAGCCGCTCGCTAAACAAGCAGGCTTGTGGAATTTATTTATGCCCGGTGAATTGGGTGCTAATTTGACCAACCAAGAGTACGCGCCATTAGCTGAAATTACCGGGCAAGTGCCGTGGTCACCAGAGGTATTTAATTGCTCAGCACCAGATACGGGAAATATGGAAGTGCTCTCTCGCTATGGCACACCAGAGCAAAAAGCCAAATGGTTAACACCACTTCTAGATGGCACTATTCGCTCGGCCTTTGCGATGACCGAGCCAGAAGTTGCCTCATCCGACGCGACCAATATTGCCACTACCATTATTCGAGATGGTGACAGCTATGTGATCAATGGTCGTAAGTGGTGGATATCGGGCGCGGGTGATGCACGCTGCGCTGTTTATATCGTGATGGGTAAGACCGACACGACTGCCATTGCGCACTCGCAACAGTCGATGGTGTTAGTGCCTGCAGATACACAAGGGGTGACGATTGTAAGACCACTCACCGTATTTGGCTATGACGACGCCCCGCATGGGCATTGTGAAATTGTCTTTGATAATGTGCGTGTGCCCGTTGAAAATATGTTGTTAGGCGAAGGCCGTGGTTTTGAAATCGCGCAAGGTCGCTTGGGGCCAGGCCGTATTCACCACTGTATGCGAATGATCGGTTTATCAGAACGTGCATTACGCCTGATGTGTCAGCGACTATCCTCGCGTACGGCGTTTGGTAAGCCTATAGCCGCACAATCTGTATGGCATGAGCGCATCGCTGAGTCGCGCTGCATGATTGATCAGGCGCGTTTACTCACGCTTAAAGCCGCCTACATGATGGATACGGTCGGCAATAAAGTGGCGCGTAGTGAAATCGCCATGATTAAAGTGGTTGCCCCCAATATTGCCGCACAAGTGATTGATTGGGCGATACAGGCGCACGGTGGTGGTGGCTTGTCAGATGATTTTCCGCTCGCCTACGCCTATACGTGGGCGCGTATTTTGCGTCTGGCGGATGGCCCGGATGAAGTGCATCGTCAGTCGATTGCGAAGTGGGAATTAGGCAAATATAAAGTTGCCTAAGTGTGGCGGGAGTGGCGGGGAGTAGCGGGGAATGGCAGGGCCATATTGTCAGATAAGCGTCATGTATTCATCGTAGAATGATTTATGCAAACTACATCGCATCTGCACTTTCTTAAGCAACGATTTTTAATCGTCTTTGCGCCGATTGTTGTGGCGATTTTGTCCGTTGGGTGCGCTTCAGTGCCACCAGCCGATGTCGCAAAACAGTCGCAAATAACTGCTTTTTCGGCGTCAACGAATAGTTTAACGGCGACCCCGCCTGCATGGCCACCTACGTGGCAGCCTTGGATTATTTCGCGATTTAATCAGCGTACCCAGTACCAAATGGTGGATGACAATGGCAGGCAGGTATTGCGAGCCTACTCTGACAAGGCGGCGTCTGGCTTATTGCAAGAGGTTGCCATAGATCCGCTGTTAGCGCCATATTTACGTTGGCAGTGGAAAGTACCTAAATTATTGTTGGGCGCTGATTTATCGGTGCGCGGTATGGATGATTCCCCTGTGCGGGTGATCGTGAGTTTTGATGGCGACCATCAAAAGCTAGATGTGGAAGACCGTGCGGTAGGGGACATGGTTAAATTATTTAGCGGACGTGCGATGCCTTATGCGTCGCTCATGTATGTGTGGGATAACAAGCTCGCGGTAAACACGATGCTTGATAACGCTTACTCGTCACGCGCCAAAATGATCGTGGTGGAAAGTGGTGATGGCCGCGCGGGAAAATGGCTTAATTTCAGCCGCAATATCGTGAATGATTTTAAGCGCGCCTTCGGTGAGCTGCCGGGTCAAATCATTTCAATTGCCGTGATGACCGATAGTAATCGCACTGAGACCGAGGCTATTGCTTACTATGGCGATATCGTGCTGGGTACAGAGCCATGAGCGAATTAAAAATTTAAATTGCCTTCATCCCTGCTGGCATATGTTTACCTGACAACAATACCAACATCGATTGTCCCTCGCGTTTCCAGAAATCAATCGCGTCTTGAAATAATTCAATTACGGTTTCGAGCTCGCTCTCATGGTGTTGGGCGAATGCGTCTGTGTGATCAAAATAAATGCAGTAGCCTTGGGCTTTCACCCATTCCATATCGGTGATGCAATCGTAGAAAGCGTCCCAATTGTTGCCGAAATGCGAGGGGAATTTCATTGCGACGGATGCATGATTTAGAAATTGCGCTTTGCCCTCAATTTTTTGACCTTCGAGATGAAAAAAAGCCATGCCTTTCGCGCGGGCCAGCTTGCCGAGCTCGGTTGTACTGGCGTGCGATTTCAGCCAATAAACACCGCGTGGTAAGTCGCTGGAAAGTATATTTTTGAGATCCATCGAGGGCATGATTTACTCCTTGATTCGCTTGAAAGATGCATAGTGATCCGCCGTATAAAAGCAACTAGACTTTTGTATGCTTGTGAGCTCACCACCGCAAACAATGCGTCGCGCTCCACGGTCGCGAGAGCCAGGTGTTTTGACGGTAAATTCTTTATAGTAGCCGCGTGCTTGTTTAGGCAATATGCGTTCACGGTTGCCAAAAATAGTACCGTCTTTGGAATAGGGAAAAGGCCCGCCTTTACGAATAAGCGCTAGCGTATCGCGCCCTTGTAGTGGCAATTCGCCAACCGGTATTTCACCAATGCTTGTGACCTTTTGCGTGCTTTCACGGGCAACACTGGCGGTGCCAACAAGCACCGAAATAGTGAGCGTCAACGCACAAATGACGGCAATAATGGTTTTTAACATGTTTGGTAAACTCTTTTATTGGCGGGCATTTCGGAGCAATATGTGCCTGAGATGCACGCTGTTATTGGGGTTTGTCTATTTTATATCGGCTTCTCTGTTTGGACATTTTACTTTGGTGCAATCCGCATACAAATATAGCGAATGATCGTGCAAATTAAAGCCACGATCTTTGGCGATTTTGTGTTGACGTTTTTCAATTTCGGCGTCAAAAAATTCTTCCACTTTGCCGCACTGCAAACACACCAAATGATCGTGATGGTTGCCTTCGTTTAATTCAAATACAGCGCGACCACCTTCGAAATGGTGACGTTGCAGTAGCCCCGCTTGTTCAAACTGTGTAAGCACACGATACACAGTGGCTAAACCAATATCAGCATTTTCATTGAGCAACAATTTATAGACATCTTCAGCCGTCATATGGCGTACTTTTGAGCTTTGAAAAAGCTCAAGTACCTTTAGGCGGGGTAGTGTGGCTTTGAGGCCGATGGTGCGTAGGTCTTTCGAATCTGACATTGTTAAATCCTTTATTCACCACATCATAGCGCGGAATCATTAAGTAGATACAGTCTAGAGCAGAAGTGACGGTAACAGCTCGTCAGGTATAATTTTGCACAAGTTTTGACTTTATTTGCTGTCTTCGGCTAAACGCTTTTAGGATTTTATGAAATTGCCTACTTTTATTCTTGCGCTATTAACTGCACTAAGCATGACGGCGTGCTCCCAATTTGGTGTTTATCGGCTCGACGTTCAGCAGGGCAATTTAGTCACGCAAGAGCAGCTTGCCAAGGTCAAGCCCGGTATGTCGCGTATTGAAGTCAGAAATATTTTGGGCACACCACTTCTACAAGATGCATTTCACGCCAATCGCTGGGATTACGCCTATCGTGATGATCGTAATACCGAACGCAGACTCAATCCGTTTGGCCGTGAATCGCAGCAATTTACAGTCACTATCTTGTTTGAGAGTGAAAAAGTAACGCGTATTTCAGGCGAAGCGTCAGCAGTTGAAATATTAACTGGAGGTGGCGAGCGTCGCAAGACACCAGATGCCACCCCGCCTGGTGCACCACCAGAGCCTAAAAAATAAATCTTATGGTCAAAGCCCCGCATGTTTAATATTGCCATTGCTGGCGCGAATGGACGCATGGGGCAGATGTTAGTTGATGCCGCTAATCGTGATGTCGCGATTAGCCGTGCTATAGCGTTTAACCGAGGCGACGATATTGAAGCCGCGCTTAACGGCGCTAAAGTATTGATTGATTTCACGCGGCCAGCGGCAACAATCGCCTATGTTGATGTTTGTGTCAGGCTCGGTGTGAACGCGGTCATTGGTACCACCGGGCTGTCAGTGGACGAAAAAAAAATTATTGCAGATGCGGCTAATCGTATTGCGATCGTATTAGCCCCCAACACCAGCTTAGGCGTCAATGTTACGGCTCAACTTGTTGCTACTGCCGCCGCCGCGCTAGGGCTTGATGCTGATATTGAAATCTACGAAGCACATCACAAAATGAAAGTTGATGCGCCTTCGGGAACCGCGTTAATGCTAGGTGAAACCGCTGCCTCTGCGCGCGGACAAGTCCTCGCTGACGTTGCCGTATTTGATCGTCATGCCAAACATGGCGCTCGTGAAACGGGCTCTATTGGTTTCACCTCCATCCGAGCGGGCGATATTATTGGCGATCACACCGTATTTTTTGCCCTCGATGGTGAGCGTATCGAAATTACCCATAAATCACAATCGCGCTCTACTTATGCCATTGGTGCGCTACGCGCGGCAAAATTTTTGCGCGATAAATCGTCTGGTTTATACAATATGCAAGATGTTTTGGGGCTGAAATGAGGGTTTGCGATGACTTTTTCATTGCTGAAAGCACCTGTTTCGGGTAAAATTTCACTTTAATCGCGTCAGTGCAAACATCTCTTTGCACTACGTCAAACGCGGGAAAGCGCAATGGGTAAAACCCCCAAACGCCTTTCCCGTTTTTTATGCCCGCTCGTAATTCATGTGCTTCGCAGCACATCGGGATGCGAATAAATTTGACTGATGAATCTGGAGTTTTCTGTGCTAACAAAACCGTTCCCGCCCGCTGTTTTAGTTCTTGCTGACGGTACTGTATTCAAAGGCACTGCCATTGGCGCACTCGGCCATACGGTCGGTGAAGTGGTTTTTAATACTGCCATGACTGGCTATCAAGAGATTTTGACTGACCCATCCTACATGGGGCAAATTGTCACGTTAACCTATCCGCATATTGGTAATGTCGGCATCAATAGCGAAGATAACGAATCGACAAAAGCGTACGCAGCAGGGTTAATCATTCGCGACTATCCCTTGCTGGTATCAAATTTCCGTAGTGAAGAATCGCTGCATGATTATTTAGTGCGTCAAAATATTGTGGCATTGGCGGATATCGACACGCGTCGCCTCACGCGCCATACGCGCGAGCACGGCGCACAAAACGGCTGTATTTTGGTGGGTGAAGTTAATGATGCGTCTATTGCGCTAGCACGTGATAAAGCCATCGCCGCGCCAAAGATGGTTGGGCTTGATTTAGCAAAAATAGTCACTTGCAATGCGCCCTACGAGTGGAATAGCAGCACGTGGGCATTGGGTGTCGGCTTTCACGCAATAACCGAGCATAAATTTCATGTTGTCGCCTATGACTATGGCGTCAAGCAAAATATTTTACGCATGCTCGCTGATCGCGGCTGCAAGGTGACGGTGGTGTCCGCTAAAACATCGGCTGCCGATGTGCTGATGATGCAGCCTAATGGCGTATTTTTATCCAATGGGCCAGGCGACCCTGAGCCTTGCGATTACGCCGTGTTGGCGATTAAACAAATACTAGATAAAAATGTACCGATCTTTGGTATTTGCCTAGGCCATCAATTGCTCGGCCTCGCGGCGGGTGCTAAGACCGTCAAAATGAAATTTGGCCATCACGGCGCAAACCACCCGGTGCAAGATTTGGATTCAAAAAAAGTGTTTATCACCAGCCAAAATCATGGCTTTGCAGTGGATGAATCAACATTGCCCGCGAACGTTCGCGTTACGCACAAATCATTGTTTGACGGCACTTGCCAAGGTATCGCGCTGACCGATAAACCTGCGTTCAGTTTTCAAGGCCATCCAGAGGCCAGCCCTGGGCCGCATGAGGTGAGTTATTTGTTTGATCGCTTCATTGCAATGATGCAGACAGGATATGCGCGTGGATAGTGCGCTATCCGTTGAATACGCACGATCAGCCCCTTCCCCTGGCGACAGGGGAAGGTTGGGATGGGGTCGATTATTGAACGGAGCACAGTTCGTTGCTTTTTTATCTCGCAGATCATTGCAGGCGGTGAAGCGGAGTGCGGCAAGATTTCCGACCGATTTTGTTTTTCCTCCTACAGAACAAGAGTTTACAAACTTGAGGTCACAATTTGTAACCTTAAGTTGGGGTGACGCGCGCAAACAGATGCCAAGCCAAAACGCAAAATTGGATTTACCTAAATAACAACGCGACAACGACATGCCAAAACGTACAGACATCAAATCCATCCTCATCATCGGTTCCGGCCCTATTGTTATCGGGCAGGCGTGTGAATTCGATTACGCGGGCGCACAGGCGTGTAAGGCGCTTCGTGACGAGGGCTACAAAGTTATTTTGATTAACTCCAACCCCGCCACCATCATGACCGACCCTGAAATGGCGGACGTGACCTACATCGAGCCGATTACGTGGAAGGTGGTTGAAAAAATTATAGAAAAAGAGCGCCCGGATGCGCTGCTACCAACCATGGGCGGGCAGACCGCGCTTAATTGCGCGCTCGATTTAGCCAAGTATGGCGTGCTTGAAAAATATAATGTCGAGATGATTGGCGCGACCAAAGAGGCGATTGATAAAGCTGAGGATCGCGAAAAATTTAAGAAAGCGATGACTAAAATTGGGCTTGCCTCTGCGCGCTCGATGATCGCGCATTCGATGGAAGAAGCCTTGCAAGTGCAAGCCAGTATTGGTTTTCCAGCCATCATTCGCCCCAGCTTTACGATGGGCGGCTCGGGTGGCGGCATCGCGTATAACCGCGATGAATTTGTCGAAATCTGTGAACGTGGATTAGAAGCGTCGCCAACAAAAGAATTGTTGATTGAAGAGTCGCTACTTGGTTGGAAAGAGTTTGAGATGGAAGTGGTGCGCGACAAAGCGGACAACTGCATCATCATTTGCTCAATCGAAAATCTCGACCCGATGGGCGTTCACACAGGTGACTCCATCACCGTCGCCCCCGCGCAAACATTGACGGATAAAGAATATCAAATCATGCGTAACGCCTCCATTGCAACGCTGCGTGAGATTGGCGTGGAGACAGGCGGCTCGAATGTGCAATTTGCGGTGAACCCAAAAGATGGCCGCATGGTGGTGATTGAGATGAATCCGCGTGTGTCACGTTCATCCGCGCTCGCGTCGAAAGCGACTGGCTTCCCGATTGCAAAAATCGCGGCAAAGTTAGCAGTGGGCTACACGCTCGATGAATTAAAAAATGATATTACCGGTGGTGCGACACCTGCCTCTTTTGAACCGTCAATTGATTATGTCGTGACCAAAGTGCCGCGCTTTGCGTTTGAAAAATTTCCGCAGGCCGATGATCGCCTAACCACACAAATGAAGAGTGTTGGTGAGGTGATGGCGATAGGCCGTAACTTCCAAGAGAGTCTGCAAAAAGCATTACGTGGCTTAGAAACAGGCGTGGATGGCTTTAACTTAAAAACGGTTGACCCTGAAAAAATTGGCGATGAATTAGCATACCCGCGAGGCGAACGGCTTTGGTATGTGGCTGATGCGTTTGGTATCGGCATGTCAATGGAAGAAATCTACGGATACACCAAAATTGACCCATGGTTTTTGGTGCAGATTGAAGACTTAGTCAAAACAGAATTGGCTGTTGAAAAGAAAAAACTCAACGACATTGATGCAGATGAATTGCGTGCATTAAAGCGTAAGGGATTCTCAGATCGCCGATTGGCGCACCTGTTGAAGGTAAAAGAGTCGGAAGTGCGCGCCAAACGCCATGCCTCAAATATTCGCCCTATTTATAAACGTGTCGATACTTGCGCTGCTGAGTTTGCTACCTCAACCGCGTATATGTATTCAAGCTACGACGAAGAGTGCGAGTCGAAGCCAACGAATAATAAAAAAATTATGATTTTGGGCGGGGGGCCAAATCGTATCGGGCAGGGCATTGAGTTTGATTATTGTTGCGTACACGCGGCACTTGCGTTACGTGACGACGGCTATGAAACCATCATGGTCAACTGCAATCCTGAGACTGTTTCAACCGATTACGATATTTCGGATCGTTTATATTTTGAGCCGCTCACGCTAGAAGATGTGTTGGAAATTGTTGCGATTGAAAAACCAGTCGGCGTGATTGTGCAATTTGGCGGACAAACGCCACTGAAACTCGCGCGTGATTTAGAGGCGAATGGCGTACCGATTATCGGTACCACGCCGGACATGATCGACATGGCCGAAGACCGTGAACGTTTCCTAAAAATGATTCACGATTTGAAGTTGCGTCAGCCGCCAAACCGCACTGCGCGTACCAATGAAGAAGCAATCATCAAAGCGCGTGAAATTGGTTATCCGCTAGTGGTGCGGCCGAGCTATGTGCTCGGTGGCCGTGCGATGGAGATCATTCATGTTGAGTCAGACCTTGAGCGCTATATGCGTGAAGCGGTAAAAGTGTCTAACGATTCGCCAGTCTTGCTTGATCGCTTTTTGAATGACGCGATTGAGGTCGATGTTGATGCGGTGAGTGATGGCGTTGATGTCGTCATCGGCGGCATCATGGAGCACATCGAGCAGGCAGGTGTGCATTCGGGTGACTCCGCGTGCTCGCTGCCGCCATTCTCACTCTCAGACGAATTGCAAGATGAGCTGCGCCGCCAAACAGTGGCAATGGCAAAAGGCTTAAATGTGATCGGCTTAATGAATGTGCAATTCGCCATTAAAAAAGAAAATGGCGAGGATATTGTCTATGTGTTGGAAGTAAATCCACGCGCTTCACGAACGATACCGTTTGTGTCGAAAGCCATCGCTGCACCACTCGCCAAAATTGCTGCACGCGCGATGGCGGGGCAGTCACTTAAGTCACAAGGCTTCACACAAGAAATCACGCCGCATTATTATTCGGTCAAAGAAGCCGTATTCCCGTTCATCAAATTTCCAGGTGTAGATGTTATTCTCGGCCCCGAAATGAAGTCAACAGGCGAAGTCATGGGCGTGGGCAAAACATTCGCCGAAGCATTTGTAAAATCGCAAATGGGTGCAAGTATTAAATTGCCCGCTACTGGAATAAATGCGGGCAAAGTATTTATCTCAGTGAGAAATCAAGATAAACCCAAGGTGGAAGAAATCGCCCGCGTACTCATTGACCTAGGTTTTTCAATTGTCGCCACCAAAGGCACTGCCACACATTTAGTGAAGGCCGGAATAGCTGTTGAATTTGTTAATAAAGTCAACGAAGGCCGCCCGCATATTGTTGATATGGTCAAAAATCGCGAGATAAAACTCATCATCAACACAGTCGAAGAAGACAAGCGCTCCATTCGTGATTCATGGTCAATTCGCAATGCCGCACTACAAGGCCGCGTGACATACTACACAACGGTTTCAGGGGCAAAAGCGGCGTGTGTTGGTATGCAGCATCTGTCTGAGTTGACTGTTTATTCATTGCAGTCATTGCATGCCGAGCTTCAAGCATAAGTCATTGTCCACATCATCGCCATTTAGTTGTGCCGTTCGTCAATCACCCTATTTTCCACAGGAATCAACCATGAGCAGTCTCGCCAAAGTCCCATTAACCGTATCAGGTGCAGAAGCGCTTAGAATCGAATTACACCGACTTAAAACCATTGAGCGACATGACGTGGTGCGTGCAATCGCGGAAGCGCGTGCGCAAGGTGATCTATCTGAAAACGCGGAATACGATGCTGCCAAAGAAAAGCAAGGTTTTGTCGAAGGGCGTATTCAAGAGCTAGAAGGCAAGCTCTCCTCTGCCCAAATTATCGACCCGAAAGTACTTGATGATGATGGCCGCGTTGTCTTCGGCGTGAGCGTTGATTTAGAAGAGAGCGAGACAGGCGAAAAAGTCTCATATCAAATCGTAGGCGAAGATGAAGCCAATATCAAACTCGGCAAAATTTCATTTTCCTCCCCCATGGCACGCGCCATGATTGGTAAATCTTCAGGCGACACAGTTGTAGTGCGTGCGCCAGGCGGTGAAAAAGAGTATGAAATTGTGGAAGTGCACTATATTTGAAAGTCGCCTATTGGCGGGTGTTTCCAGCACTATTTGCTTGAAAATGCCTGCTGATATTGCACTTTGTATATTAAATTTGCGCGATGAAAATTCTCTTCACTGGTTCATCAGGCCCTAAAGTCGGCGCAACGGTCGCCGCGCATTTAGCGAAATTTTACGATGTTGTCGGCATTGATTTAGCGCCAGCGCAGCACACAAAATACGTTGAAGATATTGTCAATATTGCCGATTGGTCGCCCTATGTCGAAGGCGTGGACGCCATTATTCATTTCGCCGCCCTGCATGCACCGCATCGCGATACTCACTCGCGCGCACAATTTTTTGACACTAATGTACACGCCACTACACGCTTAATTGACGCTGCAAAATCGGCAGGTGTAAAACGTTTTGTGATGGCGAGTAGTACCTCTGTTTATGGCCGCGCGATGCGCTCAACCGAGCATGCTGTTTGGGTCACAGAAGAATTGACACCGATTGCCGAAGATATTTACGATGAAACTAAGCTCGCCGGTGAAGCGCTCTGTCGTGATAATTTCACGGCTGATTTTGTGACCACTGCGTTGCGCTTTTCGCGCGCATTTCCTGAGCCACTGCCCTTGATGGCGCAATATCGGCTGCATCGCGGTGTCGATGCCCGCGATGTAGCGGATGCATTTTTACGCGCACTGGATAAACCTTTATCGCAATTTGAGGCGTTCAATATTTCGGGTGCCACACCGTTTTTGCAATCTGACTGCGACGCGCTCATGCAAGATGCGACCGCCGTGCTACAACTACGCGCGCCAGATTTAGTTGCTGAATTTTCACGTCGTGGCTGGGCACTACCGCAATCCATTGATCGTGTTTATGTTGCCTATAAAGCCGCAACAATTTTAGGTTTTCAGCCGCGATTTGGCTGGCAGAGTGTGTTGCCGTCGGCGTAACTGCCAATAGCCTAAGCTACATTTTTTCTAGCGCCATCGCGCCGTTCCAAGTAGCCCCTAGTGGCGTTGTTCGCAGTTGCTCAACTCGCGTGAGTAATACCCGCACTACGCCGTCGTCTGGACGATGCACAAGTATTTTGCGCCATGCATCAATCGCCAAATCCCAATCCTGACATACGTAAGCATCAAACCCTTCGCGGCTACAACGATTAATATCTTGGTCGTTGTCGAGCGTGAATACGTCGATGGGTTCTGTTTTTCCTTTGACAATAATACGGTCAACGATTCGCAAGTTAGATTGATCTTTGAGGCGTGATGCGGTTTCTTTACTGATCAGAATTTCAGTGCCATAGAGTTTATTTACGCCTTCAAGGCGCGAGGCGAGATTTACGCAATCACCGATGGCGGTATAGTCAAATCGATCTTCTGAGCCAAGATTCCCAATAATGGCAACGCCTGAGTGCACGCCAATACGGATAAAAATTTCCGGCAAGCCTTGATCACGCAAATCTTTACGCATCAATATCATTTCGTCGCGCATTTGCGCCGCAACAAGACAAGCGCGATCACATTGGTCAACATCATCAAGTGGCGCACCCCAAAAAGCCATAATGGCATCACCAATAAATCGGTTCAGCGTGCCGTTATGCAGCATGATGATGCGTCCCATACGCGTGAAGTGCTGGTTCAATAGGCTGGTAACCTGCTCGGCGCCAAGTCGCTCAGAAATATCGGTAAAGCCCGCCAAATCGGTGAAGAGTATCGTCACTTCGCGGCGCTCGCCACCTAGCTTTAAGCGCTCTGGATTCGCCATCAATTGATCTACAACGTCAGGCGATAAATAGAGACCGAAGGCGCGCCGTGTTTCAAGCTGTTGTGCGCGCTCGACGAAAAAAGCATAGCCGTTTTTAGTAACGAACATGAAAAAAATAGCGAAGACTGCCGCTGTAGGCGGAAGCCATACATTCCAGTGCACGAATAATAGCCACATGAGTAGTGTTACGACTGCCAACAATATCAGTGTCGTCACAAGGCCGCGTATCGGTGTCCAGCGTGACATACCTAGTGCGGCTAGGATAACAACCAACAGTAAAAGCTGAACTTGTTCCGCGAGCGTTGCATGTGCACGCGTGGTTTTATTGATTGCACTCTCAAGAATATTGGCGTGTACCTCTGCGCCAGGCGTGAGCGCCGCCGTGCTTGCTGAGAACGGTGTGGCAAAAAGATCAGCCTGCGCTGAGCCAATCTCGACCGCTGCTTTTACGTCGCGTCCAACAATAACAATCTGATCTTTAAAGGCATCAGCGGTTAATCTGGGCGAGCCATTTAGCACCTCATGGTAAGAAACATAAGGAAATGTATGGTCTCGACCAACAAAGTCAATTAACCGGTTTTCTTGATTTGAGATAGTTGGTAATACGCCAGGCTGACGCTTTCCAAGCATTTCAACGATTTCTCGCCAAAATACATCACGGCCCTCTGGCATGCGTCGGATGACCAAGTCTGTGTCTAGTGCAATGTTGGCAAGCCCTGTCACGCCGCCAGCGTCTCTCAATAAAAGCAAAGGTTCAACGCGCACCCACTGTTTGCCGTATTGATTCTCAGTGTAAATCCGATCTGCCGCTAACACCACGTTACGATGCTGATCAATTGCGCCAGCGAGAGCAGCATCTTCGCTTGGCGTTGAGGCTTCTGCAAAAACCAAATCCATTGCGATGACGGCGGCACCGCCTGCGTTTAGTTTTTCGATTAAAGCGGCGTGCATGCTGCGTGGCCAAGGCCATTGTTGTTTTAATTCAGCAAAGGAGGCTTCGTCAATGCCAACAATAGTAATTGGCAGCATCGACTTTTTTGGCGCTGCTATTGAAGCGAGTGCATCGTAAGCGGCGAAGTCAATGCTACGAAATGCATTTGTGATCGTCATCGCGGCCAGCAAGACAAAGACGACGATTGCGATTACGACATTCGCATTTAATGATCGTAACGACTGGCGCAATTGATTTAGTAAGCTAAGTAGTTTCAACTTGTATCAATCTCTAGAATATCAAAATCGATAAGCGAGGTTAGCACCTGATGTTTTTGAAATATCTTTTTTTGCGGCATTCAACACAAATGCTTCGATAGACCATTTTTTACGATCCCATTCGATAAACAGACGAGCTTGCGCATCCCATCCTGCACTCATTCGTGAAAGATTATTTTCATCCCGAAATCGCATAGAACGATAGACCGGACCAACAGACAATATCCCAAAACTTGGCCACGTTATGGTCAATGCGGTGTTTACCTGATGCGTCGGCAACCATGCGATTCTTTTTTGCTCAAGACCGGATGAACGATTGCGTGTATCGGAATATGCATAATTAAACCGAAGCGCAAGATTCGATTTCAACAGTTGATCAAGATTGATGGTGGTCCGATCAACCCGCCCGCGATAGAACACAGGCCTGTCTTCGAGTTGCTCAAAGCGGGGTATTTGTGGAACCGCTCGAGCACGAAGCCGATCTGGATTGGATAAATCTGATTCTGTATTGACGACGCCTTCTAAGGTCGAAAACAAATTCTTAATCTCTTGCCGCTCCCACCCAATGCTGGCAAAGGTGTTTGACGACCATTGCCGTGCAAGACGCCACGCACAGCGGCGATTTACGCCGCCTGCATAGGTTAACTGATCATCAATCACAATGCCGGCAACAGCGACTGGCCGCAACGTACTATTGTTAACTGGGCGCATCCACTGCCCACAAGTTGCACGAATGCCGGTCTGACCGCTTTGCCAAACTACACCGAGGGCAACGTTCGTGTTGCTGCGACTCAAATCGTCATTGACGATTGTACGAAAGTTAATCGGAGGGGGAATCACAACTGAAAATTGTCTCGGTTGTGAATGACGTGCATACCCAAGATGCCCCTCAATTTCAATTTTACCAATCGGTAACAAGTAGCTCCCCGCCAACTGCGACGAACTTGCCTGATCAGCGGTATTGAGGAAACGTCGAGGTACTGTCGCTCCTGGGCCGTGGACAAATAAATCCTGCGCTAATGTTTGTGGTCGTGATGCGCGCCCCCATTCTGCGCCGACTCGCCAATGATGGCGCCCATCTAATTGCTCAATAAAATGAAGTTGCACATCATCAGTCTTTTTAGTCAGCGAAAATTCCGTTTCACGCTGGGAGATGAGACCCGGAATGATGGCACTTGAACTGCGACTTACTGTGTCGAGTTGGCTATGTTGCTTGCCTGAACCCGCTTTAAACCAAAATTGCCGGTATGCATCTAGTCCCCAGTGCCCGCCGAGGTCAAAACGATCATCGATACCACTTATACGCTGGTACTCACCATCGAGGCCTGCGCGGCCAAGGTCAATGCCAATATCGAGGCGATTAAACGTTACAAAGCCGGCAAGATTCCAAGCGGGCTTGATACCTAATGCAGTTGATAGCGTTCTTGAACGGCCATCGATAACTTCAAGCCTAGGCGCGATGCGTGTTTCAATGAGTTCAGCAAAGTAGGCAAGCTGTAGATCAGGTAGCGTCCCGTTTGTGGTCACAATAGCTTCATCTACCCGGGCACCTTTATTGGTGGCTGTTTGCGCTGATAGACGGGCATGATGGCTTGCCGTGCCTAATATTGGCTGATAACGATTTGGTGAACCAAATACCAAGGGATCGATAACAAAACCTTGTAGCAATTCAGAGCGTCGCGCAAAGTCGCCCGCATACCGATCCGCCATAAATAAATGACTGCCAGCCCATAACGGTAAATAGGATTGGACGCCAAGATTTTGCGCCCAAGCATCTAACCCAACGCTAGCTAGCGCGCCGCCGAGATTGACTGTGCCGCGCTGATTATTGGAAAATTGATTAAATGAGCGCAAGTAAGGTAGGCGTGTCATCGCCTCTGTAGCGCTAGCGACCGCCTCTGCTACATTCCAATTATCATTGGCAATCACACTGGCAACAAGATAAGGCAATGGATCGTTTGGGTCGAGCGCCATTGAGCGCGTTAGCGCTTCCCTAGCCGCTTTAAATTGATAAAGCCGGTAATAAGCAACAGCCAGATATAGTTGAGTGCGAGCATGGCGTGGCTCAATAATGGCGGCTTTTAACAAGTCGTCTAGTGCGACTTCGTTTTTTCCTTGCCGCAATAATAACAATGCATTACTGGTATGCACAAATGGATTAGCTGCATCGATTGTAATAGCGCGTTGAATTGCCAAATCAGCCTCACGCCAATTAGCCGCGGCTATTTCTGCACTGGCTATTTCAGCCAAAACATCAACTGATTGAGAATCAACAGAAATAGCCTTGCGCAGATACTGTCGAGCTTCGCCTAGATTACCGCGTTCGTTTTCTAGCCTACCCAACCCCAACCAACCACGCGCCTCAAGCGGGGCTATCTTGCTGGCTAGGCTAAATGCTTGGCGTGCTACAACACCATCTCCTTCAAGGCGCGCAATCTCGCCGTCGGAAAGCGCTACTTCTAATGACGGCTTCATTCGCTCTGCTTTACTCAGAATCTGTCGTGCAAGCGCAATACTGCCTTGACGTAGTGCAAGGTTGGCGCGCGCAGCAATCAACCGTGCTTCGTTGGGATAGCGTGACTGCGCCATCTCAAGGGTGCTCGTGGCGAGAATGAGTTCGCCTTCATACAGGTAGCAATCTGCCAGTAGAAGAGAAGCAAGTGGCAATTCAACTGGCTCCAGCAGAGCCTGAAGTAGCCTAATTGCTTCCGCTGTTCGTCCTTGGGAAATGGCAGTGAGTGCGGGCTGTAATCGATCAAATGCTGTGCGCTCAGTTGGCAACGCCATGGCTCGAAAATTTGAAGGCGCAATGGTGAAAGAGGAGACCCACTGAATGCGCTCAGAGGAATTAATCACGCTCGATTTTATCGGCGCCTTGCCGACTTCAGCGACAGCTTGTTCATTAGCGCCAACATCAACGCGTCCCATTTCGTTAGAGAAATCAACCGCGCCGGAAAGTACAGTTAACGTGGTTTTGCCGTCAGCCTCCACGCGCAACTCCCAATCAGTACCGCGAATGGCGGCCAGCGCCGTCGGCGTTTTAACCACTACGCCACCAGCAGCTTGCTTGGTCTGCATCCATGCACGGCCTTGCTTAAGATCGATTGTCGTGCGCGTGTCTTTACTGCTGCTAGGCGCTTCGAGCTGAAACATGCTGTTAGGACCAATACGCATTTGCGTTTTGTCGGCAAACAGAATTGCAATCTTACTGCTGTCACCAGTCCGTAAAAACTGCGATGCCGCTAATGCCTGTTTGACTTTTGCTGTTTGCCAACTGGTTTGCCGCGCCTCTCGAAATTCGCCTTTTCCATCTATGCTGACAACCTCTGCCGTAGATGCACTAGCGCGCTGACAATACATGACAAAAAATATACTTGCGCACCAAATTAGCCAAAAATAAACACCGCGCTGGTTAATCTTCATAGTTAAAACAAGAACCGTGTGATTGTTAATTCTTTTCCGCCGGGCAGTGTCATGATGGCATTTTTGCTGTCAATAAAACGAATCGTTAAGGGCGCGAAATTGTCCGTCAATCGTGCAGCAGGCTTGTATGCGCCGCCGGTGGGTTGGCCGTTACCATAAAGCCACCAATTACCACTGAATACTTTGGGATCAGGTGTTGGGTACACTGAAATGTACCAAATAGGTTTGCCATCATCCGCATACATATAGCCCACAACATTGGCGAAGCCTGCCTGCCACTCAATAAAGAATCCGCGCCCACTTTCGTTCGCATTCCACCACCAGCCGTTTTCAGGTTGAAAAGGTTGCGGTGCAATGGTGAGGCCATCGGGCACGAATGCAAGCCTCTCTATTGGTACTGTACCTGTTGGCCAGATCATGGTGCCTTTAGTCGCGGTGGCAAATGACATCGTGATGAGTCCTTCACTCTTCGGTGGGCTTGGTGGTTTATAAACACCCGCTAGCGTTTGTCCGTTTTCAACACTGTACAGCGTGGCTTGAAAGAGCGCACCGTCTAGCGTTACCGGCCCAGGGGCTACCATCCAGTTTGCTTGTCCCGCTTGATCGTATAAGAAACCACCCCAAAATAAATTAGTGCCGCGTACTTCAACGGAATAGCCGCGCCCACCTTCAACAGGATTCCACCACCATCCTGTTTGCGGTGCTTGTGGTTGGCAGCTTAATGTGCCGGGCACAGTCGTCACACTGCGATTTGTGCCTGCATTGATCATGCTTGTTCCATTGGCGCCGTAACCGACAAAAAATGTAGAGCCTTGAATCGCTGCTGCGCTGATGTTGTTTAAGATGTTGACTGATGTGCCTCCGGCGCTCAACACACCGGATATGAAGGCTTGTAAGTTACTCGCTGATGAGGCCGTAAGTTGGCCTTGCGAGTTGAGTTGAGCGAGTACGCAGCCTAGTGGGCCATCTTGTTTGGTATTGACTTCGCCTGCGGTACCTGGCGCTTGTGTTGCCTGCAATTGAATATGTGAGGCTGGATCGTCCGCTAATGCGCCACCTTTTTGGGCGGCTCCTTTAACAATTGATGCGGGTGCCAAGGCAAATATATAAATGTTTGAGAGTCGCCCGATATCGAGTCGCTGAAAATTGATATTGGCGCGCACATTAGTCCCGCTACCTTCCGTACTAACCAAAAATACAGGTGTGACGGCATCAAGGCGATCTTTGCCGACAGTTGGATCCAGATCAAGATACCAATTATCGTCTTCGCGCTGTCCAGCGCCATTCACATTACGTACTAGCACGGGTGAAGGCCGATCGGCGAGTGTGCTGTCTCCCAAAACGCCCTGACGATTTTCGCCCCATGCCCACAGCGTGCCGTCAATACGCGTGGCAAAACTCATATAACCGCCAGCCTCAATTTGGTTGTAGCCCTGGCTCACTCGCTTTGGTCTAGAAATCGCGCTGCTTCTAGTACCGTCGCCAAGGTAGCCCCAGTAGTTAGTGCCCCACGCCCAAAGTGAGCCATCCGTTTTGATGGCTAACGTATGTTGAAGCCCAGTTGTGACGCGTACAAAACCTGTACCAACCATGCGCGGCGTTGTGGCGCATGGGCTGCCGAGTTCGCCAGTGCCCAGGTTATTGGTGCCGAGCGCGCATGTTTCATTCGTGCTGACACCCAGTTGGCCTGCGCTGTTGTCGCCCCACATCCATAGTGATCCATCTGATTTAATGGCGGCTGAATGTAATGTTCCTGCCGCAATACTGGCAAAGCTAGCCCCTACTAAGCGACGCGTTGTTGAACATGCAACTACCGCGGAGCCAGTACAGTTCTCGTTGCTAGCCACACCGAGTTGGCCATTACCATTTGCCCCAAAACTATAAAGTTCGCCATTACTCTTGAGTGCCAAGGTATGTAGGCTACCCGCTGCAACAGCGCTATATCCCCGATCAACTAATTCAGGCACCTGTGCCAGTCTGATCGCTGCTCCCAAGCCAGTCGCGCCAAATACATTGCTTCCCCATGCGAACAGGTCGCCATTTCGCTTAATGGCCATTGCATGAATCCCGCCGACAGCGACACTGCGGTAATCATTATTGCTGCCGATTTGTATTGGTTTAGGGGAGTCTAAAAAAGTGCCGTTGCCGAGCAAACTGTTTCGGTTAGCGCCCCATGCCCAAAGCGTACCGTCTGTTTTGACGGCAAGAACCGTTGCACCAGCGGCGCTAGTGGCTACACTGGCAAAACCTGTGCCAATGAGTACTGGACTCGTCTTATTGACAGCCGTACCAACACCTAATTGCCCTGAGCCATTTGCGCCTGATATCCACACCGTGCCGCTGGCGTCAACATAACCGGCATTTTCGCCACCTATTGCAATTGAGACAGCCCCTGTGGCGAACTGTTTTGGCAAGAGTACGACACGTGGTTCAGCGCCGTATTGGCTGGCATCGTTTAGCCCCATGCCCCAGACGCTGCCATCGGCTTTCATGGCCACAGTACCCGCTGATCCCGCAACAACTTGGGTAAATCCTTGGCCGACAACAGTGGGTGTCAATATGCGCGCGGATGCGAATGAATCTCCCCAGCTTAGCAATGCGCCGTCGCTGCGTAATGCAACGGCATGGTTATTACCGGCACCAATTTGTCTAATATTGTTGGCTATCTGCGTGGGTGAAGCTCGGTTTGCCGTGGTGCCGTCCCCCAATTGTCCCGTTAGGTTACTGCCCCATGCCCACATGGTTCCATCGGCGCGCATTGCATAAGAGGAGCTACCACCTGTTGCTATTGCGGTGTATCCACTACCCACGACGCGAGCTGTGAAAGCACAATTAAATGCGTTTGGCCCGGGATTGCAAATATCGTTTGATACATACCCTAACTGCCCAAATTGATTGAGCCCCCATGAAAACAAAGTACCATCATTTTTAAGTGCCAATGAATGAGAACCGACGCTGGCAACTGCCTGATAACCTGTACCAATTTGGATTGGTACTCTGGAAAAATTAATGATTTGCCCTGTGCCGAAATTGCCTTGCCCCCACGCCCAGAGCGAGCCGTCGAGTTTGATTGCGTACGTCACGGCAGTCGTTGTTGTCACTGAACGATAACCCGAGCCAATTAACTTGGGGGTTGAAGTCCCTTCAGTTGAGCCATCGCCTAATTGGCCGAAGGCATTGCTCCCCCACGCCCAAAGCGTGTTGTCGGTTTTAACGGCAGCGACATAACTCTCGCCAATCGATAGCTGCTGATATCCGCCAACGGTGGGCACAGGAGTAGCCGACACTAAGAGTCGATTTTGCCCCAGCTGACCAGAGCTGTCAGCACCCCAACCGAAGAGCCTGCCGTCCTTCGCAACGGCAAAAGCGCTTGATCCAGGGGAAGTTGCAAGTATTGATTGTGCGCTTGCTAATCCGTAACAAGTCGCCGCAAACAGCACAAGAAGTGGCGCAATAAAACGCTGCTTATAGTCAGGAGTTACTTTGGACAAAATCCCCATTCCTACCCAATCTAGTCTCGAGTTATCGAAGTTACTATGTCCAATAGATTATGAGACTTTTTGGCATCAGTCGCTCGTCAATTTAGCAAATGAAACAGCATAAATGACAATGCTCAAACAATACAATAAGGTGCGTAGTCTGGCTACAAATAGGAAGACATTAAATTACAAAAGCTGATTTTGGCGATTAGTACCGCACCTCTTCCTGGCATCAATGCGGCTTACGCTTTCAAACGCCTTTTCAGGAAACGGAGACCGCGAATAAATCAACCGAAGCGCATCCAATAAAAACACGCAATATGCGCTTTACTAATTTTCGACAAGTCTAATAGGGACGGGTACTTTCGGCATAAAAAGCGCCAAACTGCCCGCCAGCAATAGTGTTTTAACTTTTTCCCATCAACATCACCTGCGCTTCTAATCCACCGCCTTCACGAGGTAGCAGTTGAAAAGTACCACTGTGAATCTTGACAATGCGCTCAACGATTGCCAAGCCTAGACCAGCACCAGATGCGCCGCTGCGCGCATTATCTTTGCGGGTGAAAGGTTGCTTTAAACGTTCTACATCATCTTGGGCGATGCCTTCGCCGCGGTCCAAGACGCTAAAAATCGCATTGCCGTTTTTATCAACTCGCGTCATAACGTGTATATCTGTTTTGGCGTGTTTGATGGCGTTCTCGATCAAATTTGTCACGACACGTTTGATCGCATGTGGACGAATCGGGACGATCAGCGGGTCGTGCAAATCACTCGTTATGGTGAATTGCGTGTTGCCGCGCGAGGCGCTGTGTATCGCTGCGCGTACGATGAGGTTTAAGTCGATAGGTTCGATAGTTTCACGGCTTTCATCGCGCGCAAAATCCATGAATTGATCAATCACATCGTTAATATCGTCGATGTCTTGCTCGATGTCACTACGCGTGGCAGCGTCGGCGGGTAGCATCTCAATACCTAAACGCAAACGCGATAGCGGAGTGCGAAGATCATGCGAGACACCAGCTAAAAATGTCGCGCGCTCGTTATCAAGCCTGAGTAGATCAGCGCGCATTTGATTAAATGCGACCGCAACCGATTTCACTTCGGAAGGCCCCATTTCGGTAATGGGTTCGATATTTTTGCCATGTCCGATATCGTTTGCTGCTTTCACTAATGCTTTCAACGGTTGATTCACGCGCCACATTAAAAATAGCGCGCCCACCAGTGCCAGCACGCCACCAAAAGCGCCCCAGCCTACCCAAGCCCAAGTGTAATCAGGCTCAATTAAGCGGCTGCGCGGAAACACCACATAAAACGTAGCGTCTTTGACTGGCAGTCGAGTAATGAGCAATGGCGGCGCGTCTGGTTTTTGTGGACGCGTTCGCGCAAAAATTTCTGCTTCCGCGCCTAGTTCCTCTCGCATTTTTTCGCGGATAACGCGTAATGCAGGAATGTCGGGTGCTAACTCCATTGGCTCCTCTTCGCGCATTCGAAATACCCGCATACCGCGTTCTTCGCGCAATTTTTGTAAGAAATCGCGTTGTTGATTTGGCGGGATGATTTCTAATGCAGCGCGAATGGTTTTGAGCTGTCCAATAAAACCAATGGCAAGCAGCTGCACCCGAGGTTCGCGGGAGTAGTGGCGAAATAATGCAACAGACGCGAGCTGGCTTGCGGTCAAAGCAAATAGCAGCACGAAAGCTGATCGTGCCAATAGTGAATTTGGCATCCACTTCATGATTTAGCTTTGTTTGATGCCGTCTGGAATAAACACATAGCCGCGTCCCCAGACGGTCTGTATAAATCTTGGGTTTGCAGGGTCTTCACCTAATAGTTTTCGCAGTCGCGAGACCTGTACATCAATGGCACGGTCAAATGTGTCGTGTTCGCGACCACGCGCGAGCTCGGTTAATTTGTCGCGCGATAGTGGCACACGCTGATGCTCTGCCAAGACTTTAAGTAGGCCAAATTCGCCTGTGGTCATTGGTACAGCCAGGCCATCTTTTTGCAATTCGCGAGTACCGAGATTTAAGCTGAATGCGCCGAACACTACAATCTCGTCAGTCGATGACGGCGCACCAGGTGTAGGCAATGGTGCCTGACGACGCATCACGGCATTAATGCGTGCAACTAATTCACGAGGATTAAATGGTTTGGCTAAATAGTCATCCGCGCCCATTTCAAGCCCTAAAATACGATCCACATCATCACCTTTGGCCGTTAGCATAATGATGGGAATAGTTGCTAAGCTTATATCCACGCCCGCACCAGCGCGCAGCCGCCTACAAATTGCAAAACCATCTTCATTGGGCAGCATCACATCGAGCACGACCAGATCGTAGCGATTGCGGGTAAAGGCGCGGTCTAGTCCTTGACCATCGGCAACCGTGTCCGCCGCAAAGCCTTGTTCCGTTAGATAGCGTTTTAAGAGATCGCGCAAGCGTAGATCATCATCGACGACTAAAATGCGATGGCGCGGTGGCGTATTTAGTGTTGTTTGGCTCATGATGCAATCATAGTTTGTGCAAGGTCGAAAACGTGCGGTAAATACCGCACATTTGTAATCAATTGTAAGTGCAAAAACGCCTTAGTGTACCTAAGCAAATATTGATGTTACAGCGCGTTACGTTTTGTCGTCATCTTGAAATCTCTTTTGGCGTTGAGTCCAGTATGTTTCGCTTCATCCGTTTCTAATTTAGTCTAACTCAACATTTTTGGAGTCCAAATGAACTACAACATCAAATCGACAATATTCTTAGCTACCATCATTTTTTCGGCAAGTTTTGTTGCCAGTACAGCAAATGCAGCACCTGAATCAAATAAGTCAGATGCAATGAAAGCAAAAATGCAAAAAATTGACACCGATGGCGACGGTAAATTTTCGCGCGCTGAAATTGCCCAGTACAAAGGTCTCGCAAAAAACTTCGATAAAATTGATACCAATAATGATGGCTACTTGACCAAAGATGAAATGAAAGCACAGCATGCAAAAAGCGCTGAGTCCAAGCTAAAAGCAATTGATAGCAACCAAGATGGACGTATAAGCCGTGCAGAAGCAGACGCTAAAACGCCGATGCTAGCAAAGCATTTTGACAAAATCGACGCTAACAAAGATGGCTTCATTGATAAAGCAGAAATGGAAACAGTACGTCTGCACCGTCAGCGCCGTCAGTAATCGTCGCGATGCTTTCAGCACTTTTCGCTTACAAATTAAGGGGTCAATATCATGACCGTACGTAAAGCGTTTCCGTTCCTGTGGAAATACCTGTTGGTGGTGTTTACCTCATGCGGTTTGGCATTTGTGATTTCACAACGCGCGCAAGCCAGTGTAGCAACGGCAAGCGCATATGAAAAAATTGGCCAATATACGATTGAAAAAGTTGATGAAAATTGGCGCGATAGTGCACGCGAACGCTCGATACCAGTGCGACTATTTGTGCCTACAATGAGTGCCAATGAGTCGTCAAAACGTTTTCCCATCATCTTGTTTTCACACGGCCTTGGCGGCTCTACATCCGGTGGCAAAGCGTGGGGAGAACACTGGGCGAGTCACGGCTTTATTGTTGTACATATGCAGCACATTGGCAGTGATGAATCAGTCTGGAAGGGCAAAAACGGGACGGTAGCCGTTAGCGACATGAAATCAGCCATGTCGATGAGCAATCTTGGACTGCGCGTAGGAGATGTGCACTTTGCGATAGATGAGATTATTAAGCGTAACAAAGAAAAAAATCAACATTTCGTATACGCAGACATTACAAAAATTGGCATGTCGGGGCATTCGTTTGGTGCGCAAACAACATTAGCCGTGTCTGGACAAATTAGCCCGATCACGCGCGGCCAATCGGGCTTTGATAAGCGTATTAAGTCCGCTATTGCGTTAAGCCCGAATGCGCGTAACAAATCAAACTTAGATAAGCAGTTTGGTGACATTCGGATGCCCTTTTTCTCTATTACCGGCACCCTTGATGGCGCGGTCTTGAATGACAAAACTGAAGTTGCTGATCGTATCTTGCCGTATAAGCACATGCCAACTAACGATAAATACTTACTCGTATTAGCCGATGGCGACCATATGATTTTTGGCGGACATACTCTCCCTGTTCGTCGCGCTGTGCAGCCGCGTGAAGAAGAAATTCTACGTCTGGTTAAGTCCGCTACGCTGGCGTTTTGGGAGGCAACACTAAACGCCAATACAGAGGCCGCGACGTGGTTGCAAAATGGCAAATCAGGATTTAAGGCAGCATTATTGCCGAACGATATTTTTGAAACTAAGTAGTGAGGATATGATGAAAAATCTTAAACGGATAACACTAACAAAGTTGCCTCGTCAAATGGCTCTGCTATCGATCTCGATATTTACGTTAGCGATGCAAATCAGCTACTCCGCAACAACGGACAAACTGAGTGCAGATGATGCGCGGCATTTGCTAAATCGCACGGGCTTTGCGGCAAGTGCAGCAGAAATAAATGCGCATACTGGTTTAACGCGACAGGCGGCAGCACAAAAAATCATTGCAAATAGCAAGGAGACCGCAAGCACGGCTTCACCAAAATGGGTGGATTCGCCGATTATTCCGGCGAGCAAATATCGCGATATGTCGCGGGACGAGCGCGAAGAAGAGCGTAAATTAAATGTAGAGCGTGCGTTTGATTTGCGCGAGTGGTGGTTTCGCGAAATGCTCGCTACACCATCTCCATTTACAGAAAAAATGACGCTGTTTTGGCATAACCATTTCGCAACAAGTCAGCAAAAGGTGCGTCATTCTACGCTCATGTATCGGCAGCACATCATGCTGCGGCAGCATGCGTTAGGTAATTTTGGTGTGATGCTGCATCAAGTCGCACGTGACCCAGCAATGCTCATTTATTTGGATAACGCTAACAGTCGCAAAGAGCAACCGAATGAAAATTTTGCGCGTGAAGTCATGGAGCTTTTTACGCTCGGTGAAGGCAATTACAGCGAGCAAGATATTAAAGAAGTGGCGCGTGCATTTACTGGCTGGTCTATTGATCGTGAGAACGGCGAATTTATGTTTCGCCGCCCAATACATGATGCGGGTGAGAAAACTATATTTGGTAAAAAAGGTAATTTTGACGGAGATCAGGCGCTCGATTTATTGCTAAAGCGGCCAGAGACTGCGATTTTTATTACGCGAAAATTATGGCGTGAATTTGTCTCGCCCGAGCCAGACGAAAAAGTTGTTACGCAATTGGCTAACTTATATCGTGATTCTGGCTACAACACTGGCCGACTAATGTCGGCAATATTGGCATCAGACTCTTTTTATGCAGCCGATAATCGCGCGAGCTTGATAAAGTCACCTGTGGATTTTGTCGTTGGTACGATGAAGCAATTTAATATTGAGACAGGCAATATGCGGCCATTCGTATTGGCTGCGGCGTTGTTAGGGCAGAATTTATTTCAGCCGCCAAATGTAAAAGGTTGGCCCGGTGGTGAGCATTGGATTAATTCTGCAACCTTATTAGGGCGCAAACAATTCATTGATCGTTTATTCAAAAATGAAGACCGCATGGAAGCCACCATGAATGCACTTGATGAGATGGCGGAGCGCAGCGGCACGCCTTCGCCGCCGGGGCGAGCACAACGTCAGCAGCGCAATCTAGATCGCCAAATGGCGGCGATGAAATGGGATTTATATACTTGGGCGGCGCCTTTTGCCACAAGTAATACAGTGGCGACACCAAAAATAACGAATGCAGCCATTAGTTCAGCCGGTGGAGCAGAGGCTATGTCAAAGCTCCTGCTTGCCGTGGCACCGCGCACCTTGCCGAAAAGTCAGCAGCCCGCAGATTGGGCGCGCGCGCTTGTCAACGATCCATCCTATCAATTGAAGTAAGGAGCACAACATGAACAGACGACATTTCTTACAATCAGCCGGGCTCATTGGCGCAACCCAAGCGGTGCCTTTTTTTAACGAGACTAATGGCGTGGCGTGGGCGCAGACTGCGGCGAGTAAATCTGCTGTTGTTAATTCACCTTACAATAATTTATTGATATTGATCGAGTTAAAAGGCGCCAATGATGGCCTCAATACCGTTGTGCCGATTAGTGATCCAAACTATCAAAAATTACGTCGCACCATTGCACTTGAGCGCAATGATTTGATTGCCTTAACTGAGCGTGAGGCGATGCACGCATCACTCAAGCCATTGTTGGCCTTATGGGAAAACAAAGAGTTAGCAGTGGTGCAAGGGCTAGGCTATCCGAATGCAAATTTATCGCATTTTCGCTCGATTGAAATTTGGGAGACCGCTTCAAAAAGTGATGAGTATTTAGATAATGGCTGGCTCGCACGTACCTTTGCAAGTGTGCCAACGCCGAAGTCGTTTGCGGCTGATGGCGTGGTTGTCGGCTCCTACGATATGGGGCCACTTTCGGGGCAGGGCTCACGCACGATTGCGCTCGCAGATACCGCACAATTTTTACGTACCGCCAAACTAGCGCAGGCTGGCAAAGATGAACGCAATAAAGCGCTTAAGCATATTCAATCAGTTGAGACTGAAATTGTTCACGCCGCGAGTAAGCTCAATACCAATTATGTTTTTAAGACGGAATTTCCTAAAAACGCCTTTGCTGGACAAATACGTACCGCCGCACAATTGGTCGCGAGTAATGCAGGTATTGCTACTATCCGGCTAACGCTTGGCAGCTTTGATACTCACGCGGGTCAGCTCGGCACACACGCTAATTTACTGCGTGATTTAGCCGAAGGAATTGCTGCCTTAAAGTCGGCACTGACAGAACTAAATCGTTGGGATTCCACGCTCATCATGACCTACGCTGAGTTTGGTCGTCGCCCAAAAGAAAATCAAAGTGGTGGTACCGATCACGGCACGGCCAACGTACATTTTGTGACAGGCGGTAAGGTTAAAGGCGGCATGTATGGCGAAGCGCCGCAGCTAAACAAACTCGACGGTAACGGTAACTTACCATTCGCCGTTGATTTTCGCTCAATGTACTCGACCATCATCAATCAATGGTGGGGACAAGATGCAACAAAAATACTCAACGGCAAATTTGCACCGGTGGATTTTTTGAAGGTTTAGCTTTTTGCCAAAGCTGAGTCAGAGTTGGCGATTTATTAAAAGTGCAATAACCACCTGCACTTTCAAGCAAAATGCCACCAAAGTGACCGTCTATATTAGGCTTTCATCTTTTTTCATAGCTAACTAAACCAAGACCGTTATAATGCGGTCATGAATTTCTTAGCCTTTGAAACCTCATCCGAAACCGTCTCAGTCGCTGTCTCACGCGATGGTCGTGTGTACGCCCGCAACATTGCAAATGCCGCGCAGCAAAATGCGGAATTAGCCCTACCCATGATGCATGCGCTGATGCGTGAAGCCGTGCTCACGATGGCCGATATTGATGCGATCGCGTTCGGTCAGGGCCCAGGTTCATTCACGGGTGTACGTATCGCGTGCGGTCTCGCGCAGGGCTTGGCGTATGGTTTGGGTAAGCGTGTGTGTGGCGTGACCAGCTTACGATTGTTGGCCGAGCAGGTAACAGCGCAATATGTATTGACTGCCATTGACGCACGCATGGGCGAAATTTACTTGGCCGTGTACAAAAAAAATAACGATGCGCCAACTGGTGTTGAAGAAATTGCTGCTCCGCAGCTAGTCAAGCCTGCGGCAATGAGAGACATTCTTGACCCTGCGATTGAATACGCGGCCATCGGCAGTGCGTTTGATGCCGAATTATTGCGCGCACCAATTCGTGATGCGATTTCAGACTCAACTATCAACATAACCCACGGCGCATTTCCGCGTGCCGCTGATTTGATTGCCATTGCAATGCGACAATTTAATGCGCGTGGGCTTGATTCGTTTTTAGCCCCTGAAGAGGCTGCGCCAATATATTTACGTAACAATGTGGCGATGACGATTGCAGAGCGCGCCCAATTTCATGCGGATAAAAAATCCCAACTTCTTGATATTGTGGCCGCATGAGCGCAGTACTCAAAAATAATCGCGAAGTTGATCTAACCTATCGGCCGCTGACCGAAGCTGACTTGCCGCGCGTCGTCGAAATCGAGCATAGCGCGTATGTGTTTCCATGGACATTTGGTAACTTTCGCGATTCACTTTACTCAGGCTACATATGTACTGGTGTCTGGTGTGAGTCTCGACTGATTGGCTACACCATCATCATGCCTGCATTAGAAGAAGCGCATTTACTTAATATCGCTGTTGAAAGTGGATGGCAGGAGCAGGGCATTGGCACCCGCGTACTGACTGATTTGATTGCGCGCGCCAAAGCGACCAATTGTGAAGTGATTTACCTTGAAGTGCGGCCATCCAATATCGCTGCGCTGAGATTGTATGAGCGCTTTCATTTTAAGCAACTTGGTTTACGCCGTGATTATTATCCTGCTGTAACTGGGCGTGAAGACGCTTTCTTTTTAGGGCTAAATATTAAGTCGCCGTTACTGATTAACGTGAACGAAACTAACGATGCGTCTTGATAAAGATTATTTAATGGAGTTGGAGCTGGATTCGCATTTTGCGATGCGCGAGTCGATGCATGAGGCCGTAACCTCTACCAACAATGCGAATGCACCAGTAGCAACGCCAAAGGCAAAAGTTGCTACAGCGGCTGCCGCGATTGCACGTCCAACGCCGCAAATTATTGCCAAAGCTCCCACCGCACCGCCCGCCGCACCGCCCATCGTCATTGACCCTGCGCGCGCTGGTTCGATTGCCACATTAGCGTTCAGCGATTTATCAAACAATGCCAATGCCTGTAAAGCCTGTGGACTTTGCAAACAACGTAAACAAGCCGTTGTTGGCTCTGGCAGTACGAATGCGCCTTGGCTGTTTGTGGGTGAAGCGCCAGGTACAGAAGAAGACGACACAGGTGAGCCATTTGTCGGTCAAGCGGGTAAGTTGCTCGACGCGATGATAATTTCGCTTGGACTAAAACGCGGCACAGATGTATATCTAACCAATGTTGTTAAGTGCCGTCCGCCGGGTAATAGGCCGCCTCAGGTTGATGAAATCAACAGCTGCGCGCCGTATTTAGATCGCCAAATTGATTTGCTCCAGCCAAAAATGATTCTTGCCTTGGGCAAAACGGCAATCGCTCGACTCACAGGCTCTGAGGAAAGCTTAAATAATCTACGTGGACGAGTGCATACCTATCGTGGCATACCGGTTGTGGCGACTTTTCACCCATCTTATTTGCTTCTGCGCTTGCCAGAAAAATTAAAGGCGTGGGAAGACTTGACCTTTGCGCGCCGCGAATTTAATAAACGAATATTGGCAACAGCAACCTTGTAAACTTCCGAATTGACCTAATATCAACAGTTTCTAACCTCATCGAAGGAAATCACATGCGTAAACTTATTGCCTTATTTGGATTAACCGCACTACTCACGCTTTCTGGCTGCGGCTATAACGATTTTCAAACAAAAGACGAAGTGGTCAAACAGTCATGGGCTGAAGTATTAAACCAATATCAGCGCCGCGCGGATTTGATCCCGAATATTGTGGCGACTGTACAAGGCTTTGCGAGCCAAGAAAAAGACGTGCTACTTGGCGTTACGCAAGCAAGATCGCAAGTTGGTCAGATGAAACTTGATGCGAGTGCATTGAATAATCCGCAAGCGATGCAAAACTTTCAAAAAGCACAAGGTGAATTAACATCTGCATTGTCTCGCTTGCTGGTGGTGTCTGAAAATTATCCGCAGTTAAAATCGGATGCCGTATTTCGTGACCTCACATCACAACTAGAAGGCACAGAAAACCGCATCACAGTAGCGCGTAAACGTTTTACTGAAAATGTAGCGGCTTACAATATTCTGACGCGTCAATTTCCGAGCAACATCACCGCGATGATATTTGGCTACAAACTTAAAGAACAATTCACGGTGGAAAATGAGAAGGCAATTTCAGTTGCGCCTAAAGTAAATTTTGGTGCACCAGCCGCTCCTGCCCCAGCAACTGCCCCAGCACCAGCACCAGCAAAGTAGGCGTTGCATATGTCAACCTTAGCCCCGCGCATCATCATTCGCGGGGCTTCATTTTGGTCACAATTTGTGATGAGCGCACTTGTTGCGCTTGTCTCACTCTGTGCGCTTAGCCCCTTCATATCGAGCGCTGCTGAGGGGGATCTAATCGCAATACCAAAATTGGACAAGCGTGTCACAGACACCACTGCCACTTTGTCGGCAGCAGATGAAGAAAAAATCAGCGCAACTATCCGTGCGTTTGAAGCAAAAAAAGGTGGCCAGATTGCCGTGCTCATAGTTGCTAGCACTGCACCAGAGGCGATATTTGATTACGCATTGCGTGTGGGTGAGGCATGGAAACTCGGACGCAAAGGCGTTGACGACGGCGTATTGTTCGTTATTGCTAAAGATGATCGCAAAATGCAAATATTGACCGGCCCTGCTGTGCAGGGCGTGCTCACAGATGTCGTCTCCCGACGCATCATCGCAGAGGTAGTCGCACCACGCTTTCGCGAAGGTAATTTTGCAGGCGGTATTTTTGATGGCGTTGAAAAAATCGCAAGCGTGATTGATGGCGAAGCACTGCCGCCGCCACCGCAAAAACGTAAAGCCTCATCTTCACAAAGCGGAAGCAGTAGTAACTTTTTATTCTTGGCAGTTTTCGCCACGTTTTTTATCGCCCCGATGCTGCGGGCGATGATGGGGCGCTTTATGGGCGCTAGTGCCACTGCGGGTATTACGGGTGCCGCCGCATGGTGGATAGCGGGTGGCTTATTGTTCCCAATTATTGCGTGCATTATTGTATTTGTTGTTTCCCTACTCTACGGCATGGGTGGTGGCTCACGAGGCGGCGGCGGAGGCTGGGTTGGTGGCGGTGGTTGGGGTGGCGGGAGCAGTGGTGGCGGTGGAGGCGATAGTTTTTCTGGCGGGGGCGGCGGCTTTGATGGCGGCGGCGCATCGGGAGATTGGTGATGACTTTTCTTAAACGTTTTTTTCGCCATGTATGGATATCGCCTATTCAAGTTAAACGCGCCTACCCACAGGCCACGCTTAACGCGATTGAGCAAGCCGTCGCAAAATCTGAGAAAAATCATCGCGGACAAGTACGCTTTGTGGTTGAGGCTGAACTAACCACGGGGCAACTCTGGGCAGGCATCAGTGCGCGTCAGCGCGCAGTCGATGTTTTCTCTGCTATGCGTGTCTGGGATACGGCTGAAAATAACGGTGTACTCGTTTATGTGTTGCTTGCTGATCGTAAAGTCGAGATTGTTGCCGACCGAGGCATACAACAACACGTAGGCGATGAACGCTGGCGCGCCATTTGTAAAGAGCTAGAGCTGCATTACCGCAAACGGGACTTTGCGACTGGCAGCGTGACCGCAATAGAAAAAATCAGCGCAGAATTAACGCATTATTTTCCGGCTAGTGGCGAAACAAAGAACGAGCAGTGTGACAAGCCAATATTGATTTAGTGGTTATATGAAATTACCACTTTGTATGTCGCACTGCTGTCGCAAATTTTTCGCACCCTTATGCGTGGCATTTATATTATCGGCATGTGCCACATCATCACATACTGAAAATACGCCATCGCTAAATTTACAACGCATTGACGCGACCGTTAAGTCGGCGATGGAAGCAACTGGTGCGAAAGCACTTGCTGTTGCGGTGATTGACGATGGTCAAGTGGTGTTTACAAAAGCCTATGGTGTCCGAAATGATGCAAATGACCCATTAGAAATCGACACGGTAATGTATGGCGCTTCGCTGACTAAATCAGCTTTTGCGTATCTCGTGATGCAGTTAGTCGATGAAGGGCGTCTTGATTTAGATAAGCCGATTGACGCTTATTTGCCGATGCCACTATCTAGTTATTCTACAGAGGCAGATGCACGCGCTTATGCCCCTTGGGCGAATCTTTTGGGTGATGAACGCTGGCGCAAAATCACGCCGCGAATTTTGTTGACACACAGTGCAGGATTTGCCAATTTTCATTTTGTTGAGCCTGACGGAAAATTGCGGCTCCATTTTGAGCCCGGCACGCGCTACGCTTACTCTGGCGCGGGCATCATGCTCATGCAGTTTGTGTTGGAGCGTGGGCTAGGCATTGATGTTGGCCTTGAGATGCAGCGCCGTATATTTGAGCCAAATGATATGAGGCGCACAAGCCTTAAATGGCGCGCTGACTTTAGACCTAATCTGGCCGATGGCTTTGATAAAAACGGTAAGCCCGTACCGCATGATGAGCGTAGCCGCGTGCGAACAGCGGGCTCTATGGACACAACCATTGGCGACATCGCAAAATTTGCGGCGAGCTATATTCGTGGCGATGGCCTGCGACCTATGACACGTGCAGAGATGGTGCGCCCGCAGCTAGCGATTAAAACACTGACGCAATTTCCGTCGTTGCAGTTACCGCAGACAACGCAACCTTTTGCGATGCTATCCGCAGCGCTTGGCGTCATTGCGTACAGCGGGCCGCAAAGTGCAGCCTTTTTCAAAGGCGGTCATAACGACACCACTGGCAACACATGGGTTTGTGTTGAGGCGCGTAAGCGTTGCGTTGTATTGTTGGCTAATGATGTTCGTGCTGAACCAGCTTTTCCGGCGATGATCCGTTCAATCCTGGGCGAGACGGGTTTGCCTTGGGGTTGGGAGTACGGCGAAATGCAGTTTTGGAAAGGGCCGAGTGAATAAAAAACTATTCGCTGAATTGCGAAGATAAAACTAAAAGGGCGCTGATGCGCCCTTTTAGTAGTTCGATATCGCCAATTAAACTGCCTTTTTCTTCAGGCACTCTTTCATGAATGCTTTGCGTTCAGCGCCTTTTAGTGTTTTTTCCTTTGCTTCGACATTGCATTTTTTCATTTTGTTATTTTGCGGGGAGGGCTTTTTTTCTTCAGCATATGCCGTGCCGAATGCAAGCGGTAACGTAATGAGAAGTGCTAGTGCTAATTTTTTCATGTTGGCTTCCTTTTTATGAGTGTTGATGATTGTATGTTTTGTCGCATATTAAATAACGGGAGTTAGCTAACTTAGTTGACTGGCTACAACGCGCTGACATTAACAGGCGCGCCATTTAGCACTGCATTGCCTGAGACAACGTCGATTAAATAATCATCGGTTAAGTCGTTCGTGCTGACGCCCGCATGTTGCTGCGCGATTTGCAATTTGACGCCATCGCGCTGGTGGCCGAAACCATGTGGCAGTGAGACCACGCCTGGCATGATGTGGTTTGAGGATTCCACTTCAATTGTCACTTCACCCACACGCGTGGAGACGTTCACCATGGATTGATTTTGAATGTTTCGTGCCGCCATATCAGTTGGATGCATGAGCAATTGATGGCGCGGTTTGCCTTTTACGAGGCGGTGCGAATTATGCATCCACGAATTATTACTACGCACGTGGCGTCGGCCGATGAGCGATAGCGCTGAAGTTGCGCCTACCTTAATTGCCTCACGTAAGCGCGGTATATCAGCAAGTATCGCGTTAGGCGCGCAGTGGATTTTTTTATCAGCGGTTTCGAGACGTTCAAATAGCGATGGCCGTAGCGCGCCTAAATCAATGCCATGTTCTGCGGTTTGCAAGGCTGTCATTGTAATGTTTTCGTTGAATGGGCTGTACTTGATCGCTGCGGCGATAATATCGTGCACCATTGGTGGCGCTACATATTCGCGGCCAAGTTTGGCGGCGAGTCGTGTGCCGATGCCCGCAAATATTTCCCAGTCGTAGCGCTCACTATCAGGTCTTGGCCAAATCGCATTGTTAATGCGTGTGGTATTGCGAATAGCGAATGCATTAAACACAGAATCATAGTGATCATGATTGAGTGCGGACGTTGGTGGCAAGATTAAGTCAGCGTGGCGAGTGGTTTCGTTAATAAAAATATCGACTGACAGCATAAAGTCTAAATTACTTAATGCTAAATCAAGCTGATTGCCATTGGGTGTGGATAGTACAGGGTTGCCAGCAATACTCACAAGTGCGCGCACTTGGCCTTGGCCTTCGGTTAACATTTCTTCAGCCATTGTTGCTACTGGTAATTCACCATTTGTCTCGGCTAAGCCGCGCACGCGCGAATGCCAGCGCGCGTGGCCGCCTGCTCGCGTACCTGCACCAGTGATAGGCATAAGCGGCGTGGTCACTAAAGCACCACCGACACGATCTAGGTTACCGCTAACGATATTAATAAGGTAAATCAGCCATTGGTTGAGACTTCCAAATGCTTGCGTCGTTGTGCCCATACGGCCGTAGCATACAGCTGACTTTGCCGTGACAAAATCACTCGCAATACGCTCGATGGTAGCAGCGTCAATGCCAACAAATTCGGCGACTGTTGCAGGAGTGAAATCAGCAATTGCCGCAAGCGCACTTTCTAGGCCAAGCAATCTATCGTCGGCAATTTTTTTATTGGTAACGATGGTGTTAAGGATGGCAGCTAAAAATGCAGCGTCGCAGCCGGGGCGGATGAAATGGTGCTCACTCGCCACCTCAGCCGTTTCAGTTAAGCGCGGATCAATGACGATAACCTTGCCGCCACGTGATTGAATCGCTTTTAACCGTTTAGCCACATCGGGTACGGTCATCATGCTGCCGTTAGAAGCAATTGGGTTTGCACCCAAAATTAAAAAATAATCAGTATGGTCAATGTCTGGAATCGGTATTAAAAATTGATGACCAAACATAAGGTATGAGACCAACTGCTGCGGCAACTGATCAACCGAGGAGGCTGAATAAATATTTTTTGAGCGAATCAATTTGGCAATAGGTGGGATATTAATTAGGTGCCCAAAATTATGTACATTTGGGTTGCCCGCATAGAACGCTACTGCATCGTTGCCGTAATCTTCAATCACCTTCGCAAGTCGATTAGCGGCCAAATCAAACGCGTCGTCCCAAGAGATTGTTTTCCACTCGCCATCAATTTTTTGCACTGGCTGTCGAAGCCGATCAGGGTCTTCATGAATGTCTTTAAGCGCAACGGCTTTTGGGCAAATATGGCCGCGTGAAAACGGGTCAGCATCATCACCACGAATACGAATAATTTGCTCACCCGCCAATTCAATTTCAAGCCCGCAAATTGCCTCGCATAAATTACACGCGCGATAAATTGTTTTTGATTCCATATTCATGTCACGTCCCATAAAAAAAATGCGTAATCAAAATTTTGCCGCCAATAACAATCAGCACGACACCACCAAAAATTTCTGCGTGCTTCGCGAAGCGTTTACCTAATTTTGCTGCGAACCATACCGCGGGTAAACAAAGCATAAACGTAATGATGCCGATAGTGGCGCAAGTGACAATTAACTCGCTATCAATGAGCGAAAAACTCACGCCCACGGCAAAGGCATCAATGCTGGTAGCGATGGCTAACGTGAAGAGCTTCTGGGTTTGAAATGGAGAATGCTGTAATTCTTGTATGTCATGACGCGCATCAATGATCATATTAATTCCAAGCCCGACGAGTACGATAAAGGCAATCCATACACCCCATGCATTGACCCAATCAGCAATGTGCATGCCGAGCATGAAGCCTAAAAACGGCATCAGCGCTTGGAATGCACCGAAAAGAAATGCCATTTTCAGCGCGTCGCGCAGACGTAACTGATGTGCTGATAAGCCGCTCGCGATTGACACCGCAACCGCATCCATCGCTAAGCCAATCGCGGTAAAGACAACGGTTAGCGTCAACATATTTTCACTTTAGTAAGATAGTGAATAGCCGCCGTTTTTAATTTCAAGAGTCAAATCTGCGCCATAAGGTAGCGTGAGCTTGCGCTGAACATGACCAAAGGGTAGGTCGACTAAAACTGGAACGGCCAAGAGGGAGCGTAATGTCTTAATTACATGCTCAATAGTGTATGGAAAACGATCAGGGTCGTGTTCATAGCCATTGCATACGCCTAAAATAATGGCGCGCTGTGAGGCCAAAATGCCAGCATGATAAAGCTGAAACAACATGCGCTCAAGCACGTAGGGTTTTTCACCAATCTCTTCAATAAATAAAATGCCACCCGCAATATCCGGAATAAACCGAGAGCCACCAAGGTCACAAATGAGTGAGAGATTAGAGCCCCAGATTGGCCCAGTGATCGTCTGTGGCGAGTAGGGATGCTCTGACGCAATATGTACGAGGACATCGTCACCATGAACAACAGGCCAAAAATGCGACTGCATAAATTCACTATCGTCTGTGTTGTCTTCATTAGCAAAATCTGTTGCGACACCTGGGCCAGCAAGCGTGATGATATTGCCAAGTGATAGCGCCGCCAAATTAATCGCGGTGAAATCTGAAAAACCGCAGAGGATTTTTTTTTGTTTTGCCACATCCTGCCAATTGATTCGATGCACGATGCGCGATAGCCCGTAGCCGCCGCGCGACATCATCATCATGTCAATGGTTGGGTCGGCGAGCATGGCATTAAAATCCGCCAACCTAGTGTCATCTGGTGCTGAAAAATACTCATGCGCGTCCAATGTATGAGGCGCTAAAACACATCTATAGCCGAGCGCTTCCAGCTTCGCCACACCGCGTGAAACTCTTATTGGGTCTGGCGAGCCTGCGGGTGAAAAAATACCTATCTTGCCACCTTGTGGCAGCCGCGCAGGTAAATCAAAGTTTGCCGACCTCACAATTACTACTTCCGCAATGCTTGTGCGTCTACCACGGCTAGTGCGGTCATATTGATAATGCGGCGCACAGTGGCAGTCGGCGTGACGATATGCACGGGCTTGGCAGCACCAAGCAAAATAGGGCCAATCGTAATACCGCTACCAGCGGATGTTTTGAGTAAATTAAAGGCAATATTGGCCGCATCAAGTGTTGGCATGATGAGCAAATTAGCGTCGCCTTTTAAGCGCGAGTTTGGCATGGCCGTCATGCGTACTTCCTCAGACAGCGCGGCATCACCATGCATTTCACCATCGACTTCTAAGTCAGGTGCCTGCGCCATAATGAGCTTCAGTGCCTCACGCATTTTTGATGCTGTCGGTGCATCGGATGTGCCAAAAGAAGAGTGTGAGAGCAATGCGGCTTTTGGTGTCACGCCAAAGCGGCGCATTTCTTCCGCCGCCAAAATAGTCATTTCGCAGATTTGCTCGGCGGTCGGATTGTCATTTACATACGTGTCGCAAATAAACACGGTACGCTTGGCGAGCATCAAGACATTCATCGCGTAAAAATTATTCACGCCCACTCTGCGACCAATCACTTGCTCAACATAATGTAGGTGTAGTGAGTGCGTGCCAAAGGTGCCGCAAATCATGCCGTCGGCCTCGCCTTTATGCATCATCATCGCGCCGATAAGCGTTAAACGGCGACGCATTTCGATTTTTGCATATTGCTCTGAAACGCCGCGCCTAGCGGTGAGTTTGTAATACTCTTGCCAGTAATCGCGATAGCGTTCGTCATACTCCGGGTTAATGATTTCAACATCAATGCCGGGTCTGATGCGTAGGCCAAATTTTTCAATGCGCTTTTCTAGTACCGCTGGGCGGCCGATCAAAATCGGTTTGGCAATACCGTCATCAACCACCACTTGTACCGCACGCAACACGCGCTCTTCTTCGCCCTCAGCATAGACAATACGTTTCGGATTTTGTCGCGCCTTGCCAAATACCGGCTTCATGATGAGGCCGGAGTGATAGACGAATTGATCCAGTCGCTGTAAGTACGCTGGCCAATCGGTAATCGGCGATGTCGCCACTCCTGATTCCATTGCTGCTCTTGCTACGGCAGGGGCGACCTTAGCAATTAAGCGCGGGTCAAATGGACGCGGAATTAAATAGTCTTTACCGAACGACACGCCAGATTCGCCATAGGCCATCGCGACAATATCGGATTGCTCGGCTTCAGCTAACTCAGCGATGGCGTTCACGGCGGCTAACTTCATTGCTTCATTGATTGTCGTCGCGCCGACATCAAGCGCACCGCGAAAAATAAATGGGAAACACAAGACGTTGTTGACTTGGTTTGGATAATCCGAACGGCCTGTGGCGATGACCGCATCATCACGTACTTCACGTATTTGCTCGGGCAAAATTTCTGGCGTTGGGTTGGCAAGCGCCAAAATGAGCGGATTAGCCGCCATGAGTTTGACCATTGCAGGTTTTAATACGCCACCTGCGGACAAACCTAAAAACACATCTGCACCCGCGATCACATCGGCTAATTTGCGTGAGTCAGTCACTTTGGCATAGCGCGATTTATTGGCGTCCATCTCTTCGGCTCTGCCTTCATACACCACGCCAATAATATCGGTTACCCAAATATTGGAGATTTTCATGCCGAGTGCTACCAGCATATCTAGGCAAGCAAGTGCAGCAGCGCCTGCACCTGAAGTAACAAGTTTGACTTCGCCGATATTCTTGCCCACCACTTTTAAGCCATTCACAATTGCCGCACCGACAATAATCGCCGTGCCGTGCTGGTCATCATGAAACACTGGGATTTTCATTTTTTCACGGAGCTTACGCTCTACGTAAAAACACTCGGGCGCTTTGATGTCTTCTAAATTGATGCCACCAAAGGTTGGCTCGAGCGAAGCAATAATATCGACGAGTTTGTCAGGATCAAGCTCATTGACTTCGATATCGAATACATCAATGCCGGCAAATTTTTTGAATAGTACCGCCTTGCCCTCCATGACTGGCTTGGCAGCAAGTGGACCAATTGCACCAAGCCCTAATACGGCTGTGCCATTGGTGATGACGGCAACTAAATTACCGCGCGCGGTTAAATTTCGTGCTTCAGCAGGGTTCTCGACAATGGCCTCGCAAACAGCAGCCACACCTGGAGTGTAGGCAAGTGCTAAATCGCGCTGCGTGGCAAGTGGCTTGGTAGCAGCAATTTCAATTTTGCCGGGCGTTGGGTAGCGGTGGTAATCGAGCGCGCTTTTCTTTACATCATCATGTTTATGCATAGTTTTCTCCTGTTCAAAGTCTAGCACGCGAGCATCATTTTGCTGAGACGCAAAGTCGTCAAAATTGATACTTTCCTGAACACAATGGTAATCAGGCTAGTTTTCGGTAATCTCACGTCACATCAATGTTTTCAGAAAAAAATATGACAATTCATACCCACTCGCAATCAATCGAAGTACCAGATAGTGAGAGTCGTCGAGATTGGCTTACGAGTGCATGCATTGCCTGCCTAGCAACAGGTGCGCTTTTTGGGACGGGCAATGCCAATGCGTTACGCTTAGATAGCGACACTAATTTATTTAATCCCTGCAAAGCACCGCTGCCTCCGCAATTATTAAGGCATGAGCTGATTAAAAAAGCTTGGGATGGGCTAGACGCAAATCGTGTCTGGGATAGCCATACCCATTTGCTTGGTGTGGGCGATGGCGATACGGGCTGCTGGATCAACCCTAAGATGCGCTCACTGTTATCACCAAAATTGTATTTGCAAAAAAAGTTTTTTCTCAATGCCGCTTGTGTCGGTGGCGAAAGCGAAAAAGCTAAATCGGTTGACCGTGATTATGTTGCACGCATGAAGCAGATCATGGATGAATTTCCCACTGGTGCGAAAGCATTGCTATTTGCATTTGACTACACGCACACCGAAAGTGGCGTCATTGATTTAGCCAAGTCTGCATTTCATGTACCGAATAACTACGTAGCGGCGATAACCAAACAATATCCAGATCGTTTTTGTTTTGTGGCTTCACTACATCCATATCGCCAAATTGATTTTGATGCCACGGTCAAGCAGTTAGTTGCTGATGGTGCGGTTGCGATCAAGTGGCTGCCCGCTGCAATGGGCATTGACCCCGCTTCACCAAAATGTGACGCAATGTATGCGGCGCTCAAAAAATATCAGCTCCCCATCATTACCCACGCCGGTGAAGAGCGCGCGGTAGAGGGCGCACACCAGCAGCATTTTGGTAATCCGCTACGGTTACGTCGGCCGCTGGATATAGGTGTAAAAATTGTGATTGCCCATTGCGCCAGCATGGGTCGTGATGTTGATTTAGATAAAGGTGTGGATGGCCCGCTAGTAGATAGCTTCACGCTATTTGAGCGACTGATGGCAGACAAAAAGTATGAGGCCAATTTATTTGCCGATATTTCTGCTGTGCCACAGACTAATCGCGCGCCTGCACTAGCTAACATCATCAACCGTAAAGATTGGGTAACGCGCCTAGTGAATGGTTCCGATTATCCGTTGCCCGGCGTGATGCCGCTATTTTCGGTTGACGATATGGTAGAGCGGGGTTGGTTATTAAAAAGTGAGGGTGAAGTGATAAAGCAAATCCGCGAATACAATCCTATCTTGTTTGATTTTGTTTTGAAACGCACATTACGTATTGACGGCAAGCGGCTTGCGAATGAAATTTTTGAATCTGCCCGCGTGTTTGAACGCGTAACGAATATTACTTAACCTAACGCTCATAGTTTTACAGCCGTTCGCCCTGAGGTATCGAAGGGCTTGTACAAGTAAAGCCCTACGATACCTCAGGGCGAACGGTGGGTGAGTAGAACAGTCTTGAAATTTAACTTCTAATCCTAAGAAAACCAAAATGCAACCCACCCAGCCGACA
>JANNWG010000058.1:0-20815 GCA_031414695.1 Burkholderiales bacterium
CAGTTAACGTCAAGCCAGCGATTGCAACTCATCTTGCAACACGCATTCGCTAAGTTCATGCCACCAATCGCTAAACCACAAGCGCTATTGACCGGATAAAGAGCTTAGCTTTGGGGAGGCAACTGCTTTTTTTAGGATTAAGCACCCCAATGCGGCTGGTATTGACATTGGTGGCGCCAGTCACTATGTCGCCGTACCGCCAGATCGGGTGAAGGCAGATGAACACTCGGTACGCGAATTCGGACCGCATACCGAAGACTTGAATGCGATTGCCGATTGGTTATCCGATTGTCAAATTGACACGGTGGCACTCGAGTCAACTGGCGTTTACTGGATAGCCCTCTACGAATTGCTACAAGCACGCGGCATTGACGTCTGGCTGGTTGATGCGAAGAGCGTGCGTCACGTCAAGGCACGTAAATCAGACGTACTCGACTGCCAATGGTTACAGCAACTGCACAGCTTTGGATTGCTCATTAAAGCCCATCGTCCAGATGCTTCTATCTGCTCGCTTCGCGAGATGTCACGACTACGCGATGTCACCATTGAAGAGCGTGCACGCCATACCCAACGCATGCAAAAAGCGTTGACGCAAATGAACGTGCAACTGAGCGGCGGTTGGACTATCGCGCGCCACCGGTGCGATGGGCGCGTTTTACCGTAAGTTGTGCCTGCGCCTAGGCTCGCCCAAGGCAATAACGGCGGTGGCACATAAGCTTGCCCGAATCGTTTACTCGATGTTAACGGGGCAAGCCGAATATGTCGAAGAGGATCAAACTGTACATAACAAGCGTTACCGTGAACATGCAATCAAAACGCTACAACGACGCGCAAAGGAGTGGGGGATGACGCTAACGCCTAATGCTGCTTAAGGCGCCGTTTCCGCCCCCTTTTTAACGTAAGTCGAAAAACATAACCTGTTGAATAATAATGAAAATATTACTGTTTCTTGAGAGGTATCGAAGCACACACTATTAAGCGCTTGATTTATAGAAATAAAACAAACCTTCGACAGGCGAAACCTACCCTGTCCTGAGTTAGCCGAAGGATCAGGGCGAACGGAATTTGAGGTTGATAGAAGCACCCTTAGGTAGCAATAACGGCCTAGCGTTTATCCCAAACTTGGAATTTATGCGACCACCAACCGACAAAGCTCTGTGCAAACAGCTTTTTGTATCTAGTCCTATAAACGCTATCGAACTTTATACGCTGCTAATTCTTCACGCACCGCGTAGCGCATTTCGTTCACCATCTGCTCACCCGCAATTGCCTTACGCAACGCATCGTTAATTAGTGTTTGATAACCACGCTCCCCCGCCGCCGCTTTGAAATACTCAATGATTGCGCTATCTAGCATGATGCTGATGCGTTTTTTGCCAAGCGTGGCCGCAAGTTGCTCGCGAGCGGCTTTTTGCCATTCGGCTTTGGTGACTTTTTTGTTCGCGACGCGGTATTCCGCATTCTTAAAAAACTCGCGCGTCAGCGGAGGTGCTTCATCTGGATCAAGATGATCAATCGCCGCCGAGCGTTTGGTAGTAGATGTCTGTTTCATATTTGGTCGCCCTTCGCAAAGAAATAATTCGTGTCTCAATAGTTGATTCAGTGAACACAATCACCACCACATCGCCGTCAATGCTACCCGTCCCGATAAATCGCTCTTCGTCGTAATCGAATCGACGATCAGGCTGAATCGCCATGGGTTGCGTAAATGCCTTATAGGCGTCCGCAAGGTCGTAGCCATATTTGGCGAGGTTAGATTTGCGCCAAATGATTGTTTTAGATAAAAATGGATCCAATCGGCAGATTTACTTGTATTTGCTGTCAACTCATGTGTAAACTGTAAAGCTTACTGTCAAGACGCGAGGTGACTTATGGGTGTGAAGTGGCGTAATGCCCCAATTTTTTATACAGTAGCACAAGTTCGATTCAATCCAGTTTTAGCTTTAAAGGACTATTTAGACCAAATTCAAGAGAAATTTAGGCAGAAAGACTACCCGGATTTTCAAAAAAAATCTGGCTTTCGACTTAATTTAGCTCAATTAAGAAACGCGCAATCTACTGAACAACCTTCCAAGCAGCTTCCAACGACTGAATTCATTGAACAATATACATTTGATAACAAAGATCGAGATAGTGGCTTCGTTTTAGACCAATCAATGATGTCGTTTCAAACAACCAACTACACAACATCAGCGAAATTTCTAGACGATATAGCAAGCGGCTTACAGATTGTGCATGAAGTAGTACGGTTGAATTACTTTGAACGTGTTGGGCTTCGCTACCTTGATGCTGTTACGCCGGCACTAGATGAACAAATTGATCAATACGTAGTGCCTCAAGTTTTGGGCATTTCAGGATTAGTTAGTGGCGCTAGCATTCAGCATTCATTCTCCGAAACGATGATTGAATTGTCTGACAAGTGTCGTGTAACTAGCAGAACTATTATTCAAAATGGACGAATTCAATACCCGCCTGATTTAGCAGCGCTAGAGCTCAAGCTACCTGAACGTGTGACATCGCATAACAATGTTTACGCTTTAATCGATACTGACGCAGCCATTGAATCTCGAACTAACTTTGATCTAAGTATTGTGAAGGAACATTTAAATATTTTGCACGATGGAGCACGGAAAGTTTTTGACGCAACACACACTAAATATGCTGTGTCCAAATGGCAATAAACTTTGAGGATAATGTATGAATGCCAATTTAGCGCAAGTACCGTGCCACTACTCTAAAAAAAATCAGACGGCAATAGTAGCAACAGTGCTTGCATGTTTGGTAGGTACAGGAGGCTCATCATCAATCGACTATTTCTTGAAACGCGAAGACCGTGGTTATCGTTTTGATAACTTAGTACCGTTAAATCCAAATTTACAAGCGCCAATTGTTGAGTCCTTTAGCCAACAGATTTCACTTCTGCGTGCAAAGCTGCCTGTGAGTGTTTCTACACTGGCGACCATTTTTGACGTCTCTCGTCAAACTATTTATGATTGGCAAAATGGTGCTACTGCAGCTCAACGCTACCAAGAAAAATTAATGGAAATCTTGTTCGCGGCAAGTTTATTAGCAGACTCTGATATTTCTGTTTCAGGGCACCTACTTAAGCGACCAATCAGCAATGGACAATCGCTATTAGATGTTTGCAGATCAGGCGCATCAGCAACTAATGCGGCGCGCGAGTTGATCAAGATTGTGTTGCGTGAGCGTGAGCAGCAACAAGTTGTGTCTGCCCGTTTGAAGTGGCGGAACCCTCAAATTGATCCCTCAGATTTTGGATCCCCATCCTTTAATGAGATTGGTTAGCTGTCTAGATGGCGGTATGGACTAGAAATGAGCTATGGCGACAAGGTCAACTTTTGTCGACACAAAAGGCTGTCGAACTTAAGTTAATTAAAGAAGCCGATGCCGAACAGTACGTTGTGGTGATCATTTCACATGACTGTGATGTAGCAGCAGATGTTGAGCTTGAGCCTACTATTGAAGTAATCATAGGTCGTTTTGTTGAAGAGCTGCACGGCAATGTTACAAATGCCAAAAATGTCAGGGAGCTACAGATTAAATATGATTCGCAATCTGACAAGATTGTTGAGTTGAAGGCAGCAAATCGTACATTTGTTAATAAACAAAAACTCATAGGCTGCAATCCTCGCGATGATTTAAATTTGGCGCTGAATAACAAGCGAATTCTGCAAAAATGGCTTGCTGCAAGATACGATAGATCAGCGTTTCCAAATGAATTTGAACATCGGCTTAAGAAACATAAAACACATGATGTAATAGCAAAAATACTTAAACCAAGTGGTGGATTTATTCGTGGTGTCTATTTTGATTTAGGAAATCAAGCCGATACAGATATTGAATCATGTGATGATGTATACGAACTTGAAATTTATCTATTGCATGTCACAGAGCCCGACACACTTTTAGCCGAAAATGCTGCCAAGGAAATTAAACTAAAAATTAGTGCTTGCTTCAGCAAAAACTATTGCAATTCACAAGGGCAGTGGACTTCTATTGAGCTTGTTGGCTGCCATGTTATATCTGACGAAGCTATGACAGTAAGGCAGTCTTTGTCATTACGGCAATGGCGTATGGATCATATGAGCCTTCGCGAAGATCCTAATCAGCCGATGGCTTCATAGACTAACCGCCTAATGCGCCACTTCCCAGTTCAATCCCACGCCCGGCTCCGCCACCAGCGCCACATTTAACTTCGCCACGTTCGTCATCAAGCCCGGCACGTTGGCTTTGACTAACTCTAGCTCTGTCAACGGCACTTCTAGTACCAATTCATCATGCACTTGCATGATTAATTTTGTTTTTAATTTTGCACCTTCCAACCAACCTTGCACCGCAATCATCGCGAGTTTGATTAAGTCTGCCGCCGTGCCTTGCATTGGTGCGTTGATAGCGGCGCGTTCTGCACCTTGGCGGCGGCCTTGGTTACTGGAGCGGATGTCGGGTAGCCAGAGGCGGCGACCGAATACGGTTTCAACATACCCGCTTTCTTGCGCTTCATTTCGGGTGCGATCCATGTAGGCTTTTACGCCAGGGTAGCGGGTGAAATAGCGTTCAATATAGTTGGCTGCCGCGCTACGCTCGATGCCCAAATTAGCGGCTAATCCAAAGGCACTCATGCCGTAGATGAGGCCGAAGTTAATGACCTTGGCGTAGCGACGTTGCTCGCTTGATACTTCTTCGCGCGTCACGCCAAAAACTTCTGCAGCGGTGGCGCGGTGTACGTCTTCGCCTTTGCTAAAAGCGTCAAGTAAACCTTTGTCACCCGATAAATGCGCCATGATGCGTAGCTCAATTTGCGAATAGTCCGCGCTCACGATCACGCTATCTGGTGGGGCGATAAAAGCCTCACGAATACGGCGGCCTTCTGCTGTACGTACCGGAATATTTTGTAGATTAGGGTCAGTGCTTGAGAGTCGTCCTGTGACCGCCACTGCTTGCGCGTAGTTGGTATGCACGCGGCCAGTTTTGGCGTTCACCATGCGTGGCAACTTATCGGTGTAGGTGCTTTTTAGTTTTGCGACGCTGCGATACTCGAGGATGGCTTTAGGTAATGGGTAATCGAGTGACAATTTTTCGAGCGTTTCTTCATCGGTGGAAGGCGCGCCACCGGGGGTTTTTTTCAGCGGCTTGATGCCTTGTTTATCGAATAATATTTCGGCGAGCTGCTTTGGCGAGCCTAGGTTAAATGGCTGCCCGGCAATCTCATGGGCGCGCGCTTCAAGCTCCAGCATTTTTAAGCCTAGCTCACCGCTTTGCTTTTCTAATAGCTGCGAATTGATTAATACGCCATTGCGTTCAATGGTGAGCAGCACGCGCGAGACCGGCATCTCAATTTGTTCATAAACATAATTGAGCTTTGGGTCAGCAGCGATTTGGTTAAACATCGCCGCGTGCAGTTGCAGTGTCACATCGGAATCCTCCGACGAATAGCTGGTTGCATTCTCAACTGAAACTTGCTCAAAGCCTATTTGTGACGCGCCTTTTCCGGCAATGTCTTCAAAGCTGGTCAGGTCAGTGGCACCTAAATGACGTGAAGCGAGTGATGCCATATCGTGACGTTGGTGTGACTCCAGCACGTAAGATTGCAGCAGTGTGTCGTGCACATAGCCTTGCACATCAATGCGGTGATTGGCAAACACATGCAAATCGTACTTACTATTTTGACCCAGCTTTTTCTTTGTTGGGTCAGTAAGCCACGGCTTGAGTTTGCTAATGGACGTCTCAAAATCAAACTGATCCGGCGCACCGGGGTAGGTGTGACGCAATGGTAAATATGCCGCCTCACCTGCGACAACCGCAAATGACAACCCGACAATTTGCGCTTGCATTTGATCGAGACTGGTGGTTTCGGTATCGAGGCAAACTAACTCGGCGGCGTTAAGTTTAGTTAGCCACTCATCAAGTGCGGCTTCAGTGTCGATGCAGCTGTATTGGCGCGTATTGATAAATTCGGTTTGAATCATTCCCGCAACAGGCTCAGCCCGTGCGGTTGACGATGACCAGCGTGAGGCAGTCGCATCTTTATTGGCTTGTTTGAATACACCAACGGCATCAGTATCAGCTGAAGCGTCAGACGACTTGCCAAGATTTTTATTCAGCTGTGCGCGCAACGTGCGAAAGCCAAACGTCTCAAATAATTTATCCAGCCGTGCCGTATCAACTGGCTTATGCTCAATCGTATCGAAATCAAACGGTAGCGGCACATCACATTTCACGGTGACGAGTAGTTTGCCCGTCGGTAGCCATTCGCGCGCCTTTACGATATTAGCGCCGACCACGCCTTTGACGTTTTCCGCATTCGTCATCACACCTTCGAGTGAGCCGTATTCAGCGATGAGCTTCACAGCCGTTTTGGGGCCGACTTTTTCTACACCCGGCACGTTATCGACGGTGTCACCCATTAAGGCTAAATAATCAATGATGCGATTCGGCGGCACGCCGTATTTGTTGATAACACCTGCAATGTCGAGTTTCTCGTTCGACATTGTATTGACCAACATGACCTTATCATTGACCAACTGTGCTAAATCTTTGTCACCAGTGGAGATCACCGTTGTCACACCACGCGCGGTGGCGTGTACGGAGAGCGTGCCAATTACATCGTCAGCCTCCATGCCTGCCACTTCCACACACGGCCAGCCGAGTGCCTCGCACACTTCGCGTATCGGCGCTAATTGCGCGGCTAACTCCTCCGGCATTGAGGCGCGATTGGCTTTGTATTCGGGATAGATGTCATCACGAAATGTTTTGCCCTTTGGGTCGAAGACGCAGGCGCTATAATCATGAGTGAAATCATCGCGCAAACGATTAAGCATATTCACTACGCCATATATCGCACCTGTCGGTTCACCCGTAGGGCTTTTGAAGTCGGGCATGGCGTGAAATGCGCGATAAAAGTAGCTTGAAATATCAACCAAAAGCAAACGCTTTTGTGGCGCAATTGCGGCGGTATCAAGTAGTGTGTTGTCGGAAGAATCTATCATTGGAGAAGACGTTGGGAAATTTGGATAAAACGGTGGAAGTGGTCAAACTCGCGCAGGGCAAAATACCAAAGCGCGCAGACCCAGAGTTACAACAGCAGTCACTAGGCGCAGCACGTGAGTCGTGGTGGATGTTCAATATTATCGCTGAAATGGTTACCGCCTCTGAGCGGCTGGGTACTATTTCACCCGCAGTGGCTATCTTTGGTAGTGCGCGCTTAAAAGCGGACAACCCTTACTACAAATTAACCGAAGAGATCGCGTTGAAAATATCTAACGCGGGTTTTAGCATTTTGTCGGGCGGCGGGCCAGGCATTATGGAAGCCGCAAATAAAGGCGCACAGGCGGGCAAGGGGCCATCAGTCGGCTTAAATATTTTGTTGCCGCACGAGCAAGAAGGCAATGGCTATCAAGATATCTCAATCCCATTCCAACATTTCTTCGCGCGTAAAACCATGTTCGTCAAACACGCATCGGCCTATGTGGTGATGCCTGGCGGCTTCGGTACGCTTGATGAATTGTGGGAGGCCTTAACGCTGATACAAACGGGCAAGCTACGCAAGATGCCAGTGATATTAGTCGGCTCAACTTTTTGGGCGGGCATGATTGATTGGGTGAAAACGCAGATGCTGGCAGAGGGCGTGATTAGCGAAAAAGATTTACATCTTTTCCAAGTCATTGATGATCCCGATGCAGTCGTTAACGCTATTTTTGAGCACTATGCAAACCGGCCGATTCGCCCAAATGCGGATGAAAAAGCGTTAGAGATGACGCTGTAATTTGTCTATGAGAGTTGATTCAATGAAAGTTATTTTTTCAATACTGCTTTTTGCTATCTCATTGCAAGCGTCATTGCTGACATTTGCAGCAGCAGAAAAGCCGCACCGTCCTGCTGATGCCATCGTCATTGATACGATTGTGATGCCTGCTGAAAAAGATATGCCCAAGGGCAAGTCGCTTAAAGATTTTGAGAACGACACGACAGTATCAACACGTCGTGAAGGCGAAGATACGGTCACTGAGTACCGTCTCAAGGGTCAGCTTTACAAGATGGTGGTGAAGCCTAACAATGGCGCGGCCTACACGCTCGTGGACGACAAAGGCGACGGCAAGTTTGTGCGTAGCGGTGAGCAAACCACCAAAGTCACCGTGCCAATGTGGGTGTTATTTCGTTGGTGATCCAGCAACATTATTTACGGAATATGCGATGAGTGTTTTTACGCCGATAACGCTTGAGGAAGCACGCGAGTTTGTCGAGCCATATCAAGTTGGCGACATTATTGATTTTCAAGATATCGCGGCGGGTGTGGAAAATTCCAATTTCTTCGTTACCACTACCAGTGGTCGCTATGTCCTAACAATTTTTGAAAAAATTGCGCGCGCGGATCTTGATTTTTATATGGGGTTGATATCACACCTGCACGATAATGGTATTGCGTGTGCTGCACCGATTAAAACCGCTGCGGGTAACATTCTCGGCACGCTAAAGGCCAAGCCCGCCGCGCTGGTCGCGCGCTTAACGGGTGGCGACATAGCGCATCCTTCCGCGACGGATTGTGAGGCCGTCGGGCAAGCGCTGGCGAAGATGCATTTAGCCGCCGCCGACTATGTAGTGCCGATGGCAAATTGGCGTGGGCTCAAATGGTGGCAAGGCGAGGCTAAAAATTTAGCCACACTCGCCACGGCTGAAGAAAAACAATTGCTCAATGCCGAGCTTCAGTATCAAGCCGGATTTGACACGCTTGATTTACCGCGCGGCATTGTTCATGCGGATTTATTTCGCGACAATATTTTGTGGGATGAACAAGGCAGTACACATCTGCCGCAAATGATTGATTTTTATTTTGCGTGTCATGATTATTTATTGTGGGATGTAGCGATTACGGCCAATGATTGGTGTCTTGATTTCGCGGCTTATCCAGCGGCTAAGCTACATTCGGCGAATGTACATGCGCTCTTAGAAGGCTATCAATATATTCGTCCTTTTACGACCAATGAGCGGCTGCATTGGTCGCAGATGCTGCGTGCTGCGGCGCTACGTAGCTGGTTAGGGCGCTTGGGCTATCACTACTATCCGCGTCAATCGAGTCTTACGCACACCAAAGACCATCCATTTTCGATGCGACTTTTACAGCATCATATTCTTCAACACGCCAATGCGGCTGACATTTTTGGGAAGCAATAATGCAAGTTGTTGACGTATCAGCAAAAGCCGGTGCGACGTGGATCATAGAGGCATGGCAGTTGTTTCGCGCACAACCGTTGGCGTGGTTATCGCTAAGCTCAGCGTGGGCGATGATTACGCTATTGTTGATGTTTATTCCGCTAATTGGCCCACACGCATCGACAATGGCACAACCTGGTTTTTTTGCGGGCTTTGTACTGGCCTGTCGCGACCAAGAAATGGGCAAACCGGTAGTGTTTTCACATTTGTTTGCCGGCTTCAAATCAAGTGGTCGCACGTTAATTCAAATTGGGGCGGTATCCCTACTGGCGGAGATATTAGTATTGATGGCATTAAGCGCAGCGGGATTTTTTGATGGCATAACGGGAAAAAAATTAGAGGAGTTGACTCCTGAAATTATCGCCGCCGCTTTTGAGGGTAAAGGGGAAATTTGGTTTGCCGCACTTGCAGCGCTCATCATGATTAAAGGCGTGCTATGGTTTTCCGCAGCGCTGATGGCACACCAACCGATGCCCGCTTCGCACGCTCTACGCTGGAGCTTTTTTGCGCTCATCGGTAATTTTGTACCGATGGTTATTTTTGCCATGTTGATCTTTACCTTGCTGACCTTAGCCACCTTACCATGGCTACTTGGGCTACTGATTTTTTTCCCTGTTTATGCGATTACACATTACACAAGTTTTAAGGCGGTATTTGTGCCAAGTGCGTCACTATGCAAGTGATGTGTGTTGTTGCTAGGCGACGACTTAAGTTGTTCCCCTAAGTGCATTGCAACAGCTTCTTGTGCTGAATCAAGAAACGATTATTGCTTCTTTTTTTCGCGAAGCTGAATATATAATATTTTATTTTTTATTGATAAGGCTTCTATGATTCGACCTATCTTTACGTTTATTTATGCGTTTGTTTTTTCACTGAGCATTATTTCTGCTTCTGTATTTGCGGCAGATATTGTTATCGGTCAATCTGCCCCACTAACAGGTGGTAATGCAGAATTAGGTAACGATATTCGTCGAGGCGCAAACGCTTATTTTCAAAAAATAAATGAGGCAGGTGGCGTCAACGGCAACAAGATACGTTTTGTGACGCTAGACGATAAAAATGACGCCAAGACTGCTGGAGAAAATGCGAAAACGCTGATTCAAAACGAAAAAGCGATTGCCTTATTTGGGTTTGCTTCAGCTACTGTGAGTTTGCCCGCTATGCCGCATGTGCTGGCGAACAAAGTGCCTTTCTTTGCGCCATTTACGGGAGCCGATACGATTCGCAAACAAAACGATTTTGTTTACACCGTGCGTGCGACTTATAGCGATGAAATACAAAAAATCATTAATTTTTGGGGGCCACTCGGCATTACGCGCGTGCTCGTACTGCACTATGACGATGAAGTCGGGCGTCAAAATTATCAGACCGTAGCAAAAGAGTTAGTCAAATTTGGCCAGACACCGAGTGCACTCGCACTCAAGCGTAATACAGATGTGAGCCAAGACAATATCAAAGCGCTAATTGCGGCGGATCCAAAAATTATTTTAGCCACGACATTAGCCACACCGATTGTGCAGATCAGCAAAATGCTACAAGCACAAAATAAACCTTATCCAATCACGTCGCTTTCGTTTGCGAGCTTAAGCCAAATCACAAAAGGGCTTGGCGAGGGTGCTGCTGGCATTACCGTTTCTCTCACGGTGCCCGCACCTAACCAGCGCGATATCGCCGTGGTGGCTGAGTGCCAAGCAGCATGGCTTCAAGCGAAAGAGATAGGCTCCTTATCAACGACCGCACTAGAAGCTTGTATCGCGGCCAAGGTACTTATTGAAACACTACGTAAAGCGGGCAAAGAGCCCAGCCGTGAAAGCCTACAAAAAGCACTCGCCACACTAGGGCGTGTTGATGTCGGCGGGTTTGTGATGAATTTTCGTAACGGCTTTAATCACGGCGGTATTTTTGTCGATATTGCGGTGATTAGACGCAATGGTGAAGTTAGAACATCGTAGTTGTTGGATTGGGCACTTCTAAAACCCCCGTTCGCCGTGAGCTTGTCGAAGGGTAGCTCTTGTAAGTGATTGATTTAATTAAGGGGACTTCTATAAATGCCGTCATCCCCGCGAAGGCGGGAATCCAAGTTTTGCAAGCCGTTGATGTTGAACGAAACTTAGATTCCCGCCTTCGCGGGAATGACGGATATTTTGAATTTATAGAAGTGCCCTTAAGCGTGCGGGTGGATCGACAAGCTCATCACGAACGGTTTAGAAGTCATCATAGAGGCGGCAATTAAATATGGTTAAAAATTTAAATGAAAAATACACGCGAAAAACAGTTTTTCATCATCATAAATTGCGTCCATCTATATAAATTTGTTATCCCTCGGCTTCGCTCGGTATGACATAAATTATTTGTCATATCTAATTGCCGAACCAATAGAAGTATAACGATTGCGAAACGCTAATATTGACGGGCGTTTTAGAGTATAAGTGGCTGAGAACGTCCGTCCAGTATTGTTGTTTCCAGTTTTGCAGAATTGGGTAGCTGGTTGAATTTGAATAGTAGTCGTTACAACAGCGCCGTCAACTTAGCATATTGCACAGCCAGCCATTTCGTGCCCTCATTACGAAATTTCACCTGCACACGCGCATCTGTGCCGCGACCTTCGAAGGCGAGCACCACGCCATCGCCAAATTTTGCGTGGCTTACGTTTTGGCCGATGTTGAACGGTAGTGATTCTTTACGAGCTGTTTCAAAATTAGCGCGCGACACATCCGGTGCGCCTTCGCGGCCATACTCCACCGCATTTTCATCTTTAGGAATCGATTGGTTAAAGCCAGTGTAGGTACTGCCACCACCGCCGCCACCGCTGCCGCCGTTGTTTCCTCCGCGACGCTCGCTGCCATACGAGCCGCGCGTACCAGCTTGATTGCCCCAAGAGTTGCCGCCGTAGTTTCCGCCACCGCTATTGCCGCTATTGCCACCATAGGCGGCTTGCTTCTCTGGCACAACGATGTACTTGCAAAGCGGCGCGGGAATTTCATCTAAAAACCGCGAGACTATTCCGTAACGCGTTTGGCCGTGCAGCATACGTTGTGCGGCATAGGACAAATAGAGTCGCTTACGGGCACGGGTAATCGCCACATACATGAGGCGGCGTTCTTCCTCAACGCCCGCAAAATCAGAGAGTGAATTTTCATGGGGGAATAAGCCTTCCTCTAGCCCACCTAAAAAAACATGATCAAACTCTAATCCCTTCGCTGCGTGTACTGTCATTAATTGCAACGCGTCATCGCTCACATCGGCCTCATGCTCACCTGCCTCTAAACTCGCATGGGTCAAAAACCCGACTAGCGGGCTATCTTCGCCTTCATAGGTTTCTTCAAATTGCGCGCAGGCGGTAACTAATTCAGCTAAGTTTTCAAGCCTGTCAGCACCTTCACGCTCTGCCGTGTAGTGCGATTTCATGCCACTTTTTTCTAATGCCTCATCGACTAATTCAGCCAGTGAAAGTTTGGCATCGCCGGAAGATTTCAAGCCCTCAACAACGCGTAAAAATGTGCCAATCGCCGCCGCACTTCTACCCGTAATTGCGTTTTGCGCGATGCCATTGAGTGCGGCTTCATACAGCGAGACGCCATAGCGTTGGGCTAATTCCTGAACCTGCTCAACAGAACGCGCGCCAATGCCGCGCGGCGGAAAATTAACCACTCGTGAAAATGCGCCATCATCAGCAGGGTTACCGGCTAAGCGTAAATAGGCGAGCGCATGTTTTACTTCCATCCGCTCAAAAAAGCGTAAGCCACCATAAACGCGATACGCTACACCCGCGCGAAACAGCGTGTGCTCAAGCACACGCGATTGTGCGTTAGAACGATAGAGCAACGCCATCTCCGATAAATTTTTACCTTCGCGGTGCAGCGTTTTGACTTCATCAATCACAAATTGCGCTTCATCTGCATCGGTAGATGCCGCATAAATTCGGATGGGCTCACCTTTGCCTTCATCAGTCCAAAGATTTTTACCGAGCCTATCTTTGTTGTTCGCAATCACCGCGTTAGCCGCGTCCAAAATATTGCCTTGCGAGCGATAATTTTGCTCAAGCTTAATCACATTGCCGCGCGCAAAATCACGCTGAAAGTCGCGCATATTGGCAGCCTCTGCCCCGCGAAACCCGTAGATACTTTGATCGTCATCACCCACCCCAAATACTGCCGCGCCGTTACCGGCGAGTAACTGTATCCATTCATACTGCAAGCGGTTGGTGTCTTGAAATTCATCGACCAATATAAATTTAAAGCGTGCGCGGTAGTGCTCTAAGAGTGCCGTGTTTTTGGCGAGTAGCTCCTTGCAACGTAATAGTAGCTCTGCAAAATCCACCACACCTTCGCGCTGACATTGTTCGTCGTAGGCTTGGTAAAACTCGACTTGACGGCGGGTGAATTCATCTTTTGCCTCGACCATATTGGCGCGTAGGCCTTGATCTTTAGCGCCATTGATAAACCAGCCCATTTCTTTGGGCTTAAATTTTTCGTCATCAATATTGAGCGTTTTCATTAGCCGTTTAATGGCGGATTGCTGATCGGCAGAATCCAATATTTGAAATGTCTGCGGTAGATTTGCATCACGATGATGCGCCCTAAGCAGCCGATTACATAAGCCGTGAAACGTGCCCACCCACATGCCACGCGTGTTGATCGGCATCATCGCGGATAACCGCGTGAGCATTTCTTTAGCGGCTTTATTCGTAAAAGTTACGGCCAAAATGCCGCCAGGTGTGGCTTGCCCGGATTGAATCAAGTATGCAATGCGGGTGGTGAGTACCCGCGTTTTGCCTGAGCCTGCGCCCGCCAAAACAAGTGCGGACTCATGCGGCAAGGTAATCGCTTTTAATTGCTCGGGATTAAGATTATCGAGGAGGCGAGGGTGGATGTTAGGGTGCGGTACAAAAAGGGCGTCTTGAGACATCATGATTCACGGCGAGTAAGTTAGCGGTGATTATCCTAGAAACGGATGTTAAATGGGGTGAAACTCTGATTTAAGGCAGCGTGTGTATTGCACAAAAATGCAATGCCGTCTTTACGCAACCATCGTAGCGCTTTATCAAGATTGCCGCTTTGAAAAGACATGATTAGATTAATTTTAGATTGGTAAAAAGTCTCGAAAAGCGGGTTGCGAATCATTGCTGTATAACGTGAATTGTTACACCCATCCGAACCACAACAAAGCGGAGGCAACATGAAGCGAGTCACAGGTATTGGCGGTATTTTTTTAAAGCTAAGGACGCCGTAGGACTACAAGCTTGGTACAAGCGGCATCTTGGAATTGATGTCCAGGAATGGGGCGGCACGGCATTTACGTGGAAGGATGATGAGGGTAAGCCCGTTGGAGGCAGCACCATTTGGTCAATCGGTGCGATTGAGGGCGATAACTTCGCGCCAAGCACGGCAAGTTTCATGGTGAACTATCGCGTCGATGATTTGCATGCTTTGGTCAAGATACTTAAAGAAGAAGGCTGCAATGTACTTGATAAGCTTGATGAGTCTGAGTACGGCAAATTCGCTTGGGTTATTGATCCAGAAGGCAATAAAGTCGAGTTATGGCAGCCACCATTAGGGCAATAAGAAGCGCGCTTTTCGCACCTTGACCTATTTCGTCGTCTTTGCTCTCATGGCTACATCACTAAACCCGTCAGTACAAAGCGTAGGAGTCCCGCGCAAAAGCTGGCTTTATATTGAAGACAAAACCGCATTCTTAAACATGGGCACTATTTCTATATTTGGCATTTGGTATCGTTTGAAGGAGGTGGCATGCGTGCAAAAAGGAAGTTTATTCAATCGGTAGGCGCGCTTGCAGGGGGCATATTTTTGACGCGCTCAAGTGTTGCGTTGTCGATGAAAAATGATAAGAGCGCATGGTATATGCCAGATGAAGGTGCGCCACACAAACGCACTTGGATGGCCTTTGGCGCGAATAAACGCGTTTGGGGTGCGGCGCTGTTGCCTGAAGTGCAACAAAATCTAGCTTTGATTGCACGAACTATCGCCGCATTTGAGCCGGTATCAATGCTAGTGCGGCGTGAAGACGTTGCCATTGCAAAAAAAATAATGGGTAAAGAAATCGAGTTGATTATTTGCCCGCTGGATGATCTGTGGATGCGTGATACTGGCCCTGTTTTTGTCATCAATGAAAACGGCGAAAAGGCTGGTGTTGATTTTAATTTCAACGGATGGGGGCAAAAACAAGACCACGATCTCGATGCGAAGGTGGCTGACGTTGTTACGAAGGAGGCGGATGTTCAGCGCATTCTGGCCGCATTAGTATTAGAAGGGGGCGGTATCGAAGTCGATGGTTATGGTACAGCAATCATTACCGAAAGCTGCGTGCTCAACGCGAACCGCAATCCAAATATCAGCAAATTAGCGTGCGAGGCCGAGTTAAAAAAGCGGCTCGGTCTCAATAAAATTATTTGGCTCCCCGGTATTAAAGGCAAAGACATAACGGATGGGCACACAGACTTTTATGCAAGATTCGCCAAAGTCGGCGTAGTGGTAGCCAGTTACGATCCTGACCCCAGATCGTTTGACCATGCAGTGACCAAGCGGCACCTAACTATTTTGCGTGCTGCCACTGACGCTCAAGGGCAGAAGCTAGAAGTGGTGGTGCTTGAAGCGCCGTCAACGATCAGGGAAAAATTTGCTAACGATGATTTTGCTGCAGGCTACATCAACTTTTATATTTGCAATGGTGCGATTGTCATGGCTGAATTTGGTGATCCTAAAGCCGACCTAGCAGCCAAGCAATCACTTCAGCGCGCGTTTCCAGAACGTAAAATTATCCAAATAAATATTGACGCTATTGCAGCCGGTGGTGGCGGTATTCACTGCACCACACAACAAGAGCCGATAGGACGCCGCACGAAATTGCGCTAATCAAGTATGCGGACATCACTACCGACGACCCGAAGGTCTACCTTTCATGTTTCACGTACATCTGCATTCTGTTTTAGGATGTCATCCATGTGAATGACAGACGCACGTGGCACCAAACTTAGAACGTGTGGCGTATGCCAATGGCAAATCCACGCGGATCTTGATCGGCGACGATATTCAAGTCATTCGCCCCAAAATTGCCGAGGCCAAATCGATTGTTTTTAGTCACGGAATACAAGGCAACTAGGGTAGTGCGGCGAGAAAATTTGTGAAAATACCCTAGTGAATTTACTTTTGCTTCTGGTTCAGATGTAGGGGTGGCGGCTGTTGCACGTGTCGCGCCATTTTTTGAGCGCTGCAGCTGCACAACAAATTCATTTAGTCCCATGGTGTAGGAGAGGCTAAACATCTGCGAGCGCTGATCCGATGTTGCCGTTACCCCGCCGCCATTTTTTTTGAATTTCTCTAGCAATGCCCGGGCTTCCAGCGCACCAAATTTGACTGATGCACCTAGCATCTGGCCGGACTCTCTCGCTCCCGCCACACTTGCCGCATTGCCTGTGTAGTTCTTGAAAATATCTTTATGCTTTTCATAAGCATATGACACCGAAACTGGGCCTTTCTCGTAATTCGCACTAAACGATGTCACGCCTGGATTCACAATCGCCGTCTTGGCTTCGTTGGCGGTGTAACTGACACGTCCTTGGAAACCAGACAAAACTGGCGACCAATATTCCACAACATTTTGTTCGCGGCGGCTGAAATTGCCGCGATCCGCCATGACTGCCGTGTAGCCGGCAAGCGATGTGTTGCTGAATTGATCGTATTTTTGGCCAACCGTCTTGTACGGCGTATCCCAGCGACCCAACACAAAAGTGCCGAAGTCGCCCTGCAAACCAACACCACTATTACGATTGCCAAAGGTGGTGCTACTGGCGTCCGGGGCAAATGCCGTTTCGAGTTGGAAGAATGCAGTTAAGCCACCACCTAAATTTTCGGTACCTCGCACACCAAGCAATGATGAGCCGTAGTTGTTCACGCGATTACGACTAGAAATTGCGACGGCTGAACCGCCGTCTGCCTTGACGTTTTCGAATGCCGCATAAACCCGACCATACAAGGTCACAGGGTTGGCAGTTTGTGCCATTGCTGCGGGTGCAATTGAGGCGGCGGCAACGACCAGTGCGATAATTTTCTTATTCATTTTTTCCCTTGATTTTTTAGATTTTGCAGACGCTACTCTTGTACAAAAATTTTTGCTGATTCTAGTTTGACTATTACATTCCTTCAGAGCAACACTATCCGAAAAAAAGTGTGCGACATTGGCACTATGTTGTCAATTTGCCACAAAGCACTGCGTGCTGCGGCGCAACATTCGCTACTCCGTTAACAGCTTACGAAACGATTGATTTAATTTGGCCTGAGCCTCGACCAACTTAGTATTGCGTTCATTCAACCATGCTTTATCCGCTGCAAGTGTTTCGTTGGCGACGCCAAGCATGCGCTTGACCTCCGCAGGCTGGGGGCCGCCGATACCGACGCGAGTGCGTACCATGCTTTCCGCAGAGAGCGTTGCTTTGAAGGTCGCTTCGTCGAGCGGAAATTTGGATGCCGGCAACGAAAATTTAGTCAACGACTCGGCAAAAATAGTCACGGCATCCGCGTATGGAAATTGGGCGGGTTTTAGATTTTTTGCCTTGGCACGCGTGACAACCTCGCTGGCGAAATGATGCCCAACGCGAAATGGAATCTGATTAACACGCTGCAAGGTGTCGGCTAATTCGCTTGATGTGGTCCAGTCGCTATTTAATTCTTCGAGTGCGCGTGCTGGATCAATATTGAGCGATTTTAGTACTGTCGAAAATTGCTGAAGCATTTCCACGCTCAGCACAAAAGTCTTAGGCGTTTGCCATGCATCTTTGTAGTCGGTCATTCCCGGCTGTACATTGTGAGCACGCAAGGTCACCCATTGCGCAGCGGCAACGACATCAGAGGCTTTGCCACGCACGCCCATGATGACACCTGGGTTCTGCTTTTGCGGCATGGCGCTGCTGGTGTAGGTGCTGCCGGTGCCAAGCAATAGCCATGGCCGCGTTTGATGATATTGCGTATGTACATCCGCCATCATTGCGCCAATCCTGATTGCCATTGAGCTAACAATATTAGCGGCTTCAATTGGCACATCATAGGTGATGACTTGGCCGGCATCGTATGAATTGACCACTAGCTTGTCGAAGCCCAATAGTTCAGCCATTCGGTTTCGATTTAGCGGCCAAGCGGAATTGGCTAAAACAGCAGTGCCCATCGGGCTTAAATTTAAGCGTGCATAAAATTCACGAATACGCTGGCTATCGCGCGCAAATGAATCCGCAAACGCCAACAGGTAATGTGCATAGCTAATCGGTTGCGCTTGCACGCCATTGGTATAGGCCGGAATGAATGTGTCGATATTTTTTGCGGCAATCTCAAGCATGTCCTTGCGAGCTACCAGCAATGCGGCAGCGGTATCGAGCATTTCATCGCGTAACCGCATCGCCCGTACTGTCGCGAGCATGTCCTGACGGCTGCGTCCGGCGTGTATCAAGGTGGCTTCTGGCCCAGACTTGTCGGAAATGATTTTCTCAATCTGCAGCACATCGGTAGGACGTTTGCCGCCCGGTTGTTCAGCCTGCCCAATCGAGTGTGCGACGCCTTCAGCAATTTGCCGCGACAGTGCTTTAGGAATCACACCTTCCTCTACGGTCATAACCGTGGTGGCCATGTTGATGCGACCCAGCCAATAAAACTGGTCTTGTGCCTTGGCACGCGCGCTGGTGGCATCTTTGGCCGAAAGGCCGCGCAGTTTGTCAGCTTCCGCTTGGCACTCTGCGGTGGTACGACAAGCCGTGTCGCGAATGTCAGCAGCAAATGCGCTCACGTAAAAAAATGCACTGAAGAATGCAGCTAGAGGTTTCAAGGATGTGCGCATAGAGATTTCCGTTGATGGTGGCGATGAGTGATTGTTGAATTTTCAGTATCGTGCCTAATACGATACTTCGCAAGTGCGGCTGGCGCTTGGAGCAGGTCACTTCAGTATCGTATCAAAAGCGAGTCATGGCTAAATTAAGCGTTAACCAGCACTGCATCGCTGCGCATCACATCTATACTTATTTATACTTTATAGCCGAGCATTCTCAATTTTGCAAAGACCAGAGTAGCAGCGCCTTGGGCGCTATATCGACATGACTCGCCTATTAATTGCGCTAGGCTAGGTGCAAGCGTGGTGACTGCTCCAATGTAGCGCTGGGCAGCAAAGGGCAATACGGCAGCAAGACAACCAAATATTAAGGAGGTAACTCACTAGAGCAACGCAAGCACGTTCGGACGGTTGAACCTAGCGGCTATATTGACGTTAGCAACGCAATTGACATAGCGGCTGGCTAAACTATCAGCGCTATCAGCGCGACACCTTAATATCGCTCAACGAAAAATCACTCTTCAATATTGCTGCCAAAGCATTCGCCTCTACTTCTGACGTTAAGCGAGTAATGCTTAGCGTATTGTTAGCCGCTTTATCGACTGGATAGCCAGCGTCACGTAGTGCGCGACTCGCGGCTAACATGGCATCACGTGACGCAAATCCTGCAATGCTGAGCTTCCAAGCGCCATTTGCGCTGCTGCCCTTGCCTGCTTCGATGTCGGTTTCTTTTGCCCATACTGCGATCTGTTTGGCATCAACGTAGCCGACTGGCTCGGGTGGTGCGGTACGTGTGGATTGGAAAAATTGTAGCGGCTGATCTAGGCGTAATGTTCTATTGTTGTTACCGGTCACGTCAATTTTGCCTTCTAGCAGACACACAATATCTTTGTCGCCACGTCCTCTGCCCCATAGGTCGGTGCCGCGTATGCCGATGGTGGCATTGTTGGCGACGCGGATGGTAACATCACGTGGTTGCGCTTTGGCAAGCGTTTTGGTGGTGAAACGAAATGCGCCTTCGAGCACATTGAGTGCGGCGGTAAAAACGCCTGATTTACGCTGAGCAGCGGCGATTTCGAACGTGGCATTTTCACCAAGCCGCACGAAGCTGCCTTCGTTTAGCGTAATGAGTAATCGTGCGCCTTTGCCGGTGCGAAGTTTATCGCCAGCGTAGAGGTCTATACCCGGTGTGGCAGGCACTGTTAAGCCGCCACGATCAAGCCATGCGGGCAGCTGCAAGCTATCTAGCTTGCCGATGGTGGTGGCGGATAGCGCGAGATTGGCAAAACTGAAAAGTGCAAAAAATAGTGGGACTGACAATAGTGAAAAACGATTAAACATGGTGCGCTCCTGAGGGTGCTGCAGCGTTGAGTATTGCATGCTGTGATGGTGTGAAATCAATTTTGGTGCAGTTTATCGGGCTAGCGCCGTTGTGGGCAACTGTATAATGATTGATTACAAAAACATACGAACGCGCTAAAAAAATGGATGCAACGTACCAACCAAAAATAATTGAAAACAACGCGCAAACCGCATGGCGTGCCGCAGACACTTACCGTGTTGTGGAGCATGCTACCGATAAAAACGGCGTGCCTAAACCAAAATTTTACGCTTGCTCGATGTTGCCGTATCCATCTGGCAAGCTGCACATGGGCCACGTGCGTAACTACACGATTAACGACGTTATGTTGCGCCATCTTCGGATGAAAGGCTACAACGTTTTAATGCCGATGGGCTGGGATGCGTTTGGCATGCCCGC
>JANNWG010000059.1:0-3209 GCA_031414695.1 Burkholderiales bacterium
ATGCGGTGAAAGTGATACGCCGAAAAACACGCCTCCTCAGCTAAACGATGCAAATCGTGTTGACTATCCAAATGATCAATCAGATATTCCGAGGCACGCGCAATGCGACGTGCGTAAGTTTCGCGAGTAGTGGTTTTCATCAAACTAACTTTACGGGATTGGGGTTAACTTGGTTTGCGGATTTTGGGGGCGACGCGGTATTGGTAAACTCTAGTCAGCTATCGCTGCCATTGCCCCTAACTTTAGCCCCCTGTTTTGGCGGCACTTTACTGGCATTATCGAGTTCGAGCTTGTTTTCATATTTGTTTGCAGGCTTGCCATCAAATTGGCCTTGCAGCGCGGCAAAGTGCTGCACAAACTCATGCAAAAATTCTGAGACCGTCTGGGGCGTCGGTGCATGCACTACGATCTCTAGGTCACAATTCTGTATGAGCAGAAAAAGTATGAGATTTGGTTTTATTTGTAGTAGCGTGGTTGCGTAGTTTTGAAACACTGAAATGTCACATCATGCACTGGGTCTTGATAAATGTTCAGGTCGATTTTTGTTATTTTTGTTATTTTGGATGTTTGTAAGGCTGTGATATTAATAACGACTTATTGGTAATAATTTGTTCTAAATTCCCACGTGCTTCGCATCCAATGCGCGCACAAAATCGTATCAACAATTCAGTTTAATTTTCTAATTTGCTAGGAGCTATAAATGTCAGAGACTGCCTACCTTGAAACCACGCGTAATGTGTACAAAGAGGCCGCGATGAGCCCACAGATTGGTCTGTGCTGCACCACCACGCCAGTTTGGCAATTGCCGGAATTGTCGGTACCTAAAATCATGTTGGAGATGAATTACGGTTGCGGTAGCACCGTGCATCCACGGGATTTAGTGAACTCGCCGACGGTGTTATACGTGGGCGTCGGTGGCGGCATGGAGCTTTTGCAGTTTGCGTACTTTAGCCGTCGCGCGGGTAGTGTGTTGGGCATTGATGCGGTGCCTGAAATGATTGATGCGGCCAAACAGAATATGGCCGAGGCTGAGTTGATGAATCCATGGTTTCAACGCGAATTTGTCGATGTGCGCTATGGGGACGCGCTAAATTTACCAGTTGCCAATGCGAGCGTAGACGTGGCCGCGCAAAATTGTTTGTTCAATATTTTCAAACATGACGACTTGAAAAAAGCGATCTCTGAAATGTATCGCGTGTTGAAACCACGAGGTCGTTTGATACTTTCTGACCCAACATGTGAAACTGAAATGCCGCAACAATTGATCGATGATGAACGATTACGCGCGCTGTGTTTGAGCGGCGCCTTGCCGTTGAATGATTACGTAAAAATGTTGACCGATGCAGGCTTCGGCACAATTGAGATTCGCGCAAAGCGGCCGTATCGCGTGCTGGATCCCGCCCACTATGCAACCGACAAATTAATCTTTATTGAAAGCGTAGAAATCTGCGCCATTAAAGACCCGATGCCAGCCGATGGGCCGTGTGTATTCACCGGCAAGACTGCGATTTACTACGGCACAGAAGATCAATTCGATGATAAAAAAGGTCATGTGCTCGCCCAGAATCAGCCGCTTGCGATATGCGATAAAACAGCGAGTGCGTTTGCAAAATTAGAACGCGATGATATTTTTATTTCTGACTCAACATATTTTTATGATGGCGGTGGCTGCTGCTGATTTTAGAAAATTTCGGTATGGACACCCTACTATTTTTAGCCGCCATTTTGCTTTGCTACTCCAACGGCGCCAATGATAATTTCAAAGGTTTCGCTACTGTTTGGGGTAGCGGGGCGGCTGATTTTGAAACTGCAAAATTATTTGCAACTATCGCAACCGTTGCGGGTGCAATCACGGCGCTATACATAGCGAACGACTTAGTGGCAAGTTTTTCGGGGCGCGGTTTAGTACCCAGTGAATTGGCAGGTACAACCTCGTTCGTGTTTTCAGTTTCAATTGGTGCGGGGTTAACGGTGCTGCTGGCAACTTTGTTTGGTTTTCCTATTTCTACTACGCATGCGATTATCGGTGGCTTGGTGGGAGCGGGGTTAGCGGCGGGGTTGGGTTCAAGTGCGGTTACGTCATCCGTCAATTTCGCTAAGCTAGGGCAAACATTTTTATTGCCGCTTCTGTTAAGTCCCCTCGTTTCTGCGTTGCTGGCATTGAGTTTATTTTTTGTTTTTCGTAAATTTTTTATTCGCAGCGCTCGTGAAGATGCAGGCGCATTTATTTGTCAGCCTGCTGTCGAAGCAACCAACCATGTCGGGGTATTGCAACCAAACGTTATCGCGTTGCCCATCGTTGGTGACACGCAGTCATGCGCTGAAGTGGGTGCTGCGCCAATTGCAATGGTTACGCAACGTAGCCTGCTCGATAAATTGCATTATGCGAGTGCGGCTTCAATCTGCTTTGCGCGTGGCGTAAATGACACGCCAAAACTGGTTGCATTACTTCTTGCTGCTAAGACCTTGGGGCTAACCGCGTCGTTCTGGACGGTTGCGTTAGCCATGGCAATCGGCGGCTGGATCAACTCACGAAAAGTTGCCACCACTATGAGTAAAAAAATTGTGCCTCTCAGTGAGTCGCAAGGCTTCACCGCGAATGTTGTTACGGCAGCATTGGTAATACTTGCCAGTAAATTTGGGCTGCCCGTTTCAACCACACATGTTTCAGTAGGTTCAATCTCTGGTGTGGGCTTTGCGACGGGAAATATTGAAATGCGTGTACTGACCAAGATCGTGATGACATGGGTAATTACGTTGCTTTGTTCGGCCCTGATTGCAGCAATTGTAATGTTTGTTGTGCGGTGAAATTCCAGCATCGAAATTCACTCAAAACAGGTTTTAATTTGCCATAGATGCGTATGCGCGATTGATTCAAGACTAAATAAACGTCTTAATTTAGGCAAAAAATAAAAATGCCCGCAGATGCGGGCATTTTACTAAACGCTATATTTGACGGGCATTTTCAGCGTTTTATGCCTGAAAACGCCCGCTAATAATAGGGTTTTTAATTCCCAGCGAAGGTGCTCGCTTTTTTCCAGCCGCCGCTGTCTTTGCCAGTCGCTTTGCCGCTGGTGCTGGCAGGAAGTGATTTACCGACGAAGCGGGTGTTGGCTTTGCCACCGTGTTTTGGCGTTACTTTGCCAGCGGCGTCGCGATCAAATTTGCTTTCGAATTTGCTTTCAAACTTTGCTGCAGGCTTGCCATCA
>JANNWG010000060.1:0-32212 GCA_031414695.1 Burkholderiales bacterium
ATGAGCAAAGATCTTGAAACCCTAGAAATTACCCATTCAATCATCGAAACATTTTCTGACGATATTGCCAAATTAGATGATCTTGCCCTAGCAATGGTTGGTGGCGGTGAAGCCGTCGTTAACGGCTAAGCCAAACTTTTACTGAAATTACTCTCAATTTACTTACGGAGCACATCATCAGCAAAGAACAACTAGAACAAGAAATTGCCTACTGAATCGTCGAAATCGTTTCTGCTCATGTTGCAAAACTTGACGCAGTAACGCTGGTACAGATTGGCGGCAGTGAGGCAGTTATAAATTGCGAGGACTTAGGCTACAACGGCTACAGCTTGATTGTTTTCGCGTCGCCTTTTGCGTTCAACCGATGACTAACAATGACAACCCCCGAAACCCTCTTAACAACCGCCTCAAGAATCAACCCTTCCTGCTCCACATCCACTTGATCCAACGTCTCATCTAGGATCAAGAGCTTTGGCTGGCGGTACAAAGCACGCGCGAGTAGTACGCGCTGCTTCTGGCCGCCGGAAAGGGATGAACCTAATGCGCCGACGAAGGTCGAGTAGCCCATTGGCATTTTTTCGATGTCAGCGTGGATTTGGGCAGCTTCAGCGCAGGCTTTGATTTCATCCATATCGAAGTTGTCGCCAAAGGCGATGGCGTCCGCGATGGAGCCTATAAACAGCTGGTCATCTTGCATAACTGCTGCCACTAGCGTGCGATATTGCGCCATATCCCAGTCTTTTAAGTCACGTCCATTGGCAAATACTTGGCCTTCTGTGGCGGGCAAAAGTCCGAGCAAAACCTTCAAAAGTGTTGTTTTTCCGCAACCTGATGGGCCAACCAGAGAGACGGTTTCGCCTGGCTTGATCTCTAAATTCACGTGCCGAAATGCGAAGCCTTCTGGCCCGTACGCATAGCCTAAGTCGCGGGCTTCGATGTGTATGGTCTCAGTGGTTGAAGGGGCAATAGCGTTGATGCTCGTCCCGCTGCCCTCTGGCTCGGCTAACGCGATATCCGCAATGCGCTCAGCATGCAGATCAAGCATGCGAAATTCATTCAATTTCTCAATGAGGTTATTTACACGGGTTAAAAATACCAGCTTAAAGCCGATAAAGGCATACAGCATGCCGACGGAAAATTTGCCCTCCATCACCAGCAATGCGGCCATCCACACGACGATCACGCTTTCTACGCCAAAGATTAAGCCCTGCGCGCCGCGCTGAAAAATGCCGACGCTTTGCACGCGCACGTTGGCGTTGATCTGCTCCACGACAAGGTTTTGATAGGCCACGCGGCGCTCATTCTCACGCAGGTTGAGTTTGATGGCCATCATGCCGCGCAAGGTCTCGATGAAGTGTGTGGAGGCTTTGGCCTCGTGCGCGAGTTGCTCATCGGTCGCGTAGCGTTGTGGGTAATAAAAAAACCAGCGTAGCAACGCGTAAAGTGCCGCCGCCGCGAGCACGACCAAGGTTAGCTTCACGCTATAAAACGCCATGACGCCGAGCGTAATCAAGACCATCACACCGTCAATAAAAGTCTCTACAAAGGTGGTGGAAAGCGTTTTTTGTATCGCATCCACACTGCGAAATTTACCGACGATATCGCCAATATTGCGTTTCTCAAACCAGCCAAGTGGCAACCGTAGTAAGTGGTTAAACAAGACCGTGAGCAGTCGCAAATTAAAGCGTGTAGAAACATATACTCCCACCCAGGCGCGAATGGCGGTGACTACGACTTGAATGACCGCCAGCGCAATAAAGGCCACGCCCAGCACAGTGAGAAAGTCTTTATCACGCCCTACCAGCACCCGATCTACCGTGAGCTGTAAAAAAAACGGCATGGCAATCGCAAAAATCTCAATCGCAAATGAAAGTAATACGAGCTGTGCGACCGCGCTACCCAAACCTGAGCCAGCCGAGAGTAATTGAAACGCGCCGACTTTATTGCGCTCATCCTGTTTTTTAAATGATGGCGTGGGCGTGAATTCCATTGCTACGCCGGTGTAGTGCTTGCTCGTTTCAGATAGCTTGAGTTTACGAATGCCGCGCGCGGGGTCGTGTACCGTTATCGTTTTTGCTGTCACCGCCGTTAACACCACGAAGTGATTCATATCCCAATGCAGCACGGCGGGTAGTTGCAATTTTGAAAGTGCAGGCATGTCGGCTTTCACGCCTCGCGTGGCTAAGCCCATCGTCTCAGCGACTTGGCTGACCTGCTTTAAGGTGATGCCTTTAAGTGATGGCGATAGCCGCATCCGCATTGAGATTAGATCAGTCTCGTGGCCGTGATAGCTCGCCACCATCGCCACGCAGGCAATGCCACACTCTGGCGCCTCTGATTGCAAAATCATCGGTACGCGCTTTTGAAATACTGAGAATAGGTTGCTTAGCATGGTGGTGCTTGTATGAATTCTGCAGTCCTACAGAGATTTAGCTTCCCCCTTTGAAAAAGGGGGATTGAGGGGGATTGTGGTGGGCGAAGTACGGGCGTTGTTACAGCGCACAAATCACTCATCAACGCAATCCCTCCCAGCCTCCCTTTTTCAAAGGGAGGAGCCAAGCCGCACGGCAAGCTCACGTGGCTCAACATTAGAAACGCCCTCTGAGTTGCATCACTGGCTCAAATAGCCACTCGATGAGTGAGCGTTTTTCGAGCAGGATGTCCGCATTCATCAACATGCCTGATTTGAGCGCCAGTGCTTGGCCTTGGGCATTTACGGTCTGTTGATCGAGCGCAACTGTCACCCGATAGACCGGCTCACGGATAGTCAATGGGCCGACTTTTTCACCCGTGGACCATACGGTTTGGCTGACATCAGCCACTACACCACGGTACTGCCCAAATCGCTCAAATGGAAACGCCTCGTAGCGCAGCACCACTTCACGCCCTTTCGCGATAAAACCAATCGCGCGCGTTGGTACAAGCAGCTCTGCGCGCAACATACTGCCTCTCGGCAAGATGGTGGCAAAACTCGCATCCGCTGCTACAGATTGCCCAACAGATACCGCAATATTGGTCGCGATGCCATCAATAGGCGCCACGATGACTGATTCACGCTTGGCATCAACCTCCACCAAGCTTTGCTGCAGTTCTGAAATTTGCCGGGATAGTTGGTCAGCCTGTGAGCGTGCGCGTAGTGCGGCGGCGGGCTCATCTAATCTGGCTGTGGACTGATCGCGCTCTAATGCCGCACGGCTGCGTTTTAAGGTTTGTAATTTTAATTCTTGATCAGTGACTTCATCGCGCTTTTGTCGCACGACAATGTCAGAGACAAATTTTTCTTTACCCAAATCTTCAAATCGTTTTGATTGTTCACGTGCTGAGGCAAGGCGCTGGTCTTGCAAACGAATCTCGCGGTCAAGCTGCGTCATTTCGTTTTGTATATCGGCCACGCGTTTACGAATTTGTGTGACTTGCTGTGCACCTAGCTCACGTATTTGTGATTGTTCACGCGCGAGCAGCTCTTTGCGCTGACCCAGCTCACCCGATACTGCTGCCGCCGTCGATTGCGATTGCCCCGTAACGCGCTCAAACGAAATACGCGCAAGCGGCATACCTTTGGTCACGATATCGCCTTCTTTAACCATCAGTTCCGCAATACGTCCAGCATCTGCGAATAACACCCGCGCCGCACCAATATCAGACGCTAAAAAACCCTCTACACGTTCGCGCCGCGTGTATTGCCCCCAAATACCGACCACAATAATGAGTGTGGCAATCAATGCTGCTAAGGCCGTGAACACCCACATCGGCAGCGGACGCGCCTCAGTGACTTCACCGAAGAATTTTTCTCTTTGCGCGTCGATAGCCTCTTGTCGGAATAGTGGTTTTGTCATTTTTTGTCCGTAAGGGATTCTAAACGACAGGATGGCATATGCCGAAACGCAACGAACTGACGTTATCCCTCGAATCTACACACTCATCGCGTTACTAACCAACTACTTAGGGGGAATTCGCATCAGTCGCTGCCCCATACGAATCACTTTGCCCGTAGTGATTTCATCACAAAGTGTAAATCCCTTCGGTGCAAATACGATGATGGTCGAGCCGTGCTCAAACCAGCCTAACTCAACGCCACGCTCAATATCGGCCTGACAGGGGATTTTTTTTGTGCCGCGATAACGTAAATGAAACAAGATATTCAAAAAATGTAACCGAATACTTGCCACCAGCACAGCCGCCACTGGCACAAGCGTGATTCGATAAGGCTGATGGCGATACTCAATCTCGATCACCGCACGCTCATTTTTACAAAAAAGTCGTTCAATACGCTTTAACGCAATCGGGTTCACATTCCATGTGTCGCCAGAAATATAGGTCACATGCTTCACGCGGCCATCAATCGGCGCGTGAAAGCGGTGATACATGCTTGACGTTAATCTCAGCGTGACATAGCAGCCATCGCGATAGGTTTCTGCGAGTGCATCACTGCCGAGTAAATCTTGTAATGTATAAGGAAAGCCTTTCGCTTGAAAAACAACCGTTCCCTCCACATTGCCGCCAGCGCCAACAATCGCATCACATGGCGAGACCATGACATCCTCAGCTTGATCAATTACACGAGCACCTTCTTTAAGTTGCCTCGTAAAGCAGTCATGCAAACTAGTGAATTTTTTCTTACGCGCATCGCTTAAATCTAAATGTGCGAACAATTTCCACGCGCCGATGGAAAGATCACGCACCCATGGCCGCTCAATTTTGCTAAACCAACCCATAAAGCGCGTTAACGTAATGCGCGGAATGCGATTCGTTAGCAAAAAATTAATGTCTTCATGTTGAAAAAGACGATCCCGCCATTTTTTCCACAGGCTTGCGGTTGGCATTGCGTTGGTAGTGCTTTTTACATTTTGATTTGCAGCATTCATATTAGTGTCAACTTGGTGGCGTATATAAGGAGATGGTTAGTGAATTAAAAAACAACTGCATAAGGTATATCACATGGAAGAGACGTTAACGTTAAAGGCGGCAGGTATCACAGCACTGGTTGCGGTACTGGTGACTGCCTTGCCAAAAATCAAACGAAGATTGGAATTGTCTAAAGCCAAGCACCCTTCGCTGACAGGACATTCGCGCATGGCAAAACGTGTGGCGCGGATGTTGCCGGGCTACGCTTACGATGAAACAGAATTTTTTACCTCCGACAATGCGCCTGCCGAAGTTGTCGCACGCCGTCGTCAGGCGCTCACGCGCATGTCGGCGCTGTATGCTGCTCGCTACCCAAAATCGCTGGCGCTCACTGCCGCTGCTGCCGAACGTATTTCTGATTTGCAATTCACCGGTGCGTATCGTGTGCCATATCAATACAGCACTTATTTGCGCGAGCATTTGAAGTCGGGCAGCTTTATTGCCTCGTCCAATGGCGTCACCTTTACCGACTTGGATGGCAATACATTTTTTGACTTGACTGGCTCGTACGGTGTGAATGTATTTGGCGTTGATTTTTATAAATCTTGTATCGCCGAAGGCAGCGCACGCGTAGAACAAATTGGCCCTGTATTGGGCTCGTATCATCCGAGTGTGGCCGCTAATGTTGAGAAGCTCACTGCTATCTCTGGCATGGATGAGGTCTCGTTTCATATGTCGGGCACCGAGGCGGTGATGCAAGCGGTGCGCTTGGCGCGTTATCACACTAAAAAAACCCATCTGGTACGATTTTGTGGCGCTTATCATGGCTGGTGGGAAGACGTGCAGCCTGGCCCCGGTAACCCCGTTGCACCACGCGACACCTACACACTTAAAGAAATAGATGACGATTCGCTCAAGGTGCTGCGTACTCGCCGCGATATTGCTTGCGTGCTGATAAACCCATTGCAAGCACTGCATCCGAATAAAAATGCGCCGGGCGATTCGTCGTTGGTGGATAGCGGGCGATCTGCTGGCTATGATCGTATTGCCTACACACGTTGGCTGAAATCGCTGCGCGAAGTTTGCAGTGAACGTGGCATCGTGCTGATTTTTGATGAAGTTTTTGTTGGCTTTAGATTGGCCTATGGCGGCGCACAAGAATACTTTGGCGTGAAAGCCGATATGGTTACTTACGGCAAAACGCTCGGCGGTGGTTTTCCAGTCGGGGTGGTTTGCGGCAAGCGTGAATGGATGCGCCGTTTCAACCCAGATAGACCAGCTGACGTGTGCTTTGCACGTGGCACGTTTAACTCGCATCCGTATGTCATGGGTGCGATGCAAGTATTTTTGGAGCGAATTGAAACGCCAGAAATTAAAGCTATCTACGCCAACTTGGATACCGTTTGGGATACGCGTAGAGACATGCTTAATGCGAGCTTGCGTGAGGCAGGTTTGCCTGTTAGCGTCGCTAATATGTCTTCCATCTGGACCGTAAGCTACACAAAAGCATCGCGCTATAACTGGATGCTGCAATATTATTTGCGTGCTGAAGGGCTCGCATTGAGCTGGGTTGGCACGGGACGTTTTATTTTCTCGCTTAACTATGTGGATGCTGACTTTGCCGAAGTCATGGCGCGATTTGTAAGGGCGGCTCAGGCGATGCAGGCCGATGGCTGGTGGTGGGCGGGATCGCCACTGACCAATAAAGCGATTAAACGAAATATTTTGCGTGAGATGCTGGCAGTACGCTTGGGTTGGCAACGCTAATCCAATATGCAGCGGGCGCAATGTTGAAATTGCGCCCGCTGATAATTTTACATTTGTTTCAATCAAGCTAACGCGTGATGCTAATGAGGTTGATGTTGTGTGTGCAGCATCGGATCAATCAACTGTCCACGCATGAGATAAAGCGGTGATTTGTAATACAACTTGATGTCATGAAATGGGTCAGTCAAAATTTTGATTGCCCAAACAACACCCGTTTTAACGTCATAAATAAAAAACAAATGCACAGTGCGAAAAATTAAACCACCTAAGCCAATCGCCAACCACATCAAGCCCGTTTGACGAACAAATTCACCTGCATTTTGTGCCGGTACAAATTGACCCAGCAATGTTGGATCCAAATACAACAGCAATGGTGACAATGCCCAAACAGTCATTAACACTACTTTGCGACTTAGGTTGTAGCCTACCTTAATCTCTTCTTTGTGCTCATGCGTGGCGCTATTCACATGGTCATAGCCTTTAGGCTCAAAGAAAAAATGTCCCGCCTGACGACTCGTCATTGCCACGCACCATGCCAGCAAAGCCGCAATGGCAGGGTCGCTAAACATGAGGCCATAGGCGACAACAAAGCTAGATGCGCTTAATAAATGTAGCGCTTGATTGATGCGGCTGTGATGATAGTAGCGATGATCATCCATACGCTGAATATGTAGTTGACGAAATAATTCTCTCAATTGACTCTCCTTGGTTTATCGCAAATTTATGGCAAATGTATCGTTGAAAAATAGCGCGGAAAATATCCTGCATTAACTATCCTTCTTCAACAATAGTGACCATTTGCCGTGACGAAATGGTGACTGAATAATGACAATTGATTGACGTTTTCGTGAATGTGGCTGTCGCTAAATCGTCATCAAATCGTTATGTGGGCACGGCAACATTTAATGATGATAAATAAAGACGATTTCATACCGCGCGATATCATTGTTGATGAGTTGCAAGCACGACAGCGTCAATTGCGACTGGCGGTAGTTACTGAAACCTTTCCACCTGAAATCAATGGTGTTGCATTAACCATTGCTCGTTTCGTAGAAGGCCTTCGCTTACGCGGCCACGATGTTCAACTCGTCCGCCCACGTCAAGCAAAATCAGACGCCGCTGATAACCAAGAAGTGTTGATGCGCGGTTTGCCCATTCCACGTTACCCCCACTTAAAAATGGGCTTGCCAGCAAAAAATGCGTTGGTCAAACTCTGGAGTCATCAGCGACCAGATGTGGTGCACATTGTCACGGAAGGCCCACTGGGCTACTCAGCTTTGCAGGCTGCTTTGAAATTAAAGCTTCCTGTCACATCAGACTTTCGTACAAATTTTCATGCCTACAGTGGGCACTACGGTATTGGCTGGTTAAAGCGCCCCATCTTTGCCTACCTGCGTAAATTTCATAATCGCACCCTGTGTACGATGGTGCCTACAGATACATTAAAACAAGAATTACACACGGTCGGCTTTCGAAATTTACGCGTGGTTGCAAGAGGTGTTGATACTGTTTTATTTAATCCCGCAAAGCGCTGTGAGGCACGCCGTGCCTCATGGGGTGCTGATGCAAACACGCCTGTGGCAATTTATGTTGGTCGCATTGCATCAGAAAAAAATCTATCCGCACTAGTGTTGGCATTCACGGCAATGCAAGCCAAAGCCCCACTTGCAAAATTGGTCATCGTTGGCGATGGTCCACAACGAAAAGAAATGGAATCAAGACTGCCGCACGCCATTTTCGCTGGCCTCCAACGTGGCGAGGATCTCGCTAAACTCTATGCCTCCGCAGATATTTTTTTATTCCCGAGCATCACAGAGACCTTCGGCAATGTAACGCCTGAAGCAATGGCAAGTGGTTTAGCGGTGGTCGCATATGACTACGCCGCCGCCGCGCAATTAATTGTAAACAATGTGAGCGGAAAATTAGCACCTTACAATGACACGACCGCCTTTGTGATGGCCGCTGTTGATGCAGTCAGTAATATGGAACGCACTGCTGATTGGAAAATTGCCGCCCGACATACTGCTGAAACCCTTAATTGGGATCGACTTGTAGGCGAGCTGGAAGCTGTTTTTTATCAAGCAAGTGCGACAACTCAGCACGCATCACAACTTACTACCTCCAATGGTTTTAATTTCAACCATCATCAAAAAGACATACTGCACAAAATCTAGCAGTGTCATCGTCTCGTCATATCAGAAATGCAAAATTGATATTGTAGTGACGTTGGCCTCCTCCCCAAGCCTAGATTGTTGTGTGCAAACGATAATCTCTCCAAGGTTGGGACTCTCAAACGGTGAACTTTGGTTCACCGTTTTTTTTGCCCCCATTTCCGTAAGCACTGATGTCATCAAAACATCACCAAATTGCAATGTTTGCGACACATCTCGCCTCTAACCTAGAAACACTTTTAACAGTTAAATAAGTTCGAGGAGGCATCAATGCTGAATCTGCAACCGCAACCCACTAAGCTGGCGTTCGCCACAAAAGCAACGTCAAAAAATCGTTACGCAATATCGGTCGCTCGCACCGCAGATGAGGTCGAAGAAGCGCAACGTTTACGCTATCAAGTTTTTTTTGAAGAGATGGGCGCTAATGCTGCACATTCACCAACTTTAACCGTTGATGGTGAGCGCGATGTCGATGCATATGACCAAGACTGCGATCATTTATTGGTGCGTGATGTTGATAGCGGCATCGTTGTTGGCTGCTATCGCATCATGCGCCCTGAGACAGCACGCCGCCGTGGGGCTTTTTATTCAGATAGTGAATTTGACTTAAGCCGGCTGGCTAACATACGCGCTTCCACGGCTGAAGTGGGCCGCGCCTGCATACATCCTGATTTTCGGTCTGGCTCCGTCATCATGCTGCTGTGGTCTGGGCTTGCACGCTACATGATGGAAAATAAAATTGAATATGTCATTGGTTGCGCGAGCATTCCGCTTAGTGATGGGCATGACAATGCCGTTCAGGTATATCAGCAGGTGGCAAAACAATCTTTAGCGCCAGCAGAGTATCGTGTTTTCCCAACGACACCATATCCAATCGGTGACGTGCTGCAAGAAAATAATTTGGTGACACTACATAAGCCACGCATTCCTGCATTAATAAAAGGCTATACGCGTCTAGGCGCTTGGATCTGCGGCGCACCTGCATGGGACGCTGACTTTAATACGGCAGACTTATTTATCTTGTTACCGCTTTCACGTATGTCTGGTGCCTATGCGAAACATTTTTTTGGTGACGCACACGCCGCCTAAAAAATAATGAGCACGCAGAGCCAAAATCGGGTGTGGCTCTGCGTGCTAGCGGCAAGACCGCAGCGACTATTTAATCAATGTTTGTGCCGGCGTGATCAAGCAACGTAAGCTTTGCTAAGTAGTGGCGATCTAGACGCCAATCGTCAATCAAGCCCAATGCTAATTTGAATGCTTCGCGATTAAGCTCATAAAGAGAATGCAATTGATACGGTGCATTTGTTTCAAGTGCAACGGCTAACGCCATTAACGCCTTCGACTCACCAGATTCTGGTCTAGTCGAAACATACTTTGCTACTTTTTTAATATTGTTCATGCTTTGTCCTGAGTACGCTATAAAAAAAACTATAGCGAATTTTAACGGCCAAGTGATGTCTTAAAACTGTCATATGAAACTATTTTTCATGGAGAAAAACGACGATTTCCCATCGTCATGAAAATCGCAAAAATCTGTCATATCTGCTTAGTGTTTGCTCACTATCATTTGATCTCATGAATATCTACCCATTCACATGCAAGTTAGCAATTATTCATCGTGAGGGCAATCATGTTTGACGGCATACCAGGTCAGTTGCATAGCAAAACATCCACAGAAACTCTGCCAATTAATCGCGCTAGCCTACCGACAGCGGATGCGAGTGATGACACCACCAGCCAAGCTGATGAGGTCATGCACTTTCGCACGATCTGGATATCAGATATCCATTTAGGCACCACGGGTTGCCAAGCGGGGTTCTTGCTTGAATTTTTGAAGCACACCGAGTCAGATGAATTGTACCTAGTAGGTGACATTATTGACGGTTGGCAACTCAAGCGTAAATGGTATTGGCATAGACAACACAATGACGTCGTGCAAAAAGTATTGCGCAAAGCGCGCAAAGGCACCAAGGTCACGTTTGTAGCGGGTAATCATGACGAATTTGCCCGCCAGTTTTTAGGATTAGCCTTTGGCGACATAGAAATTGTCGATGAAGCTGTGCATGTCACTGCACAAGGTAAACGTTTTCTCATTCTGCATGGCGATCAATTTGATGCGGTGGTGCAATGCGCTAAATGGTTGGCGCATCTTGGCGATTGGCTATACGGCATTGCACTCGACATGAATCGTTGGCTCAATGCGATACGAAAACGTTTTGGAAAGCCCTATTGGTCGCTATCTCAATATCTTAAACATCGCGTAAAAAATGCGGTAAGTTATATCAACATGTTTGAAGAAGCTGTTGCCCATGAAGCTAAAAAACGTGGCATGGATGGCGTAGTGTGCGGCCATATTCATCGACCTGAAATGCGTGACATTGATGGGATCACATACTGCAACGATGGCGATTGGGTTGAGAGCCTATCAGCCTTAGTAGAAACTGAAACGGGTGAATTAAAAATAATTTATTGGCACGATGTGGAAGCTTGGTGTCAACGTCAACGTGGTGCACTCGTACCCGCTAAGACTGAGGGCACAAAAGTGTGGACGGGAGACCGGCTGAGCGTTGAGTGCTAAATGTTGAATTTGAGAGGGTGCGCGGGTCACGATGCACATTCAATATAATTACAAAACTCATTTATCTACGTGATTTTAAGAGCAAAAAGCCGTCAAGAAGACCACCAATAAAAGACTTTAGATTAAATCTGGGCAAATAGCCGCGCGCAGCACGACAGGGTAGGTATTTTCTAATTCACCAATTTCCTCGCGTACGCGATTGGTGAGCCACCAGACAGCAGCCTTACGAAACGTCAAATTTTTCTCTTCGCCGTAAAGCAAAAATGCCGCTACTTGGCCTAATGCCGGTTGGTGACCGACAATCACAACTGGATGACGATTATCCGGCCAGCCTGCCGCAATCAAATATTGCGTAGCACTTGCACCAACGCTAAGCTCCTCATGCACACTGACTTTGCGGTCGTATTTGGCACCCAGCGCCTCAGCGGTTTCAACGGCACGTATGGCAGGGCTAGTAATAATTTTAGCGCCATCAGGTAGACGCCTATCAAGCCATGCGGCCATCGCAGAGGCTTGCTTGCGACCTTTACCAGTGAGTTTACGTGCATTGTCATTCTCGGTTGATGAGAGCGCGTCCGCATGTCGCCAAAGTATTAAGTCCATGTCAACTCCTTGGCGCATTTTTGACGATGAATGTGACGCTTCAATGACAGCAGCCGGCAAATTGCGTTAATGAAGCAAGCTATTTGTTCAATAAAAACAACAATTTATCAACTGCAATGTTGTCATGTTGCTGTCACATAAGGTTTGTAAAGTGCTTCTTAGAACAAAAATTTATGTTAACAACACCCTGTAATTTTCTGGAGATTAAATGATTAAATTAAATAAATACATGGCTGGTTTTGTGGCATCTGCGAGTGTATTTTTCGCAGCTTCCGCAGCGGCTACTGACATCACTGGTGCGGGCGCGACATTCCCGTTTCCAATCTACGCAAAATGGGCGGAAGATTTTAAGAAAGCCACTGGCGATTCAATGAACTATCAGTCGATTGGCTCGGGCGGTGGCATACGTCAGATCATCGCAAAAACCGTTGATTTCGGTGCATCAGATATGCCGTTATCAAAAGAAGCGCTTGATAAAGACGGTCTTGCACAATTTCCAGCTATCATCGGCGGTGTGGTGCCTGTAGTCAACATCGAAGGTATCAAGCCAGGCCAAATGCGTCTTACAGGCACGGTACTGGCCGATATTTTCTTGGGCAAAATAAAAGTTTGGAATGATGCTGCGATTGCTGCACTCAACCCTGGAGTAAAATTACCTGCTGACCCAATCACAGTGGTTCGTCGCTCTGATGGCTCAGGCACAACATTCATCTTCACAGACTATCTATCAAAAATTAGCGCCGATTGGAAAAAAGACGTTGGTTCTGGCACGGCGGTAAAGTGGCCGGAAGGAGTGGGCGGCAAAGGTAACGAAGGTGTGTCGGCTTATGTACAGCGCATCAAAGGCTCGATTGGCTACGTTGAATATGCCTACGCTAAGAAAAACAAAATGTCACATACCGCTATGCGTAATCGCGACGGTAATTTTGTGCAGCCTGATGACTTAACCTTTCAAGCGGCAACCGCTGGTGCTGACTGGGCAAAAGTACCTGGCATGGCTTTGGTACTAACAGAACAGCCTGGTAAAGATAGCTGGCCAATGAGCGGTGCATCTTTCATTTTGATGCATAAAAATCAAGCTAACTCAGACAAAGGACTAGCAGCATTAAAGTTTTTTGATTTCGCCTTCAAAAATGGGGACAAAGCGGCGCTTGAACTTGACTATGTGCCGATGCCTGATGCCGTAGTAAAGTTGGTGCAAGACATGTGGAAAGCAGACATCAAAGGACCAAACGGTCAGCCACTCTGGAAGTAACTTTTAAGTCAACGAATGCCGCAATGTAATGTTTACATTGCGGCATTTCTGCCTGTAACAACATAAAAACAGTCTTTAACTGACGCGCTAAAATCGAAGAGATGCCATGAGCTCAACCAATGTCAGTGATTCATCCTCAAACTCCACAACGCAGAAAGTTAACTACGTGTCGAGAGAACAAGAATTACAACGTATATCGCTACGCTTAAAGCACCAGCGTTGGCAAGATTGGGTATTTCATAAAACCACCTTATTTTTCGTCCTGTTTGTACTGGCGATGCTGGGTGGCATTATTGGCTCACTCATTTGGAAGTCCTACCCCATTTTTCAGGCGCAAGGGTTTGGTTTTTTTACCAACCGCGAATGGAATCCGGTCACACAAGAATTTGGCGCGCTAAATGCCGTTTTTGGCACTGTCGTTACCTCATTTATAGCGCTCTTATTTGCTGTGCCGATAAGTTTTGGAATTGCAATTTTTTTGACCGAGCTTTGCCCAGCGTGGTTAAAGCGCCCACTCGGCACCGCCGTTGAGTTGCTTGCTGCTGTTCCCTCCATCATTTACGGTATGTGGGGATTATTTGTTTTTGCCCCTCTTTTTGCAGATCATATTCAGCCGTTTTTGACTAAATATTTTGGTGATGTGCCCGGCATTGGTTTGCTATTTCAAGGTGCACCGATGGGTATCGGCATGTTAGCCGCTGGTATTATTTTGGCAGTAATGGTCATCCCATTTATTGCGTCGGTCATGCGCGACGTGTTTGAAGTTGTTCCCGGTGTGATCAAAGAATCTGCTTACGGACTGGGCGCTACTACGTGGGAGGTCGTTCGTAATATTGTGCTGCCATACACCAAAGCTGGTGTGGTCGGCGGCATTATGTTGGGGCTAGGTCGCGCGCTGGGTGAAACGATGGCGGTGACATTTGTGATTGGTAATACCGCCAATATTGCGGCTTCACTTTACGAGCCTGGCGCTTCTATTGCTTCTACTATTGCCAACGAATTTGCCGAAGCGAGCGAAGGGCCGCATATCGAGTCCCTGATTGGTCTAGGTCTCGTTTTATTTTTAATCACCTTTATCGTATTAGCGATTGCTAAGTTAATGTTAATGCAGCTTGCCAAAGGCGAAGGAGCACGCACATGAGTCAGGCTAATGTGATTAGTAATCTCTACAAGCGTCGCCTGTTTGTGAACCGTCTGGCGCTAATTTCCGCATTAGCGGCAATGGCAATCGGTATGTTCTTTTTATTGTGGATATTGTCGGTACTTGTTATTAAGGGTATCGGCGGTATAAATTTTGCGGTATTTTCTGAGATGACGCCACCGCCAGGCAGTGCGGGCGGTTTAGCAAACGCCATATTTGGTAGCGTCGTCATGGTAGGTGTAGCGACATTTGTGGCGACACCAATTGGTATTTTGGCGGGCGTATATTTGGCAGAATTCGGCAAAACAGGCTGGTTAGCACCGGTGACGCGCTTCGTTAATGATATTTTGCTGTCTGCACCGTCAATTGTTATTGGATTATTTATCTATGCTATTTACGTGGCACAGGTTAAACACTTCTCTGGTTGGGCGGGTTCATTTGCATTGGCTTTGATTGCGATACCGGTTGTGGTTCGTACGACTGAAACTATGCTACTACTCGTACCGGCAAGCCTGCGTGAGGCGGCTGCTGCATTAGGCGCGCCGCAATGGAAAATTATCATTACAGTGGCAATGCGAGCGGTGAGCGGTGGCGTCATTACCGGTGTGCTGTTAGCTGTTGCGCGAATTAGCGGTGAGACCGCACCTCTGCTATTTACGGCACTGAATAATCAATTTTGGTCAACCGATATGAACCAGCCGATGGCAAACTTGCCGGTTGTTATTTATCAATTTGCGCTAAGCCCGTTTGAAAATTGGCAATCGCTTGCGTGGGCGGGGGCGATGCTCATCACCTTTACCGTTCTGGCCATCAACATCCTGACGCGCGTGGTGTTTCGCCAACGCACTTCCTAATTAAATCGTTAGTAAACATTAAGCCAATACTTATATCGAGACCAACATGAATGCTGTCCTACAACAAACTGAAACCGTAGCCGCCAGTGATATAAAAATTAAGGTCAATAACCTCAATTTTTATTACGGCGGTTTTCAGGGATTAAAAAATATCAACCTTGATATTTTAGAGCGCCGCATTACTGCCTTCATTGGCCCTTCTGGTTGCGGTAAATCAACTTTGCTGCGCACACTGAATCGCATGTATGACCTATATCCAGGTCAGCGCGCCGAAGGCGAGATCTTGATTAATGGCAAAAATATTCTCGACAAAACACAAGACGTTAATTTGCTACGCGCCAAAGTCGGCATGGTTTTTCAAAAACCAACACCCTTCCCAATGTCAATCTACGACAACATTGCTTTCGGTGTAAAACTTTACGAGTCATTGAGCAAAGCTGAAATGGACGAGCGCGTTGAATGGGCGCTGAATAAAGCGGCGATTTGGGGCGAAGTCAAAGACAAGCTCAAACAGAGCGGATTGTCCCTTTCCGGTGGCCAACAGCAGCGTTTATGCATCGCGCGCGCGGTGTCTGTTAAGCCTGAAGTGGTGCTGCTCGATGAGCCAACATCGGCGCTTGACCCAATCTCCACCGCCAAGATTGAAGAGCTGTTGCATGAGCTTAAAACTGACTACACCATTGCTATCGTGACGCACAATATGCAGCAGGCAGCACGCGTGTCTGACTTCACTGCCTATATGTATTTGGGCGACTTAGTCGAGTACGGCGTAACCGACGAAATCTTTATTAAGCCCAAGCGTAAAGAAACGGAAGACTACATTACAGGTCGCTTCGGTTAATTTATTAAATTATTGAAAGTCTATTATTGGCGGGCATATCGGAGCATATATGCTCCGATATGCCCGCCAATAATAGACTTTCAATAATTTAATAAATTAACCGAAGCGACCTGTAATGTAGTCTTCCGTTTCTTTACGCTTGGGCTTAATAAAGATTTCGTCGGTTACGCCGTACTCGACTAAGTCGCCCAAATACATATAGGCAGTGAAGTCAGACACGCGTGCTGCCTGCTGCATATTGTGCGTCACGATAGCAATGGTGTAGTCAGTTTTAAGCTCATGCAACAGCTCTTCAATCTTGGCGGTGGAGATTGGGTCAAGCGCCGATGTTGGCTCATCGAGCAGCACCACTTCAGGCTTAACAGACACCGCGCGCGCGATGCATAAACGCTGCTGTTGGCCACCGGAAAGGGACAATCCGCTCTGTTTGAGCTTGTCTTTGACTTCGCCCCAAATCGCCGCTTTATTCAGCGCCCATTCAACGCGCTCGTCCATTTCAGCTTTGCTCAATGACTCGTAAAGTTTTACACCGAAAGCAATGTTGTCGTAGATTGACATTGGGAAGGGTGTTGGTTTTTGAAAAACCATGCCGACTTTGGCGCGTAGCAAATTAACGTCTTGTGTTTTGTCGAGAATATTTTTGCCATTAATCAAGATCTCGCCTTCGGCGCGCTGACCTGGATATAGGTCATACATGCGATTCAGTGTGCGCAGCAAAGTTGATTTACCGCAACCAGAAGGGCCAATGAAGGCAGTAATGCGGCGCTCTAAAATATCAAGGTTGATATTTTTTAATCCCTGAAAACCGCCGTAATAAAAATTGAGGTTATTGACCTTAATTTTTATATCACTGGCGGCTACGGTTTCAGTTTGTTGTAGGACAGCATTCATGTTGGTCTCGATATAAGTATTGGCTTAATGTTTACTAACGATTTAATTAGGAAGTGCGTTGGCGAAACACCACGCGCGTCAGGATGTTGATGGCCAGAACGGTAAAGGTGATGAGCATCGCCCCCGCCCACGCAAGCGATTGCCAATTTTCAAACGGGCTTAGCGCAAATTGATAAATAACAACCGGCAAGTTTGCCATCGGCTGGTTCATATCGGTTGACCAAAATTGATTATTCAGTGCCGTAAATAGCAGAGGTGCGGTCTCACCGCTAATTCGCGCAACAGCTAACAGCACACCGGTAATGACGCCACCGCTCACCGCTCGCATTGCCACTGTAATGATAATTTTCCATTGCGGCGCGCCTAATGCAGCAGCCGCCTCACGCAGGCTTGCCGGTACGAGTAGTAGCATAGTTTCAGTCGTACGAACCACAACCGGTATCGCAATCAAAGCCAATGCAAATGAACCCGCCCAACCAGAGAAGTGTTTAACCTGTGCCACGTAAATAGCATAGATAAATAATCCAATAACAATTGACGGTGCAGACAGCAAAATATCATTAACGAAGCGCGTCACCGGTGCTAACCAGCCTGTTTTGCCGAATTCTGCCAAATATACGCCCGCCAAAATACCAATTGGTGTCGCCACAAATGTCGCTACACCTACCATGACGACGCTACCAAATATGGCGTTTGCTAAACCGCCCGCACTGCCTGGCGGTGGCGTCATCTCAGAAAATACCGCAAAATTTATACCGCCGATACCCTTAATAACAAGTACCGACAATATCCACAATAAAAAGAACATACCGATTGCCATTGCCGCTAATGCGGAAATTAGCGCCAGACGGTTCACAAACAGGCGACGCTTGTAGAGATTACTAATCACATTAGCCTGACTCATGTGCGTGCTCCTTCGCCTTTGGCAAGCTGCATTAACATTAACTTAGCAATCGCTAATACGATAAAGGTGATTAAAAATAAAACGAGACCTAGACCAATCAGGGACTCGATATGCGGCCCTTCGCTCGCTTCGGCAAATTCGTTGGCAATAGTAGAAGCAATAGAAGCGCCAGGCTCGTAAAGTGAAGCCGCAATATTGGCGGTATTACCAATCACAAATGTCACCGCCATCGTTTCACCCAGCGCGCGACCTAGCCCCAACATAATGCCGCCGACCACACCAGCTTTGGTGTATGGCAGCACAATATTACGAACGACCTCCCACGTAGTAGCGCCCAGTCCGTAAGCAGATTCTTTGATCACACCGGGAACAACTTCAAACACGTCGCGCATGACCGACGCAATAAATGGGATGACCATTACTGCCAAAATAATACCAGCGGCTAACATGCCGATACCCATCGGTGCACCTTGAAATAGCAAACCAATGCCGGGCACATCACCAAAATATTTAGTCAAAAACGGCTGAATATGATCTGCAAAAAGAGGGGCAAAAACAAATAATCCCCACATACCGTAAATGATGGAGGGAACAGCAGCAAGCAACTCAACGGCGGTGCCGAGTGGGCGCTTTAACCACGCTGGGCAAAGCTCGGTCAAAAAAATTGCAATTCCAAAACTTATCGGCACAGCAAATAAGAGCGCTATAAATGAGGTAACGACAGTGCCAAAAACGGCATTTAGCGCGCCAAATTCTTGTGTGACCGGATTCCATTCGCGGTTGGTAAAAAAACCAAACCCTTGCGCCTGAAAAATGGGGTAGGACTTCCAAATGAGTGAGCCAATAATGCCACCCAGCATCGCCAGTACAAACAGGACGAAAAATAAGGTGGTTTTATGAAATACCCAATCTTGCCAACGCTGGTGCTTTAAGCGTAGCGATATACGTTGTAATTCTTGTTCTCTCGACACGTAGTTAACTTTCTGCGTTGTGGAGTTTGAGGATGAATCACTGACATTGGTTGAGCTCATGGCATCTCTTCGATTTTAGCGCGTCAGTTAAAGACTGTTTTTATGTTGTTACAGGCAGAAATGCCGCAATGTAAACATTACATTGCGGCATTCGTTGACTTAAAAGTTACTTCCAGAGTGGCTGACCGTTTGGTCCTTTGATGTCTGCTTTCCACATGTCTTGCACCAACTTTACTACGGCATCAGGCATCGGCACATAGTCAAGTTCAAGCGCCGCTTTGTCCCCATTTTTGAAGGCGAAATCAAAAAACTTTAATGCTGCTAGTCCTTTGTCTGAGTTAGCTTGATTTTTATGCATCAAAATGAAAGATGCACCGCTCATTGGCCAGCTATCTTTACCAGGCTGTTCTGTTAGTACCAAAGCCATGCCAGGTACTTTTGCCCAGTCAGCACCAGCGGTTGCCGCTTGAAAGGTTAAGTCATCAGGCTGCACAAAATTACCGTCGCGATTACGCATAGCGGTATGTGACATTTTGTTTTTCTTAGCGTAGGCATATTCAACGTAGCCAATCGAGCCTTTGATGCGCTGTACATAAGCCGACACACCTTCGTTACCTTTGCCGCCCACTCCTTCCGGCCACTTTACCGCCGTGCCAGAACCAACGTCTTTTTTCCAATCGGCGCTAATTTTTGATAGATAGTCTGTGAAGATGAATGTTGTGCCTGAGCCATCAGAGCGACGAACCACTGTGATTGGGTCAGCAGGTAATTTTACTCCAGGGTTGAGTGCAGCAATCGCAGCATCATTCCAAACTTTTATTTTGCCCAAGAAAATATCGGCCAGTACCGTGCCTGTAAGACGCATTTGGCCTGGCTTGATACCTTCGATGTTGACTACAGGCACCACACCGCCGATGATAGCTGGAAATTGTGCAAGACCGTCTTTATCAAGCGCTTCTTTTGATAACGGCATATCTGATGCACCGAAATCAACGGTTTTTGCGATGATCTGACGTATGCCACCGCCCGAGCCAATCGACTGATAGTTCATTGAATCGCCAGTGGCTTTCTTAAAATCTTCCGCCCATTTTGCGTAGATTGGAAACGGGAATGTCGCGCCCGCACCAGTGATGTCAGTAGCCGCTGCGGAAGCTGCGAAAAATACACTCGCAGATGCCACAAAACCAGCCATGTATTTATTTAATTTAATCATTTAATCTCCAGAAAATTACAGGGTGTTGTTAACATAAATTTTTGTTCTAAGAAGCACTTTACAAACCTTATGTGACAGCAACATGACAACATTGCAGTTGATAAATTGTTGTTTTTATTGAACAAATAGCTTGCTTCATTAACGCAATTTGCCGGCTGCTGTCATTGAAGCGTCACATTCATCGTCAAAAATGCGCCAAGGAGTTGACATGGACTTAATACTTTGGCGACATGCGGACGCGCTCTCATCAACCGAGAATGACAATGCACGTAAACTCACTGGTAAAGGTCGCAAGCAAGCCTCTGCGATGGCCGCATGGCTTGATAGGCGTCTACCTGATGGCGCTAAAATTATTACTAGCCCTGCCATACGTGCCGTTGAAACCGCTGAGGCGCTGGGTGCCAAATACGACCGCAAAGTCAGTGTGCATGAGGAGCTTAGCGTTGGTGCAAGTGCTACGCAATATTTGATTGCGGCAGGCTGGCCGGATAATCGTCATCCAGTTGTGATTGTCGGTCACCAACCGGCATTAGGCCAAGTAGCGGCATTTTTGCTTTACGGCGAAGAGAAAAATTTGACGTTTCGTAAGGCTGCTGTCTGGTGGCTCACCAATCGCGTACGCGAGGAAATTGGTGAATTAGAAAATACCTACCCTGTCGTGCTGCGCGCGGCTATTTGCCCAGATTTAATCTAAAGTCTTTTATTGGTGGTCTTCTTGACGGCTTTTTGCTCTTAAAATCACGTAGATAAATGAGTTTTGTAATTATATTGAATGTGCATCGTGACCCGCGCACCCTCTCAAATTCAACATTTAGCACTCAACGCTCAGCCGGTCTCCCGTCCACACTTTTGTGCCCTCAGTCTTAGCGGGTACGAGTGCACCACGTTGACGTTGACACCAAGCTTCCACATCGTGCCAATAAATTATTTTTAATTCACCCGTTTCAGTTTCTACTAAGGCTGATAGGCTCTCAACCCAATCGCCATCGTTGCAGTATGTGATCCCATCAATGTCACGCATTTCAGGTCGATGAATATGGCCGCACACTACGCCATCCATGCCACGTTTTTTAGCTTCATGGGCAACAGCTTCTTCAAACATGTTGATATAACTTACCGCATTTTTTACGCGATGTTTAAGATATTGAGATAGCGACCAATAGGGCTTTCCAAAACGTTTTCGTATCGCATTGAGCCAACGATTCATGTCGAGTGCAATGCCGTATAGCCAATCGCCAAGATGCGCCAACCATTTAGCGCATTGCACCACCGCATCAAATTGATCGCCATGCAGAATGAGAAAACGTTTACCTTGTGCAGTGACATGCACAGCTTCATCGACAATTTCTATGTCGCCAAAGGCTAATCCTAAAAACTGGCGGGCAAATTCGTCATGATTACCCGCTACAAACGTGACCTTGGTGCCTTTGCGCGCTTTGCGCAATACTTTTTGCACGACGTCATTGTGTTGTCTATGCCAATACCATTTACGCTTGAGTTGCCAACCGTCAATAATGTCACCTACTAGGTACAATTCATCTGACTCGGTGTGCTTCAAAAATTCAAGCAAGAACCCCGCTTGGCAACCCGTGGTGCCTAAATGGATATCTGATATCCAGATCGTGCGAAAGTGCATGACCTCATCAGCTTGGCTGGTGGTGTCATCACTCGCATCCGCTGTCGGTAGGCTAGCGCGATTAATTGGCAGAGTTTCTGTGGATGTTTTGCTATGCAACTGACCTGGTATGCCGTCAAACATGATTGCCCTCACGATGAATAATTGCTAACTTGCATGTGAATGGGTAGATATTCATGAGATCAAATGATAGTGAGCAAACACTAAGCAGATATGACAGATTTTTGCGATTTTCATGACGATGGGAAATCGTCGTTTTTCTCCATGAAAAATAGTTTCATATGACAGTTTTAAGACATCACTTGGCCGTTAAAATTCGCTATAGTTTTTTTTATAGCGTACTCAGGACAAAGCATGAACAATATTAAAAAAGTAGCAAAGTATGTTTCGACTAGACCAGAATCTGGTGAGTCGAAGGCGTTAATGGCGTTAGCCGTTGCACTTGAAACAAATGCACCGTATCAATTGCATTCTCTTTATGAGCTTAATCGCGAAGCATTCAAATTAGCATTGGGCTTGATTGACGATTGGCGTCTAGATCGCCACTACTTAGCAAAGCTTACGTTGCTTGATCACGCCGGCACAAACATTGATTAAATAGTCGCTGCGGTCTTGCCGCTAGCACGCAGAGCCACACCCGATTTTGGCTCTGCGTGCTCATTATTTTTTAGGCGGCGTGTGCGTCACCAAAAAAATGTTTCGCATAGGCACCAGACATACGTGAAAGCGGTAACAAGATAAATAAGTCTGCCGTATTAAAGTCAGCGTCCCATGCAGGTGCGCCGCAGATCCAAGCGCCTAGACGCGTATAGCCTTTTATTAATGCAGGAATGCGTGGCTTATGTAGTGTCACCAAATTATTTTCTTGCAGCACGTCACCGATTGGATATGGTGTCGTTGGGAAAACACGATACTCTGCTGGCGCTAAAGATTGTTTTGCCACCTGCTGATATACCTGAACGGCATTGTCATGCCCATCACTAAGCGGAATGCTCGCGCAACCAATGACATATTCAATTTTATTTTCCATCATGTAGCGTGCAAGCCCAGACCACAGCAGCATGATGACGGAGCCAGACCGAAAATCAGGATGTATGCAGGCGCGGCCCACTTCAGCCGTGGAAGCGCGTATGTTAGCCAGCCGGCTTAAGTCAAATTCACTATCTGAATAAAAAGCCCCACGGCGGCGTGCTGTCTCAGGGCGCATGATGCGATAGCAGCCAACAACGATGCCGCTATCAACATCACGCACCAATAAATGATCGCAGTCTTGGTCATATGCATCGACATCGCGCTCACCATCAACGGTTAAAGTTGGTGAATGTGCAGCATTAGCGCCCATCTCTTCAAAAAAAACTTGATAGCGTAAACGTTGCGCTTCTTCGACCTCATCTGCGGTGCGAGCGACCGATATTGCGTAACGATTTTTTGACGTTGCTTTTGTGGCGAACGCCAGCTTAGTGGGTTGCGGTTGCAGATTCAGCATTGATGCCTCCTCGAACTTATTTAACTGTTAAAAGTGTTTCTAGGTTAGAGGCGAGATGTGTCGCAAACATTGCAATTTGGTGATGTTTTGATGACATCAGTGCTTACGGAAATGGGGGCAAAAAAAACGGTGAACCAAAGTTCACCGTTTGAGAGTCCCAACCTTGGAGAGATTATCGTTTGCACACAACAATCTAGGCTTGGGGAGGAGGCCAACGTCACTACAATATCAATTTTGCATTTCTGATATGACGAGACGATGACACTGCTAGATTTTGTGCAGTATGTCTTTTTGATGATGGTTGAAATTAAAACCATTGGAGGTAGTAAGTTGTGATGCGTGCTGAGTTGTCGCACTTGCTTGATAAAAAACAGCTTCCAGCTCGCCTACAAGTCGATCCCAATTAAGGGTTTCAGCAGTATGTCGGGCGGCAATTTTCCAATCAGCAGTGCGTTCCATATTACTGACTGCATCAACAGCGGCCATCACAAAGGCGGTCGTGTCATTGTAAGGTGCTAATTTTCCGCTCACATTGTTTACAATTAATTGCGCGGCGGCGGCGTAGTCATATGCGACCACCGCTAAACCACTTGCCATTGCTTCAGGCGTTACATTGCCGAAGGTCTCTGTGATGCTCGGGAATAAAAAAATATCTGCGGAGGCATAGAGTTTAGCGAGATCCTCGCCACGTTGGAGGCCAGCGAAAATGGCGTGCGGCAGTCTTGATTCCATTTCTTTTCGTTGTGGACCATCGCCAACGATGACCAATTTTGCAAGTGGGGCTTTGGCTTGCATTGCCGTGAATGCCAACACTAGTGCGGATAGATTTTTTTCTGATGCAATGCGACCAACATAAATTGCCACAGGCGTGTTTGCATCAGCACCCCATGAGGCACGGCGTGCCTCACAGCGCTTTGCGGGATTAAATAAAACAGTATCAACACCTCTTGCAACCACGCGTAAATTTCGAAAGCCGACCGTGTGTAATTCTTGTTTTAATGTATCTGTAGGCACCATCGTACACAGGGTGCGATTATGAAATTTACGCAGGTAGGCAAAGATGGGGCGCTTTAACCAGCCAATACCGTAGTGCCCACTGTAGGCATGAAAATTTGTACGAAAGTCTGATGTGACAGGAAGCTTTAATTTCAAAGCAGCCTGCAAAGCTGAGTAGCCCAGTGGGCCTTCCGTGACAATGTGCACCACATCTGGTCGCTGATGACTCCAGAGTTTGACCAACGCATTTTTTGCTGGCAAGCCCATTTTTAAGTGGGGGTAACGTGGAATGGGCAAACCGCGCATCAACACTTCTTGGTTATCAGCGGCGTCTGATTTTGCTTGACGTGGGCGGACGAGTTGAACATCGTGGCCGCGTAAGCGAAGGCCTTCTACGAAACGAGCAATGGTTAATGCAACACCATTGATTTCAGGTGGAAAGGTTTCAGTAACTACCGCCAGTCGCAATTGACGCTGTCGTGCTTGCAACTCATCAACAATGATATCGCGCGGTATGAAATCGTCTTTATTTATCATCATTAAATGTTGCCGTGCCCACATAACGATTTGATGACGATTTAGCGACAGCCACATTCACGAAAACGTCAATCAATTGTCATTATTCAGTCACCATTTCGTCACGGCAAATGGTCACTATTGTTGAAGAAGGATAGTTAATGCAGGATATTTTCCGCGCTATTTTTCAACGATACATTTGCCATAAATTTGCGATAAACCAAGGAGAGTCAATTGAGAGAATTATTTCGTCAACTACATATTCAGCGTATGGATGATCATCGCTACTATCATCACAGCCGCATCAATCAAGCGCTACATTTATTAAGCGCATCTAGCTTTGTTGTCGCCTATGGCCTCATGTTTAGCGACCCTGCCATTGCGGCTTTGCTGGCATGGTGCGTGGCAATGACGAGTCGTCAGGCGGGACATTTTTTCTTTGAGCCTAAAGGCTATGACCATGTGAATAGCGCCACGCATGAGCACAAAGAAGAGATTAAGGTAGGCTACAACCTAAGTCGCAAAGTAGTGTTAATGACTGTTTGGGCATTGTCACCATTGCTGTTGTATTTGGATCCAACATTGCTGGGTCAATTTGTACCGGCACAAAATGCAGGTGAATTTGTTCGTCAAACGGGCTTGATGTGGTTGGCGATTGGCTTAGGTGGTTTAATTTTTCGCACTGTGCATTTGTTTTTTATTTATGACGTTAAAACGGGTGTTGTTTGGGCAATCAAAATTTTGACTGACCCATTTCATGACATCAAGTTGTATTACAAATCACCGCTTTATCTCATGCGTGGACAGTTGATTGATCCGATGCTGCACACACAACATCAACCTCATTAGCATCACGCGTTAGCTTGATTGAAACAAATGTAAAATTATCAGCGGGCGCAATTTCAACATTGCGCCCGCTGCATATTGGATTAGCGTTGCCAACCCAAGCGTACTGCCAGCATCTCACGCAAAATATTTCGTTTAATCGCTTTATTGGTCAGTGGCGATCCCGCCCACCACCAGCCATCGGCCTGCATCGCCTGAGCCGCCCTTACAAATCGCGCCATGACTTCGGCAAAGTCAGCATCCACATAGTTAAGCGAGAAAATAAAACGTCCCGTGCCAACCCAGCTCAATGCGAGCCCTTCAGCACGCAAATAATATTGCAGCATCCAGTTATAGCGCGATGCTTTTGTGTAGCTTACGGTCCAGATGGAAGACATATTAGCGACGCTAACAGGCAAACCTGCCTCACGCAAGCTCGCATTAAGCATGTCTCTACGCGTATCCCAAACGGTATCCAAGTTGGCGTAGATAGCTTTAATTTCTGGCGTTTCAATTCGCTCCAAAAATACTTGCATCGCACCCATGACATACGGATGCGAGTTAAACGTGCCACGTGCAAAGCACACGTCAGCTGGTCTATCTGGGTTGAAACGGCGCATCCATTCACGCTTGCCGCAAACCACCCCGACTGGAAAACCACCGCCGAGCGTTTTGCCGTAAGTAACCATATCGGCTTTCACGCCAAAGTATTCTTGTGCGCCGCCATAGGCCAATCTAAAGCCAACAAAAACTTCATCAAAAATCAGCACGATGCCACGTTCACTGCAAACTTCGCGCAGCGATTTCAGCCAACGTGTGTAGGCAATACGATCATAGCCAGCAGATCGCCCGCTATCCACCAACGACGAATCGCCCGGCGCATTTTTATTCGGATGCAGTGCTTGCAATGGGTTTATCAGCACGCAAGCAATATCGCGGCGAGTACGCAGCACCTTGAGCGAATCGTCATCTATTTCTTTAAGTGTGTAGGTGTCGCGTGGTGCAACGGGGTTACCGGGGCCAGGCTGCACGTCTTCCCACCAGCCATGATAAGCGCCACAAAATCGTACCAGATGGGTTTTTTTAGTGTGATAACGCGCCAAGCGCACCGCTTGCATCACCGCCTCGGTGCCCGACATATGAAACGAGACCTCATCCATGCCAGAGATAGCAGTGAGCTTCTCAACATTAGCGGCCACACTCGGATGATACGAGCCCAATACAGGGCCAATTTGTTCTACGCGTGCGCTGCCTTCGGCGATACAAGATTTATAAAAATCAACGCCAAATACATTCACACCGTACGAGCCAGTCAAGTCAAAAAATGTATTGCCATCCAAGTCGGTAAAGGTGACGCCATTGGACGAGGCAATAAAGCTGCCCGACTTCAAATGCTCGCGCAAATAAGTGCTGTATTGATATGGCACACGATACGCACCGGTGAATTGCAAATCAGAAATACGTTCGGCAGCAGCGGCAGTGAGCGCCAGCGATTTTGGGTAGCGAGCAGCATACAGCGCCGACATGCGCGTGAGCGCCTGACGACGGCGTGCGACAACTTCGGCAGGCGCATTGTCGGAGGTAAAAAATTCTGTTTCATCGTAAGCGTAGCCCGGCAACATCCGCGCCACACGTTTTGCCATGCGCGAATGTCCTGTCAGCGAAGGGTGCTTGGCTTTAGACAATTCCAATCTTCGTTTGATTTTTGGCAAGGCAGTCACCAGTACCGCAACCAGTGCTGTGATACCTGCCGCCTTTAACGTTAACGTCTCTTCCATGTGATATACCTTATGCAGTTGTTTTTTAATTCACTAACCATCTCCTTATATACGCCACCAAGTTGACACTAATATGAATGCTGCAAATCAAAATGTAAAAAGCACTACCAACGCAATGCCAACCGCAAGCCTGTGGAAAAAATGGCGGGATCGTCTTTTTCAACATGAAGACATTAATTTTTTGCTAACGAATCGCATTCCGCGCATTACGTTAACGCGCTTTATGGGTTGGTTTAGCAAAATTGAGCGGCCATGGGTGCGTGATCTTTCCATCGGCGCGTGGAAATTGTTCGCACATTTAGATTTAAGCGATGCGCGTAAGAAAAAATTCACTAGTTTGCATGACTGCTTTACGAGGCAACTTAAAGAAGGTGCTCGTGTAATTGATCAAGCTGAGGATGTCATGGTCTCGCCATGTGATGCGATTGTTGGCGCTGGCGGCAATGTGGAGGGAACGGTTGTTTTTCAAGCGAAAGGCTTTCCTTATACATTACAAGATTTACTCGGCAGTGATGCACTCGCAGAAACCTATCGCGATGGCTGCTATGTCACGCTGAGATTAACGTCAAGCATGTATCACCGCTTTCACGCGCCGATTGATGGCCGCGTGAAGCATGTGACCTATATTTCTGGCGACACATGGAATGTGAACCCGATTGCGTTAAAGCGTATTGAACGACTTTTTTGTAAAAATGAGCGTGCGGTGATCGAGATTGAGTATCGCCATCAGCCTTATCGAATCACGCTTGTGCCAGTGGCGGCTGTGCTGGTGGCAAGTATTCGGTTACATTTTTTGAATATCTTGTTTCATTTACGTTATCGCGGCACAAAAAAAATCCCCTGTCAGGCCGATATTGAGCGTGGCGTTGAGTTAGGCTGGTTTGAGCACGGCTCGACCATCATCGTATTTGCACCGAAGGGATTTACACTTTGTGATGAAATCACTACGGGCAAAGTGATTCGTATGGGGCAGCGACTGATGCGAATTCCCCCTAAGTAGTTGGTTAGTAACGCGATGAGTGTGTAGATTCGAGGGATAACGTCAGTTCGTTGCGTTTCGGCATATGCCATCCTGTCGTTTAGAATCCCTTACGGACAAAAAATGACAAAACCACTATTCCGACAAGAGGCTATCGACGCGCAAAGAGAAAAATTCTTCGGTGAAGTCACTGAGGCGCGTCCGCTGCCGATGTGGGTGTTCACGGCCTTAGCAGCATTGATTGCCACACTCATTATTGTGGTCGGTATTTGGGGGCAATACACGCGGCGCGAACGTGTAGAGGGTTTTTTAGCGTCTGATATTGGTGCGGCGCGGGTGTTATTCGCAGATGCTGGACGTATTGCGGAACTGATGGTTAAAGAAGGCGATATCGTGACCAAAGGTATGCCGCTTGCGCGTATTTCGTTTGAGCGCGTTACGGGGCAATCGCAATCGACGGCGGCAGCAGTATCGGGTGAGCTGGGTCAGCGCAAAGAGCTGCTCGCGCGTGAACAATCACAAATACGTGAGCTAGGTGCACAGCAAGTCACACAAATTCGTAAACGCGTGGCCGATATACAAAACGAAATGACGCAGCTTGACCGCGAGATTCGTTTGCAAGACCAGCGCCTTGCCTCAGCACGTGAACAATCAAAACGATTTGAAGATTTGGGTAAAGAAAAATTTGTCTCTGACATTGTCGTGCGACAAAAGCGCGATGAAGTCACTGATCAAGAATTAAAATTACAAACCTTAAAACGCAGCCGTGCGGCATTAGAGCGCGATCAGTCCACAGCCAGATTAGATGAGCCCGCCGCCGCACTACGCGCACGCTCACAGGCTGACCAACTATCCCGGCAAATTTCAGAACTGCAGCAAAGCTTGGTGGAGGTTGATGCCAAGCGTGAATCAGTCATCGTGGCGCCTATTGATGGCATCGCGACCAATATTGCGGTATCTGTTGGGCAATCTGTAGCAGCGGATGCGAGTTTTGCCACCATCTTGCCGAGAGGCAGTATGTTGCGCGCAGAGCTGCTTGTACCAACGCGCGCGATTGGTTTTATCGCGAAAGGGCGTGAAGTGGTGCTGCGCTACGAGGCGTTTCCATTTGAGCGATTTGGGCAGTACCGTGGTGTAGTGGCTGATGTCAGCCAAACCGTATGGTCCACGGGTGAAAAAGTCGGCCCATTGACTATCCGTGAGCCGGTCTATCGGGTGACAGTTGCGCTCGATCAACAGACCGTAAATGCCCAAGGCCAAGCACTGGCGCTCAAATCAGGCATGTTGATGAATGCGGACATCCTGCTCGAAAAACGCTCACTCATCGAGTGGCTATTTGAGCCAGTGATGCAACTCAGAGGGCGTTTCTAATGTTGAGCCACGTGAGCTTGCCGTGCGGCTTGGCTCCTCCCTTTGAAAAAGGGAGGCTGGGAGGGATTGCGTTGATGAGTGATTTGTGCGCTGTAACAACGCCCGTACTTCGCCCACCACAATCCCCCTCAATCCCCCTTTTTCAAAGGGGGAAGCTAAATCTCTGTAGGACTGCAGAATTCATACAAGCACCACCATGCTAAGCAACCTATTCTCAGTATTTCAAAAGCGCGTACCGATGATTTTGCAATCAGAGGCGCCAGAGTGTGGCATTGCCTGCGTGGCGATGGTGGCGAGCTATCACGGCCACGAGACTGATCTAATCTCAATGCGGATGCGGCTATCGCCATCACTTAAAGGCATCACCTTAAAGCAGGTCAGCCAAGTCGCTGAGACGATGGGCTTAGCCACGCGAGGCGTGAAAGCCGACATGCCTGCACTTTCAAAATTGCAACTACCCGCCGTGCTGCATTGGGATATGAATCACTTCGTGGTGTTAACGGCGGTGACAGCAAAAACGATAACGGTACACGACCCCGCGCGCGGCATTCGTAAACTCAAGCTATCTGAAACGAGCAAGCACTACACCGGCGTAGCAATGGAATTCACGCCCACGCCATCATTTAAAAAACAGGATGAGCGCAATAAAGTCGGCGCGTTTCAATTACTCTCGGCTGGCTCAGGTTTGGGTAGCGCGGTCGCACAGCTCGTATTACTTTCATTTGCGATTGAGATTTTTGCGATTGCCATGCCGTTTTTTTTACAGCTCACGGTAGATCGGGTGCTGGTAGGGCGTGATAAAGACTTTCTCACTGTGCTGGGCGTGGCCTTTATTGCGCTGGCGGTCATTCAAGTCGTAGTCACCGCCATTCGCGCCTGGGTGGGAGTATATGTTTCTACACGCTTTAATTTGCGACTGCTCACGGTCTTGTTTAACCACTTACTACGGTTGCCACTTGGCTGGTTTGAGAAACGCAATATTGGCGATATCGTCGGTAAATTTCGCAGTGTGGATGCGATACAAAAAACGCTTTCCACCACCTTTGTAGAGACTTTTATTGACGGTGTGATGGTCTTGATTACGCTCGGCGTCATGGCGTTTTATAGCGTGAAGCTAACCTTGGTCGTGCTCGCGGCGGCGGCACTTTACGCGTTGCTACGCTGGTTTTTTTATTACCCACAACGCTACGCGACCGATGAGCAACTCGCGCACGAGGCCAAAGCCTCCACACACTTCATCGAGACCTTGCGCGGCATGATGGCCATCAAACTCAACCTGCGTGAGAATGAGCGCCGCGTGGCCTATCAAAACCTTGTCGTGGAGCAGATCAACGCCAACGTGCGCGTGCAAAGCGTCGGCATTTTTCAGCGCGGCGCGCAGGGCTTAATCTTTGGCGTAGAAAGCGTGATCGTCGTGTGGATGGCCGCATTGCTGGTGATGGAGGGCAAATTTTCCGTCGGCATGCTGTATGCCTTTATCGGCTTTAAGCTGGTATTTTTAACCCGTGTAAATAACCTCATTGAGAAATTGAATGAATTTCGCATGCTTGATCTGCATGCTGAGCGCATTGCGGATATCGCGTTAGCCGAGCCAGAGGGCAGCGGGACGAGCATCAACGCTATTGCCCCTTCAACCACTGAGACCATACACATCGAAGCCCGCGACTTAGGCTATGCGTACGGGCCAGAAGGCTTCGCATTTCGGCACGTGAATTTAGAGATCAAGCCAGGCGAAACCGTCTCTCTGGTTGGCCCATCAGGTTGCGGAAAAACAACACTTTTGAAGGTTTTGCTCGGACTTTTGCCCGCCACAGAAGGCCAAGTATTTGCCAATGGACGTGACTTAAAAGACTGGGATATGGCGCAATATCGCACGCTAGTGGCAGCAGTTATGCAAGATGACCAGCTGTTTATAGGCTCCATCGCGGACGCCATCGCCTTTGGCGACAACTTCGATATGGATGAAATCAAAGCCTGCGCTGAAGCTGCCCAAATCCACGCTGACATCGAAAAAATGCCAATGGGCTACTCGACCTTCGTCGGCGCATTAGGTTCATCCCTTTCCGGCGGCCAGAAGCAGCGCGTACTACTCGCGCGTGCTTTGTACCGCCAGCCAAAGCTCTTGATCCTAGATGAGACGTTGGATCAAGTGGATGTGGAGCAGGAAGGGTTGATTCTTGAGGCGGTTGTTAAGAGGGTTTCGGGGGTTGTCATTGTTAGTCATCGGTTGAACGCAAAAGGCGACGCGAAAACAATCAAGCTGTAGCCGTTGTAGCCTAAGTCCTCGCAATTTATAACTGCCTCACTGCCGCCAATCTGTACCAGCGTTACTGCGTCAAGTTTTGCAACATGAGCAGAAACGATTTCGACGATTCAGTAGGCAATTTCTTGTTCTAGTTGTTCTTTGCTGATGATGTGCTCCGTAAGTAAATTGAGAGTAATTTCAGTAAAAGTTTGGCTTAGCCGTTAACGACGGCTTCACCGCCACCAACCATTGCTAGGGCAAGATCATCTAATTTGGCAATATCGTCAGAAAATGTTTCGATGATTGAATGGGTAATTTCTAGGGTTTCAAGATCTTTGCTCAT
>JANNWG010000061.1:0-19977 GCA_031414695.1 Burkholderiales bacterium
TTTTGTCAACATCATTTAGATATTAGAGGATAAACAAATAAAAAAAGCACGGCTAACCGTGCTTTTTTTAGCAGTACCAAATATTACAATCTACACGCGACGACGATATTCGTTGGTACGCGTATCAATCTCAATCTTGTCGCCTGATTCACAAAATAGCGGCACGGCGATTTCATGTTTGGTTGGCTTAATGAACGCCGGCTTCATGACTTTGCCAGATGTGTCACCACGCACGGCGGGGTCAGTCTCAATCTCACGTACAACGGTATTTGGCAGCTCAACCGAGATTGCGCGGCCATCATAGAACACTACTTCAGCGACTAAGCCGTCATCCAAATACACCAACGCGTCGCCCATGTTTTCGGCTTCGATTTCAAATTGATTGTATTCGGTATCCATGAACACATACATCGGGTCTGAGAAATAGGAATAGGTACATTCTTTTTTCTCAAGTTGGACGACTTCAAATTTATCGTCGGCTTTATAAACCGATTCGGTGCCAGAATTCGACAACAAATTTTTGAATTTCATCTTAACCACGGCTGATGAGCGGCCAGATTTATTGTATTCAGCCTTGAGGATGACCATGGGGTCTTTACCGATCATGACGACATTACCGGCGCGGAGTTCTTGTGCGATTTTCATTGGAAATTAACCTTGGAGTGCGTGTTCTGCTTCAGCGGAGCTTGAGAACGGTTGTAGGATGCAGCGTTTGCGTTATAAGGTCTTAAATTATAAGGCTTTTTTGATAAAAAGCCATCAGCTTAGACGCCAAATCGGGCTGCTTTAAGAGGCTATGCTGCCAGCTAACCGCGTGTTGTCGCCACTCGGTTAGTTCTGCAACCGCGTTTTGCCAATATTCATGCGTCTGCATTTGAGTTTCAGCGTCGTTGAGCCAATACGAAAATTCGCGCACCGCTTTGGCAAGTGGCGTTGACATACCCGCGCAATACAAGTCAAGAAAGGCATCAAGTTTAACCAGATGCGTGCCGCCGTCTTGCGGGTAGATATGCCAAATAAACGGCTTCGCGGCATATTGGGCACGCACAAATGAATCTTCGCCACGAACAATTAAAAAATCATGCGCCGCAAGCAGTTGATCAAAATCTGGCTGTGGCACAAATGGCGTGATGTAAATTTTTTGATGAACGACGACAGAATCAGCTAATGCGCCCTCAGCGACGGCAATGTGCGTTATGTGGTCATCCACAATAATCGCCTCAATGAGCGTACTCAATCGTGGCGAGTCATAGCCAAATACAAATACTTTTTGTTTCTGGCGTGATTCAAGTGCTGCTTGAAGAACCGTATTTTCTCTAATCAAACCGCCCGTACTTTCCGTAAAGCCGGGAAAGAAAAAAGTTTTCGTCAATGCCAAGCGTGGATGTGGCGACGGGAGCAAATGATGTTCGGCTACCCAAGATTCCGCACTCAAATAATCGAGATTGATCCACACGGGTTTCACTTGCTGCGCTGCCATGTTCAGCAAATACGTCTCTGGTACTTCACAAGCAAAGGCTTCAATGACTAAATCAGCAGGGATAACAGAATCATCAAACTCGCCATTTGGCGGGCATTTCCAAGCATAAATGCTTGGAAGTGCCCTACCCGCAACGACATTGTTAACGTATGCGATTTTTTGATAACTCGACAAATCATCAACAAACAAACGCACATTCAATCCGTACTCAGCGACTAATTGCCGTGCAAGCCGCCACGTAACGCCGATATCGCCGTAGTTATCAACGACGCGGCAAAAAATATCGACGCTAATCACGGACACGAAGCAGACTATCCCGCAATCGTCTCAACCGCTGCCTTAGCTTGCAAGTAAACAGCGTCTGCTAGCGATACTTTTTTCTGTGCATGCATACGCAGCAAGTGCGCTGAACGCGCTTCCGTTGGCGTAATACCTTCCGCGACTAAGCCTGTTAGCAAAGCATCACAACGTGCTGGCTCATTGCACAACAGCACCATGTCGCAACCTGCGTTCAATGCGGCCATGGCGCGCTGGGTATCGCCACCTGCAACAGACGCACCTTCCATCGTCAAGTCATCCGAGAAAATCACACCGTTAAATCCAAGCTTGGCACGCAAAATAGTTTGCAGCCAATGTTTAGAGAAGCCCGCTGGCGAAGGATCTACTTTTTCAAAAATAATATGTGCGGGCATTACGGAATCATATTTATCCGCAAGCAGCGCGAACGGCAGCATATCGTCATCGGCAATTTCAGCGTATTCGCGATCATCGCGCGGTATTTCCAAATGCGAATCCGCTTTCACAAACCCGTGCCCCGGGAAATGCTTCGCACATGAGGCTACCCCGACATCACGCATGCCACGAATCACTTCTCCAGCAAGCGCGGCAACTTGCTTGCCATCACGACCAAACGAACGCTCACCAATCACGGTGGATTCGCCCCAATCTAAATCCAATACGGGCGCGAATGAAAAATCGAGCCCGTGCGCTGCCATTTCTGTGCCTATCACGACACCAACCGCGTGTGCCAGTGCTTTAGCGCGGGCGACATCTGTTTGAAAAATCTCGCCTAACTTACACATCGGCGGGATGATAGTGAACCCCTCACGGAACCGTTGAACACGCCCGCCTTCATGATCCACAACGATCATCAAATGTGGCGACCGTAGAGCACGAATAGAAGCCGTCAGCGCTTTTAGCTGTTCTGGATTTTCATAATTGCGTGCGAATAAAATTACCCCGCCCATCAGAGGATGCATGAGCCGCGTGATGTCAGATGCTGTTAATTCAAGACCTTCTACGTCGCCCATTACGGGACCTAATAACAAATTTTGCGCCATTTTGAATCCTATATTTTTGAGTATTTATAACTAAATTAACTTACAGGCTGAGTAAATAAAACAACACCATTTTCAGGCGTAGTGAAGATTGCTCCACAGGCTACTTGACAAAGGAAACATACCGTTAGATAGTGTCGCACAAATACCAATTTAGTACCACTTTTACAACGTCGCATTAAATACAATTTATGTGCTGTTTGTACTATTACCGAGCTAAAACGCTTGGCTACCAAATTCACAACAAGTTTACAAAAAATCATTATCACAATTTTAAGCTTCACATAGCCAACACAAACACAAACAATAGAATCAATATGGAGAGAATATGACAAGGCAAATTCAACAAACTGCTGTCCAATTGCGACCGTCAACATTAGCGTTGGCAATTGCATTAGCACTATCGAGCGCAAGTGTTGCAGCACAAACTAGCCCGACAAATGCACCTAAGGACGCAACTAAAGACGCCGCATCAGCCAGCAAAAAAACGGATGATAACAAAGTAATCGACACCATCACGGTAACAGGTTCACGCATCCAATCTGCAAGCATTACCGCAACTAGCCCTGTGTTACAGCTTACAGCGGCTGATATCTCACTACAGCGCGCAATCACCGTTGAAGATTTTTCGACTAAACTCCCGCAGCTCGCTGGTGGTGTGAATGGCACGTCAGCAGGAAGTGATGCTTTTGGCGCGCAGACGCTTGATTTACGTAGCCTCGGACAAAGCCGCACCTTAGTGCTTATCAATGGCACTCGTGCGGTGCCTTTTAGCTTTCGTAATGCGGTGGACGTTAATTTCATCCCTGCACCACTGATTAAGCGCGTTGACGTACTTACCGGCGGTGCGGCAGCTGTGTATGGCGCGGATGCGATATCAGGTGTGGTCAATTTCATCATGAATGATAGTTTTCGCGGCATGCAAACTAGCGTGAATGCGCGCACAGCGCGTGGTGGTGGCGAGCAGTATGGCGTGAATGCGACATTTGGCACCGCCTTTGCTGATCGCGGCAGCATCGTCGGCTATCTTGAATACACCGAACGTAAAGTGCTCAAAGCAGGTGCGCGCGATTGGGCTACCAGAAACCCAACACTCACTGCCGGCACGGGTGGCAACTTTACGGATGTCGTCAGTGGCCGCGTTTTTTCCATTGATGGCGCTAATCGCTTTACGCTCACCCCGCAAACATCAGACTTCACACCTGGCTTCACGCTGATACAGCCTATGGAGCGAATCAACGCCTCTGCTTTTTTCAAATATGACTTTACCGATAGCGTACAAGGCTATGGACGTGTGATGTATTCCAATGTGAAGACCATTGGCGCGCCGCGTTCAGGGCAAGTGCCAGTGGTGGTCAACACCGTGGTGGGTATTAACAACACTAATCAATTTATTCCTAATGATGCACGCGGATTACTCACCTTTGTTAACGGCGTGGCACAAGTCAGGATCAACCGTGCACTCGGCGAGCTCGGCGTAAAAACGGCTGAAAATGATCGCAACACATTTCAAGCGCAATTCGGCTTAAAAGGGTCAATCACTGGCGCAATTGGCTGGGATATTTATGCCCAGACAGGGTCATCAAAAGAATCCATTGTAGTCGATGGCGATGGCGTTGCCGCGCGCTTTCCGGCGATTGTTAACACCACCAATATTTTCAGTAACAATGCTGATCTTTCAGGCCTCGCGCAACAATTCAAATATGGCGATCGCGAACGTAAGCAAAATGTGGTTGCTGCAACGATTACTGGCGACACAAGTGATTTTTTCAAATTGCCCGCTGGTGCAATTGGTTTCGCGATAGGTGTTGAAAACCGTCGCGAAACGGGTACGTTTGATTACAATCAAAATCTTGGACAATCATTTAACCAAGGGGTAGAAGCGCCACCGCCGACACCGCCTTTTTTTCGCGCTAATGAAACATATGCCGAGATTTTGATTCCACTTTTAGCCGATATACCGTTTATCAAAAACCTCACCATTGAGGGCGCAAAACGACAATCGTCCTATGCGAAGTCCGTTGGTGGCGACAACAAATACAGCACCGACAAATTCGGTGCGTCGTGGTCAATCAGTGATGATTTCCGCGTCCGCATGACGCAGCAAAATGTAGTGCGCGAGCCTAATTTTGGTGAGTTCGCTAACCCAGTATTCTCGATTCCATTTGCGAGCCTAGTCAACGTTGCACGTCTGCGTCCGCGCTATGCGGGTGACCCTTGCGTATTGGGCACAGGCAATGCGGAGCAATGTCGCCGCTTTAATGCGCCTGCAGTGGGTTCGTACAACTCACTCGATGCGGCTAACTTAACAGGTGGCTACTTTTTTGGTGGTAACCCTAGCATCCGTGCTGAGCGCGGCAAAACCAAAACATTTGGCGCAGTGCTAACACCATCATCTTGGCAAGACTTCACCATGTCAGTTGATTTTTATAAAATTGAAATCAAAGATGCGGTCGGACAAGTACAGCCAATTGACGCACTCACGAGCTGCTACATTACTGACCCAAGTGCGAACAATCCGCTATGCCAAGCGGTGACACGTAATGCAGTGACAGGTCGCATTCAGGATGGCTTTCCAGTTGATCGTAACCTTGCCAGCATCAAACAAGAAGGTTTTGATATTGACTTAAATTACCGCCATCAAATGCCGTTTGGCTTGCTGGGTAAGCGCTTAAAGTGGCAATACCAAGCCGCATTTGTTCGCAGCTACACCATTCAGCGTAATCCCGTATTAGCCCCAATTGATTGCAAAGGCTCCTATGGATTTCGCTGTTCATCCGATGCTGTATCACTCGTGTCACCTGACTATCGCCACCGCGCATCACTTACGTGGGAAGCGCAAACCGTCACTACACAGCTAAGCTGGAAACGCATTGGCAAAGTTAAAGACAGCACGTTTGGTAGTGTGGGCACAATAGACGCGCAAAACTATCTTGATATTAATGTCTCGTGGGTCACACCTGTCAAAGGCTTAACAGTTAATGCGGGTATCGATAATATTGCCAACAAAAAACCACCGACACCGATCAACCCAGGCACCTTTAATACTTTTACAGATACCTATAACGTATTGGGACTATCGCTTGGCATGACGGCGACTTACCGATTCAATTGAAATTGCTAAAAAACTGAAGCTACGAAAAACGGCAACTGCTCATGCAGTTGCCGTTTTTTTTTCGCTGATTTTTCAAATGATGATGGCTTATTCGTGCGCCGTTTCAAGCACAACATAGGCGATAGCAGTGTCAGTTTCATCCGCAATTGAAATATGCGAATACGCAATATTGCGCGCCTGCATTTGCTGCTGTAACGCTGCACTAAACGCTAACACGGGGCGACCATTTGGCGCATGCGTCACATATACATCACGCCAGCCGCATACCGCCCCGATGCCTGAGCCTAGCGCCTTAGCAAATGCTTCCTTTGCCGCAAACCGTTTCGCTAAAAACCGCGACGCGATCTCAACTGATGTGATCGCATGAAACTCACTAATTTCTGCGTCCGCTAATATGCGTTCAAGGAAACGCACGCCCAGCCTGTCGTAGGTTTCGCGAATGCGTTTAACCGCAACAATATCTGTGCCAATACCGTAGATCATTACAGCCGTAGCGCTTGACGATAGCGGCGCACGGCATCCGCCATGCCATATTCAAGCGCATCACCTATCAGCGCATGGCCGATGGACACTTCTAGCACCTCAGGCACAGCTTGCACAAAGCGCGGTAAGTTTTCTAAATTTAAGTCATGCCCAGCATTCACACCGAGGCCCAATGCCTGTGCGGCTGTTGCGGTATCGACATAGCGCGCTAGGGTGGCTGCACCATCCACGCCCTGAAAATTTGCTGCATAAGGCTCGGTATAGAGCTCAATCCGATGTGCGCCAAGCGCCTTGACAGCCGCCATTGCATTCACATCTGGGTCCATAAATAAACTCACGCGTATGCCTAATGACACTAGCTCATCCACAATCGGTTTAAGCCGCACCGCATCACGTGATAAATCCCAACCGTGATCAGAGGTAAATTGCCCACTTTCGTCGGGCACCAGCGTACATTGATGTGGCTTTGCGTCTCGCACAAACTCCATCAAATTATGAAAAGGATTGCCTTCGATATTAAATTCTTGTTTAGGCCAAGCGCGCATCAGCGCCGCTAATTCAAGCACATCATCGGCTCTGACATGGCGACCATCTGGGCGCGGATGAACGGTGAGGCCATCGGCGCCAGCCTCCAGTGCAATACGCGCGAATTTCACGACATTAGGAATGCCAAGGGAACGCGTATTGCGGATAAGCGCGATTTTATTCAGGTTGACGCTAAGTTTTGTCATGACAGTATAAAAATGAAACCCTATGATTGGCGGGCAATTTGGAGCATTTATGGCTGAAGAAAGCCGTATATATTAGTGATATTGAATTAAAGCAGAATACGCATATTTAACAATAACGCGCATAGTGAATAATTATAAGTCTTCAACATACGTAAGATTAATGTTGAATGACGAGTGCATTTACGTTTAAGATTTGTGACTTATAAAATATTGCAAAGGCATAGCATCATCGCGATGCAAGCTATTATTTCTAGCATCACAAAATCACAATTTCTAACCACCACCATGCAAAAAAAATACCAAACTTTCCGCGATTTTTATCCGTACTATTTATCCGAGCACCGCAATTCGACATGTCGGTGCTTGCACTTTATCGGCTCTACCATTGTGCTTGGTTTGTTCGTAACGATGCTAATCACGCGCAATTGGTGGCTCGGTGCACTCATACCCATCGCGGGCTACGGTTTTGCGTGGGTGGGACACTTCTTCTTTGAACACAATCGCCCCGCTACCTTTACTTATCCGGCATATAGCTTCGCAGGGGATTGGGTGATGTATTGGCAACTACTGCGCGGCAAGATTGGCTTCACGCCGCGCGCAAACGAGGTTAACAGTTGAACAGTACAAATCGCCAACGTCGTCGTATTTATCTCATGCGGCACGGCGCAGTGACATATTTCAAGCCAGATGGCACACCGCTATCGCCAAACAATGTGCCGCTCAATGCTAATGGCATCACGCAAGCGACAGCCGCGGGGCAATTATTTGCGAGCCAAGCGGTTAGGTTTGATCGTGTGATTGTCAGTGGCCTACCGCGCACCGTTGAAACCGCTGCACTCGTTTTGCAAGCAAGTGGCCAATCGTCTGAAGTGGAGCATCGTCCACAATTAGAAGAGATTAAAAGCGGTCGGCTTGCGGATATTCATGTTGACGAATTACGCGCCTGCTTTGCAAACATGATGGCAGGTAACACCGACATGGAATCAACGTTTTTAGGCGGCGAAACTTGGCGCGAGCTGATGCTGCGCGTAATACCGGAGATAGACGCGATTCGCCGAGATACGGATTGGGACACGATATTGTTGGTACTACATGGCGGCGTAAACCGTGCGTTGCTAAGTTACCTACTGACAGGTGAGGCGCGTTTAATCGGCGGCTTTGAGCAAAACCCCGCGTCAATCAATATCATTGATATTGGTGAAGCAAAAGGCGATGTGGTGCTGCGTGCAACTAACCTCTCGCCAACAGACTGGCTGCAACCTGATACACGCTCGACCACGATGGAGGTGCTATTTGGACAATACGCCAAACACCGAATGCAACAGCACACTGCTTCATAGACTTATAAAAACGAGGAGACTTCAAACATGGAAAACACAAATCAAAAATGGTGGCTACAACACTACCCAAAAAATGTCGCCCATGAAGTTGACTTAAAACAATACACCTCGCTCGTGCAAATGGCTGAAGAGTCTTTTAGCAAGTATCGCGACCGCGCCATGTACACATCAATGGATAAAACGCTCACCTTTGGCGACGTTGACAAATTATCCACCGCATTCGCCGCTTGGCTGCAGTCATTAGGGCTTGCCAAAGGTGCGCGAGTCGCACTGATGATGCCCAATATTTTGCAGTATCCCGTCGCCATCATTGGCGTATTGCGTGCGGGCTATGTGGTGGTGAATGTCAATCCACTTTATACCCCACGCGAGCTTGAACATCAGCTTAAGGATTCAGGCGCCCAAGCCATTGTTATTTTAGAAAATTTCGCTACTACACTTGAGTCCGTCATCGCCAAGACAGATGTCAAGCATGTGGTGCTAACCACTGTTGGAGATTTACTCGGCTTTCCCAAAGGGCTCATCACAAATTTTGTCATTCGCCATGTCAAAAAAGCAGTGCCTAAATTCGCATTACCAAACGCGCATAAATTTAACGCAGTGATTGCCGCAGGTCGTAGCCTGCCGCTCAACACGCCAAGTCTTCACGCAGAAGACATCGCATTTTTGCAATATACCGGCGGCACAACAGGTGTATCAAAAGGTGCAATATTGGTGCACGAAAATATTTTTGGCAATGCGCTCCTCTCAGAAGCATGGTTACAACCAGCCCTAGACGACGCTAGCAAAGGTGCGCTGCCTGATACGCTGGTGATTGTTTGCGCGCTGCCGATGTATCACATATTTTCACTTGTCTCATGCATGTGGCTCGCAGTTAAAACCGGCGGCCACAATATTCTGATTGCAAACCCTCGCGACCTTGACGGCATGGTGGCGACACTACGCAAGCATAAATTTAACGTGCTGCCAGCGGTCAACACCATGTTTAACAGCTTGGTTAATCATGCAGGCTTTCGCACGCTAGATTTTTCGACTTTACGTGTCTCTAATGGTGGCGGCATGGCCGTACAACGTGCAGTGGCCGAGCAGTGGTTGGCACTCACCAATACACCCATTATCGAGGGCTATGGTTTAACCGAATCCTCCGCTGGTGCCACCTGCAACCCCGTGATGTCAACGGCCTACACGGGTGACGTAGGTATGCCAATGCCATCGACTGAAATATCTATCCGAGACGACGCCGAAAACCCAGTCTCACATGGCGCATCTGGCGAGATCTGCATTCGCGGCCCACAAATCATGCGCGGCTACTGGCAACGCCCCGATGAAACCGCACAGGTAATGACAAAGGATGGCTTTTTTAAGTCAGGCGATATAGGCATCATGTTGCCCAATGGTCACGTCAAAATTGTTGATCGTAAAAAAGACATGGTGCTAGTCTCAGGCTTTAACGTCTATCCCAATGAAATCGAAGATGTGGTGTCATCCTGCCCCGGTGTCATGGAGTGTGCCGTCATCGGCATGCCAGACGATAAAACAGGCGAGGCCGTCAAACTATTTATCGTCAAAAAGGACGCTGCGCTGACAGAAGAAACCGTGCGCGCCTACTGCCGCGAAAACCTCACTGGCTATAAAAATCCAAAACAAATTGTGTTTCGCGATTCGCTGCCGAAGACAAATGTCGGCAAAATATTACGCCGCGAGCTAAGGGATAAATAGCGGTAAGACTCACGCCGGAAAAATGTTGACTTGTACAATAATTAGGGCGTGCGACGAATAGCGTACTCTGCATATTGAGCGGTAAATGCCTTGTGCTTAGACAGCACTTGCTTGAGTTGGCCGACGAGCGCGATTTTTCCATACATATTGGCTTGCTGCAGACGGTCTAGCACAAGCCCGATTTCATCCCTATCAGCAGCTGTCAGTTCTGTAGTTGCAAGCACCTCATGACGCAATGCCACAATCGCACGCGGGACATCTGCCGAGTCGCGTGAGAGCGATTGCATGGATTGAAAGATGGTTTGCCAATTCATGAAAATTAACGCGTTGAACGATATAAATCAGGCGTACCTAGCGCAGGTATCAGCTCAACAATACCACTGGCAAAAATTTCTACTGCGAGTGCGGCGAGTAGCAAACCCATAATGCGGGTAGCAACGTTAAGTGTCGTGGTACTCATGTAGCGGCCAACTTTGGTGGCGATGCGTAGTGCCAGCCAAGTCACTAACGCTAGTGCCAATACGACCAGCACAACGGCTCCTAAATGCAATACTGCTTTTTTCTCTGATGCATAAATAACGATGGTGGACATGGCACCTGGCCCAGCAAGCAGCGGAATACCGAGCGGCACAACCGCAATCGAGGCTTTTGCGGTGGCCTCCTCGGCTTCTTCTGGCGTTTGTTTATCGCGCGAAGGGGCGGCCTGCATCATCGCCATAGCGTTGAGCATGATGAGGATTGCACCACCGACTTTGAAGCTGGCAATGGAGATGCCAAACATATCCAGCACACGCTCACCTAAGAGCGTGGAGATGATAAGCACGACGGCGACTGTTTGTGCTGCGATGCGAGCAATGTGTTTACGTTCACGCTCGGTGTGTGACGTAGTCATCGTGACAAAAATGGGAATAATGCCTAGCGGATTGACAATAACAATCATCGCAACAAATATTTTTAAGTAGGCGGCAATGCCTAACATTCCGTCAAACATATTGCGTCCTAGTCTCTCGCAGCGGCGGTAATACTGCCACGCATGCGCTGCTGATCAACTAAGTATTCATGCAAGCCTTCGCAACCGGCTTCGATTAAATCGAGTGCTGTTTCAAAATCTTGCGGCTTGCCGTGATACGGGTCAGGCACTTCATATTCATCTTCTTCGCCGCCGTACTCAAGTAGTAACTCAATTTTATTTTGATGCCGCGTAGGACACATAGCGCGTAGGTGGCGGCGATTTGCATCATCCATCGCAATCACATAATCGAAGCGATCAAAATCACTGGGGCTTACTTCGCGGGCACGCAGCATTTCAATATCGACACCGCGCTTTTTTGCATGCGCGATAGCACGCGGGTCCGGCGGTGCACCTTCGTGATAACCGAGTGTACCCGCCGAATCAATATCAACTTTGCCTTTAAGTGGGCCTGCCTCCACCATGCTGCGAAACACACCTTCGGCAGTTGGTGAACGGCAGATATTACCCATACAAACAAATAGTACTTTCATGCTGCCTCCCCTGCATTGTTGTTATCTTTACCACCAACGAGCAACATTTTATTGCGCATTCGATTAAGTTCATCGCGCAGGTTTGCGGCTTTTTCAAATTCTAAATTGCGCGCCGCATCGAGCATTTCTCGTTCTAATTTTTTCATGCCCACTTCCATTTGTTTTTCACTCAATACATCATATTTTTTACGTTCTTGCGCGGCTTTCTTTTCTGTACGCTTTTCATCCATATCGTAAACACCATCAATGATGTCTTTGATTTTCTTTTTCACCGAACGCGGGGTGATGTTGTTTTCTAAATTGTGTTCTATTTGTTTAGCGCGTCGTCGGTTAGTCTCCGATATCGCTTTTTTCATCGATTCAGTTTCGCGATCCGCATACAAAATCGCCATGCCGTTTACATTGCGTGCGGCGCGGCCAATCGTTTGGATAAGAGACCTAAACCCGCGCAAAAAGCCTTCTTTATCCGCATCTAAAATCGCCACTAGCGAAACTTCAGGAATATCGAGTCCTTCACGCAACAAATTAATACCGACTAGGACATCAAATAAGCCTGCACGCAGATCGCGAATAATTTCGACTCGCTCAACCGTATCAATATCGGAATGCAAATAGCGCACCTTCACACCATGCTCTGATAAATAATCGGTTAAATCTTCAGACATACGCTTGGTAAGCGTCGTCACCAACACACGCTCACCAACTAATACGCGCTTATTTATTTCAGACAACACATCATCAACCTGTGTGGTGGCAGGCCGCACTTCAAGGATAGGGTCAACCAAGCCAGTTGGACGAACCAGCTGCTCGACGACCTGTGCGGTATGCGTGGCCTCGTAGTCGGCAGGCGTGGCTGAGACAAAAACAGTCTGGCGCATCATGGTTTCAAATTCATCAAAACGTAGCGGGCGATTATCCATCGCGGACGGCAAACGAAAACCGAAGCCAACCAAATTTTCCTTGCGTGCACGATCACCTTTGTACATGCCACCGACCTGCGGCACAGTAACGTGGCTCTCATCAATAATCATCAGCGCATCTTTGGCTAAATAATCAATGAGCGTTGGCGGCGGTGAGCCGGGTGGCCGACCTGTTAAATGACGCGAATAATTTTCAATGCCTTTGCAAAAACCAATCTCATTTAGCATTTCTAAATCAAACGTGGTGCGTTGCTGTATGCGCTGTGCCTCAAGTAACTTGCCCTCAGTTTGATAATACTCAATGCGCTCACGTAGCTCAGCTTTAATGCCCTCCATCGCGCCTATCGTGCTCGCGCGCGTGGTCACATAATGGCTTTTCGCATACACCGTATAGCGCGGGACTTTTTGAATCGTGTGCCCTGTCAGCGGGTCGAATAAAGTCAGCGCATCGACTTCATTATCAAACATCGAAATCCGCAACGCATGCTCATTGCTTTCTGCTGGATGCACATCGAGCGAATCGCCACGCACCCGAAATGTGCCACGTTTGAAGTCAAGCTCTGATCGCGCATACTGCATCGCAATTAATTGCTTTATCAAATCTTGCGGCGTGATTTTATCGCCTTCGCGCACCATCATCCGCATCTCGTAATAATCAGTCGGATCACCAATACCGTAGATGCACGACACCGTTGCCACAATCACCGCATCGGGCCGCTCTAGCAATGACTTAGTCGCAGATAAACGCATCTGCTCAATATGCTCGTTGATGGACGAATCTTTTTCGATAAACAAATCGCGCGACGGCACATACGCCTCAGGCTGATAGTAATCATAGTAGGAGACAAAATATTCCACTGCATTTTCAGGGAAAAATTCTTTCATCTCCGCATAAAGCTGTGCGGCTAAGGTCTTATTCGGCGCCATGATGAGTGCTGGCCGCCCAATACGCGCAATCACATTCGCCATGGTGAATGTCTTACCGGAGCCCGTCACGCCTAAGAGCGTTTGAAACGCGAGTCCATCGTTGATGCCTTCAACCAGCTTATCAATGGCTTGCGGCTGATCGCCGGCTGGCGCGAATGGTTGGTTGAGCTTGTACGGAGAGTTGGGGAAGGTAACGATTGGCATGGTGTGATTTTAGCAGTCACGCGCAACCGAATTGAAAGCACCAATGAAAAAGCGGTCTCAAATAAAAAAAAGCGGTTACTCGTAAGAATAACCGCTTTAGATGTTTGGCTCCCCGACCTGGATTCGAACCAGGGACCTGCGGATTAACAGTCCGTCGCTCTACCGGCTGAGCTATCAGGGAATCGAGTATTTCTACTCGAAGTCTGTTATTTTAGCGTTTTTTGAGTGCGTTGGTCAAACCTATCTATATTTTTTTCATTACTCGCGCTATAAAACCATCCCTTTATTGCTATTCATACCAATAACTTTCGGCAAATTAGGGGTTTTAGGTTGAATCGATTTTTTATCACGCAAATAATTTGCAACGACATCCCATATTGGCGTGGTTTTGCTCTCACGTGCGCCTTCGGCTACTGGCGCCCAGCCGGCGACTTTGTAGGTTTTATTGGCATCAATAGGTTTGCCGTTCAGCGTCATATTGCTAATACGGCTGCCTACTTTTTCAATTGGCGCTATCGTGTATTGCATGCCGCCAACGCGCACCATGTCGCCGCCTTGCTGCAAATAAGGGTCGGGGTTAAACAGGTTATCGGCAACATCTTCTAGTATGGTTTTCAGCATTTCACCTTTGAATTCACTCACCGTTGTGTGCGGATAGGTGATGGCGGTTTGATCCATGACGTGCTCAAAAGTGATGGCTTGATTCGGCAATATGCTGGTACCCCAGCGAAAGCCTGGCGAAAATGCAATTTCGGCATTTTGTGAAGTTAGCAATGCATCGAGAATAATCTCGTCAAATGTGCCATTAAAGTTACCACGCCGATAAAGTAAACCCCTTGTTGTAGCTAGCGTTTCAGACAATTTTGCTTCGAAAGGCTTGCGGATATTAGTGATTAGCGTTTGCATTGCGGTATCAGCGGGCAATAAATTAGCAAAAATTGGCAGTAATTTATAGCGAAAATCGCTGACTTTTCCACTCTTCACGTCAAAATCCAGCACACCTAAAAATTTACCGTTGGAGCCTGCGTTAGTGACCAGCGTTTTGCCCGATTTGTTAGCGACAATCGTCGGTTGCGGCACGCCATCGTGCGTGTGACCGCCCAAGATGGCATCAATACCGGTAACGCGCGAGGCCATTTTGAGGTCCACATCCATGCCGTTATGCGAAAGCAATACAACAACTTTTGCGCCTTTCGCACGCGCATCATCCACCGTTTTTTGCATCTCCATTTCTTTGATGCCGAATGTCCAATCTGGCGTGAAATAGCGCGGATTTGCCACTGGGGTATATGGAAAGGCTTGACCAATGATGGCGCATTTAACGCCATTCATTTCTTTCATCGTGTAAGGCGCAAATACGGGGTCACCAAAGTCGGTAGTGTGAATATTCTGCGCGACGAAATCGACTCGCCCCTTGAAATCACGCTCGATTATTTCTTTCACACGCTTATCACCAAGGGTCATCTCCCAATGCGCAGTCATCACATCCACGCCGAGTAATAAGCACGCATCGACCATATCCTGACCATTCGTCCACAGTGCTGTGGCACTGCCCTGCCAAGTGTCGCCACCATCAAGCAATAACGCGCCAGGGCGCGATGCTTTGAGCTGCTTGACGAGTGTCGCGAGATGCGCGAAGCCGCCAACTTTGCCGTAAGTCTTTGCTGCGGCCTGAAAATTGAGCGACGTAAATGCGTGGGCTTCACGCGTACCAGGCCGTAGTCCGAATTGCTTTAACAAATGCTCGCCGACTAAATGGGGTGCTTTTCCATTCGCAGCCGCTACGCCCAAATTAACATTGGGTTCACGAAAATAAATAGGGTTTAGCTGCGCGTGGCAGTCAGTCATGTGCAAAAAATGTACATTGCCAAATTTTGCTAAATCGTAGAAACCTGCTGCTGATGCTGCTGGAGCGCGCATCGCGAGTGCTTCTCTACTATCGAGTGCCATGCCACCAGCAGAGGCGATTGCAAGTAGGTTTAAAAATTCACGGCGATTCATTTGGCTCATTTGAGCGTCCTAGTTTTTTATTCAAGCAATGCTTAGCTATTCAAAACTAATCGCATCGGCAATCGCTTTAATACCTGCTTTGGCGCAAACCTCATCCGCTGGGCCACCGGGTGCGCCTGATACGCCTACGCCGCCAATTAATGAGCCGGTACCAGACTCAATCATCACGCCACCACCAACAACAACAACACGTGACAAATGACGGATGCCATTGGCGTCTTTGCCCGCTTCGCTTTCTTTGGCAAGTGCGGATGTATTGGTGCGAAATGTAACGGCAGTCCAAGCTTTATTGGTCGCGGTGTCAGGCGTGTGTGCGCCGGCGAAACGGTCGCGCAACATTACCTGTGTCAACCCAGCTCGATCCACCACCGCGACTGCAATTTGAAATCCACTCTTGCGGCATGACTCAAGAGCGGCTTGTGCAACTTTCAGCGCGATTTCAGGCTTGAGCGACTTTGTTGTGAAGGTTGCGTCTTCTGCAATTGCCAATGTTGAACACAGCGTTGTTAACATGACAACGCAAAACAAACACGGCTTTACGATTTTAATCACACGTCACCTTTCAAGTTACGCACCTACGCTCGACGCTGAACGCACAAAAAAAAGCGCAACACTATTTATTCACTGGCGATTCAGGGTTCATCAATAGCGCGACCAAATCTTTAATCTGCGCCTCCGTCAAGATTTGGTTATGCCCAAATCGAGGCATATTGGAGCAGGCCAAGTAGGCTTGCGAATTGTAAATTTTGCCGTATGCGTATTTAGCGATCTCAGGCGAATAGGCGCGGTTTTTACCAAACTGATACAAGCTTGCGCCAATCGTGCCATATGAAAGCTCCTGTGGTGATAACTGATGACACGCATAACAATTGCCCCCGCTCGGGTTTGCTGGGTTATCGCTAAATTGTTTGCCCACGCCCGATTGCGCGATGCGCTCGCCCGCTTTCCAATCACCTAAATAATTGCCATCTTTTGGAAATGGTATTGCGGCTAAATTTTCAGCAGTGATAGCGGCTGCAACTTTGCTCGGCATTGGCTTAGTTGCATACTCAGTACAAGCTGCCATGGCTTTATCTTGGTTGAGACGATCAAGCTTGGCTTGGCCTCGCTCTTTGAAGGATTTCGTCATGACCGTTGTTGCGTTATCTGCCTTAACTTGCGCAAATACAAGCGTTGGCGCAGCAATCAGCGTAACAAGCAAAATGGATGGTAAATAAGTTTTCATTTTTATCCTTAGCGTTTGATTGACGGCGCAGTCAGCACGCCATCATTGGCGTTACGTGCCAAGTACATCGTTAAGGCGACTGAGCCTTGCGAGGTAAAATCTAGCTCTGGGAAACGCTGCTGGCGAAAACAATCAAACAGACGCCATTGAAATGTGCGCAGCTCGCCTTGGCTCACCCGATACGCCGGCCAACTGGTGTAGGCACGTTGCGCAGGTGCTTGCTTGGTCAGATTAGGCAGTTCTTGCAGACGAATACGAATATTGTCCTGAGCGTGGCAAGTCGCACATGAAAAATCATGCGATCCACCACGATGAAAAAACATTTTTTTGCCAATTTCAAATGCTTCTTTTTCTTTGGGGTGATTGAGCGCCACACGCATTTTGGTGCCGCGTGAATTCGCGGTAACGTAGGCAACTAAGGCTTCCATTGTTGAGCGATTATCTGCAGAACCAAACGGTGCTTTTTTAGCTTGCTCGTAAGTGAAGCCTTGCAACAAAACCATACAAGTGACCAAGCGCGTTTCTAAATCTTCAACTTTGTCCGTATCCGCAAAATATTTAGGCAACGACGCGTAAACCCCCTTCACTACGCCCTCCCCTAGCCCCAAATCACATTGCTCGAGTGAGACCTTGTTTGGGCCACGCTTTTGCTTCCATAAATCTTCGCCACGCGCTTCCCACAGGTCTGCGGGGTTACCGTCAGCGAGCGCTTCGCGATACTTTTCAATTTCTCTTAATGTGGGGTCGATACTCTTTGGTGGCGCAGCGTCCTGCTTGGCCTTAGCAACAGCAGCCGCAACTTTCGTTGTTTGTGCATGGCTTGCCGTTGATAACGCAAATCCGATTATTAAAAACATCACGCTGGCTATCAATTGTGCCTGCCGATTTAACGACGCAGCCGCTACGTTTGCTGGCTTCATTTTTCTCTCCGGTCATCGCGTGACTCAGGTTACATCGCGAAATTATTTTGATTACACAATAAATTGTGCAGAAGACTCTTTAAGCAATTGCCACTTCATCAGTACGCTTGTCACCTTTGTTGTCAACCCAAGTAACAATGACTTTTTCGCCAACTTTGCCACCTGTAAAGCGAAACGACAAAAAGGGATTTTTAGAAACTGCAGGGCCCCACTGTGCGCTCAAAATTATTTTGCCATTGTGCGTGGCGGAAACATTTTGAATAAACCAAGCCGGTACCGTCTTACCTGCAGCATCTTTACGCTGCCCTGTTTCCATCTCATGCGCCATTAGCACGCGAACATCAACTGCACCACCCATAATTTGGGCACGTATTCTCATAGGATCAGACATTTTTTCTCCTTACTGTTTTGGGTAATTGGGGTTAAGCGTTAGCAGCTTGATGCTGGCTAACCGCCACATCCGCCAAGCGTGACTTTAATTTCTTTGGTTGCATAGAAAAACTTGCCGTCTGCTTTGACCACTGCATGCACATTAGACGTTTGTCCCATTTTGACTCTGGTCGAAACAATGGGCTCAGTGCCATCCGGTATCGTGAAAGCAGCAGACAACGAGTTTGGATTTTTTTCGACCAAGATCGCGATCATTTCTGTTTTTGGAATTTTGCTCTGAACACCTACTGGAACGACAGCACCATTCTCTGCAATATCCGGCGCATTGACGAAGCTGATGTCTTTAGACAAGGTTGCCGTCATCCCCCCAAACGCCTTAACGGTATCGTTCAAATTTTTAGTGTCAAACGCATTTTTATTCCAATCTGGTGCTTGGGCGAACGCTTCTTCTGGCGAAATCAAGCCTGCTGACACCAGTAATGCCATGACAGTTGTGCCGCCTGTTGTTTTTAACGCTTCACGTCGATTCATGATGTTTCCTTTTCTCTTTTCTTATTAAGACAATGTCAAACAAGCTAGCTAATGAATATGCACTACATTTAGTTGACTTATTGTACTCTTGATGGTCAATTGATTAGCGAGCCTGTAAATTCCACTCAATCAACTTACGTAAATCTGCATCAGAAATTGTCGGGTGCGACGGCATTGGAATTACGCCCCAAGCGCCAGACCCGCCGAGCCTGACTTTTGACATCAATTTTGACAGCGCTGAGGCATCGTCTTTATACTTTTTTCGTATTTCGTTATAGCTGGGGCCGACTAATTTACTAGCCTCTGCATGACAGGCGTTGCAATTATATTTGCGTGCAAGTTGTGCAGGGTCTGAGGCGGCGTCTGGCTCCAGGTTGGATTTTAGTGCCACTTTATCTGCTGACGTTATTGCCAGTGATGTGGAAGGTGGCGACGCCGTATCAATGCCAATGGTGGCGCCAATTAACCGACTTTGTGACGCTAAATTGCCATGAAAATTACGAGCATGAGCCGGTAGTTGAGACTGAATCGTCAACGCACTTTTGCAATTAAGCATACAAGCAAAATTGCTCACATCACCTTTGCCACGCACATCTAAAAGAGGCAAAAATGTCTTCAAACCATTACGATTAGGTAAACGCGCTTGAACCTCAGCAGTATTTTTATCTGATAACTCAAAATTGAGCGGCACGATATCGCCTAAGTGCAAGATGTAGGCAGTCACCGCATAGACTTCTTCAACCGTCAATGTTTTAGGCTGATTCCAAGGCATCGCGCGATTGATGTAATCCCAAAGTGTCGAAAGCTCTGATAGCTTCATCAGCGTGGTGCGCTGTGGGTAATCGCTGCGAATTAGGTTTGCAACACGCCCCAACTCAATATCGCGCTTTGTTGTGCCACCTGCAATGGGTGTAAAAACTTCATTAGATTCGCCAAATGTGCCGTGGCAAGATTCACACTTAGCCTCCCAGACTTGCTGGCCTTTAACCACGGAGCCAGAACCTTTAGGTAGGCCTTTGAAATCGGCGCGTACATCAATATCCCAAGCGGCAATTTCGTTTGCGGTAGCAGTGCGGCCGATGTTGGGGAACTGTGCATGTGCAATGCTGCTTAAAATAAGCGTTATCGCAATGAATAAAAAG
>JANNWG010000062.1:0-134098 GCA_031414695.1 Burkholderiales bacterium
GAAATGGTGATGCCAGGCGATAACGTTAAGATCGTGGTGCAGTTGATTGCCCCGATTGCAATGGAAGACGGCTTACGCTTCGCTATCCGTGAAGGCGGTCGTACCGTGGGTGCCGGTGTGGTTTCTAAAGTGTTGAAGTAACGAAAGTCGGTTTAGCGTTTAGGGTTGAGGGTTGAGCGTGGTGGTGAAGTAGTAAACACTGCATAACGCTCTACGTGAAATGCTAAACGCAAAACCACAGTTTCAATTAAATAAGTAACGACCGCATAAGCGGTCAAAAGGAAACGAGATGGCAACAGCACAACTCGCTAAACAAAAAATTCGGATTCGCCTAAAAGCATTTGACTATCGTTTGATTGATCAGTCGGCCTTGGAAATTGTCGAAACAGCTAAGCGCACTGGCGCGGTCGTTAAAGGTCCGGTTCCACTGCCAACTAAGATTGAGCGATTTGACTTATTGCGTTCACCGCACGTCAATAAAACATCGCGCGATCAAATGGAAATCCGTACACATCTACGTTTGATGGACATTATTGATCCAACAGATAAGACGGTTGATGCGTTGATGAAGCTTGATTTGCCAGCTGGTGTTGATGTTGAGATTAAGCTGTAATTATTGCGTTTGTCACAACAGTAATTGTTTTACTGGTTGATTTATGTCGCGGCGACGCATATAATTTTGCCTCTTCGCAAGAAGTACTAAGTTGTTAGAATCGTAGTTATTTGTAGTAAGCAATGTATTGAGTCTTAGTAACAGCAAAAAGACCGACATTGTTAAGTAATTAACCCGTTCGCCAATTGTAGCGAACACCGCAGTAAGTCTGATGTATTGATGACTGCTGCGGCTAAACAAAAGGAAATATGATGAGCCTAGGTCTCGTCGGCCGGAAAGTCGGCATGACTCGCATATTTGCGGAAGATGGTTCTGCCATCCCTGTAACTGTGCTTGATGTGTCCAACAACCGTGTCACACAACTCAAAACCCCTGAAGTTGATGGGTATGCAGGCGTCCAAGTTGCATTCGGAACTCGCCGTGCATCACGCGTGGCTAAGGCGCAAGCCGGTCACTATGCAAAAGCTGGTGTAGAAGCTGGTTCAGTCGTTAAAGAATTTAACGTCACCGCAGAGAAGCTCGCTGAACTCAAAGTTGGTGAAATTTTGTCAGTTGAGATGTTCACCGTTGGCCAAAAGGTCGATGTGTCGGGCACCACACTGGGTAAAGGTTTTTCTGGCGTAATTAAGCGTCATCATTTTTCTTCGAATCGTGCCTCGCACGGCAACTCAAAATCGCATAACGTACCGGGTTCTATCGGTATGGCGCAAGATCCTGGTCGCGTTTTCCCAGGTAAGCGCATGGCAGGTCACTTGGGTGATGTGTCATCCACCATGCCAATGCTAGAAGTTGCACGTGTTGACGTAGCGCGTTCGCTTATTTTGGTCAAGGGCGCAGTACCAGGTCATAAAAATGGCACCATCGTGGTACGCCCAGCAGCCAAGACTCCTGTCAAAAAGGGAGCTAAATAATGGAACTCAAAGTTATCAATGACAAAGGTGCTGCTAATGGTACCGTTGCTGCCTCGGCTGAGTTGTTTGGCCGTGACTATAACGAAGCGTTAGTACATCAGCTCGTCACAGCGTATCAAGCCAATGCACGTTCGGGTAACCGCGCGCAAAAGGGCCGCAGTGACGTTCAAAAATCGACCAAAAAGCCTTGGCGTCAAAAAGGCACAGGCCGCGCCCGTGCTGGTATGGCGTCTTCGCCTTTGTGGCGTGGCGGTGGTCGGATTTTCCCAAATTCACCGGAAGAAAATTTCACGCAAAAAGTTAATCGCAAAATGTATCGCGCTGGTATCGCCGCGATCCTTTCGCAGCTAGTGCGTGAAAATCGTTTGTCAGTTGTTGATGACATCAGCTTAGATGCACCTAAAACCAAAGGGCTAGTGTCAATGCTCAAAGGTATGGGCATGGAGCAGGTGCTAATCATTACTGAGAATTACAACGAAAATTTATACTTATCGTCACGTAACTTAGAGCACGTCATGGTGCTTGAAGCCAAGCACGCTGACCCGGTTAACCTCATTCGTTTTGCTAACGTGGTATTGACCAAAGGTGCGGTCAAACAATTTGAAGAGGTGCTCGCATGAATCTCGAACGTCTAATGACGGTCATCTTGCGACCCGTCATCTCCGAAAAAGCCACCATGGTGGCTGATAAGCAAAAGCAGGTTGTTTTTGAAGTGCTCAAGAGCGCTACAAAAGCTGACGTAAAAGCTGCCGTCGAATTGTTGTTTAAAGAGCAAAAAGTCGAAGTTGCTAGCGTCAATATCGTTAATCAAAAAGGCAAAGCAAAGCGTCACGGACGTTTTGAAGGCCGTCGCAATCATGTCAAAAAGGCTTATGTCTCTTTGAAGGGTGAAGGCGATATTCAATTCACGGAAGGAGCAGCATAATGGCTCTGGTCAAAACTAAACCAACTTCCCCCGGTCGTCGCAGTATGCTCAAAGTGGTTAACGCCGCTTTGCATAAAGGCGCACCATACGCACCATTGCTTGAGCCACAATCTAAAAACGCGGGTCGTAACCATCACGGTCACATCACCACGCGTCATCAGGGCGGCGGTCATAAGCAGCACTATCGCATCATCGACTTTAAGCGTAATGATAAAGACGGTATTGTGGCTAAGGTAGAGCGTCTTGAGTACGACCCTAACCGCAGCGCAAACATCGTTTTGTTATGCTACGCGGACGGCGAGCGTCGTTACATGATTGCTCCTAAAGGTGTCGAAGTAGGCCAGCCAGTTGTGTCAGGTCAAGATGCGCCGATCAAGGTCGGTAATTGCTTGCCTATCCGCAATATTCCAGTCGGTTCTACCATTCACTGTATCGAACTATTGCCCGGAAAAGGTGCGCAGTTAGCGCGTTCGGCTGGTGCATCTGTACAGTTGCTTGCACGTGAAGGCTTATACGCCCAGTTGCGTATGCGCTCTGGCGAAATTCGCAAAGTACACGTTGATTGCCGCGCCACTATTGGTGAAGTCGGCAATGCAGAACACGGTCTTCGCGTCATCGGCAAAGCCGGTGCAAATCGTTGGCGTGGTTGGCGTCCTACTGTTCGCGGTATTTGTATGAACCCAGTTGATCACCCGCACGGTGGTCGTTCAAACGGCGGTGGTCATCCTCGCACGCCATGGGGTCAAGCGACTAAGGGTCTCAAGACACGTACTAATAAGCGCACGCAGAACATGATCGTTCGCGATCGTCGGAAAGGTTAATCGCCATGTCACGTTCCATTAAAAAAGGCCCGTTTGTAGACGGTCACTTGGCAGCCAAAGTTGAAAAAGCTGCATTAAACAAAGATAGAAAGCCGATCAACACTTGGTCGCGTCGTTCTACCATCCTGCCTGATTTTGTTGGCCTCACCATCGCGGTTCATAACGGTAAGCAACACATCCCCGTTTTTGTTAGCGAAAATATGGTAGGTCATAAGCTAGGCGAATTCGCGCTGACACGCACCTTCAAAGGCCATCCAGCCGATAAGAAGGCAGCATCCTCGGCCAAGAAATAGGAGCACACACCATGAATGTATCTGCCAATCTTTGGGGTGTACGCCTCTCCGCACAAAAGGGTCGCTTAGTTGCTGACTTGATTCGCGGTAAAAAAGTTGACCAAGCCCTCAACATCTTGACTTTCACGCCAAAAAAAGGCGCGACGATCATTAAAAAGGTGTTGGAATCCGCCATCGCAAATGCCGAGCATAACAACGGCGCTGATATTGACGATCTGAGTGTAGCTAAGATCATTGTCGAAAAAGGCCCAGTGTTGAAGCGCTTCACCGCGCGCGCAAAAGGCCGTGGTAACCGCATCGTCAAACCGACATGTCACGTATTTGTGACCGTCGGCGACGGCAAGCAATAGGAGTCACGATGGGACAAAAAATCTCACCAACCGGTTTTCGTTTAGCGGTAACCAAGAACTTCTCATCGAAGTGGTATGCCAATAGCAAAAACTTCCCGATCATGTTGCTTGAGGACATCAAAGTCCGCACCTATTTGAAAAAGAAATTGGCGAGCGCATCGGTTAGCAAGATTATCATTGAGCGTCCTGCAAAAAACGCAAAAATTACAATCTTCTCTTCACGTCCCGGTGTTGTTATCGGTAAAAAAGGCGAAGACATCGAGACATTGCGCGTTAACTTATCTAAGTTGATGGGCGTACCAGTTCACGTCAACATCGAAGAAGTTCGCAAGCCAGAAACTGACGCACAATTGATCGCTGACGGTATTACTGCCCAGCTTGAAAAGCGTGTCATGTTCCGTCGTGCAATGAAGCGCGCTATGCAAAACGCCATGCGCTTAGGCGCACAGGGGATCAAAATCACCTCAGCTGGTCGTTTAAATGGTGCTGAGATTGCACGTACCGAATGGTATCGTGAAGGTCGCGTGCCATTGCATACACTGCGTGCTGATATTGACCAAGGTTTCTCCGAAGCACACACAACATACGGTGTGATCGGCGTACAAGTTCTCGTCTATAAAGGCAATATGTTGGCAAAGGGCGAAACGCCAGTTGCCGCACCAGAGCCACAAGCAGAGCCATCGCGTAAGCCGCGTGGCCGCGCAGGAGCAGGAGCGAAAAATGCTGCAACCAGCTAGAAGAAAATATCGTAAAGAACAAAAAGGCCGTAACAAAGGTATCGCCACTACGGGTGCCAAAGTTTCGTTCGGTGAATACGGCTTAAAAGCCGTTGGCCGTGGTCGTTTGACTGCCCGCCAAATCGAAGCCGCCCGTCGTGCCATGACCCGTCATATTAAGCGTGGTGGCCGCGTGTGGATTCGCATTTTCCCAGACAAGCCAATCTCGAAAAAACCAGCTGAAGTCCGCATGGGTAACGGTAAAGGTTCCCCTGAGTACTATGTTGCTGAGATTCAGCCAGGCAAGGTGCTCTACGAGATGGACGGCGTGCAAGAGTCGCTCGCGCGTGAAGCCTTCGCGTTAGCTGCCGCCAAGCTACCGATTAAGACCACCTTCGTGCATCGCATGTTGGGCTAGACTAAGGAAACGCCATGAATACCAAAGAAATGCGGGCGAAATCCCCGGAAGAGTTAAACAAAGAGTTGCTTGAACTTCGCAAGGCACAGTTTTCAATGCGCATGCAAGTGGCAACACAGCAGATGACTAAAACCACCGAGCTTGGTCGTGTGAAGCGTGAAGTTGCGCAGATCAAAACCATCCTAACCGAAAAAGCGAGGGCTGCATAATGACCGCAACTGCTACTAACACTGCTGCTGCATCAACAAAGCGCACCCTAACCGGTATCATCACCAGCGACAAAATGGATAAAACCGTGACCGTCTTGGTTGAGCGTGCTGTTAAGCATCCGATCCTAGGCAAAATGGTTCGTAGATCAAAGAAATATCACGCACACAGCCCGAACAATGAGTTCAAGCAAGGCGATACCGTGATGATCGAAGAGACCCGTCCTGTATCAAAAACTAAGGCTTGGGCTGTTTCTAAGTTGTTGGAAAAAGCGAAAGTTGAGTAATGATTTTTGCAATGTTTTTTTGAAAAAGCCCGCGTCAGCGGGCTTTTTCACTTATTTTTTGAGTGCGATGGCTGAGTGCAAGCATTCGCTGACAGCAGCTATACTGCGTGATGCAAAGAAAAGAATATTGAGCCCATAATGACTCTCGCAGATATCTCTCCACTCATTTCAGCCGTCGCCTTAGTTATATCTCTGTTCACGTTATGGTTCACTTCTCTTCGCAGAGGTGCTGTACGGAGCACACATCCTTCATTTATTGCAATCCGCTACGACTTCATTGCCGGAAAAGCACCACAAGCTAAAATTTTTTTTCGAGCCTTGCTTTACAGCACTAGTAAACGCGGTCAGGTCATCGAGAGCCTCTCTCTCCGCGTTCGTGAAGGATCACGAAATGTAGAATTTTCATTCTGGGGTCTCGGAGATAAAGATCTAATTCGAGGCAGCGGGCTTTTCGCTCCTGATACTGGGGTGGCCACAAATCATCACTTCAACCCAACCGACGCCGAAACACCTTTTCTCTTCTCGGGTGGTTTGTACTCGTTAGAGCTTTTCGCAAAGTTGGTTGGAACTGAGAGCCCCATTTCGCTATGGAATGTGACCATCGATGTCCCGGCTGAAGTCTTCGGTACATCCATAGCCCGTGAGAAGGCAATCTTCTACAGTTGGTCTCCGGCAAAGCGTTCCTATATTGTTTCAATCGAAAATCGGCATGATTCAGCTCCTGTACTTTCCGACCAACACGCCTAACTCTTCTATTGCTAGCAGGCGGAGTGTGGCCATAGCGAAGCATGCACACCTTCTGAGCAGACTTCGTGAGCGCAACTTTTTCTGATCATTACGTCCATTTGCAGGATAACCATCTGCCATGCTCCGCCTAACCGAAATCAAACTCCCACTCCCTGACGAAGACAAAGACGACATCGAAGTCTTACGCACTCTAGTCGCGCAGCGGCTAAAAATTCCTGCAAGTGAAGTGCAATCGCTCAGTATTTATCGTCGCGGCTACGACGCGCGTAAAAAATCGCAAATATTGCTGGTCTATTCGCTTGATGTGGCCGTTAAAAACGAAGCGGCGATACTCGAAAAATTTCGTGGCGATCCTAAAGTTAGCCTCACGCCAGACAGCAGCTATAAATTTGTCGCGCAGGCATCACCAACTACGACTGAGCCGCGCCCCATCATCATCGGTATGGGGCCTTGCGGTTTATTTGCCGCGCTCACGTTGGCGCAAATGGGCTTTCGCCCTATTGTGTTGGAGCGTGGCAAGGCAGTGCGTGAGCGCACGCAAGACACTTGGGGGCTATGGCGTAAATCGACCTTGAATCCTGAGTCAAATGTGCAATTCGGCGAAGGCGGCGCTGGGACTTTTTCAGACGGCAAGTTGTGGAGCCAAATCAAAGACCCGTTTTTTCTCACGCGCAAAGTACTCACCGAATTTGTCACCGCCGGTGCGCCGCCAGAGATCATGTACGTCTCTAAGCCGCACATCGGCACTTTCAAATTAGTCTCGATGATCGAAATCATGCGTGCCAATATTGAGTCCCTCGGCGGCGAGATTCGCTTCTCGCAAAAAGTCGTTGATGTGGAGATTGAAGAAACAAATGGCGCACGCCAAGTACGCGGCGTGGTGCTAGAAAATGGTGAAACGCTTCGCACCAATCATCTTGTACTTGCCATCGGCCACAGCGCGCGCGATACGTTTTATCAATTACATAAACGCGGTGTATTCGTTGAATCCAAACCATTCTCCATCGGCTTTCGTATCGAGCATCCGCAAGGCTTAATTGACCGCGCCAGATTCGGCGTGAATGCCGGCCATCCCGTACTTGGCGCCGCAGATTACAAGCTTGTCCACCACGCCAGTAACGGCCGATCCGTCTATTCATTTTGCATGTGCCCGGGCGGCACAGTGGTCGCGGCGACATCCGAAGTCGGGCGCGTGGTCACCAACGGCATGAGCCAATACTCACGCAATGAACGCAACGCCAACGCAGGCATCGTCGTCGGCATCACGCCTGCACGCGACTACCCAGAGCACCTACTCGCAGGCATTGATTTTCAGCGCCGCTGGGAAGAGGCCGCCTTTGTCGCAGGCGGATCAAACTACTTTGCGCCCGCCCAGCTCGTCGGCGATTTTCTCGATGGCCGCGCTTCCACCGCGTTGGCCTCCGTTACGCCATCCTACAAACCCGGCGTGACGATGACGGATTTATCAAGCTGCGTGCCCGCATTTGTGATTGACGCCGTGCGCGAAGCACTCCCCGCGTTCGACCAGCAAATCAAAGGCTTCGCCATGCGTGACGCCGTGCTCACAGGCGTGGAAACGCGCACCTCCGCTCCCATTCGTATCACGCGACGTGATGATAATTTTCAAAGCGTGAATACAATTGGCCTCTTCCCCGCAGGCGAAGGTGCAGGCTACGCGGGCGGCATCATGAGCGCGGGTGTCGATGGCATCAAGGTCGCTGAAGCGGTGGCGCTATCCATGCTCGGCTCTACAGTCACCACGCGGCATAAGCGGGTGGTGGTGGATGAAATGGCGAGTCCTTATTAAAAAGTGAAACTCGCCTATTGGCGGGTAGTTTCAGGCAAAAATGGCTGGAAAGAATCATCAATCGGCGAATTTGCAGATTTATACCAACCTCAAGAGTTGTCATTCCAAACGCGTTGAGGAATCTGCTTGCTGGATGGAAGCAAGTGTATGGCGGGCAAGTTTCATCTGCCAAAGCGGTTCGTTCTCATCTAAACTTCGGTGGATACGTCTGCTAGCAAGCTATAGGCATTTAACCCTATTTCGCATTTGCAGTGGCATGCATTGAGAACAGTTATATTGCGGTGATGCAAAATAAACCATATTGGGCGTCACATCGACGCCTCGAATCGGCATACGGATATTGCGATGACCTACTTGCTTGAACTCATATCTTGGCAGAACTTAGGGGCTATCTTCAATTCGTCGTTTACGACATCGCTTGTCGGAGCGCTTGCTGGCGCATACGCTGGCGCCAAAGCAGCTCAGAATATTGCCGAACGCAGCAAAGAGCGTGCTGAGTATCAAACGCAGATTCGAAATACTAACGCTGCAATTACTCTTTCGTTTATGGTTTGCAATGCAGCAATCTCATTGAAGAAGCAGCATACTAAACGACTATGCGATACCTATTTCAAGACTAAGCTTGAGTTAGATGGCTTCATAAAAAAGCACGAGGCTGGTGAGATTTACCCAAGCACTCCGTTCGAGTTCCAGGCCGAACTTCTAAGCATTCCACTTCTTGCCGTCCCAATTGATGCGCTACGTTCTCAGGTCTACGAAAAACTCACAATTTCTGCACGGTCGATAGCAATTGTAACTAGTCTAACCGGTGCTCTTTCATCATTAGCAGACACGATCACGATCAGAAATGGTCTTATTGCTAGTTTAAAAAAACAATCGCCGCAAATCAGTAATGCAAACTTGTCAGCACTCTATTTCGGTCGTCCCTATGGGGAGGGACACGTCAGTACTGAGTACCTCGACAGCATGACGGGCTTACAAAATCTGACAGATGACGTAATTTTCTTCAGCAACCTACTGCGTAAGGATTTGGAAACTCATGGCAATAAGGTCTTGAAAAAATACAAGTCGGCGTTCAAAAGTGTGCACGAGCAAATCCACGCTATTGAGCTATCTCCGGAAAAAACTGCCGGTATGATGCCGCCCGATGAGCAGTACTTGGAGTGGTTGAGCGGGTTTAGTGAGGGAAAAAAGCAACCGTAAAGTGGGCAAGTTTCACGCAATAAACGGGGTCAGGCTCGCATTAAATCTAAAGCCCTTCTAATAATCCATGTCCTTCCCGCATTCCTCAGCTACACAGCAAGCGCAAGGGTGGGCAAAGCAAAGCGTGCCCACTGTGTCGAATCACGATCAATTGTCAGCCGTACAATGGTAAAACTTGATGCATTCATGAGCATCCTACCGCGTGAGTAGATGATGCCTGCCCTCCTTTTGCTTGCTGACAAGATGACAACATTCCAAGTCCCAACTATTGATGCAGCAATAGTGCGCCATCTCATCGCATCACAGTTCCCACAATGGGCTAGTCTTGATGTGCAGCCAGTGATAGCACAAGGTTGGTCGAATGAAGCGTTTCGTCTCGGGCGCGACAAACTGGTTCGTTTGCCTAGGCTCGCGGTATACGAACCCGCGATAGAAAAAGAATGCCTGTGGCTACCGAAGCTCGCGCCGCATTTGCCGCTAGCGATTCCTTTGCCTGTGGTTATTGGCAAGCCACAAATAGAATACCAAATGAAATGGGCGGTGTTTCAATGGATTGATGGTGTGACGGCAACCGAAGCCAATATCGCCGATCTTTCAAAGTTTGCACACGATATAGCATTGTTTCTAATGGCTTTACAGCGCATTGATGCAAGTGATGGCCCGCCGCCGGGCGCACATAATTTTTATCGTGGCGGCTCGCTCGCAACTTATGACAGTGAGGTGCAACAAGCACTATCCTGTTTGCAAGGTAAGATTGACGTCGATGTCGCGCGCGAGATTTGGCAAACCGCGTTAGCGTGTGAGTGCCACCATCCGCCAGTGTGGATTCATGGCGACGTGAGCTTAGGCAATCTGTTGTTACAGGATGGCGCACTTAGTGCCGTCATTGATTTTGGCAATATGGGTGTGGGCGACCCCGCGTGTGATTTGGTCATCGCTTGGAATGTGTTTGACACCAACAGCCGTGCCGTTTTTCGCGATACTTTTCGCGATTCGTTAAGCCTAGATGATGCAACGTGGGCGCGTGGGCGTGGCTGGGCGCTTTGGAAAGCGCTGATTATTGAGGCGGGTTTAGCTGAGACAAATGCAGGTGAATTAGCAGAGCCTGGCCGTATTATTGAAGCGTTGATTGCTGATTATAGGTCGTGTGCACTCCATTTCAAACATTAAACCACTCGACTCGCGCAAATTGACATGGAATACAATTGTCTATACACTTAATTGATGCGATATGAATGGGATCCAGCCAAAGCGAAGTCAAATATCGGGGATCACGGCGTTAGTTTTGCAGAAGCCGTTACCGTCCTTGAAGACGATTTTGCGCTCACGCGAGAGGATGAAGACGCGCTTAATGAACAACGCTTTGTTACGTTAGGCATGAGCGGCGTCGGCAATCTACTTGTTGTGGTCTACACCTATCGCGAACCAGATGTCATCCGGCTAATTTCAGCTTGGAAGGCTAACAAACCACAGAGGTCACGCTATGAAAAAAACCGTCGCTGAACCCTACCGTGAAATTGACTTTGCGCGTGCCAAGCGTGGCGCGGTCGTTCCTGTTGAACCCGGTAAGACAAAGATTTCCATTCGCCTTGACAACAAAGTGTTGGATCATTTCCGCGCTATCGTTGAAAACGCGGGTGGAGGCAACTATCAAACGTTAATCAACGATGCCTTGCTAGCCTATACGCACCAAATATCACTACTAGATGCGGTGCGACAAGTGGTTCGCGAGGAGTTTCATCCTGCCATGCCTGCACCGAACAATCCAGTACGTCGTTCAAGCGGACGCGAAAAAAGCACTGCGCAACGGGCTGTTTGATCGTTGATTGAATGAAATACGAGCATAAATAAAATCAGACAACATTTAGCTGTTGCACTGACGCTAAACTAGACTCCCTAAGCTATGAACGATATGACTACAATTTATCTACTACTAATAATCGTCATAGCCGTAGTAATACTCTTTGTTTATCTAAAATCCAAAAATCAAGACGCCTCACCTGTTGACCCAATAGCCGAAGCCGAAGTGTATTTAGCGTATGGTCGAAAATCGCAGGCAATAGACATTCTTGAAAAGGCAAAATTAGCCTATCCCGATCGAGCTGATATACAAGCCAAACTAAATGAAATACGCATCAAGCAATAACTTCTTTGATGCTATTCGCAAGTAAAAATTGAAACCCGCCTATTGACGGGCACCTTCAGGCATTTTTGCTTGGAGCAGTTCGTAAATAAAAGCGTTTGAAGTTGTCCAAAGATAGTTGCGTTTCAGTAATCATCAAGTAGCGCTCTGCCTAGCAGAGTGCACTAGATGCTTCACTTTTCCACTACCCATTGGCTATCCACGCTCAGCTGTCTGTAGTTGATTGACGACAAACTTATGTTATTTGCTGCAGTGGTCAACACGCACATGGCGGCCTCGTTGAGTGATGACAACTTAAACGGAGTATGTAATGAAAAAATTATTGGTTGCACTATTTTTAAGCATTATGTCGGGCGCTATTTTTGCAGCAGACGTTGGTGTGTCTATTACATTGGGGCAGCCTGGTTTTTATGGGCGCATTGATATTGGTCATGTACCACCGCCACAGTTAATTTATGCTGCACCCGTCGTTATCCAAGCTTATCCTGTCACCGATATTCGTGAGCCGTTATATCTGCATGTTCCACCAGGGCATGAGAAAAAATGGCGCAAACACTGCAAGCGCTATCAAGCCTGTGGCCGCCCTGTTTATTTTGTTCGTAGTGGCTGGTATAGCGATGTTTATGTGCCGCATTACAAAACGCTGACAGATCAACATCACAATAGCAATGGAAAAAAGCACGCCAAGCATGACAAACATAGCAATGGCAACAAGCATGGTCATGCAAAAAAGAATCAAGGTAACAAAGACGATTGAGGCATGAGGGCAGCCAAGCTATATTGCGGCAATACAAAATTAAGTATGTTGTGTGTCTTAGCTAGATTCGCGTTCAACATGTCGCTGGGACAGTCATTTTGGATAATAGCGCGGCTAGGGACTCCCTAGCTCAATCATATGCACAAACGCAGCATCATCGACATATGCGTTATCGCCAGCAATTTGATTGGAACTTTCGTAATGACGTAGCGCAATACTAGCTAAACCACGCCAGACTAAATGAATTCGATGCCGTTAACGGATGCCAATGTTGACCTTGATCTGCTGCGCCGTATGCGTGCGGGCGAGGCGCAGGCGCTCGCGTCCCTTTATCAACGTCATCAAGCGCCGCTTTATCGGTTTGCATTGTTACGATCAGGCTCGCCTGATACAGCAGCCGATGTAGTGCAAGATGTCTTTATGGCGCTGATAGAGGGCAAGTTAAATTTTGATCCGTTGCGCGGTGGGCTATCGAGTTTTTTATATGGTGTCGCGCGTAATTTTATGTTGAAGCGCGCTGAAGGTGAGCGACGTTATTTGCCACTTCAAGTTCACGCAAGCGATGAAGACGATGATGAATGTGACATCACTGATTGTGCGATAACACCGCTAGAAAAAATACTCATGAATGAGCGTGCCGAAAGCGTGCGCGCGGCATTAGCCAAAATCGCACCGCATTACCGCGATGTGTTAATTTTGTATGAAATTCAAGACTTAAGTTACGTCGAAATCGCCAACATATGCCACATCGATATTGGCACCGTGCGCTCACGTTTATCCCGCGCACGCGTTAAGTGTGCGGCACTATTGACCCTGATGAATGACGCAGATGGCGATGAGCGTCTCGCCAACACATCAACCGAAAGATGATGATGAATAAAGGTAATGACCACCCAGATTTACAAGTTGCGTTTCAACAGCTACGAGATGCAATGAAAGATACTGCGACGCCTACGAAGGTTGAGCAAAACATCATGCGCGCGTTCAGTTTGCAACTAAGCATGCAGCAAAGCGGGCAACAAAAATCGCTAAGTCAGCCATCAAAGGCTTGGCTAGGTCTCGGTCAATGGTTAGCCCCCGGCGCTGCCATTGCGGCGAGTGTCGTTATGACAGCGTGGCTCATGCTGGGCGGTGCTGCGATGGGTGTTAAAAATGCAACTATTCAAACGCTTGAAAATGTTGCCGACGCACCATTCATCGCCCTACAATCGCTCGAACAAATTGCCTTGGAACCAAATCCGCGTCTTATCGAAACTACCGTACCGAAGATGCTTTTTGCCAGCATGGGCATGCCGGTATCACCTGAAATGGCGAGTGAAACGGTACGCGCTGAGATGCTAGTCAGTGCTGCAGGGCAGCCGTTAGCACTCAGATTATCAAGGCCATAATTTTTTATTGTGTAAGTCAAATTAATTTAGCTGCACACCAAATATAAAAGGAACCATCATGACGCAATCCATCATTTCACGCGCCGTTTTATCTGCACTGCTATTAAGCGCAACTACCGTTGCAAACGCATTGGCGATGCAGCCAGCAGATGACGCCACCAAAGAAAATCGACATGTTGAATATGTCAGCGTTGCGGCTTTGGCGGCTGATATAGAGACATCAAAGCCTTCAACAAACGCAACGGACGCTAAAAAAACCATAACAACCAGTCAGTTTTCATTTGCCCAAGCACAAGGCAATGATGCCAATACCATCGTATTTTCAAGCGTGTTGGCAGATGCGTTCCATGCAACAGGACAGGCAGGCATCACTGGGCATGGCGGCAGTGTTAAATTAATCAAAAATGCACCTTACCGTGCTGAAGTCGTCAATGAAGCTGTGCAAATACTTAATGATGGCAACCAAATCATTAAGCGCAATACACAAATGAACTACCGCGATAGTGCGGGTCGCACGCGTATGGAAATAACGAATAACAATGGCGCTGTTAGCAGCATCGCGATCCATGACGCGGTCGAAAAAACAAGCTACTACTTGGTTCCAAAGAGTAAAACAGCAACTAAAATCAGCATCGATCCAAATTTTCAAAAGCGTATCGTTGAGTTGCGTGAGAAGGCAAAAGAAATTGGCCGCGATGGTAAATCCACTTTCATTACGCGCGGCCCGGGCGAAGAGATGGTAATTTCACGTGTCGAGCTCCCACGCGGCGCAGGTAACTCAAGCAGCGCAGGTGCCACCGAAGAGGTCAGAATCAATGTGATACGTACCTCTGATGATGAAAAGGTCAGCGTCGTAAAATTAGGTGAAAGGTTAGGAGAGTCGGGCGCGCTGCGAATCGACACGTCAGCAATGTCAGGCTTGTCTGGTCTTAACCAAAATCTTGCAGGGCTAGGCGCGTTGAGCACCACTTTTGCCGATCGCGCATGGGCGACAAAAGCAACAACAAAAGAGTTGGGCACTAAGGACATCGACGGCATTCGCGCCGAAGGTAAATTACGCGCCTACACCATTCCCGCAGGCGAACTTGGCAACAAAAACCCAATTACCGTTTCAACCGAAACATGGGTTTCGCCTGAGCTACAAATTACGCTCTACTCAAAACACAGCGACCCACGTACCGGTGACAAAATTTATCGCCTACAAAATATCAAGCGTAGCGAACAAGCGCTTGATTTGTTTAATGTGCCAGAAGGTTATCAAGTTAAAGAAATGCCAGCAATGAAGTTTGAGGTGAAGGGGAAGTGAGGCGTGAACTGTGAACTGTAAAGTGTGAACTGTAAAGTGTGAACTGTAAAAATATTGCTGACCCTGCCTTTGTTCACCCTTCACTGTTCACCATTCACAAATAGCGCTCCACTCAATCAGGCCCAGATAACCCATGCGTTGCCCGCCGTGCTTCGATTAAATTACGCTTTGATTGTGGTTTGAAAATTTGTCGTAATGTGGACATTTTTTCTTTCCACGTCAGGCCTTCGCTAGAGAGCGCTTCCATAAAGTTGGCGATGCGGCGTGACAGCATAACGGTGTAGAGCGCTAACACCATCGTCGGTAAAAATACGGCTAAAAATATACCGACTTTGATGATTGTGGTGTAGCCATCGTGTGAAAAAAGATTCATGCCGAGGAAGCCTGTGGCTACCGTGCCAATCATGCCGCAGGAAGAGACTACCGTTAGGCGCATCGCGTTATCAGTTTGTTTGCGGGTGCGGTCAGCGTCAAGGTATTCGTTAATGTCGCGCGCTTCTTCGCGCACCTCTTGATAAAGCGCGTCAGAGCCTAGTTGATGCGACCAGCGTTTGAAGAAATCACTCGCCTGCACTTGATTCGAAATTTCATGAAACCAATAGCGATGGTTAAAGCGTAAAAACACTTCTAGCGTTTCACGAACATGCTTTTTGAATTGTTTTACCGATTCAAAATTACGCACGTTCAGGCGTTCAACCGCACGTGAAAAACGATTTGAAAGCGACAGTAACGCTGCTTTATTGAAATTGGCAATTAAGCCAATCTGATAAAACTGATGGCGATACTGGCGCAGCAATGTTGCATTATGGTTGGCCTTAGTGACCATCGCAAAACTCACGCCGCAAAAAAGATAACGCGTCATCATATCGTCTTGCTTATCTTCTGGGCACCAATAACGGTCGTAGCAATATTCAGACTCAAAGTTAGATAAAAATGAAGATGCATAAGGCAGCGTGTTTGAGTCACCCCATTTCGCGGCAAAGCCGATTCGCACCATATCGCCGCGCGTGAGTTCTGTCGGATCATCAAACGATAAGTACGTCATGATGGGGATGCGTTTATTTTCAATCTGGTGATACTTAATCACGCCGCCTGGCAAATAGGCCGGCATGAGGGGTGACAAAAAATACTCCCAGTGCATCGACAATGGTGTTTGGCGTTCGGCGCGCACGAGATCAATAAATTTTTCACGATCGCCATAATCAGACTGCGACAGAAGCGCGCCCGCCGCATCAAAAAATGCCACTCGATGCGGGCAATGCGCGCCCTGATTGCTCGCCTCCCATGCAGGCGCATAGGGGCGGCCAAAGCGATCCATCATCTCAACAGCATCAGCTAATGGAATATCCTTACCTGCGACTTCCAGCACCGCCACAGCCACATCCACATCATAGAAAAAATACAGCCGTGCCCGCAGCACATCGAGTTTGATAACAGGGCTATTGGCTTTGAGGTTGACTTCAACGGTGGCAATATCGTCACGCTTAAAAGCGTGCAGGGAAGATTGCGCGCCGCGACCTTCGTCGCCCACGCCATATAAAAAACGCTGCACATAAGGTAAAAAATATACAAACTCTTCATAGCCCGCTAGGCATGATTCATCCTCAATTAATAAGGTGTCATCCACATATTGCCAAGGGCCGGGTTGGCGTTTAAGCACATCCCAATAGTTGAGGTTATCTGCACCGGCTTTGCGAGACAGCGCCCCGAGCGTGATAGGCCAAAGCAGCGTGTGATGGAATTCGCGGACGATATTATTAGATGAGGACAAGACGCGCGCTCCAAAAGTGTTGAGCCTAAATTATGCCGTGTTTGGGGAATACATTTTGTTGCAATTTTTTGAACCGTCAATGCGGTTACTGATAAATATAAATGGAACTAATGGCAACAAAAATCTAAAATAGCGTTAGGTAAATCTAGTCGTCTATGTCGTGTGTGCACTTGAGATTTGGCACACACAAAAATTTGAGAGTCCCCATGCAAGCGAAGCGTATCGTCATCAAAACGTCATCATTGTTGCTGTCAGCATTTGTTATAAATTCATCCTCTCTGGCCAATGCACAAACAGCGGCGCAAACAGCGCCACAAACAGCGCCAGAAAAGCCAAAACCTGCCTCCTCTGTGCCAAAAATCGAATCGTCAACGCCAGCAAAACCCGCAACGCCTCCTACACCACCCGGTGCTCAGACAGAAAGTATCGAAGTTAATCAACGTCGCACAGCCAATACCGAGCGGCGTGATTCATCGGCCTCAAAAATCATTATTTCGCGTGAAGATATTGAGCAATATGGCGACAGTAATTTAGGCGATGTGCTACGTCGCCTGCCCGGCGTGACCGTTGGTGGCCGCCCCGGTCGCGGTGGCCCGCCTGGGCTTCGCGGCTTGGGTGGTGGCTTTACGCAAATACTCATTAATGGGGAGCGTATTTCACCGGGGTTTTCTATTGAGCAGATAACGCCCGAGCAAGTCGAGCGGGTTGAGATATTACGTTCCCCCACGGCTGAGACTGGCGCACGCGCCATTGCGGGCACTATCAATATCGTGCTGCGCGAGCCGCTACGTGCGCGTAATAACGATATTCGTCTTGGCGTGCAAGACGAGCGCGGCAAATTTTCACCTAACGTGTCGTTCTCACGTAACGATACTTTTAGCCCCACTGGCACTTATAACTTAACGCTGTCAGCAGGGCAAACTAATCAGCTGACGGACACCAATGCTCGCACGATCTATCAGGATATAACGACTAATCGCGTCACACTTGATCAGCAAACGTTTTCGCAAGCTAACGAAAAACGCGACAATATTTTCCTCACCAGTCGTTTTCAGTGGCGCTTAGGGCCGGGTGAATTATTTAGCATTCAGCCATTCATGGTGATGAATAAGGGCAATACGCAAACTAACGGTACGCTGACCCAAACCATCGGCACACAAGCTGCACCCTATGCCACCATCAATAGCAATGTCGATGGCAAATTTAATGTGGCGCGAGTGATGACCATGCTCAATAAACGCCTTGACCCCTCAACGCGGATGGAGTTGCGCGCAAGCTTCGGGCAGTTCTCGTCTGATAGCGATATTGTCATTCGTGAATTTGCATCCAATAGCCGCCCCGTATTGACGCAAACCACCGATAGCGATACCAAAGATCGCTCGTGGAATATCGTTGGTAAATTGCTCTATAACTGGGGTGATGGTAAGCACAATCTGGTTGGCGGCTGGGAATATGAAGACATTAAGCGTACCGACAATTCCACAACGCTTTTTAATGGCGTACCGCTATTAGCGGACTTTGGCGCGCAAATAAATGTCGCCACAAAACGCTTGGCCGTCTATGTGCAAGATGAGTGGGATCCGCATCCGCAAGCCTCCGCCTATCTTGGCATACGCGCAGAGCAGATTAAGACCGAGAGCCGCAATGCCGCAAACCCTGTTAGCAATTCAAGCCGTGTTGTCACACCGCTAGCCTTCGGCGTATGGCGTTTTGCCCAGCCGAGTCGCGATCAAATTCGCTTGAGCTTAACCCAAAGCTATCGCGCGCCTTCAACGCAAAATTTAGTCGCACGCCCGAGCCTAAATACGCTATTTCCTGTGCCAGGGCCGAACACCGCAGTCAGCCCTGATCGCGCAGGCAATGCAAATCTGAAGCCTGAATTGGCCAACGGTATCGACTTAGCCTATGAAGATTTTTTTGAAGGCGGCGGGGTAATGTCGGTTAATTTATTCACGCGCCAGATTAGTGACTTGATTCGTAATGTGACGGCATTAGAAACCGTTTCATGGGCAACAAGCCAACGCTTTGTGACGCGCCCACAAAATCTCGGTAAAGCGCGCACCAGCGGCATTGAGTTTGATGCGAAATTTCGGCTACCGGAATTTTTCCCAACGGCTCCCGCGGTTAACTTTCGCACTAACTTGAGCTTATTTAATTCAAAAGTGAATTCGGTCAACGGCCCTAATAATCGTATTAGCGAGCAACCAAAAGCAACTGGTAACTTAGGCCTCGATTATCGCTTTCGCGGCACTGCATTTTCAGTCGGTAGCTCGATTAATTGGACGCCCGCTTATGATTTGCAAGTCGCCAATAATCAGCTGCAAAAAATCGGTGTGAAGCGGGTACTTGATGCGTATGTATTGTGGACGGTGGATTCCAGCATCCGCGTCAGACTATCGTTCTCCAACCTATCGCCGCAAGATGCAGTCAATAGCAATATTTTGTCGTCTGGCAATGAGCGCCAAACCGTGGTTTCTAATGGCAAGACAAGTTTGACGACAGCGCTGCGCTTAGAGATTCGGCTGTAAAAATTCGACATTGCACGCCGTGTTGAGGGCAACTTGCTGATGCAGCAAGTTGCCTTCACCTTGGCGTGTTGATGAGTCAAATAGGTTGAACTAAATTTGATCAAAGTCATTTATTGGCGGCTTGTTTGGCGCATAAATGGCTGTAGATGGTTTTCAATACAAGAGTTTGTGCAAAGTGCACTTCTATTGATTCGGCAATTAAATATGACAAGTAATTTGTGTCATCCCGAGCGTAGCCGAGGGATATGCTTTTAGTGTGGTGCTAGCTGAAAGAACAGCATATCCCTCGGCTACGCTCGGGATGACAAATTTATATAGATGGACGCAATTTATAAAGATGAAAAACGATTGCTCACGTACTTATTCGGTTACTTTTTTTATCCATATTTAATTGCCGCCTCTATAAAAACCCCCCCGTTCGCCCTGAGCTTGTCGAAGGGTAGCGCTTGTAAGTGACTGATTTAATTAAATGTGCGGGTGGTTCGACAAGCTCACCACGAACGGTTTAGAGATTATTAGAAGTTCCCCAATTTAAGCAGCACGCCGTTTAGCAACCTGCAAAATCAATACCGACGTTGCAATCAAGCCAGCGATGGCCGCAAAGCCATAGGCGAATGACGCACCAAACATTTGCCAGATACCGCCTAAGATTAATCCGGCGGGAATTGACGCGACGCCGACCAGCGCGTAGTACCAACCAAATAATGTGCCGCGCGCCGATTCACCTGCCAAGTCACCAATAACCGCGCGCTCAACGCCTTCGCTGACCGACATCGCCACACCAAAAAATAACGCGGCGATCCAAAGCCCAGATAAATCACTTACCAATACAAAACCCAACATCGCGAGGCTATGTAATATCCAGCCGACGATTAACAACGAAAATCGTCCGTATCGATCCGCCCACGCGCCCGCCGCATAGTTTGCAAAAATCTTAATAAAATTAAGCGCCGCCCACAGCAGCAGCGCGTGTACGGTTGAGGCACCAAGCTCGTGCGCCCGCAGAATGATGAAAAGCTCCGCCGTGCGTGCGAAGGTAAACAACATCACCGCAACGAGAAAGCCGCGCGCATGTTGCGGTACATCTGTCCAATGCAAGGCAAAAACCAGCGGCACAGGTTTGGTGGTTGGCCGCGCCTCACGTACACCAAACGCAAATAGCGCCACACATAACAATCCCGGAATGGCGGAGATCATCAACACATCGGCAATATTTGTTGAAAAGTAACTGATGATGAGTGCGCCAAGCAGCGCCCCGCCCACCGCGCCAAGATTATCAAGCGCACGATGAATGCCGAATGCCCGCCCACGCATTAACGGTGGCGCGAGATCTACAATCAAGGCATCACGCGGCGCATTGCGTATGCCCTTACCGACGCGATCCAGCGCGCGAATGACTACAACATGCCACCACAGGAATGCAAATCCCAATAATGGTCGAACCGCATTCGAAACCAGATAGCCAGTGACCGCCAGCGGTTTACGCTGCCCGCCACGCGCATCAGAATATCGCCCCGCGTAAATTTGGATAAGGCACGCAACCGCGTTAGCAAGCCCTTCAACCAGCCCTAACACTAACGGCCCGCTCGCCAGTACGGTGGCGAGCAAGATAGGAATAATTGGTGTGACCATCTCAGTGGCAATATCGTTGAACATACTCACCAGCCCGATGACGTAAATGCTCTTAGGCATCTTACGCGGTGCGGTCACGTCTGGGTTCTTTGCCTCAGTGGGAGATGGTGGTTCATGCATGCTACAAATTGTAATCGCATTAGGCTTATCGCAATTCGAATCGTAGCACCTTGATACGCTGACGAACGACTACAATTGCCATGCGGCACGTTTCACGTCTCGCGTGCTTCGCATTTTCATACGATTATTTTCAAGGAGTCCACATGCGCCGTCTGTTTGTTATCGCGCTTTACAGTTTGTTGGCAAGCGTTGCGTTTGAACCATTTGCCCAACCATCGCAGTCAAGCAAAACCTATTTTCCAGAACGCTTTGAGTGGCAGCGCCGCGAACCTGCCGAGGTTGGCCTCGATGCCAAATTGCTCGATGCAGCGGTGCAATTTGTCAAAACCAAAGACAACCCTGCGCCGCGCGATCAAGCGATGGCACTGACGCGCTCCTTCGGCGCACGTGAGCCGCACTTTGGCGGCTTGATCGGCCCGACCAAAACGCGCGCGCCGATCAATGGCGTGATCATTCGCCGTGGTTATGTTGTGGCTGAATGGGGCGACACGAATAGCGTTGATATGGCTCACAGCGTGGCAAAAACATTCCTCACCACAGTCGTGGGCCTCGCGTGGCAACAAGGCTTGATTCGCGATGTGAATGACCGCGCGGCAACCTACATGCCGCCAAATCTTGATCTATTCGAGGCCGCACACAATCAGCCCATCACATGGGATCACTTGCTTAGACAAACGAGCGATTGGCAGGGTACGTTGTGGGGCAAGCCAGATTGGGCGGATCGCCCTGAAGGTAAACAAGAAGACTGGGCGAATCGCCCGCTATCGCCGCCCGGCACGCGTTTCAAATATAACGATGTGCGCATTAACGCGCTCGCCCTCGCCACACTGCATGTCTGGCGGCGACCACTACCGAGCGTATTGCGCGACGAGATCATGGCGCCGATTGGTGCATCGAATAAATGGCGCTGGCATGGCTACGACAATTCATGGATCGAGCTAGACGGACAACGCATGCAGTCGGTTTCAGGCGGCGGCCATTGGGGCGGCGGCATGTTTATCGACGCATGGGATATGGCGCGTTTTGGCTATCTGATGTTGCGCAACGGCAAATGGAAAGACCGCCAACTCATCTCGCCCGAATGGATTCGCATGGCGCGCACGCCAGGCACGGCCAACGCTGAATACGGGCACGCCAATTGGTATCTCAATCCAGGCCGCAAACAATTACCCGCCGCCCCCGAATCCGCCGTCACCTTTAACGGCAACGGCCAAAATATTGTCTATGTTGATACGGCGAACGATTTGCTGATTGTGGTGCGTTGGATTGATACAACGGCGTCGTTGAATGAGTTTATTGGGAAGGTTATTGCGGCGATTCGGTGATGAGCGCTTCTCGAAACTTCAACGTCACGTACCACGAGCGATTTTGAGATTATTCGAATTGCCCAAATTGCAACTTCTAATAACCCGCCGTTCGTGCTGAGGTATCGAAGCACACGCTCTTAAGTGCTTGATTTATAGGGCTTGAACAACCCTTCGATACCTCAGGGCGAACGGAATTTGAGGTTGTGAGAAGCTCCCAAATTACAAAACCCAAGGATTGACGAGTGATTTGAGCAAATAATGGCTGAAATGGCAAACAGGGCAATGGTTTTGTGAAGAAGATGAAACTTGCCAAGCTTACCTAAAAACAAGAAAATCTTACAAAGTTATGTATTGCAAGATTAAATTTGCAGGTTAGCTTATTTGCCAACAGACAATCATCAGCATCGCAAGCCATCCCAAGCGCACAAAGTTCGATTAATTCGTTTATTGCGTTCATTGCGCTTATTTCGAATAAATGCATAATGTGCACGTGGAGCGCTAAACAATAACAAAACTGACAAACCCGTCGAATTGGAGAATTCGCAATGAACGCTACAAATGAATTTGAAAGCGTCCTAAACAACGAAGAAGCCGAAATGGCAAAAGTTGCGCAGCGCTGCATCATGAAAGCGCTGGATCACTCACGCGCGCACAAAATCAGAATCATTGATGAAAACACGTCCAGCGAGATGCCAACCCTTGAAGTGCCGCCAAAGGCGCTTCGACTCTTTGCTGACTTGCTCGGCGCGATGAGCCAGCGGCAGGTGATTTCACTCATGCCGCAAGGCCATGAACTCACCACACAACAAGCGGCGGCAATGCTGAACGTATCAAGGCCCTTCGTCATCAAACTGATCGAAGAAGGCAAATTGGAATGCCGCAAAGTGGGTCGCCATCGACGCATCGAATTTGACGCACTGATGCGCTACAAAAATGAAATGAAAACGGATACCGCCGCCGCGCTGCAAAGGCTCGCAGACGAAGCGCAAGCCTTAAACATGGGCTATTAATTGTAATGCCGGGCATTGCACGCTATGTCGCCGTTCTTGACGCCTGCGTGCTTTACCCTGCACCTGTTCGCGACCTGCTACTCAGTCTTGCCAACGCTGACCTTTATCATGCCAAGTGGACTGATGACATTCAAAACGAATGGGTAAGCAACTTGCTCACAAATAGACCAGAGTTGAGCCGGGCGCGCTTGGAAAAGACCTGCGACGATATGGCCGCAGCTGTCCCAGATTGTTGGGTTAAGCACTACCAATTCATCATCCCCACATTGACACTGCCCGATCAAAACGACCGTCATGTATTGGCTGCCGCCATCAAATGCAACGCGGACGCGATCATTACAACTAACCTGAAAGACTTTCCGCAAGCAACGCTGGATAAGTACGGGATCGAAGCCCAACATCCCGATGATTTTGTGATGAACCAGATTGAATTATCCGAAAGCACCGCGCTGCAAGCGATAAAAGAGATGCGGCAAAGACTACGCAATCCACCAAAGACGGCTGGGGAACTCATCTCAATCATTGAGCAGCAACAGATGCCGCAGACTGCTGCCTATTTGCGTGTGTGGCAGGGGCTGATTTAGTGGCGGTCGGCTCAATTAACGTAGACACCTTTGATACTTATACCGCAAACGATTTGCTGATTGTGGTGCGTTGGACTGATACGACGGCGTCGTTGAATGAGTTCATTGTGAAGGTTATCGCGGCGATTCGGTGATGGCAAAACAGTAATACTGGCGGGCGGTTTAGATGGAAATGCCTTGAAAATGCTCGTTAATAGGCGTGTTTCGTATGTGGGTAATACTGTTGATTCGGCACAGGACGCTGAAAACATCTAACAAAAAGCAGCTCTTCGCCGCGCAGGCACAAAAGCGCTAACTTAAAACCACAAAACTAAATCTCGAAATAACGTCATCCCGAGCGCAGCCGAGGGATATGCTGTTCAGTGTTAACGCCAAAAAATATACCCCTCGGCTTGACGCAGTCATGCTTATCCTGTGCGTAGTCGAAAAGCTCGGGATAACAGTTGAATGTTATGAGATGAGCGCCCTAAGTTAGCGCTAATAAGCGCAGGCTGGGATCCATAACCTTCGATTCCGGCTGCTCGTACACGACTCGCACCTGCGCGGGAGCAGGGGTTTTATATTAACCATATTGTGTGTGCCTGACCAAGTTTGCGATTGCCAACGTTACTATCGTTTTGAATGCGTTTTAATGCCTGCGTTTGTAGTTCTGCTGTTACATCTGGCGAAGCTTTTGAGACAGTTTTGTTGCCAAACCGTTGTGCTGGGATAACAGCTATATTGTGGCTATGCAAAATTAAATTGTTAGGAGTTTCTATGGATCCAATTACCGCAGTTTCTACTGCATGGACTGTTGGTAGTAATGCAGTTACTCTGCTGAAAGGGGCGGCTGAGCAAGCGAAGGCTCTTGGTAAATCAGAAATTATCAGCAGCCTAATAGATGTCCAAGTTGCGATGATGGAAGTCCTTGGTGAGCAGCAAAAGCTTGTTGATGAAAATCGTATTCTTCGGGAGAAAATTCGTAGCCTTGAAGAAATTATTGAAACTAAGAGGAGCTTAGAGTTTCACCACAATACATACTGGTCAAGATGTGAAGACGGCTCACTTGATGGACCGTATTCCACACAAGACTGGGATAAGTCAACAAAGATGGTTCGTCTTACTGACTTTGGCCCTGACGATTTCGATGGTGTTAGGAAAGTGCATTTCTATAATGCGGGTAACAAAGAAAACGTATATGTTCCTTTGTCATTCCTTCAAAAAGAGCGTGTTCGTGCGTATGTATCGCAGCAAAACTTCTAACCAGAGAAAAAGGGTCGGCGACGAATTTAATTTGCAGCGGCAAGTTTAGTGCCGAAGTCGCCCGAGTCATCCAGTGCTGAATGCTTTGCATTGCTTATCGATCAGCGTGCATGCATGCGCGGCGAATCGCCATCTCACACTCTCAAGCGCCTCACCGTGCGCTAAAACGCTTGTGCTATGTAGCCTAATTCCGCAGCATCAAGTTTTAGCAGCACAGCATCATTGGTGAGTACGACAGCCTTATTGAGCACAGCGCTAGCGATAACGATGGCATCTGGCAGCTTAACGGCACGGGTTTTTCGCAGTTCAGTGACGCGTTCCATCAATTCTGTATTGCCATAGTTCAAATCAACAACCGTCAAGCGAGTAATTAAATCAATAAACAAGGCGCGATCAGCCTCAGATAACCCATTAAAACTCAGAAATTCTAATACGTTGACGACTGAAACGCCTAACCATTCAGCTTGGCCCAACAAGGCTGCCAATTCTTTGTGGCCTCGTAAAAGAGCGACCAGCGCATTGGTATCGAGCAAATAGCGCTTACCAAGCATCACGTTGCTCTCGCTGCGTGGAGACAGCGTCACCTTGCCAAGCTAGACGACCCACGAGGTCAGTCAGATCATAGGGTTTGGTAGTACCAGCCTCTGGTGATGTATTTTCGATAACGACCAAGACAGGCTGTCGGTTCAAATTTTTAGGCGGCTCATCGATCCAAATCAATTGTGAGCCACTGAGTTCTGCGCTGTAGCTTTTGAGCATATGAAACCCCGAAACAAAAGTGTGAAAATGTGGCGCTTGTCTTTTCTTGATGGACGAATTAGCCACTTCGTCCAGTGATCAAGTTTAATCCTAAAAGCCAATATTGTTGTCATCTGTGGGCGCGCAAATTAGCATGAACATATAGGCACGTACTCAGCGAATTTGGCTAGGTGCAGCTTCAGAGTACGTTTAGGGAAACCGTCAGTCAAGTACATCAAAGTGCAATTGATACGTGTGCCTTCGGCCAATACTGCTTCAAAGTGCCCGCCAATAAAAGAGTTTTGTTGATGGGCTTTTGGAAATACACAAATTAACTAAGGTTGTGCAAATTACACAATCTTAGTCAATTTGTGTAGTGAACGCTAACGACAATGAACGCAATCTAGGATTATGAATCGAGTGTTAATTTGCGAGTATTTCGCATGTCACCCGCCCAGCTTTTAGATGTCAGTAAACAGGAATTGGCTCAATTCCATTGTAGTTACACCTTCGCTGCGAATGCCAGCATTGTTAACGCGAAGCCGATTCACGTTATCAACGGCTATTACCATCCGGCCGTCAATAAATACCCATGCGCTTTCGCCTTGATGCACTAATCGCAACGTGAATGGGCGCGTTGTCACGATGCCGTGCGCTACCTTGTCAATCAATTGCCACTTGTTCTTACCTGCTTCAACACTTCGCTCTGATAGGCGTAGTTCAGTGGGGCCGATATGCACATAAAGCTGCGCCGGTGATGATGATTTTGTGTCGCTAGATTGCAATAAGACCAGCCCACCACTGCTATCGTTTGACAATAACGGAAACACGACTGTGGCCTGTACCGCCACGGCAGCGTAACCCATCGGGTCAAGTGAGTTAGGCACAATTTGATATGCTTCGTCGGCTGTTTTAGTCTGCATGACGAGTCGTTTGCGAGCGATGTCTCGCGTGAACATTGCGTCGCCCTGTGTGTCGTTGCTCGGCCATGCCTTACTGGCATCAATAGGCGTCTTACCTTTGGCGACTTCAGGCGTGCTGCCGAATAGTTTGCCGACGCCTGAGAAAAGCGATTGCGCCACTTTTGCTGCGGCTGGTGTGTCGTTCAGCGTATCCTCAAAATTTACCTGCGCGCCAGGTGCTTTGGTGAGCCCTGCTAGACGCGCCAGACGACTATCCAGCCCGGTTTGCTGCGCGACAAATTGATCCACAAGCGCTTGGGTATTTGAAGCGCGTAGGCCCATTTTCACAGGGCTGAAATCTACTAATTGCGTTGTCAGCAAGTCCTGACCGTTGAGGCTAATGCGAAGTCGGCTGCCTTGGCTTTGCACTTCGAGTACGTTCGCCGCAGTAACTGGGCTGGCTAACATGGGGGCGGCAACATAACCAGTCAAGGCGTTGCGCCATTTATCTTTGGACGAGCGGATGACAATTAGATCGCGCTCTACCGGTCGCAGCATCACCGCCAAAACGCCGCCTTGGGCGTTGACGAGCACGAGGCCCAACGCTGCGTCGGCAGCGGCGGGCTTTACGGCAGCTAAGCTAGCCCGCGCCCGCCAGCTTGCCGCAGCACCAAGCTCGATGGGGCGCAGCGCTTGCTGCAAATGAGAATTGCCATCGGCTAAGGCTGGCACCAGCAGGCTATCGCCCTCCCAAACTGGGCCACCCGGCTGTGGCGCAAGTGCCCAAGCAGCGCGATCATCGAGTAGCTTGAGCTCAGGGCCTGTCATAGCGCTGACAGTTGCCGTTGTACCTATCGCTGCCATTGCAAAAGCGCATAAGGTCGTGCGTGCGAGCTGCCGCAAGATTTGTTGAAAATTGGCTAAAACGCGTGGTGAAGTAAGGGTTGTCATGGTTGTCGAGGTTGTCGTAAGCAGCTTATTTAAGAATGGGAAGGTAAGGGTATCAATCGCTGCGTTAGTGCGTTAGTGCATTAGTGCATTAGCGATAAACGGCCATTAACGATTCATCAGTCAAGCCTTGGCTGGCGCTGGCTGGCATTTTTGCGCGCGCGCGTTGCAGTGTGGCTTGCGCGGCTTTTTCATCCGTAGGCCCACCCCAGCCATTGCGGTGCATTTGTGCATCCAGCACGTGGCAACTGACTGTGTCGGCCCAGGTGTTTTTAAATACATCTCGTGTTGCATTGATGCACAGGTCAATTAAATAACGCGCCTCGCCCTCGTCTTGCGCCACGCCGCGCCCTGCTAAGTGTAGCTTGGCCAACATCAGTGCTGACCATGGATAAAATTCAGTTGCTGAGTAAGCATTCATTCGCGCCAGACGGGAGGCATCATTATGGTTACGGGTGGGGAATACATGTTCACTTCTAGGCCACATGTGCAACGCTAATTCAGCGTGACGGCGGCGCGCGTGAATGTTGTAAGACTTGCCGGTGCCTTCGGTGTAGTCACGCAATAGCGACTTAAGCGTATCAAGATCGCCTTGTGTTTTAAGAGGAATATCTAGGCCGTTTTCTAACGCAAACCAGAGCCTATCGTTAATCGCATTGCTCTCAGCCATGCGCCGCTGTGCGTTAGCTGCCAGCCCGCTAAAGGCGTTGGCTAGCGCTTGGCCTGCTGGTTTACTGGCGCCGTCCGTTAACGAATTAGTCGCGTTGTAGCGGCGCTCCGCATCTTGCCGCGTGTAGCCCCTCAGCAGCGCCTCACGCGTGATTTCATCTTTGGTTGCCGCTGCCAATGCGGGCTGGATAATAGATGCAAATGCGGCAACGATGAGCAGAGTAGAAATGTTTTTTCCGGTTCGAGATTTGATTGATCCGGTGATCTTTTTTGGCTGGGTCAAGGCAGGCTCCGTTTATGAGTGACGAGTAATAAGTGATAATGACAAGTGGCATCTACAGTAGTAAATATGCAAAAAATTATTGCCTCACCATGTATTGCGAGAAAAGTCATCAAATAGGCTCAAAAAAAGGCTCAGCAATAAAATGCGCCCATTGGCGGCTGTTTTGAGCAATTTATGTCCCAAATAAGCCTACCCTATTAGATGCTGCGGCCAGATAAGCGCGCACGTGCTGAACTTAGCTAGCAAGGCTCACTGTTGACCTAAAAAACAATCACAACCCAAACGCATCCTTTAACCACTCCACATTCGCAATGTCTAATTTATTGAGCAGCACCGCATCAAATCGACATGGCGGCGGGTGGCTGATTTGGCTTAAATAATGTTGGGCGGCGGCGATGATGCGCCGTTGTTTGGCGACGTGAATACTTGCCGCTGCACCACCAAAATCTTTTGATGCGCGGTAGCGTACTTCAGCAAACACTAGCGACTCACCGTCTTGCATGATGAGATCAATCTCGCCGTAGCGGCATTGAAAATTTCTCGCAATTGTTGTTAAGCCGTGTTGATGGAGGTATGTTTCTGCAATGCGCTCTGCGTCATCACCTACGATGCGTTTCTCTGTTTTTTTGCCAAACAGGTTGCCGAGCTTCATTCAGCCGACTTCACCAATTGCGGCTTGCCATCGCGCATCTCAAGTAACGTCAGTCCGCGATTAAGTTGATTACCTTCGAGCGTGATGCGGCCAGTTACGCCGTCAAGCGGTTTAAATTTGATGGCACCAGAGCTAACCACTTTGTCAGACGTGAGCAGTGCCAACATGACACGCCATGCATCAATACCTAGTGCATAAAGCCGTTCATGGTCGGCAGATGTTGAATCAGCAGGGCGTTGATAGGCCATTACCGCCGCATGGTCGCGCTCGGCAAACCACGGCATTTCTAGATACTTCACGCTATCAATATCAAGATTATCAATAGCACCTGCACGCGGGTCGAATGTTTGTGCGGTGGCAAATACCGGCATGCCCTGCGGTAAATAGGGTCTCGCAAAACGCGCTATTTGCATATCGGCAGCGATGAAAACAGCATCGGCTTTGACAGCATCCGCTTTTTCAAATACGGCCATGGCGGACTTAATTTTTGCGCCATCGGCAATGTCACCCGCAACCGTTATTTTGCTGGCAATAGTCCCGCCGAGCCGCAACCATTCTTTTTCAAACGCGTCTTGGATACGCTTCGATAATGCCGCTTGGCCCGTCAGCATCACAACGTGACGAAAGCCTTCTTGCTGCGCAACGCGGGCAACTAAGCGGGCATCGTTATCAAGCGTAAGCGAGATGTGATAGAAATTATTCGCGTCATCCTTGGCTGGCTCCGTCGGTGTATTTAGCGCTAAGGTTGGTAGATAGCCAGCTTCACGCGCAACAACATTTGCACCTTCACGTGTCACGCCCGCCACCACCGCGACGGCACCTTCTTTGACGGCCTTGCGGTAATTTGTGGCAAGTGAACCAGCGTCGTCTTCGGTCAAATAAATTTGCGGTATAAATTTATCGCGACCAGTGACTTCAGCTGCCGCCATAAAGCCGTTGCGAACAGCCTCAGCAACACGGCCCAATGACTTTGACGAGATTGGCAAAATCAGCGCGATAACGCTGGCTTTTTCAACTGGCTTTTCAACAGGCTTGTCTGTTGATTTATCGACCAGTTTAGGATCTACAGTCTTGGTTGCCTCAGTTGTTTGACTAGCTTCCGACAATAGCGCAGGCGGTGCGGGCGCGACAACAGTTTGTGCAGACAGGTTAGTTGCACTAAGTGCGCCAACCCACCACAATAGCGACATTATCAACTGTTGAAACCGAATCCATTGCCGCACGGCGTGACCAATCATGGAAGAGAAAATTGAAAATGCATTATATGTGGTCGCCACTCCTATCGGTAATCTTGGCGACATTACCCAGCGCGCTTTGCATGTTTTAACAAATGTGGATGTTGTCGCGGCTGAAGATACGCGAAATACCCAATCACTCTTGCGCCATTACGATATTAAAACGCGATTAATTGCGGTACATCAGCACAATGAGCGCAATGCGGCGGATGGCATCATCAAATTGTTGGCAGAGGGCAAGTCGGTGGCACTTGTCACCGATGCAGGCACGCCAGCCGTGAGTGACCCAGGCGCGCGCGTCGTGGCTGCCATGCACGACGCGGGTCTGAGAGTTATTCCTATTCCCGGCGCCTGCGCTGCGGTGGCGGCATTGTCTGCGAGCGGCGAGGGTGAAGATGGTTTTTTATTTGCGGGATTTTTATCGGCCAAAGCAGGTGAGCGGCAGCGTGAATTGGAAGCACTTCGCGCAACAAATACTGCACTGGTTTTTTATGAATCGCCACATCGCATAATTGAGTCAGTTGCAGCGATGGCGCAAGTTTTTGCCGATACACGCATGCTAGTAATTTGCCGTGAGGTTACAAAAAAGTTTGAAACCATTCGCCGACTCAAGTTGAGCGAGGCGGTGGCATGGCTCGAAAGTGATGCCAACCAGCAGCGCGGTGAGTTTGTGTTGATACTATCAAAGCCTAGCATTGGTGGGCAAGATGGAGAAAAAACGGCTGAAGATGTCCAACTAGAGCGCACTTTGCAAATATTATTGGCAGAGCTACCGGTGAAGCAAGCGGTGTCATTGGCCGTTGAAATAACCGGTGAAAAGAAAAACAAAGTCTATGCGCTAGCGCTCGAATTAAAAGCCGCCCCTTTATAATTTATCTATGCAAACACCACAAACACTAACCATTACCAAACCCGACGACTGGCATCTACATTTGCGTGATGGTGCGGCGATGCAGGCCGTATTGCCGCACACCAGCGCACAATTTAGTCGCGCCATTATCATGCCGAATTTGAAACCGCCAATACGCACGGTGGCGGAGGCGATTAACTATCGCGAACGAATCATGGCTGCAGTGCCAAGCGGCCATACGTTTGAGCCACTCATGACTTTATATTTGACCGACAACACCACGGCGGAAGAAGTCACACTCGCGGCTAAGAGTAGCGTGGTGCATGCAGTGAAATATTACCCAGCCGGGGCGACGACCAACTCAGACTCAGGTGTGACCGACATTAGCAAGTGTGACGCGGTACTTGCCGCGATGGAGGCGGCTGATTTGCCGCTTCTGCTGCATGGAGAAGTAACAGGCGAGAGTGTCGATGTGTTCGATCGTGAGCGGGTTTTTATCGACACGCATCTGGTGCAAATTGTAAAAAAATTTCCGCAGTTACGCATTGTGTTGGAGCACATTACGACCAGTGAAGCGGTGCAATTTGTGCAGAGCGCGAACGATAATGTCGCCGCCACCATCACGCCGCAACATTTGCTACTCAGCCGTAATGCGATTTTCAAAGGCGGCATTCGTCCACATTTTTATTGCCTTCCAATTTTGAAACGTGAGTCGCATCGCGTTGCGTTATTGGCGGCGGCGACATCCGGCAACCCAAAATTTTTCTTGGGCACTGATAGCGCACCGCATACTAAAAATAGTAAGGAATCATGCTGTGGTGCGGCGGGTTGCTACTCCTCACTTCACGCGATGCCGCTTTATGCGGAAGCCTTTGAAAGCGTGAATGCGCTCGATAAACTCGAAGGCTTCGCTAGTTTTTATGGCCCCGATTTTTATCGACTGCCACGTAATCAATCAACGATTACACTGAAAAAAGTGGCGTGGACTGTGCCTGAAGAAGTACCTTTCATTGACACAGTGCTAGTGCCGCTACGCGCAGGTGAAACTTTACAGTGGCAGTTAGCGTAAGCGCATATGTCATTGGATGTCGATTGGCAGCGCGCGCAAACACAACTCGCCACGCCATTTTTTAATGCAATTCGTCCCGCGCTCGATTTGCTTGGTAAAGAAAATTGGCCGCAACTTGCGGCATTAAACCGTATTGCAGAAGAAAAAAATAGTTGCACGTTTCGCGGCGCACGTCTTAATTTCATTAGCGCAACTGATGACACCAGCTCGGCGATGGCCTATGAAACGCATATTGCCACCACTGGTGAAATACCGACCCGCGCGAATTGGCACGATACCTTTAATGCGTTGCAGTGGTTAAGCCTACCTGAGATGAAATCCACCATCAGCCAGCAGCACGCCACGCTACTCGCACGTGGTGGCAAAGCAGAAGCCAAAGCACGCTCAGTGCCACGTGATGTGCTCACCATGTTTGATGAGAGCGGCATTATTGTGGCGTCGCCTGATGCCTCTTTACTCAAGCTCGTACGTGAATTTCAGTGGCACACGCTATTTGTGACGCGGCGTAACGATGTCATTGCCAACATACGTTTTCTGCTCGTCGGTCACGGCCTCATGGAAAAATCATTGTCACCATTTATTGGCATTACTGCAAAAGCCATGCTCGTTAATATTGGCGCAGAAGATGATTGTGAAGCCGCTGCGGTAAGTTGGCTACAAGACGAAGCCAATCTGCAATCTGCCCGCAATCTTGCCCCGCTTCCTCTACTTGGCATTCCCGGCTGGGATAGTCGTAATGAAGATGCAGCGTTTTATCAGCAAACCCATTACTTTCGCAGCGGTTACCTTAGAGACGCCAACTACGCGTGAGATAATTCATGCGGAAGCTCGCCAGACAGTCGCTGCACACGGAAGGATTGATGTGTAGAGGAAAGTCCGGACTCCATAGAGCAGAGTAGTGGGTAACGCCCATCCACCGTGAGGTGAGGATTAGAGCAACAGAGACGAGTCAGCGCAGGTAGTTAATGCGCTGGGTGAAACGGGCAATCTCTACTCGGAGCAAACCCAAATAGGCAGGCATTGATGCGGCTCGCGGAGTCTGCGGGTAGGGTGCTAGAGGCGTGCGGTAACGTACGTTCGAGATGAATGACTGTCAATCACGCGCAAGTGTGGTCACAGAATCCGGCTTATCGGTGGGCTTCCAACTTTTTTGTAATCACAAGGCTTATTCATTTGAAAAAAAGCCAACGCAACTTCAAATCACCGCTGCACTGCTCCTCCCTTAGAAAAAGGGAGGCTGGGAGGGATTGCGTTCGTCAATCACCATTCTCAGCAAAGACTAAGCTCGTTGCGGTCGCGCTAGTGAGGGGCTTAATGAAATGCCCCAAGAAGCCCTATTTATGGGCATCTCCGGCCACTTTTATGTCTACAAAAAAACGCGCTGCTTCGCGCGTGTGCTGCAATCGCGCTCGCACGCGGACTTTAATCGCGATACCCACTTTCTTTTAAAAATTGCTTGTATGCGTCCAGCAACGCAAGATACGATTTATTGTCTTCACCAAGCTTCGCGGCCGTGCGGGCTAGAGCCAACTTGAATGTGGCGGCAGCCTCTGCGGTTTTGCTTTGTTTGTGTAAGGTGTTGCCGAATAGTTGGTAGGCGGCTGTGAGTAACTGTTCATGCACTGGCGTCACTGTTAGGCGGTACGCGATTTGTGCGCGGATGGTCGTTTCGGCTTCCGCATATTGGCCTAGGTGATACAAATTCATTGCTGAATTGTATTGAAATACCGGATAGCCATTGATTGCCCAAGGATCGCCTTCCATGGTTTTATAGATATTGCGCATTTCTTCGATAACTGATTTTGCTTCGGCGTAACGTTGCGTCGCATGAAAACGCAGTATTAATGCGTTGAGTGAGGCCGCGTAGGCGCGCGGCTCGGTATCTTTATATTGCCGCGCAAACGCTACCGCTTGTTCGGCTAAGGCGGTGGCTTTAATGGGATTGCTGCGGCTTAAGCTCGCGGATGCCAACGTAAGCGAGTAGGCGCGCTTTCTAATAAATTTAGGGCCAGCAAGGCCAAACGCATCGGCTGCGCGTAGGCTGTAGTCGGCGCTGGTGTTTTCATCGCCTAAATTTGAATGGATGAACGCTAACGATTTAAACAACTCAGCCTGCGCCTCTGGTTCCGCATTTTTTATATCGCCCAACTTTTTCTCTGCACCTGCCACGATGTCACGTGCGCTAGCGTTGCGATTGCCGCCGGCCGATGGATTAACCCCTTCAAAAATAGAAACCAAAAAGTTGTTAATGGTTTCAACGGATTTTTTTGCCACCTCAACGCGGTCGCGTTCTTGCACGGCAACCTGCTCGGATTTTTGCGCGTTGGCTTTTTCTGTAACGGCTACCTTCTGCGCGGAGAGCGCCTGTTTTTGGGCATTTTCAGCCACTTTTCTAGCCTCGGTGGCGGTTTGGCGTTGCGATTCGGCTTCTACGCGTTCAGCTTCAGCGGTAGCACGTTCCGCCTCGGCCTTTGTCCGCTCAAGCTCCGCCTTTTTACGTTCTATTTCTGCTTTGCTGCGTTCAATTTCAGCGTTGCTGGCTTGCAGTTCAGCACGGTTTTTTTCAGCGATGACTTTTAGCGTAAATCCACTGACTACTGCAAAAAATACTAACGCCGCCGCGGCTTTTAGCCAATGCTGGCTGACCCATTTACGGCTGCTGTAGCCGGGGACGACGAAGGCGGCTTCTACTTTTGTGCCGCGCAGTAGGTTTTTAATATCGGCGGCCATTGCCTGCGCACTGCCGTAGCGGGCAGCGGGAATATCAGCACAGGCTTTGTCGATGATGGCTTGTAGCTCATCGCGTTGTAGGCGTGCTTTGCCGCGTAATTTGCCAAATGCGGCGCCGCGCTTAAATATTGGGTCTAGGGCGCATAACTCTTCCAGTACGCTGCCTAGGCTGTAAATATCGGTTGCCGTTGTGATGGGCTTGCTGGCTTTTTGCTCCGGGCTGGCATAGCGCGGGGTGTAGGCTACGGCTACGTTGCCACGCATGGTGTTTTGGGTGAAGTGGGTGGCTTGATCGTGCCTTACTGTGTTGTCTATTTCAGGTTCAGCGGCGGCTAATAATTGCGCCTCACCGACTAAGTTGGCGATACCGAAATCAAGCAGCGATGGCCGTCCTGCTTGGCTGACCAAAATATTGCCGGGCTTAATATCACAGTGAATAATGAGGCGTTGATGAGCGATGGCCACCGCATCGCAAATGGGCAGCATGAGCTCTAAAATTTGCACAAAGCCTAAATTATTGCTCTGACAATAGGCATCAATGGGCAAGCCTTTGATGTATTCCAGCACCAAATACGGCTGACCATTGGGCGTGGCACCGCCATCAAATAGCCGTGCGATATTTGGGTGCGTAAGGCTAGCCAATATTTGCCGCTCTTGCGCCAGTCGCGCGATGGCTGAGGCCGTTGGCAGGCCGTGCATGACTTTTACAGCCACTGTTTGTTGAAAATGGCCGTCTGCGCGTTCGGCTAAAAATACCGATCCCATGCCGCCTTGGCCAATTTTTTCAATTAATTTCCACGTGTCTAGCGTGTCACCAGCGTTGAGCTCGTTGCTTAATGCGGTGGTTAGGTTGGACGCGCCATGGGAAATAGCGGATGCGATGATGGTGTTGTTAGTGTGCGCGTGGCCACACATGCGTAGCACTTTTTTAATCAGTACGTCGTCTTCTGTGAGCGCGCGCAAGGCCGCCAATTGGGCGTCTTCAGGTAGGTCGGCAACGGCATCGAATAACTCGTGTAGGCTTGGTGACATGGCGTTTCACATAAGGGCACTTCTATAAATTCAAAATATCCGTCATTCCCGCGAAGGCGGGAATCTAAGTTTCGTTCAACATCAACGGCTTGCAAAACTTGGATTCCCGCCTTCGCGGGAATGACGGCATTAATAGAAGTCTCCATAACGGAATTGGTTTAATCTTCTATATGGTTAAACGGCAAAAGCCGACCCCTTCCTATCACGGCATTGTAAATATTTAAGTATTGCCTACTGTTCACCCCGGATACTATCCATGATGTAAGCCCTGCCAAACCGCAGTTCACGGTCAACCGTGGGGACTGAAATATCGAGCAATTTGGCAATATCTTCGCGTTGCATGCCGGCAAAATACGTCAGATGCATTACCTGTGCGCTGCGCGGTTCGGTGGCGTCAAGCTTATTAAACGCATCGTCAAGGGCGACAAGTTCATACGATGAATCGCTCTCGCCTAAGTCTAATTCGTTAAGCGTCACGCGCATTAAATTGCCGCCGCGTTTTTCAGCTAAATTTGCGCGTGCATGGTCAACCAGCAAGCTACGCATTTTTAGCGACATGGTGGCTAAAAAGTGCTTGCTGTTTCTCAGTTCGGCGTCAGACTCGCTGATGCAAATAATCGCATCATGCAAAAGCTCTGTGGGAGACAACGATATTACCCAGCTCTGGTGCACGCGCATAGCCGCAATGCGCCGCAGTTGCTCGTAGCAGGTTTCAATTAGCGCGTTAAATGAGCCATCTTGAATACCTTTTTGCGAGGCGTGCCATGCATGCAGCATAGTGGTGAGTGAGTTGTCTGACTTGACGATAGGCGCGGTCATTGAGTGCTCTTTTTGTAAATTAGATGCTTGAAGACGCCCTATTTTAGGGCGTCTTCAAGCATCTTAATCTTAGGTTGTTTTAGCGTCTCGCGTAACGTTATATGCGTGTAGGACACCATTTATTTAATCATTTTGATGATGACTGCCTCATTCATGTCTGGATAGTAAGCTAAGTTAGTTACGTTAGTGAAATTAGTATTTCAATGTTGTCTGAACATATTTATACCCCATTTATATGGCGCGCCACCACGTAATGGCGATGCGCGTTAGCCGCTTTGGCTCGATGCGCGCGATATAAAGTCTTACGTCACCCCACCAAATCCGCCGCCGCCTGGCGTGTGCAATACAAAAATATCCCCTGCATTGACGGCGACTTCATCGGCATAGTCGAGCATGACGCGTTTGCCATCGACCCGCTCAACCCAATTCGCCCCAACTTCGCCTGCCTCACCACCATTGAGTCCGAAAGGTGCAATGTGACGTTGACCCGCAAGTATCGCCGCCGTCATGGGTTGCAAAAAGCGAATTTTACGAATGGCACCATTGCCACCGTGGTGTTTGCCTGCGCCGCCTGAGTTTGCGCGAATCGAATGCTCCTCCACGCGCACGGGATAGCGAAATTCGAGCACTTCAGGATCAGTTAAGCGTGAATTCGTCATATGCGCTTGTACGGTGTCGCAACCGTTGAATGTCGCACCTGCGCCAGTGCCGCCCGATACGGTTTCGTAGTATTGATAAGTGTCGTTGCCGAAGGTGAAATTATTCATGGTGCCGCCGGAGGAGGCCATCACGCCAAGTGCGCCGATGAGGGCATCGGTAATGCATTGCGAGGTTTCAACATTACCAGCTACAGTTGCCGCAGGTGACGCTGGACTTAGCATGGAGTGTGGTGGAATGATGATCGTGAGAGGTTTTAAGCAGCCTGCGTTGAGCGGAATATCGGCATTGACCAACATGCGAAACACGTACAACACGGCTGCAGTAACAACTGCAGAGGGCGCGTTAAAGTTTGACGTGAGCTGTGGTGACGTACCGGTAAAATCGATGCTCGCGCTGCGAGATTCGCGCTCGATGGTGACGTTTACTTTAATCGTCGCGCCGTTATCCATCGTCAAGCTAAACGCGCCATCGTGCAATTTGCCAATCACGCGCCGTACACATTCTTCGGCATTGTCTTGCACGTGCTGCATGTAGACGTTAACAGTTGTTAAGCCATATTGCGCGACAATATTTTTTAATTCTTGACTGCCTTTTTCATTCGCGGCAATTTGCGCGCGTAGGTCGGCCATGTTTTGATCAATATTGCGTGCGGGGTGCGTTGCGTTGGCGAGCCGATGGCGCATGTCAGCTTCATTGAGCACGCCATTGGCAACGAGCTTTATATTGTCCAGCAGCACACCTTCATCTTCAATGGTGGTTGAAAACGGCGGCATCGAGCCTGGTGTAATGCCGCCAATGTCGGCGTGATGTCCACGCGAGCCGACAAAGAATTCAGGTTCATCGCATCCTAGTAAAAATATCGGCGTTACTACCGTCACATCGGGTAAATGCGTGCCGCCGTTGAAGGGGTCATTCAACACATACACGTCACCTTCCGCCATCGTGCCGCGATTTTTTTCAACGATGGTTCTGATGGAGTCGCCCATCGAGCCAAGATGCACGGGCATGTGCGGCGCATTGGCGATTAAATTGCCGCCTTTATCAAATAGTGCGCAAGAAAAATCAAGCCGCTCTTTGATATTGACCGACACTGCTGTCTGCTGCAAACAAAGCCCCATTTGCTCAGCAATCGACATAAACAAATTACTAAAAACTTCCAGCATGACGGGGTCAACTCGCGTCACATCAATGAGCCGCGATGGTTGCGCTGATACCCGTGTGAGATGTAAATGATTTTGCGGCGTCACCAGTGCCTGCCACGCGGGTTCAATAATGGTGGTGGCGTTCTGTTCGGCAATAATGGCTGGCCCCACAACGATTTGGCCAATAGCTAGCTTATCGCGTATAAATATTGGTGTTGGCAAAGTGCACATAGTGACTTGCTCTACGGGCAAAATTGCTTCAAGATGCCCGTGGATAGGCGAATTTGCGAAACTGCTTGGCGCTGCAATCGCTTCCACCGAAACCGATTCAATCATGATGGCGCGTGATGGCATTAAGAAGCGAAAGCGTTCTTGATAGCCTGTTTCAAACGCACGCTGCATTTCATCTGCAGAGGCTTCATCAACACGCACGGTGGTATCCGTGCCCTGATATTTGAGGTAATAGTGTCGTAGCGTGATGGTGGCGGTATCGGTTTGCGCACGCACTTCAGCGCACGCTTCAAGCGCGAATGCATCGAGCGTTACGGTAATGGCAGGCAAGGCCGACTCAGTAAGCGCCGCTTCAATGGTGACAATACGTCTGGCTGAAATATCGGCTAATCCCATGCCGTAAGCGGACAACACGCCTGCATAGGGATGAATGTAAATGCTCGAAATGCCAAGCGCATCTGCAACCGCGCAGGCATGCTGCCCACCGGCGCCGCCGAATGATTGCAGGGTGTAGTCGGTCACATCAACACCGCGCGCAACAGATATAAATTTAATCGCGTTTGCCATATTGGCGACGGCAATTTGTAAAAAACCTTCGGCGATTTCTATCGGTGTGCGCGTCTGCCCAGTCGTGTGAGATATTTCAGCGGCTAGCGCTAAAAACTTTTCGTTAACAATATCAACATCGAGTGCTTCATCACCAAATTGACCAAATGCTTTTGGAAAATACTGAGGCTGTATTTTGCCAAGCAGCACATTGCAGTCAGTTACCGTCAGCGGCCCGCCGCGTCGATAGCATGCTGGGCCAGGGTTCGCCCCGGCGCTGTCAGGACCCACCAAACAACGCTGACCATCAAAATGCAATATCGAGCCACCACCCGCTGCAACCGTGTGAATGGATAACATCGGCACGCGCAATCGCACACCCGCTACCACCGTTTCAAATTGCCGCTCCAACGTGCCGCGATAATGCGAAACATCGGTGGAAGTGCCGCCCATGTCAAAGCCGATGATATGGTGAAAGCCCGCGGCTTCTGCGGTGCGCGCCATGCCGATAATGCCACCGGCGGGCCCCGACAAAATCGCATCTTTACCTTGAAAGCGTGATTGAATCGTCAATCCACCATCAGACTTCATCATGAATAATCGCGTGTCAGGTAATTCAGCGGCCAGTTGGCTCACGTAGCGGCGCAATATGGGCGAGAGGTAGGCGTCCACTACAGTCGTGTCACCGCGCGATACGATCTTCATCAGTGGGCTGACTTCATGCGAAACCGAGACTTGTGTGAAACCAATATCTTTGGCAATGGTAGCAACTTTTGCCTCGTGCTCGGTATGCCGATAGCCATGCATTAAGACGATAGCAATTGCCCGAAACCCCTTATCCCATGCGGCTTTTAAGGCATTGCTGGCAGTCGTTTCATTGAGTGGCAAAATGATTTCACCATCAGCACCAATGCGTTCATCAATCTCAACCACATCGGTATGGAGTAGCTGAGGCAAGGTGATGTGCATATCAAAAATGCGCGGACGGTTTTGATAACCAATCCGCAACTGATCGCGAAAACCTTTCGTCGTCACTAATACCGTCGGCGCACCTTTACGCTCAAGCAGCGCGTTAGTCGCTACCGTCGTGCCCATTTTTACCGCGTCAATAATCTCGCTCGGTATTGGCGCGTCAGACGCAATATTGAGTAAATGACGAATGCCCGCTACCGCTGCATCTGCGTATAGGCCAGAATTTTCAGAAAGCAATTTGTGCGTCACCAACCTGCCATCAGGACGCCGCGCGACAATGTCAGTAAAGGTGCCGCCGCGATCAATCCAAAATTGCCACTTGTTTGTTGTCATGCTAACTTATCAATTATTTATTGCACACGAAATTTATGCTGAAACCTAATGCTAGCCGAAACATTATTGGTGTTGATTTTACCTCTCGCCCAACGCGCGCTAAGCCAATTACGATTGCTGTTGGCGTGCTGGATGAAAAAATCTCCACATTAACGCTGCATGAGATTGTGCGTTGTGAAGACATGCTGGTTTGTCAAACAACACTTGAACATTTAACACCTTGGATCGGCGCGTTTGATTTGCCATTTGGGTTACCACGTGATTTTGTTGCTGAACAAGGCTGGCTGCATAACAAGACAACCGCCACAACGTGGCGGCAGATAACAGACATTACTCTTAAACATACTCGCGCCGAGCTGGTAACACGCTGCAAAGCCTACTGTGATGCGCGACCAGCAGGGCAAAAATTTGCCCATCGCGCGGTGGATCGTCTCGCAGGCTCTAGCCCTTCAATGAAATGGGTCAACCCACCCGTGTTGTACATGCTGCACGCGGGCTTGCCGTTGTTGTTAGCGCTTGATTGCGTGTTGCCAGGTTTGACGATGGGCGGTAATGCCAACCGTATTGCGCTAGAAGCCTACCCCGGCTTTATTGCGCGGCAAATTACGCGTGAATCTTATAAAAGCGATGATCGGCAAAAGCAAACGCCCGCGCGCGAGACTGCACGGCGCGTGATTGTTTCCGCGTTAAGTCAACGCCACGTATCAACTAATATTGCGCTGAAAACATCACGTGCGTTGCAGCAACAAATGATTGCCGACGCCAGCGGTGATAGCCTTGATGCCGCAATATGCGCCTTACAAGCAGCAATCGGTGCCATGAAAGGCGCGCCTAGGTATGGAATACCTGCCGATATTGACCCAATTGAGGGCTGGATTGTAGGCATCTAGCAAACGTGTCACATGACTGCCGCATAATAGGCAACATCTTTTTAAACATTTAACTTTCTAATCGCCATGTTTTCAGCGCCGCTATCACTTACCTCTGATTCACTCTTCGAATTGCCATCGTACCTGCACGAGTCTGGTGTGGATCACGCTTGGTGTGCTGCGAACGTTAACGGTCGCGATATTCACAGCTACTTGGTTGCACCGACCTTTGATGCAATGGGCAATTTATGGGTCTGCGATACGCCATTTGGACGTATTTTCCGTGTTACGCCGACCGGCGAGTGGGATTTGATTATTAAGTACGATGGCTGGCCGTCTGGCCTTGCATTTCATCGTGATGGCTCGCTGTTTGTCGCGGATGCGCGCCACGGTATTTTGTCGCTCAATATTGATTTACGAAAATTAAGTCCAATCGTCACGCACCATTTGTCGCAGCGATTTTTAGGCGTCAATGATTTATGTTTTGCTAACAATGGCGATCTTTATTTCACCGATCCTGGCCAGTCAGGTTTGCACAATGCGATGGGTGGTGTGTACCGGCTTAAATCAGCGGCGGATGGATTTGGCGAGCTACAAAAATTATTAGCCACTGTGCCGGGCCCGATGGGTTTGGCGTTATCGAATGATGAGGATTCTTTATTTATCGGCGCTGCCAATGACAATGCTATTTGGCGAGCACCGTTGGTCGAGGGCGGCGTATCGCGCGTGAATAAATTTATTCAGCTGACTGGTGGTGTCGGGCCTGGCGGTATCGTGGTGGATAACGATGACAATTTATTTGTTGCCCATCACGGCCTTGGTACTACGTGGATGTTCGACAAACGCGGTGAGCCAAAATATCGTATTGACTCTTGTCGCGGCGATAGCACCACCGCGTTAACCCTAGATGTGAATGATCCGCGTGTGGTCATCATCACCGAGTCGGTCACAGGCACTATTCTTAAAGCATCCTTACCGATGTATTAGCGCAATATGTCAACCACCGATCATTCACCAAATTTGCCAGACGGCGCCTTCGATAATTTTCGCGGCGAGATGAGTTATGGCGATTATTTGCAGCTTGATCAATTGTTATCCGCGCAAACGCCGCTCTCCAACGAGCGTAATGAGCTACTCTTCATTATTCAGCATCAAGCGACGGAGCTTTGGATAAAGCTGATGTTAAGTGAGCTACTCGCCGCGCGTGAGCAGGTGAAGCAAGATAGCCTGCAACCCGCCTTTAAGATGCTGTCGCGGGTCTCACGCATCATGAATAATTTGATTCAGTCATGGGATATTTTGTCCACACTCACGCCAACAGAATATTCGCAATTTCGTGAGAGCTTGGCGAAGTCTTCCGGCTTTCAGTCGTTTCAATATCGGCAGCTTGAGTTTGTCTTTGGCAATAAAAATAGTGCGCTGATTAAGCCATTCGCGCATCGTGAAGACGAGCTTCGTACCCTCAACCATTTACTCGCCGCGCCGTCACTCTACGATGAAGCCAATCGACTTTTACAGCGGCGTGGCTTTAGTCTTGATAAAGAGGCGGTAGAGCGTGATTGGGCAAAGCAATATGTGGCAAATGATAGCGTAGCGCGTGCGTGGGGCGAGGTTTATGCCAATACTAAAACGCATTGGGATTTATACGAACTTGCCGAAAAATTGGTGGACTTGGAAGACTACTTTCGGCAATGGCGGTTCCGCCATGTCACTACCGTTGAGCGCGTCATCGGCTTTAAGCGCGGTTCCGGTGGCACGGCGGGGGTGGACTATTTGCGTGGTGTAGTGAGCGTCAGATTATTTCCAGAGCTATGGGATTTACGCACAACACTGTAAGTTAATCCGGCCTATTTTGACGCGCTAATTTTTGCCAAGATAGCGTCCACCACGCGCGCTCCTGCTTTAGTCCAAGGCGCGATTAATTCAAAATGCCCCGCATCATCGAGCGTGAGTAATGTAACTGTTTCTGCTTTCATTCGCGCCTGAGTTTGATAGCGATGCGCTTGCGCGGGCGCCACAATTGCATCATAGACCGCACTGATCAACAACTGATTGACATTTAGCGGTAACAGCGGCGTGATGGAGGTATCGAGATAGGCGGCATTGCCGCGCGCTTTAGTATTAATCAATAAATCAATGGTGTCGGCGCCACAAGCGTGCGCGGATGCCTTGCTCGCAAAGCTAAGATCGGGCATTGCGGCAATGCCGACAGTGGAAAATATTGGCAGTGGGTCTTTCAGATGGAGCACGCTATCAGTGGGCAATTTATGCCGCGCGGCTAACCACATCGCCAGATGCCCACCTGCCGAATGCCCTGTTGTAAGAACACGGTCAAGATCGAGTGGAAACATTGAAGCAAGAGCGCGTAATTTATCTGCCGCGGCGGCAACATCAAGAAACGTATCAGGGTAAGGTGAAAATTTTTCTTGTTTGTTGCCAACACGGCGATAGCTCACGCTCCACACCGCCACCCCGCGACGTTTAAGCGCATCGGCCAAAAATGCCACCAATTCAGGGCCTGGCAAATCTTCTCGCCAACAGCCGCCATGCAGCAACATCACCACGGGTAACTTTGTTAATGTCGATTTTTCAGGCAACCACAGTTCGCCATATTGATTCGCTTCCGTGCCGTACTTAATGATATGCGTCGCCGTTGGCCTATCTTTCCGATCAAGAATATCGCGAAAGGTCAGTGAGGTGAATGATTGGGCGGCGGTGGATGTCATGATAAGTAGCGCGAGACTCGTTAATAGTTGCGTGAAGATTTTTAGTTGTGTCATGTTAATTTAACCAACCTCGTGCCCATAAACAATAAAGCCAGCATGTTTTGCCACTGCATCATAGAGCGCTCGCCCTGCAACATTTGTTTCATGCGTTTGCCAATATACGCGTTGAATATTGTCGCGTTTGGCCGCTTCATATACGCCCTCAATTAAATGACGACCGATGCCTTGTCCCCGCAAAGGCGCCGCAGTAAATAAATCTTGCATGTAGCAGGTTAGCGCAATACGCGTCGTGCTGCGATGATATAGATAATGCGCTAACCCAACCAATGCGCCGTTCGCTTCGGCAACGATGCAATAAACAGGCTCATTCGCATCAAAAAACCGTGCCCATGTTGATGCTGTGATGTTATCCGGCAGTGCGGTTTCATTTTGCCGACCATAGAACGCGTTATAGCCCTGCCACAGCATTAGCCATTGTGTGTAGTCGGAAGTTGCAACAGGGCGAATATGGATTTGCATATGCGGTTTTATAAGATTGAAACACTAATATTGGCGTGCTGTTTAGAGCATTATTGTTTGAAAAAAACCGTCATTACTAGTGTTTTGACTTTCGATGTTGGGAAATTGCAACCATAGGTTGGTATTTCAATAGTTAACTCACATGATCATTTAAATTAAACGCACTGCATAGCCTGCATGTAATATGAGATGACCACTCTAAAACTAATAAAATTTTAATCATGCTTTCAATCCTATTTTCAAAGCCGCTAGTTACGATTAACGATTGCATTCGAGCTTGTGACTAATGATGCGTGCTGACAAATTGTTGTTTTCTGTCGTACTGATGCCGTTGACTTATTTGTTGTGGTGTCGCTCGCTTTTCTTTTTGTTGTTAGCGCTGCTAATTGGCATGCAGATTAGTAGTGCGGCACCAACTATTCCATCAAGCGCTAACACTCGCGCGGCATCAAGCACATGGAATCAATTAAGCCAGCTAAAACTAGACGTGTGGGCAACGGAGCAGGGGTTGCCTATCAATACAGTGCAAGTGATTCATCAAACACGAGATGGCGTGCTTTGGGTAGGCACGGCCAGTGGGTTGGTGCAATTTGATGGCATACGGTTCAGCACAGTTGAATCATCGGTGGTGCCAGATTTAGCGTCGCGCGCTATTTTTGGCTTGATGGAAGATGGCGATGGCGCGCTTTGGATTGGCTACAACCGTGGCGTGGCCAAGTATCGCAATGGACGCTTCGAGTTAGTCATTGATAGTGACATCTTGCAATCACGTCGGGTATGGTCGTTTGCCGAGGCTGCAGATAAGTCGGTATGGATGGCAACCGAGAATGGGTTACTCCAATGGTCACGTGGAATCAAAGGCGTGGATGGCGGCAACGGCAGCGTGACCAAACATTACAAAGTTGCTGATGGTCTGCCGACGGAAAGATTACGCGCGCTGACCTTCGATCGTGATGGGGTATTGTGGATTGCAACGAGCGGCGGTGGCTTGGTGTCGATGCTGCCGAACAAAGTCGGCACATTCACGGTGATGAATCCTTCGAGCGGATTTCCCCATCTTGAAGTTCGCCATGTGATTTCCGACCCAGCAGGTGGCGTGTGGGCGGCGACCGCAGGCGGTGGTTTGGTGCGCGTGATGGTCAATAAAGGCATCGCTGAATTCAGAATCTATACCGTTGCCGATGGGCTAGTTTCAAATCATTTGACCTACCTTGCGCGCAAAAAATCGACTCGCACTGACGTCGCCGATGAAATTTGGATGGGGACTTGGGGCCACGGCATTACGCGAATGCGCGACGGCAAGTTTGCTACGTTGTCGACCGCACAGGGTTTGGGTGGTGATCACATTTGGACATTGCATGTGGATGCTGAAGGCAGTGTTTGGGCGGGAACATGGAACGGCGGCTTAACGCGTTTGAGTCGGCGGGCATTTGGCGTAATTGGCATGCCAGAAGGGCTATCAAACGAGATTACGCGCGCGGTCATACACGACAAGAGCGGGGTGACTTGGGTGACGACAGCAGTCAGTGGCGTGAATCGCATTGAGGAAGGACGTGTGAGCGCCATCACTAAGAAGGATGGTCTTGCTTCAAACGAGACTTCTGGCTTGATGGAGGATCGCGACGGTGCAATCTGGGTTGCCACTTACAATGCGGGCGTGACGCGGATTAACGCGGTGCCGACAGTCAAAAACAAACTTAGTATTACCAACTTTGGCTTGGCCGACGGGTTGACCAGTCTCGATGTACGGTTAATTTTTCAGGACAACAGCGGCACGATTTGGGTGGGAACAGCGCATGGACTTTCACGATTTGATGGCAAGCGGTTTGTTGACGTTGCAGGTGACGGCACTGAAGCGCTGAGTGGTGGCGTAGTTGCCATGCATCAAGATAAAAAAGGCACTATTTGGATAGGTACGGCAGGCAAGGGGCTGGTGCGCTTAGCCAAAAGGGAAAATAGTGGTGCTGATCAATGGAGCACATTAACGCGAAAAGAGGGGTTGGTTTCCAACTGGGTGCTCGCGCTTCACGAAGATAAAACTGGTGCGATGTGGGTCGGCACAAATGGCGAAGGCATGAATCACATTAAGGATGGCAAGGTGGCTGCGATACGACCCAAAGACGGGCTTTGGGATGGCACCGTCCAAGTCATCTTAGATGATGGCCGTGGCAATTTATGGATGACCTGTAATCGCGGATTTTTTTATGTGCCGCGCCTAGAGTTGGAAGACTTTATAGCGGGACGCACCGAAAAAGTGACTAGCGTTCGTTATGGTCCTACAGAGGCGCTTCGCAGCACTACCTTTGCCAGCGGTGTGCAGCCTGCGGGAAGCGTTGATCGACATGGTCAACTTTGGTTGCCATCGCTAAAAGGGGTTGTAGTCGTTAACCCAAAAAATCTACCTGACGCAGGTGATCCGCCAATGGTGACGCTGAGCGAAGTCGTGATTAATGGTAAAAGCCAGTCTGCCGATGATGCCATCGTCTTGCCGCCGGGCTCGGCTCCTATCACCATACGTTTTATGGCGAGTACATTGCTCAATGCGAATCGCGTTTTTTTTCGATATCAACTTGCGCCACTTTCACAAGATTGGGTGGACGCGGGCAAAAATCGCGAAGCCACGTTTGCCAGCTTGCCACACGGTCAGCATCAGTTTTTAGTCGCGGCAAGTCTAGATGGCAAACGCTGGCAGTCTTTAGAACAACCGCTCACCATAGTGGTGAAACCGTATTTTTATCAAATGGCATGGTTTATTTTGCTGTGCACTGTCGTCACGTTCGCCGCCGCGTTGGGACTATTTCGGTTACGGACATTTAAGCTACATCAGCGACATGATGAGATGACTCGACTTGTTGCTGATAAAACCGAAGCGCTTCGGCTTGCCAACGTACACCTTTCAAAACTCTCATTGACAGATGCATTGACTGGGCTGGCAAATCGACGTCATCTAGACGATACCCTGCAACTAGAGTGGCGCCGCGCGATGCGATTACAACATCCGCTTGCCGTTATCATGGTTGATATTGATTTTTTCAAGGACTACAACGATTCACTGGGCCACCCTGAGGGTGATAAGTGTTTAATTGCAGTGGCAGCCATTATTCGCGATGTAACAAGTCGCGCTGGAGATTTTGCGGCACGCTACGGCGGCGAGGAATTCATCATTTTGATTCCGGGTCTTAAGCATGATGAGGCGATGCAATATGGCGAGAAGCTGCGGCAACTGTGCGAATCACGTGCCCTTGCGCATCCAGCATCTAGCGTAGCCAGCGTGGTTACGATTAGCGTTGGCGTGGCGACAATCATTCCGACTGAAGATAGAGATATCGCCACATTAGTCGCCGAAGCAGATGCTGCACTTTATCGCGCAAAACGAGAAGGGCGAAATATGGTTCGCTAGTATTCGCGGATAGTTTCGGCCAATAGTGGCTGAAAATAGCCGCCAATAGGCTAGTGATCAACTTGTTTTGCTTTGTATAAACCCAGCACCAACGTCATGCCAATTAACACCAGCGCGCCACCCGCTGATGCCCCTAACGTTAAGCGCTCATCTAAAAACAGCGCGCCCCACAGCACGCCGAAGAATGGAATGAGAAATGTCACCGAGATGGCTTTGGTGGGGCCAACGTCGATGATGAGCCGATAGTAAAGAATGTAGGCAACACCGCTACAAAGTAATGCTAATGCCACGAGACATGCGAGCACCATTGCGGATGGCATCACCCAACTCGTGAGTGGTACGGCAATTGGGGTGGTGACGGCAGCGGCCAGTAGCAGCGTACACGCCGCCAGCCCCATGTTTGGCGCACCTTTGACGTATTGTTTAATGTAAACGCTGATGTAGCCATATGAGGCGGTTGCCAAGACGCACGCGCCCGCCGCGATTGCAACTTCACGTGTGAGTTCAAGTGGGCCTAAATTGACGATCATGCCAACGCCGACAAATCCGATCACCATACCCAATACGCGTATTGCGGTGAGGCGCTCATGCAAAATTATTGCCGCAAAAAGTGCCCCGAAAAATGGTGAGGTTGCATTCAACATCGCCCCATAACCTGCGGGCAATGTTTTCATCGCAAATCCAATCAGCGAAAACGGTATAGCAGAGCTCATCAAACCGATGAATAAATACTGCTTCCAAAATTTGCTGAAGCCTAAGTCGGTATTTGATAGTTTTGCATAGGCAAGCAAGGCAATTCCGGCGATGCCAATACGTAACCACATCGTGCCCACGCCGCCAAATACCGGTGCCACCACCCGCATCAGTGCGTAAGAGCCGCCCCAGATAGCAGCCAGAGACAGAAGACGGATAATGTCAGCATTTTTCATGACAACATTATGCGGGAGACGATTCAAGCAAGAAGCTGAAAATCAGGCATCAATGTTGTGAAAAAATATAAAACGCTAATATCGGCGAGCAGTTTCAGCAATTAATGCTTCAATATGCCCGCTAATAGGCGAGTTTTGCATTTTATTTGTGCTATAGGCTTCATGCAAAAATGGCTGAAATTAATTCGACACCAATAGGAACGATATGAGTGCAACCACATTATTTGATTTAACCGGACGCGTCGCACTAATTACAGGCGGCTCGCGTGGGTTGGGTTTGCAGATTGCAAAAGGCTATGGCGCACATGGTGCGAAGCTCGCGTTAACAGCACGTAAGGCGAATGAATTAGCCGACGCGCATGCCGAATTAACCGCGCTGGGCTATGATGTTTTTACGATGCCGAGCGATTTGTCGAAACCTGAAACCATAGCGCCGATGGTGGACGCGGTGATTAAGCATTTCGGCAAAATTGATATTTTGATGAATAACGCAGGCGCATCGTGGGGTGCGAAAGCAGAAGAATATCCGTTCGAGGCGTGGAACAAAATTATTGACACCAATCTGACTGGCTCTTGGCTTGTGACGCAACAGGTGGGCGCAAAATCGATGATTCCGAATAAGAAAGGCAGCATCATCAATGTGGCTTCTGTCGCAGGGTTGCGCGGACAAATCGGGCCGATGCAAGCGATTGCTTACAACACCAGCAAAGGTGGATTGGTGAATTTCACCCGCGCCTTAGCGGCTGAATGGGCGTTACAGGGCATTCGCGTAAATGCGTTAGCGCCGGGATTTTTTCCATCAAAAATGAGCGCAGGCTTATTGAGCTTAATGGATAAACAGGTCCTCAGCATGACGCCGATGGGTCGATTAGGCGGTGATGCTGATTTGATGGGCCCGGCGATTTTCTTGGCGTCCGATGCCGCAAGCTACGTCACGGGGCAAATATTGGCGGTGGATGGTGGCATGACTGCGGCGTAGGTTTTTGGTTGGGCGTTGAGGGTTTGCTGGGGTTTCGCAACGCATGCGTTGCGCCTGCAAACCGGCATTCCAATGCAGTGGAATGCGCGCCCTGCAAGGGTTCAGCGCTCAGCGTAATGCTACAAACTATAACGATTGCAGTCGTTTTTCTAAATAACGCTTTTCAGTTTGATTTTCACAACGCGCGATGGCGTTTTCATACGCTGTGCGAGCCAAGTCTAGGCAACCTTTCTGACGCAATAAATCGGCCTTTGCCGCGTAAAGCAAATGGTAGTTAGCTAGCGTGCCGCGCGCCGCAATTTTTTCAATACGCGCCAAGCCGCCATCAATTGAGAATGCCAAGGCATACGCAACAGCCGCGTTTAGCGCGATCACATCAGTTGGACGATGCCGCCAAAGTGCGCCATATAGTGCGCTAATTTGTGGCCAATCCGTATCCGATGCCTGTAGAGCCGTGCAATGCAATGCGGCAATAGCGGCTTCGATCTGGTATGCGCCTGGTTGGCTTAGTCGCATTGCGCTATTCAATAATCGTGTGGCGTCTTGAATTGCCACCGTGTGCCACTCGCTACGGTCTTGTTCATCTAGCGGAATCAAATTTCCCGCCGCATCTTGGCGTGCATCGCGTCTGGCGTGGTGCAGTTGCATCATCGCTTCTAGCCCCATCGCTTCCGCTTGATTGGGCATGAGCGTATTCAGCAATTGGATTAAGCGAATGGCTTCCGAACATAAATCAACGCGTATCAATTTGTTCGCGTAACTCGCGGTATAGCCTTCGTTAAACACTAAATAAATAACGCTAAGTACCGCATCAAGCCTAGCAGGCAGTAACTCTGGCGTTGGCACTTCATAAGGAATGCGCGTCTCGGTAATCTTACGTTTAGCGCGCACTAAGCGCTGTGCAATGGTAGTTTCTGATTCCAAAAATGCCCTTGCGATTTCAGCAACATTTAATTGGCAAATTGTATTTAAGGCTAATGCCGCCTGCGATACAGGTGCTAATGCTGGATGGCAGCAAGTAAAGATGAGTCGCAATTGGTCATCAACGATATGGTTTTGGTTTTCATCAACTGCACTGGTGTCTGCGACGAGAAGTTCTAGCGCCTCATCGGTCAGAACATCAAGCTTTTGCTCGTGTCGCCGACGATCTAACCAAATGCGCTGTGCAACCCGTGTCAGCCACGCCCCTGGATTATTCGGCAACCCATTCTTCGGCCAATCGGCTAAGGCACGAATATAGGCCTCTTGCAGTGCATCTTCGGCAACGTCAAAGTTTCCGCAGAGGCGAATGAGTCCTGCCAAAATGCGCCCGCCCTCACGACGCTGTACTGTTTCTATCGTGCGAGCGAGCATGGGTTGTTATGTGCTCACGCCGTTTAACGAGACTTCTACATCTTGAACTAAAGGGCGTACCTCTACCGAGCCACCCCATGATCCCGGGCATTTTGCCGCCCAGCTTAGCGCTTCATCAAGCGTATCAACATCAATTAAATAATAGCCACCGAGCTGCTCCTTGGTCTCTGCAAATGGTCCATCTGTTGTGATGGTTTTGCCGTTTTTAACGCGCACCGTGGTGGCGGTCGCAATTGGTTTTAGTTCAGAGCCACCACGCATACAACCAGATTTCACAATTTCATCGGTGAAATCCATGTAGGCCTGGTAGCCTTTCGATAATTCAGCCTCAGGTAAGTTAGTCCACGCGGCTTCATTGCCGTAAATTAAGAGCATATATTGCATGTTGTATCTCCTTTAGAAATATCTGGAATGCTTAATTGCACCAGATAATGCTACGACGTTTGCAAGGCAGCCAAATCGACATTTTGCATAAAATAAAAATTTGTTATATAAAACATAGGCATAGCTGTATTGCAGACAACTACAACATAGCCACGCTGGTCAGAGAGAAATCGCAAATATATGTTGACTAAGCATCATTGACTCAGTTAAAGTAGCGGACTTCGTTGCCCCAGCCGCGGCTTTGTCGGCTGGATGTCTCGTAAACAAGATGCTTTTTTAGGTCTTGCCGCCTGTATGTCTGCACCTAGCCACGTTTTTTCTAGCAATATAAAAAGCGTTTTTAAGCAATCGGGCACAAGAAATTATTCTAACCTGTTGGCGTTTTTGATTCGGTTCTTCCGAATTTGAGACGATGACATAAGACGGATCCAAAACTAACCATCACCTGTGATGGCCAAGTTGGAGAAAATATAATGATTCAGATGCAGTCTATTCTCGACGTAGCCGATAACACCGGTGCGCGTTCGGTGATGTGTATCAAAGTCCTTGGCGGCTCTAAGCGTCGCTACGCGGGCGTTGGTGATGTCATCAAAGTCAGTATCAAGTCGGCACAGCCACGTGGCCGTGTGAAAAAAGGCGAGGTATATAACGCCGTTGTGGTTCGTACTGCCAAAGGCGTGCGCCGCAGCGATGGCTCGCTCATCAAATTCGACGGCAATGCAGCCGTTTTGCTAAATGCTAAGTTGGAGCCAATCGGCACCCGCATCTTTGGACCAGTCACGCGTGAGTTGCGTACTGAAAAGTTCATGAAGATTGTGTCGCTGGCACCTGAAGTATTGTAAGGAGCTGATACGATGAACAAAATTCGTAAAGGCGACCAAGTGGTCGTCATCACAGGGCGAGACAAAGGCAAGCGCGGTACCGTGCTGTCGATGGTGCTTGAGTCTGAGCGTGTAATGGTTGAAGGAATCAACCGTGTCAAAAAACACACCAAGCCAAACCCGATGAAGGGTACAACTGGCGGCATCGTCGAAAAAGAGATGTCGATTCACCAGTCAAATATTGCTATTTTTAACCCGACCTCCGGCAAAGCCGATCGCGTCGGAATCAAGTCTGTCGATGCTGGTAGCCCGAGTGCGCGCAAAGTTCGCGTATTCCGCTCCAGCGGCGAACAGATTGACGCATAAGGGCGCCTATCATGGTACGACTCCAAGCTATTTACAAAGAAACAATTGTTCCAAAGTTGATGAAAGACTTTGGCTACAAATCAGTAATGGAAGTGCCGCGCATTACCAAAATTACCCTAAATATGGGTGTTGGCGAGGCGGTAGCTGACAAAAAAATTATGGATCATGCAGTTAACGATATGACCAAAATTGCTGGTCAAAAGCCAGTAGTCACCAAGTCGAAGAAATCAATCGCCGGTTTCAAAATCCGCGATGGTTATCCAATTGGTTGCATGGTCACATTGCGCGCTGATCGTATGTACGAATTTTTAGATCGCCTCATCACAGTATCGCTGCCACGTGTGCGTGATTTCCGTGGTATCCCAGGCCGCTCGTTTGATGGTCGTGGTAACTACAATATGGGCATTAAAGAGCAGATTATTTTCCCGGAAATCGAGTACGACAAAATTGATGCGATTCGCGGCATGAATATTTCGATCACCACAACCGCAAAGAATGATGCAGAAGCTAAAGCGCTACTTGCAGCATTTAAGTTTCCTTTCAGAGGTTAAGCAGATGGCCAAGTTAGCAGTCATAAATCGCCAAGCCAAGCGCGAAGTGCTTGTGGCAAAGTTCAAGCCAAAGCGCGATGCGTTGTTGAAAATCATTAACGACCAAAGCGCATCTGATGAAGATCGTTATCAGGCACGTTTGAAGTTTCAAGCCTTACCACGTAATTCAAGCCCAGTGCGTCTACGTAATCGTTGTGCAATTACGGGTCGTCCTCGTGGCACATTCCGTAAATTCGGTCTGGGCCGTAGCGAATTACGAAAAATTGCAATGCGCGGCGAAGTGCCGGGCTTAGTTAAAGCTAGCTGGTAGAAGTTGTGAAAATCAGCGGAGAAAAAATATGAGCATGAGTGACCCAATCGCCGATATGTTGACTCGCATTCGTAATGCGCAGCAATCGGAAAAAGTTGATGTAACAATGCCATCTTCTAAAGTGAAGATTGCCATTGCTGGTGTGCTAAAAGACGAAGGTTACATCGAAGGTTTTGATGTGCGTTCAGTTGATGGCAAGCCAGAACTAAACGTCGGCTTAAAATATTACGCAGGTAAGCCAGTAATCGAAAAGATTGAGCGCGTATCGCGCCCTGGTTTGCGTATTTATCGCGGCCGTGAAGATATTAAACCCGTCATGAATGGTTTGGGGGTGGCAATTGTGTCCACTTCTAAAGGTGTCATGACTGATCGCAAAGCGCGCGCTACCGGTATCGGTGGTGAAGTGATTTGCATTGTGGTCTAAGGAGAAATAACCATGTCACGCGTCGGTAAACTCCCCATTACTGTTCCTGCAAAAGTAGAAGTTACTATTGCGGCTAATGAAATCACTGTCAAAGGCCCTTTGGGTACGTTGAAGCAAGCGGCTACACACTTAGTCAACATCAAGCAAGATGGCGATAAGATTGTTCTAGAAGCGGCTAACGACACACAGGCTTCCAATGCTATGTCTGGCACCATGCGCGCATTGTTGGCCAATATGGTCACTGGCGTTGATAAAGGCTTTGAGCGTAAATTAAATTTAGTTGGCGTGGGTTACAAAGCCGCCGCTCAAGGTGCAAAGTTAAATTTAGCGCTAGGCTATTCGCATCCTGTAGTACACGATATGCCAGAAGGTGTTACAGCAGCAACGCCAACGCCAACTGAAATTATATTGAAAGGCATTGACAAGCAGAAGGTTGGCCAAGTGGCAGCCATCGTGCGCGGTTATCGTCCGCCAGAGCCGTATAAAGGCAAGGGTGTTCGCTATTCCGATGAAGTCATTGTTCTCAAAGAGACGAAGAAGAAGTAAGGAAGACGACTATGATCGACAAAAAACCATCCCGTCTGCGTCGTGCCGCCAAAACCCGCGCCATTATTGCGCGCTTGAAAGCGACACGTCTAACAGTCAATCGCACCAACACGCATATCTATGCTCAGGTAATTGATGCAACTGGCCAAAAAGTCTTGGCTGCTGCATCAACTGCTGAGAAAGAGCTGCGTGCCAAACTCAAAAATGGCTCAACAGCAGCCGCAGCTGCAGAAGTTGGCAAGCGCATTGCTGAGCGGGCAAAAGCAGCTGGTGTGTCTGACGTTGCATTTGATCGTGCAGGTTTCGCATATCACGGCCGCATTAAAGCGCTGGCTGACGCAGCTCGCGAAGCTGGACTCAAGTTTTAATTTAAGGATTTCAAAATGGCAAAACCAGAAATTCAGGAAAAAGAAGGCGACGGCTTACGCGAGAAGATGATCTCGGTAAATCGTGTCACTAAAGTTGTTAAGGGTGGACGCATTCTAGGCTTTGCGGCGTTGACTGTTGTTGGTGACGGCGATGGCCGCATTGGCATGGGCAAGGGCAAATCAAAAGAAGTGCCAGTTGCAGTGCAAAAGGCAATGGAGCAGGCGCGTCGTAAATTGGTTAAGATTCCGCTTAAAAACGGCTCTTTACACCACACTGTTATTGGCAAGCATGGCGGTACCAAGGTTTTCATGCAGCCAGCTGCTGAAGGTAATGGTATCAAAGCGGGTGGCGCGATGCGTGCTGTGTTTGAGGTGATGGGTATTACCAACATTTCAGCAAAATGCCATGGTTCAACCAACCCTTACAACGTAGTTCGTGCCACGTTAGATGGATTAGCGCAAATCTCACGTCCATCTGAGATTGCTGCAAAGCGCGGCAAGACCGTTGAAGAACTATTAGGCTAATCAAGGTTTATCATGGCTAACGAAAAAACAATCAAAGTGACACAGCTTAAAAGCACAATCGGCCGCTTAGAGGCGCATAAAGCCTGCATTCGCGGTTTGGGCTTGAAAAGACGTCATCACACCGTCACTGTAATAGATACACCCGCAAATCGCGGCATGATCAACAAAGTGAGCTACATGCTCCAAGTTGAAGGCTAATACCATGGATTTAAATACAATTAAACCCGCTGAGGGCTCCAAAAAGAATCGCCGCCGTGTTGGTCGCGGTATTGGTTCTGGTTTGGGCAAAACAGCAGGTCGCGGCCATAAGGGTCAAAAATCTCGTTCAGGCGGCTTTCATAAAGTCGGTTTTGAAGGCGGTCAAATGCCAATGCAGCGTCGTTTACCGAAGCGTGGTTTTGTTTCGCTTACACGTTACGACACCGCGCAAGTGCGTTTATCAGAAATAGCATTGTTGCCAGTAGATACAATTGACTTGTTAGTTTTGATACAGGCCAATATCATTTCACCCAAAGCTTTGGCGGCAAAAGTGTTTTTGTCGGGTGAAATTACTAAAAAAATCAAGCTTGTCGGCATAGGCGTAACCAAAGGTGCTAAAGCAGCAATTGAAGCTGCAGGTGGTTCCGTAGAGGCACCAGTCGAGCCTAAGCCGGTAGCTAAAAAAATTGTAGTTGCAGCATAAGATAACGACTAGGAATATTAGCTTGGCTACCAATCCTTTATCAGCAATCGGCAAAATGGGCGACTTAAAGCGTCGCCTCATTTTCTTAGTGCTTGCTCTAATTGTTTTCCGTATCGGCACGCACATTCCCGTGCCCGGTATTGATCCAAATGAGCTCGCTAAGCTGTTTGATTCGCAAGGTGGCGGTATTCTGAACATGTTCAACATGTTCTCTGGTGGTGCGTTATCACGTTTCTCAGTATTTGCACTTGGCATCATGCCTTACATTTCCGCATCGATCATCATGCAGTTGTTGACAGTTGTTTCGCCTGCGTTAGAAGCATTAAAAAAAGAGGGCGAAGCAGGGCGTCGTAAGATTACGCAGTACACCCGCTACGGCACCGTTGCTCTAGCGTTGTTTCAAGCGGTAGGTATTTCAATCGCCTTAGAGTCGCAGCAAGGCTTGGTCATTGATCCGGGCTTAATGTTCCGCTTCGTTACGGTAGTAACGTTGGTTGGCGGTACGATGTTTTTGATGTGGTTGGGTGAACAAATTACTGAGCGCGGCATTGGTAACGGTATTTCCTTAATCATTTTTGCAGGAATTGTTGCGGGCTTGCCTGGTGCAATTGGCGGAACATTGGAATTACAGCGCACTGGTGCAATGTCAATTGCGGCATTGTTGTTTATTATTGCCTTAGTGATTGCGGTAACATTTTTTGTGGTGTTTGTTGAGCGCGGTCAACGTAAAATTTTAGTCAACTACGCTAAGCGCCAAGTTGGTAATAAGTTGTATGGTGGTCAGTCTTCGCACTTACCTCTGAAGCTGAATATGGCTGGTGTGATACCACCGATCTTTGCTTCGTCAATCATCCTGTTCCCAGCAACAGCAGCAGGCTGGTTTGGGCAAAGTGACAAGATGGTTTGGTTGAAAGATGTTGGCGCAGCACTAGCGCCCGGACAACCGCTTTACACGTTACTCTATGCTGCAGCAATCGTTTTCTTCTGCTTTTTTTATACGGCGTTAGTGTTTAATTCCAAAGAAACAGCAGATAACTTGAAGAAGAGCGGCGCTTTTGTACCCGGTATTCGACCGGGTGAGCAAACGGCGCGCTACATTGATAAGATTTTGATGCGCTTGACGTTGGTTGGTGCGGCATACATTACTGCAGTTTGTTTGTTACCTGAGTTTTTGCATATGCGTTGGAATGTGCCATTCTATTTTGGTGGTACATCGTTACTTATCATTGTTGTAACGACTATGGATTTCATGGCGCAATTGCAAGCTTATCTGATGTCTCACCAGTACGAGAGTTTGCTTAAGAAGGCTAACTTCAAAGGCGGAGCGGGTTTTCCCGTTCGTTAATTAAGCAAAAGGATTGGTAGCGAATTAATGGCCAAAGAAGAAACGATTGAAATGCAAGGCGTAATCTTGGAAACGTTGCCTAACGCAATGTTTCGAGTGAAACTGGAAAATGGGCATGTCGTGTTGGGTCATATCTCCGGAAAAATGCGGATGCACTATATCCGTATTTTGCCAGGTGACAAAGTCACGGTTGAAATATCGCCTTATGATTTAACGAAAGCACGTATTACATTCCGCGCAAAATAATTGCCGGAAGTTATGGAGAAAGAAAATGCGAGTTCAAGCATCGGTCAAAAAAATCTGTCGGAATTGCAAATTAGTAAAACGCAAAGGTGTACTGCGTTGTATTTGCAAAGAGCCGCGTCATAAGCAACGTCAAGGTTAAAGGTCAATCATCATGGCACGCATTGCTGGTGTAAATATTCCAAATCATCAACATACTGAAATCGCATTAACAGCGATTTATGGTATTGGTCGTCACACTGCACAAAAAATTTGTGTGGCCGCAGGCGTTCTAAAATCGGCGAAGATAAAAGATTTGACCGACAGTGACATGGACAAACTGCGTGAGCAGATTGGCAAAGTCACTGTTGAGGGCGATCTGCGCCGCGAAATTTCGATGTCTATTAAGCGTCTGATGGACTTAGGCTGTTATCGCGGCACGCGTCACCGTAAAGGTTTACCGGTACGTGGTCAGCGCACCCGCACCAATGCGCGTACGCGCAAAGGCCCGCGTAAAGCTGTACGTCTAGCCAAGTAATTTAATTCAGTAACGAACTAAGCATAAATTGTGATTCAAAAAGAGGTATTCCAACATGGTTAAACCGAATGCTGCTGCAACACGCGTCCGCAAAAAGGTAAAAAAGAATGTGTCAGAAGGCATTGCACACATTCACGCGTCGTTCAACAACACCATCATTACTATCACTGATCGCCAAGGCAATGCGTTGTCATGGGCGACTTCTGGTGGTGCGGGCTTTAAAGGCTCACGTAAATCTACGCCATTTGCTGCCCAGATTGCTGCTGAAGCGGCTGGCAAGGTAGCACTTGAGTGTGGTATTAAAAATCTGGAAGTGCGTATTAAGGGCCCGGGTCCTGGTCGTGAGTCTGCAGTGCGTGCGCTTAATGCCTTAGGCATCAAGATCATGTCTATTGCTGACGTGACACCAGTGCCACACAACGGCTGCCGTCCTCCTAAACGCCGTCGCATGTAATTGAAAGAGAAAAGATAATGGCACGCTACTTAGGTCCTAAATGTAAGCTCTCGCGTCGCGAGGGTACCGATCTCTTCTTGAAAAGCGCACGTCGTCCGCTTGACTCGAAGTGCAAACTAGAGTCTCGCCCAGGCCAACACGGCGCGAAGCAGGCTCGCGTTTCTGAATACGGCACACAATTGCGCGAAAAGCAAAAAATTCGTCGCATGTATGGCGTGTTAGAACGTCAATTCCGCACTTATTTTGCGGAAGCAGAGCGTCGTAAGGGTGCAACTGGTGAAAACCTGTTGCAGCTTTTAGAGTCTCGTCTCGACAACAGTGTCTATCGTATGGGTTTCGGTTCTACACGCGCTGAAGCACGTCAGTTAGTCAGTCATTGTGGTATTTTGGTCAACGGTAAGCCGGTTAATATCCCGTCGTATTTGCTCAAAGCCAATGATGTTGTCTCGCTCAAAGAAAAAGCACAAAAGCAATTACGTGTGCAAGACGCTTTGAAGCTCGCTGAAGCTAATGGCTTTCCGAACTGGGTGGAAGTGGATACCAAGAAATTCTCTGGTGTATTCAAAGCCATGCCGGATCGTCAAGAGTTTGCCGCTGATATCAACGAGCAACTTGTCGTCGAACTTTATTCCAAGTAATCCGTTTCAACCCCGCGCCGTGGGACGCTACGGCGCGCGTTAATCTATAGAGGCACTCGTCAATGCAAAGCAATGCCACGACTCTCCTAAAGCCGCGCATCATCGACGTCGAAAATATTTCTCCTGCTCACGCTAAGGTCGTGATGGAGCCGTTCGAGCGTGGCTATGGCCACACACTCGGCAACGCGCTTCGTCGCATCTTGCTCTCTTCAATGCCAGGCTATGCACCAACGGAAGTTAAAATTTCCGGTGTGTTGCATGAGTACTCAACCATTGAGGGTGTTCAAGAAGATGTTGTCGATATTCTCCTAAATCTTAAAGGTCTGGTGCTCAAGCTGCATAACCGCACTGACACTACGCTTAAGCTTAAAAAATCAACGGCGGGTCCTGTAACAGGTCACGATATCGAGCAAACGCACGATGTTGAGATCGTTAATCCTGACCACGTGATTGCTAACCTCACCGCAGGTGGCAAGATCGACATGCAGATTAAAGTCGAAAAAGGTCGTGGCTATGTTGCTGCCACGGCACGTCGTAATGAAGATAACCGCACCATTGGTTCTATCTTGTTGGATGCTTCCTATTCGCCAGTACGCCGCGTGTCATATGCGGTTGAAAATGCGCGCGTAGAGCAGCGCACTGACTTAGATCGCTTGGTGATGGATATTGAGACCAACGGTGCGATTGAGCCAGAAGAAGCGGTACGATTCGCAGCACGTGTATTGGTCGAGCAGCTATCAGTATTTGCTGATTTGCAAGGCACACCAATGCTTGCTGAAGAAGCTAAGTCACCGCAAGTTGATCCGATTCTTCTACAGCCAGTCGATGATCTTGAGTTAACCGTGCGTTCTGCAAATTGCCTCAAAGCAGAAAACATTTACTACATTGGCGATTTGATTCAGCGTTCTGAGAATGAATTGCTGAAAACACCAAACTTGGGTCGCAAATCACTCAACGAAATCAAAGAAGTTCTTGCCAGCAAAGGCCTTACACTCGGCATGAAGCTAGAAAATTGGCCTGCTGCAGGTGTAACAAAGTAAAGTAAATCATGACGGTCGCTGATTTATCAGCGACCGCATTTAAGTTGTAATCCATCATTAACCTATAACGATAACAAGGTCGGCAACAAGAGCGGCCAAGAAATTAAAGGAATATCACTATGCGTCATCGTCACGGACTCCGTAAACTTAATAAAACCAGCTCACATCGTTTAGCGATGTTGCGCAACATGACCAATTCGCTTTTCTTGCATGAAGTCATCAAGACCACATTGCCAAAAGCTAAAGAATTACGTCGTGTTGCCGAGCCATTGATCACCTTAGGCAAAGAAGACACCCTAGCAAATAAGCGTTTGGCGTTTGATCGACTACGTGACCGCGATATGGTGGTTAAGCTTTTTGCTGAATTAGGCCCGCGATACAAAGAGCGTAAGGGCGGCTATCTGCGTATTCTCAAATTTGGTTTTCGTCAGGGCGATAATGCGCCAATGGCATTAGTCGAGTTAGTAGATCGCCCAATGGTCGAAGAAACACCAGCGGTTGATGAAAAAGCTGCCGCATAAAGTGCCATGTAAAACTGATTGATTAAAAAGCCGAGCTTGCTCGGCTTTTTTATTTCTGCTTAACTACGCGCTACATGATATCGATCAACTCCAAACTCCCTAACGTCGGTACAACCATCTTCACTACCATGTCGTCTCTGGCAAGCGAGGTTGGTGCAGTCAATCTTGGCCAAGGCTTTCCTGACTTTGAATGTGATCCTGCATTGTTACGTTTGATGCAAAACGCGATGCAATCGGGGCATAACCAATATCCGCCGATGGCTGGCGTATTGCCGCTACGCGAGGCAATAGCTGAAAAAGTTCATGCGCAGTATGGCCGTGAATATGCAGTGGCAGATGAAATTACCGTAACAGCCGGCGCGACACAGGCACTACATACGGCATTAACGGCGATTGTTCATCCTGGTGATGAAGTGATTATTTTTGAACCAGTTTACGATAGCTATGAGCCATCCATTCGCATGAATGGCGGCATACCAATCTACGCGCGACTACCGTTACCTGACTACAAACCAAATTGGTTGGAAGTGAGCGCGTTGATCACGCCGCGCACACGCGCCATTATGTTGAATTCACCGCATAACCCGACTGGCACAACTTGGTCGCGCGCTGATTTAGACGCGCTCGCAGCATTAATTAAAGACACCAACATCATCGTCATCAGTGATGAAGTTTATGAGCACATGGTCTTTGACGGTGCTACGCACAATAGCGTAGCCACGCATCCAGCGCTTGCAGATCGTGCGTTTGTGATTTCTTCGTTCGGTAAGACGTATCACGTCACGGGTTGGAAAATTGCCTATGCATGTGCACCGCGTGAGTTGATGGTTGAGTTTCGTAAGGCGCATCAATTTATAGTGTTCACCGCGCATACACCATCGCAATATGCAATTGCCGAATACATGAATGCCGCAACGCATTTAACGTTGCCTGATTTTTATCAAACAAAGCGAGATTTGTTTTTAGAACACGTTGCCGCAACGCCACTCAAATTTTTGCCATGTGCCGCAACGTATTTTGTACTGGCCAGCTATGCTGATTTACCGCAATATGCGAGCATGACCGAGCGTGAATTTTCGCTCTGGCTTACGCGCGACGTTGGCGTAGCGTGTATTCCCATGTCAGCGTTTTATCATGATGAATTGGACAACAAATTAGTACGATTTTGTTTTGCCAAGAAAGAAATGACCTTACAAGACGCTGCGCGCCGCTTGGTGGAAGGGCTTAATAAATAATTAAAACTCGCCTAATGACGGACATTTTCGAGCATAAAATGCTCAAAATGCTCGTCAATAAACGGCTTTGGTAAACGCTATGTGCTAACCTAAAATAGTGCATCACAGCACAAATAATCCCCATGCTCAAACAACGTACCGTCAAAAATAAAGTTCGCGCCACCGGTGTGGGCGTACATCTTGGTTATCGCGTTGAGATGACCATACGCCCAGCCGCACCGGATACCGGCATTGTCTTTTGTCGCACCGATATGCTGGGTGCGCCGACTGTGCGGGCACATGCGTTAAATGTAAATGACACACGCATGTCCACCCGTATTGAAGATAAAAAAACGGGGGCGAATGTCGCTACCGTTGAGCATTTAATGTCCGCCTTTGCGGGCTTAGGTATTGATAATGCCTATGTCGATTTGAATGCGGTCGAAGTGCCCATCATGGACGGTAGCGCCGCACCGTTTGTATTTTTGATGCAATCTGCCGGTATTGAAGAGCAAGCTGCGCTTAAAAAATATATCCGTGTTAAAAAAATTATTGAATTAAAAGATAAAGACAAGCTAGTTCGCCTAACGCCATACAACGGCTATAAGCTTACATTTTCAATCGAGTTTGATCACCCTGTTTTTCAAGGTAGACAAAATACGGTAGCGCTGGATTTTGCGGAAACGCCGTTTATCAAAGAAGTTGCACGTTCGCGCACATTTGGATTTACCCATGAGGTCGAAGCCATGCGCCAAGCGGGTTTAGGTCGCGGCGGTTCGCTCGATAATGTCATCGTGATTGATGACTTTCACGTTTTGAACCCAGACGGGCTTCGCAGCGAAGATGAATTTGTAAAACACAAAGCGCTCGACGCCGTCGGCGATTTATATATGCTGGGTCATCCACTCATTGGCGAATTTACCGGCGTGAAGTCAGGACATGCCATGAATAATCAGCTAGTGCGCGCGCTGCTCGCGGATGAAAGCACGTACGAAATGGTGACTTTTGATAAGCAAGCAGAGCTACCTGACGCTTTTGGTGTGTTAGCCGCCATGACACTCGCAGGGGCAAACTAATGTTAATCGGCTTACGTTTTCTACTTCTTTTCGCCGTCATGGCCGCGTCTATTTCATTTTTGGCGTATTTATTTACCAAAAACCCACGTTTCTTAAAAGCTACACTGCTGATTATCAAAGTCACGCTCGGATTTGCTGCCTTGATTGCGGTTATCTACTTGGTTGAGCGTTTGATTTTTGTTTGATTTATAAATGCTAGTTATTGCAGCGAAGTATTGAAAGTAGGCGCTAACTTATTTTTCTATTTTGCGCTTAGCCTGCATCTTTTCAATTACCTTTTTAAGTGGCGAGTCCGCTAATTGTTCGCTCAAATCAGATAATTGTGTGGCGCTAATGGCGGTCTTGTTGGCGGCGAGTCTAATCGAAGTGGGTGTCGGTGCACGCCAGGTGGAAATTTCGGGTTGCACCACGATACGAATTGATGTAACCTCTTGTTCCTGCTTTGTTTTTTTCTTAAGTACGTCTCGAAATTTGACAAGCAACCGCGGTGAATACGCTTTTAAATTTGTTGCAATCGCACCATTTGCCGCCGCAATAATTACCGTTGATTCCTCCATAGCAGCGACCCGGCAGAGCTTTTCCCAGCCGGGCGGGAGGACATCCGCAAACGAATGTTGAAGGCGAGAAAGTACGCGATGTTGCGCCACAATGTGCGCCATCTCGTTGTTCTCGCCCAGTAGGGCTCTGAGTGGTTTGAAGTTCTGCTTCAAGCGTTTAGGGTCCGGTCATGTAAGGATGAGGTGTCATGAATATTATTTTAGTCTCAGATAGTTTAGCCAAAAGCCGCATCGTTACCATTTCGCAAGCGCAAATCATTATGGCGGCGTTAGGCTTTGTGAGTGCAGGATTTATGTTCGCGCTCGGCACCTATTGGGTAACGATGAAGTATGCGGTCGATATTCAAAATCCGTTCATCCAAAGCCTCATCTCAACGCTAACACAACAAAACACCCAGCAAGCTGAAAAAGACATGCGCGAGCAGCTTAATTCGCTCGCGGTAAAGTTAGGCGAATTGCAAGCGCGCATGATGCGTCTTGATGCATTTGGCGAGCGTCTCGCCAAGGTTGCTGGTGTAAAAGGTGAATTTAATTTTTCTGAAACGCCTGGCGTCGGTGGCCCCGCACCTACCGCTAGTATTTCGGGAGATGTGAGCTATAAAGATTTCACCACCAAACTCTCTGAAGTCTCGCGCGTACTCGATGACCGCGCCGATAAGTTAGGTGTGCTTGATTCAGTGCTGATGGAAGGCCGCTTAGCCGCCAAGGCAATCCCCACCACCATGCCAGTGGTGTCTGGTTATTTCTCATCAAATTTTGGCTATCGACTTGATCCTTTTAATGGCCGCAGTGCCTTTCATGCCGGCGTGGATTTTATCGCCGCGCCAGGCTCACCGATATTGGCCGCTGCCGGTGGTGTTGTGTCCGCCTCAGAGTGGCATAACGAATACGGTAACTTAGTCGATATTGATCATGACAACGGCTTAACGACTCGCTACGCACATTTATCGAAAAAAATCGTCAAAGCAGGCGATGTCGTGCTTAAAGGCCAGCAAATTGGGGAGCTTGGTCAAACAGGACGTGCCACTGGCCCTCACCTCCATTTTGAAGTTCGCGAGAATTCAGTACCGCTGAATCCCAATCGATTTCTCAATTTCGCCCGCGCCCAAGAGCCTGCACAGGCTGTTAAATCCGCTCGCGCCCCGTAATACTTAGTTAGTAATATTGCAATCGGCTTCTCGCATCACCGCGTGAAGTCTTGCAATGTTTTGTCACGCCTACACATAGGTAACGCGATGACATTTCAATGCGCGCAGCCTCGTCATCAATAAATCCGAATAAAACTCGAAAGCCTTTCATGTTAGAAACACTTCTTAAAACCATTTTTGGTAGCCGCAACGAACGTCTACTGAAGCAATATCGTAAACGCGTGTTGGTGATTAACGCAATGGAGCCAACCATAGAAGCGTTGAGTGATGAGGCACTCAAAGCCAAAACGCAAGAATTCAAAGAGCGTTTTGCTAAAGGTGAAACATTAAATGACCTATTGCCAGAAGCATTCGCTGTCGTGCGCGAAGCTGGTAAGCGTTCACTTGGTATGCGCCATTTTGATGTGCAGTTGATCGGTGGCATGGTGTTGCATGACGGCAAAATCGCCGAGATGCGTACCGGTGAAGGCAAAACCTTAATGGCTACCTTGCCCTGTTATCTGAATGCAATATCTGGCCAAGGCGTACATGTAGTGACCGTTAATGATTACCTTGCCAAGCGCGATAGTGAGTGGATGGGTCGGCTGCATAACTTTCTCGGTTTTTCGGTAGGATGCAATCTGTCTCAAATGGAGGAAGAGGAAAAGCGCGTCGCCTTCGCCTCTGACATTACCTACGGCACTAATAATGAATTCGGCTTTGATTATCTTCGCGATAACATGAAGACAAATAAAGACGAACGCGTCATGCGAGGGCAAAATTTTGCGATTGTCGATGAAGTCGATTCAATTCTGATTGATGAAGCACGCACGCCACTTATCATTTCTGGTCAGGCCGAAGACTCGACCGCGATGTATCAAAAAATCAATGTGCTCGTACCGCATTTAACTAAACAAGAAGAGGAAGAGGGCGCAGGCGACTACTGGTGTGATTTGAAACAACACCAAGTTACTTTATCGGAGCAGGGCCATGAAAGTGCAGAGCGCTTGATGGTTGAAAATGGCTTGCTTCCTGCAGGCGCGTCGCTCTATGATCCCGCTAATATCATGTTGATGCATCACCTCTACGCCGCTGTACGCGCACATTCGTTGTATCACAGGGATCAACATTACGTTGTGCAAAATAATGAGATTGTCATTGTTGACGAATTTACCGGCCGCATGATGACTGGACGTCGCTGGTCTGAAGGGCTGCATCAAGCAGTAGAGGCTAAAGAGAATGTCAAAATTCAAAACGAATCACAGACACTCGCCTCGATCACCTTCCAAAATTATTTCCGTATGTACGGCAAGCTGGCTGGCATGACCGGTACGGCTGACACCGAGGCGTTTGAATTTCAGCAAACATACAACCTTGAAACCGTAATGATTCCGCCGAATCGCGCCATGGTGCGTAAAGATGAAAACGATTTAGTTTTTATGACGATAGCCGAAAAACACCGCGCAATCGTCGAGGACGTAAAAGATTGCCACGAGCGCGGTCAGCCCGTATTGCTTGGCACTACCTCCATTGAAAATTCAGAAATCCTCTCTGAATTACTCAAAAAAGAAAAACTGCCGCATGAAGTCCTCAACGCAAAGCAGCATGCGCGTGAGGCCGATATCGTTGCACAAGCGGGTCAATATAGTGCGATTACCATTGCGACCAACATGGCTGGCCGCGGTACTGACATTGTGCTCGGCGGTAATCCTGAGCCTGCGATTTTGGCAGTTGAAGCCGATGAAAAATTCTCTGCGTCTGAAAAAGAAAATAAAGTTGCCCAGATGCGTGCTGATTGGCAAGTCAAACACGAGCAGGTTGTGGCCGCTGGCGGACTCCATATTGTTGGCTCTGAACGTCATGAGTCGCGTCGTATTGATAACCAATTGCGTGGTCGCGCAGGACGTCAGGGTGACCCTGGTTCCTCACGATTCTTTTTGTCGTTTGAAGACCCGTTGCTAAAAATATTTGCTGGTGATCGACTTAAATCCATTATGGCGAGGTTGAAGATTCCTGAAGGTGAAGCCATCGAAGCTAAAATGGTTTCACGCTCCATCGAAAACGCGCAGCGCAAGGTTGAAGCGCGTAACTTTGACATTCGTAAACAATTGCTTGAGTACGATGATGTCTCCAACGATCAGCGTAAGGTGATTTATCAGCAGCGTAACGAGCTACTTGATGCGGATGACATTTCCGAGACTATCAGCGTGATGCGTCGTGACGTAATTGCCCAAACTATTCATACCCACATACCGCCTGAGACATTGGAAGAGCAGTGGGATGTGCCCGCAGCCATGAAAACACTCGAGAGTGAATTCGGTATCGTCGCGCCAATTGATACATGGTTAGCCTCTGATCAAGAAGTGGATACTGAAACTGTTGTTGACCGTGTTGTGGCGCAAGCTGACGGTGACTACAACACTAAATTTGTCAATGTCGATAAACCGTTGCTGCATCAATATGAACGCTCCGTGATGCTGCAGTCTATCGACACGCACTGGCGTGAACATCTGGCTTCGCTTGATTATTTGCGTCAAGGTATTCACCTTCGCGGGTACGCCCAAAAGCAGCCTAAGCAAGAATATAAACGTGAAGCCTTCGAATTATTTAGTGGCATGCTCGACACGGTAAAGCGACAAGTCACGCAAATATTAATCAACGTAAAAGTTGAGACCCAATCGCAAATCGAAGACGCCGAACGCGCCGCTGAAGAAGCTGCACAACGTGCGGTACAAAATGTGCAGTATCACCATGCGGATACCGAAGAAGCACTAGCCGAAGCCAGCAAAACGTCTGACCAATCCACGCAGCCATTTGTCCGTGAAGGTGAAAAGCTTGGGCGTAATGATCCTTGTTGGTGTGGGTCTAACAAAAAATACAAACACTGCCACGGAAAGCTATCGTAACGCTACTACGCGGGGCGCTTTTCCGACTCCAGTGCTCGCCGTATAAAGCATACGGCTACGCGCTTCATCGAAAAATCACTCCCGCTCGCGACGCGTTCCGATAGCTTTCAAGCAAGTTGTCATAAAGCTACTGCGCGGGGCGCTTTCCCGACTCCAGTGCTCGCCGTATAAAGCATACGGCTGTGCGCTTCATTGAAAAATCGCTCCCGCTCGCTATGCTTTCTGACAACTTGCAAGTTATGCACCTCGTGCAAACCTTGAACTGCTCGCGAAGTCACCGCAGTCTGCTCCTCCCTTTGAAAAAGGGAGGCTGGGAGGGATTGCTGTGTTCAGCGTAAATCTAGCGCGCAAGCTGCAAACGTTGTGCAGAACTCAACGTCACGCAACCCCCACTAGCTCCCCCTTTTTCAAAGGGGAGAACTGTTTGGTGGGAGTTAGCAAAATCGTACTCGAACCTAGAATCGGCTCCTCCCTTTGAAAAAGCCTGTCCTGAGCTTGTCGAAGGGGGAGGGTGGGAGGGATTGCTGTGTTCAGCGTAAATCTAGCGCGCAAGCTGCAAACGTTGTGCAGAACTCAACGTCACGCAATCCCCACTAGCTCCCCTTTTTCAAAGGGGAGAACTGTTTGGTGGGAGTTAGCAAAATCGTACTCGAACCTAGGATCGGCTCCTCCCTTTGAAAAAGCCTGTCCTGGGCTTGTCGAAGGGGGAGGGTGGGAGGGATTGCGGTATTGCGTTGCAAATCTAAATAGAGGCAGCCAATGTCGTGTTGTACTTTACGTTGCGCAACACGCCCTACATGTTGTAAAAACCTAAATCCAATCACGCCCACAGATATATTTTTTTAATAAATCATCTTCCGGCGTACCCAATTCGGGCAGCCAGTTATAGCGCCAAGTGGCGAGTGGTGGCATTGAGGCTAGGATTGATTCTGTGCGGCCACCTGATTGCAAACCAAAGTGCGTACCACGATCCCAGACTAAATTAAATTCCACATATCGCCCACGTCGGTGTAGTTGCCATTCGCGCTCGGTTTCGCCGTAGGGCATGTCCTTGCGGCGCTCTAAAATTGGCGCGTAGGCAGCGTTAAAGACGTCGCCAACCGCGCGCTGCAAGCTAAACGCATGCTCAAATCCGCCCTCATGAAAATCGTCAAAGAATACACCGCCAATGCCGCGTGGCTCGTTGCGATGTTTTAGCCAAAAATAGTCATCGCACCATTTTTTATAGCGTGGATAAAATGATGTGTCGAGTTTATCGAGTGCGTCTTTATTGGTTTGATGAAAGTGAATCGCGTCATCTTCAAAGCCGTAGTACGGCGTTAAATCCATACCGCCGCCAAACCAGAACGCATCCTCTTCATGAGCAAGTGTCGCCTTCGCATTGAAGAAGCGCACATTCATATGCACGGTGGGCGCGTATGGGTTGCGCGGATGCAATACGAGTGAGACACCCATCGCTTCCCACGGCCGTCCAGCAATTTCGGGACGATTTGCTGCCGCCGTCGGCGGTAATTTCGCACCGAGCACATGTGAAAACAAAATACCTGCGCGCTCAAAGACTTCACCACCTTCAAGGATGCGCGAGATGCCACCACCTCCCTCAGGCCGCTGCCATTCATCACGAATAAAAACGCCGCCATCAATGGAGGACATTCGCTCGACGATGCTATTTTGTAATTGCAAAAGGTAATGTCGAACGTCAGTTGTATTCATGGTTAACGTCAATATTTGATTAGATTTAATTTATGAAACACTAATATCGGCGGGCTTCTTCAAGCATTATTGCTCTGAAATGCACGCCAATAGGCGACTTTATGTATTTGCTTACTTTCGCCCGAGTGCGCGGTAACCAATATCGCTACGGTATTGCATGCCTGTAAACCGAATGGGTTCAAGCATGTCGTACGCACATCGTTGCGCAATTTTAACGGTGTCACCCAGCGCCGTCACACAAAGCACGCGACCGCCATTGGTCACAACGGCGCCGTCATGCAATCGAGTGCCAGCATGAAACACTTTTGCATCTTCAGTGGCCATTGGAATGTTTGTAATCGCATCACCTTTAGTCGGCGCATCAGGATAATTTGCCGCCGCCATCACCACGCCTAACGCGGCGCGACGATCCCACTCAGCGTCAGTGACATCGAGCTTGCCAGCAACGGCCGCTTCAACAAGTGATAAAAAATCGGTCTTTAATCGCATCATGATGGGCTGTGTTTCAGGGTCGCCCATGCGCGCATTAAATTCGACTACGCGCGGTCGGCCAGCGTCATCGATCATCAAGCCCGCGTAAAGAAAGCCTACGAAAGGCGCGCCTTCAGCGGCCATACCTTTTAGTGTTGGGTTAATGACCTCACGCATCACGCGCGCGTGAATTTCTGGCGTCACCACTGGGGCAGGTGAATACGCACCCATGCCGCCAGTATTTGGCCCCACATCACCATCAAAAATACGTTTATGGTCTTGGGTTGATGCAAAGGGCAATGCATTCTTACCGTCGCATAAACAAATAAAACTCGCTTCCTCGCCCTCCATGAACTCTTCAATTACGACCTGCCCTGGTGCGGTGCCCAACATCATATCGAGCGAGTCTAATGCGTCGCCGATAGTCATTGCGACCACCACGCCTTTGCCCGCCGCTAAACCATCGGCCTTAATGACAATCGGGGCGCCTTCTCGCGCGACGTATTGTTTTGCAGCGGAAATGTCAGTAAAGGTCGCGTACTTCGCTGTTGGTATGTTGTGCCGCTGCATAAATTGTTTGGCAAAATCTTTGGATGACTCCAATTGCGCGGCGGCACGTGATGGGCCGAATATTGTTAAGCCTGCCGCCTGAAATTGATCTACCACGCCTGCAGCAAGTGATGCCTCAGGGCCAACCACGGTGAGGTAAATATTTTCTTTTTTAGCGAATGCTATTAAATCGGGAATTGATTGAATGTCCACATTGACTAAGCCATCTTCAATCGCCGTACCCGCATTACCAGGTGCAACATAGACCAATTGGACATGCGGATTTTGCGTGAGGCGCCATGCGAGTGCATGTTCGCGGCCGCCAGAGCCGATTACTAAGAGCTTCATAAAATAATCAATTAGGTGAAATTAATTTTAATTTTGGAAAATATTCGCGATAGCGTTTGGCGTCGCGCGTTAGTAATGTTAAGTTTGAAATTGCCGCATGTGCGCCAATAAAAAAATCGGGTAACGGTGAGGCTTTAACACCGCCACGTGACCGGTATAGTGCATATGCCTTTCCGGCTAAAAATGCAGATGACCATGGCAAATCTAGCTGCGTAGCGCGGATTGTTTTTAATGCTAGAGTCGCATCACGCTCATGTAAATACGCAAGCGAAAATTCCGCAAAAATAATGGGATTAATCGCTACACCTTCTGCATCAATCGCGTTAGCAAGTTCAGTTGATGACCAATCCGCCCACACCGTATTTTCTGTGGTGACATCAATCAACACATTGGTATCAACTAAAATCATGGCTATTTTTCACCGCGCGTCATCGCCATGACTTCATCGGTTGTCATCCCTAAATGTTTGAGAGAGCCGCGTAGTTGTGCAACCGCACTACTGCCAGCAGATTTTTTGCCGCTAACTGACTTGAGAATCACTTGACCTCGCGAAAATTCAAAATCCACTTCAGTATTGGGCATAAGCCCAGTCAGCTCACGAATTTTTTGCGGGATGGTCACTTGACCTTTAGAGGTGATTTTCATGCGTTCTCTCCGGTATTACTATCTAAAGTAAGAATCTTACGCTAGTTTGATGAAAAAATTAGTTAAGTGGCCAACTGGGAATGACCTCGTCAATCTTGGTTTGAAGCGGCATTGTTTCAGCTAGTGCCTCAATAATGCCGTGATAGTGCAAGTATGGGGTTCCGTCTTGCTTATTGCTAAATAAATACATATGCATGTCGCGTAACTTACGTTGGGCAAATTTCAGCCGCACAACATTTTGTTGTGACGAAGAGTGTGTGATGTGAAAACCATTGCACATACCCGCGTGGGCAGATAGACCCTGCCCACCCTAATAAGCTAATTCACTTATAAACTCGAATATTAGTCGGTGTTTACAAGCATAAATGCTTGAAGGTGCTCGCCAATATGCGAGTTTTAATTTCTAATATCAATGCCGAAAATGCCGCATGCCCGTCATCAGCATCGCCACATTGCGTTCGTTGGCAGCGGCAATGACTTCATCATCGCGCATAGAGCCGCCGGGTTGAATCACGGCGGTGGCTCCTGCGTCCGCGATGACATCAAGCCCATCGCGAAATGGGAAAAATGCGTCGGATGCCGCAACAGAGCCTGTGAGTGTTAAGCCCGCATGTTTGGCTTTAATCGCCGCGATTTTGGTGGAGTCGATGCGGCTCATCTGTCCCGCGCCGACGCCGAGTGTCATGCCGTAACGACAAAATACAATGGCGTTTGATTTCACATATTTTGCGACGCGGAAGGCGAAAATTAAATCATTCATTTCCGCTGCTGTGGGCTTACGTTTGGTGACGACTTTTAATTGTGCAACATCGAAGTTATCTGTCGTTTGTACCAGTAAGCCGCCGCCGACGCGCTTCATGTCGAATTTATTGTTACCCTTACCCAAAGCAATTTGTATCACTCGTACATTTTGTTTATTCGCAAAAATGGCTAATGCCTCGACCGTAAAACTAGGTGCGATAACCACTTCAACAAATTGCTTGGCGACAGACGCGGCAGTCGCGCCATCGACTTCACGGTTAAACGCGATGATGCCGCCAAAGGCTGAAGTTGGGTCGGTCTCAAGTGCGCGTAAGTAGGCGGTGTTCGTGTCGTTGGCAATGGCGACGCCGCAAGGATTGGCATGTTTGACAATCACGCAGGCGGTCACGTCAAAGGAGCGGCAGCATTCCCATGCCGCATCGGCGTCGGCGATGTTGTTGTATGAGAGCGCTTTGCCCTGTAATTGCTGGTAGCTTGCAAGCGTGCCTGCGGCAGGATTTTTTTCGACATAAAACGCGGCGTCTTGATGTGGGTTTTCACCATAGCGCATGGTTTCGGCCAGCGTGACGCTTAGATTTAATTGCGTCGGAAATGTTCGTGGCGTGTTGTCATCGTCGAGAGACGTTAGAAAGTTTGAGATCATGCCGTCGTATTCAGCGGTGTGGCTAAATGCTTTTTTGGCAAGGCTAAATCGGGTGGCAGCGCTTATTGCGCCGTGATTGGCCGTCATTTCGGCGGTGATTTTTTCGTAGTCGAGCGCGTCGGTCACAATCGCCACAAACGCATGATTTTTTGCGGCTGCCCTCACCATGGTGGGCCCACCGATATCAATATTTTCAATTGCATCATCTAGCGCCACATCAGCTTTGGCGATGGTAGCCGCGAACGGATATAGATTGACCACCACCATATCTATCGCAGGAATGCTATGTTCGCGCATGGCGTCGGTATGGTGAGCCAAATCACGTCGCGCCAAAATGCCGCCATGCACTTTAGGATGCAAGGTTTTGACGCGCCCATCCATCATCTCTGGAAAGCCCGTGTAGTCGCCCACTTCAATGACCTTAATGCCATTTGCAGAAAGCAATTTGGCGGTACCACCAGTCGATAAAATTTCTACACCATTGGCGGCTAAGAATTTAGCAAAAGGCAAAATGCCCGCTTTGTCTGAGACGCTTAGGAGGGCACGTTTGATTGAGATCATGTTTAGATTGTGGTTGACGGTTGGGCGTTGAGCGTGCGGCGTTGAGGGTTGAGTGTTTTGCGCGCTGCGTTAGCCGAGGTTGCGCGGTTAATTACATATTTGCTGATACATCGAACTTTGTTTTGTGCATAGCGCCTCACGCTAAACGCTACTCAATCCCGTGCTGGCATAATTTTTTTCGCAAGGTATTGCGATTGAGTCCGAGCAAGTCAGCGGCGCGGGTTTGGTTGCCGCGCGCGTGATGCATCACAACTTCAAGTAGCGGCCTCTCAATGTTGGCAACAACCATGTCGTAAATGTCGGTAGCCTCCTCACCATCGAGGTCTGAGAAATACTGCTTCATCATTTTACGAACACAAGCTGATAACTCGCTATCACTACTATCCTCAAGCGTGAGGCTTCTAACGTTGCTACTCATACTATTCCTTGATTGCCTTTTTTTAACCTACGCAGCCGACTGCAATTGGTCGGCGGCTGTTCCCAAATTTCTTAAATCTTTACCGAAGGCAAAGAATACACGACCTTCGGATTTTAGTTTTTGTAAAAATGAAACGACTGCGGCGAGCTGTAAATCCGCGCATTCAAGCTGATTCATTAGTTGCCGAAAATCTTCACCACCTGGTGCTTGTGACAAATACCAGCCTATGTGTTTGCGCGCGATGCGATGGCCTTTCGCCTCACCATAAAATTGATAAAGATTTTGTAAATGTTCCGTTGCAATTGCGCTTGCTTCGTCAATCGTTGGTGGCAACATGTGTGTGCCGGTTTTTAAGTACCAGCTAATCTCACGAAATAGCCACGGGCAGCCCTGCGCGGCGCGGCCAATCATGATGGCGTCGGCGCGCGTTTGTTCAAGAACATACTTTGCTTTTTCAGGCGAATCGATATCGCCATTGGCAATCACGGGAATTTTGACCGCTTGTTTTACCGCCCGAATGGTTTCGTATTCGGCATTACCATTGTATAAATCAGCGCGTGTGCGTCCATGAATGGTGAGCGCTTGTATGCCGCAGTCTTCCGCGATGCGCGCAATAGTTAATGCGTTTTTATGTGCGCGATCCCAGCCGGTGCGAATTTTTAATGTCACGGGCACATTCACCGCATTCACCACCGCCGTTAATATGCGTGCTACCAGCGGCTCGTCTTGCAAGAGTGCCGAGCCCGCATAAACATTGCAGACTTTTTTAGCGGGGCAGCCCATGTTGATGTCAATGATTTGCGCGCCACGGTCAATGTTGTAACGCGCCGCATCGGCCATCATCTCGGGCGCAGCACCGGCAATTTGCACTACGATGGGATCAACTTCGCCGTCATGGTCGCCGCGTAAGACTGATTTTTCAGTGGCCCATAATTTGCTATTGGACGCCACCATTTCCGATACGGCCATGCCAGCACCTAAGCGCTTTACTAATTGGCGAAACGGTCTATCCGTGACGCCAGCCATCGGCGCGCAGATGAGATTATTTTTTAGCGTGATATTGCCGATTTGCACGATTAGAAAAATGGTGTGATGGAAAAATACCGGACTGACAGTTTACCGCTGCAAATTCTCAGTTGCTTAAGTTTTAAGCAAATTATTTTTGTTGTTAACGTTTTATTACGTCAGATTTAAGCTGAGCAGATCATTCGCGCTACACCAACGCCATTCGCCAAGTGGCAAGTCATCGGGCAGACGTAGGCCGCCGATTTGGCTGCGATGCAGCGCGGTCACATGATTGCTGACGGCTGCCATCATGCGTTTGACTTGATGGTACTTGCCTTGCGCTAAGGTGAGTTGAATTTTATTTGGCGCATCCATTGGCGTACAGGCGAGTGCGTGCACTGGTTTGGGGTCGTCATCAAGCACCACACCGGCTAATAATTTTGCAATCTGCGTCGGCGTGATGGCTTCACTTAACGTCACATCATATATTTTTGGTACGTGGTGTTTGGGGGACGCCATCCGATGAATAAATTTGCCATCATCAGAAAAAAGCAGCAGCCCTGTGGTGTCTTGGTCAAGTCGTCCCACCGCCTGTATGCCGCCATTTCTAGCGCGCAATGGATCAGCCAAGAGTCGATACACGCTGGGGTGCGATTTAGCTTTTTGCGAACATTCATATCCGACAGGTTTATGTAGCATCACATAAGCTTTTTCGCGATACGGCCAAGTGGTGTTGTCCACCGTGAATGTAAATTCAGGAGACAAGACGTCTATGATTTCATCTGCGTTATCAACAACGCCGCCGTTAATGACGACCGCGCCATTCGCAATTAAAATCGCGCACATTTTGCGTGTGCCAAAGCCTTGGCTAAAGAGAAGTTGGGCGAGAGTCATAATTTATTTCACAAGTAAGATGAAATTTAAAACATCAATATCCACGTGCATTTGCAAGCAAAAATGCTCCAAAATGCACGTCAATAAATGACTTTTAATAAAATTAAATAATAAAAAAACCCGCCGCACGGCGGGTTTTTTTATTCAACAAACACACTACGCGTAGGCGCGAAGGCGTCTGGAGAATTGTTGTAGCGCCTCAATGCCAGAGGCCTCAGCACGTTTGCACCAGTCTTCTAGTCGTGCGACTAATTCTTCTTTAGAAAGCGTCGAGCGATTCCACATTTCCATGAGTTCGCGTTTGAACGCATAAACTTTATCTAGCGTGTCGCTTTGTTTTAACGCCAAGTCGAGTGACGCGCGATTGGCGTCAGTTAAGCTCGCATTATCAGATTGCATCCACGTGCGGAAATTTTTCCAACCGCGACGTGAGGATTCACGCGGATTGAACGCCACACCTTCAGTATGCAGACGTTGAATTTCGGCACGACAGGTGGCTTTTAATGTGCTCGCATATTTGGTGGTAATTTCAAACCGATGCGCCATTACCGCTTGCAAAGTTTCAACGTCACAGCTGACTTTGTTCCAATCAAATTTGGCTTGCGGCGCGACTTTTTTTACCTTCGCTAATCCACAAACTTCAAGTGCGCGAATGTAGAGCCAGCCTAAATCAAACTCATACCATTTCATCGAGAAGCGTGCTGACGTTGGGAAGGCGTGATGGTTATTGTGTAGCTCTTCGCCGCCAATCCAAAAGGCGATAGGCGTGATATTGCGGCTTGTGTCGGTCACCGTGTAATGACGATAGCCCCAGTAGTGGCCGATGCCATTGATGATCCCAGCTGCGTGAAACGGAATCCAAGCCATTTGCGCGGCCCAAATAGTTGCGCCGAGTGGACCCAATACCACTAGGTTAATCACCAACATTAAACCAACACCCTGCCAGGAATATTTTGCATACACATTGCGCTCGATCCAATCGTCCGGTACGCCGTGGCTATATTTGTCGATGGTTTCTTTATTCTTTGACTCGGTGCGATAAAGCTCTGCCCCTTCGGTGAGGACTTTCTTAATGCCATAAATCATCGGCGAATGCGGGTCATCCACCGTTTCACATTTAGCGTGATGTTTACGATGAATTGCTACCCACTCGCGCGTGACCATGCCAGTGGTGAGCCATAACCAAAAGCGGAAAAAATGCGATGGAATTGCATGTAGCTCAAGGCCGCGGTGCGCTTGTGCGCGGTGCAGAAAAATGGTGACGGCCGCGATAGTGACATGTGTCACCGCAACGCCGAAAACAATATAGCCCCACCAAGGTAGGTCGATCAGTCCAGTGAGGCTGTTTAAAATGGTGAAGTCCAAGTTGCTCTCCTATGTAGAGAATGTATTTTACGCTGTTGTGAAAAAACACGCTTGGGGCGTTTTTAAGCAGCAGGTAAGGTCGAGATTTCGATGCCAGCGAGCGAAAATTCGTGAAGTATTTTTGTCAATAAATCTGAACGCAAAACACCTTGGCCTTTTTCTGCATCCGCTACCCACACTTGTAGCTCAAGTTCTATGCCGCGTTCTGTTAATGCTTTGACCAACACCGATGGCGCGGGATCAGCCAGTATGCGTGATTCAGATTGCGTTGCGGCAAACAAAATATTTTTTGCGCTTTCAAGGTCACTACCATAGGCAATGGTTAGCCCCGTTTTTATGGATACGCGGGAGTCAGTATAGGAGTGATTGACTACGGTATTGGTAATCAAAGTGTCGTTGGGCACAATGGCCTCTGTGCCGTCTAAACTTTTAATCACCGTATAACGTGATTTGATCGCCTCCACCACACCGTGCTTGTTATCGACGGTCACTAAATCACCCAGTTGAATCGAACGATCAAGCAAAATGATGAAGCCTGAGACGTAGTTAGACGCAATTTTTTGCAGGCCAAAGCCTAAACCCACGCCAAGTGCGCCACCGAAAACGGAAAGCAATGTTAAATCAAAGCCAACCAGCGGCATGGCGATAAGTAGTGAAAGCACCAATGCTAAGGCACGAATGAATTTAACAATGACGACCCGTGATGAAATATCAATGGTCTCGATTTTCATTACCCGCGTTTCAATCAAGCTTGATAAACCAAGCGCGATGAAAATGGTGATTGCGGCCGTTATGAGAGCTTGCAACACTAGCAATAGCGAGATTTTTTGCTTGCCCATCATGAATGAAACATCATCAAGTGCGGCGGTAATTTCAGTGAGTGCGCCAGTAATGTGCAACGCCAATACAATCCAGATGCTTAATACTAAAAAGCGTTCAGAGGCTTTTAAGAGCGCGGAGGGCGCTATCATGTGACGCAACAAATAAACAGCTAAACGAATCGCTGTAAATGCGGCAATCAGCGGTATCGCAACATGCAGTAATGGCGTCAGCTGAAACTTAATCAGCACCATGCGGCTGGCCCAAACCAGCACGAGGAAAAATAGCGGCCAGATCACGCGCTGCGCGCCGCCTGCGCCAATTTTAGCCAGCCCTGGTGAAAGATTGTCTGGCAGATAGCGGCGGATGAGAGAGGCCAACAACCATGAAATCGCGAGCGCGATAACGACAACGCCGATCTCCGTGAGGCCAGCGCGTGAGGTAAGGCTTTTACTAATGTCGTCAATCATGACGTGCCGTCTTTGCTAACAATGACGTTGTAGGACGCGTTATTTCGCGGCGCGTTCAAGCACGGCCGCAAAAAAGCCATCGGTATTTTGCTCTTTTGGTGACAAGCGCAGGTAGTCGTCAGTCTGCTTAATCGCAATTTTGAGTCGCTTTAGCACTTGAGCAATTGGCACTAACGCGAAGTCAGGGTTTTTTGCTAGGAAGGCTTCAACGATTAACTCATTTTCTTCAGGTAATACGCTGCATGTGGCATAGACCAAACGACCACCGGCGGCAACGAGTTTGGCTGAGGCGGCCAAAATAGATGCTTGCTTAACCGTTAGTTCAGCCAAGCCCTCTTCATTCTGACGAAATTTCAAATCAGGGTTGCGACGTAACGTGCCTAAGCCCGTACATGGCGCATCGACTAAGACGCGGTCAATCTTGCCGGCGAGGCGTTTGATCTTGGTATCTTTTTCGCTCGCAATACGCTGTGGGGTGATATTTGATAAACCAGAACGCTTCAAACGCGGTGCGAGATTAGTTAAGCGCTTCTCTGAGACATCAAATGCATAAACGCGCCCAGCAGAGGCCATTTGTGCGGCGATAAGTAAAGTCTTGCCACCTGCGCCTGCACAAAAATCAACCACCATCTCGCCACGCTTGGCTTCCATGATGAGACCTAAAATCTGAGAGCCTTCGTCTTGGACTTCAATAAAGCCTTCGAGGAATGCGGGATGCTTGGCTAATGATGGTTTGTCTTCGAGCCTAATGCCGAGTGGTGAATGCGGTGTGAGCGCAGCTTTAATGCCTTCTTGTTGCAATTGTTTGAGTACTGCATCGCGCTTGGCTTTGGTCGAATTGACACGTAGATCAAGCGGCGCTGGACTCATCATTGTCTTGCCGAAGTCGATAATTTTGGCGTCCGTCATACCCGAGGCGCGTAAGCGCGCGATGACCCAATCGGGTAATTCCGCTTCAATGCCAATGGATAAATTGTCGAGCTTTTTTGCCTTCAGTGCGGCTAACCAAGTCTCATCGCCACCACGTAATACCGTATGTAAATCACGCACGCTAATGCCCATAAAGCGGGTGAGCGCGACTAGCGCCATGCGTCGTGGCGAGCCATCAGTAACGACATGCTCAATAAAACGGCGGTGGCGCAATACGGTGTAAACCGTTTCGGCAATAAAGCCGCGGTCACGCAACCCTAATTTTGGATGCTCTTTAAAGTACCGTTTCAGGCCGATATCCGCAGGCGAGGTCAACGGCAAAATAACAGTCAATGCATCAACGAGAGCGTGATACAAAGCAAGGGTAAGCGGCATGGGTATGAGTAGGCTGGACAAGGCGGCAATCAATGGCTAAGGGTTAGCGCGAGCGATATTGGAATTTTTTGCGCCCGGAACAACCGCACCACCGGACAACCAGTACATCTACACTTGTAAGAAGCAAAAAACGAGGGCACATTATCGCAGAAACGGCGCCTGAAACCAAGTGAAAAATAGCATTTGTGCTCTTGGAATATGCTTTGAAAGGCGAACTTGACAGATAAGACTGCTATTTGTCGTTTTTTTCTAACGTTCGCCTGTTCCTGAGATGCCTATACGAGTAACTAACTGTTCTACGGGAAATTTGCCGAGATAGAGCTTAATTTTGACGGGCAAGTAGAAATATTGTGGTGCTAACCAGACCTCGTATGCGTCTTCAGGGTTGGCCGCGGCGGAGAGGAGTCGGATCGTTTCAATCTTGCCGATTCGTGTCTCAAGCGTCTCAACCCCCATTTTTTTAAATTGATAGCGATAGACTTTGCGTGCGTTGGTGACAAGCACATCTAAATTGTCGGCTGATTCAGCAATACGTGGCGCATCAAAAGCGAGTTGAAATAAAAAGCTTTGCATGTCCTGCATGTCACGATTTAGTGGCACGACGCGTGATTCACGTCGTCCTTTAAATTGCAGCGAATTGGTGGCGCGTTGAAACTCGGCTGTCTCAGTAACGCCTTCGCCGCGTCGAATGGAAAAAGTGGCAGGTCGCAATCCTTCATCGGTTATTTCACCGACGCTTTGCTGATAAATTACGCCCGCAAAGGCGGAAACTAAAAAACCTGTTGCTTCAGTGCTGGATTCGATTTCATAACGCGTGCCTTTACGCGTCCACTTGAAATTTGCCACGCCATCGGTAATAGCGGAGGTTAATTTATATTCAATCGAAATACGTTCGGCAAAGGCCGGGGCGCTACGTTTGGTAGCGACGCTGGCGGCCACTTTTTCGACAACATCATCAGCGGCAATGACAACCGGGGCAGTTGTTGCTGCTAGCGGCGCTGCTGGCTCGCTCGTTTCAGAAGCGGCAATAACATTAGGCGCTGTAACTAGTAGTTCTTGGACAACATCAGTTGGTGCGACCGCAATTACATTTTCGGGCGCGGTGAAATTAGCCTCCGATTTTTTAGCGAGTGGTGCTGGATTTGCGCGCGGTTTGGCGGTTGCTACACGATTAGGTGCAACCACATTAGCGGCTGTTGGCGTTGACATTGCTGGCGTTAGCTGAGCGTCGTAGCGCACGACTTCTGCCTTGTTCGTCGGATTAAAATCAATCGCCCAATATGGGGAAGCGACATAAATGGCCGCATGGATGCATAGCGAAATCACGAGCGCTATCATCACATGGCGTGATTGATTGTGAATAGTTGTGCTCATACAAGCCGAAGCAATAGTTGCCCAAGTCGGCTAGCTACCCACCACCACCAAATCAACAAGCGACTGTTCAAGTTTGTTGCCCTTATTGTCTTCAAAAATAATCTTAACAGGTAGAAAGTTTTTTGACTTAGCTAACCAAATTTCCGCTTTTGATTCGCCCGCCATGACTTCACGCGCATATTGAATCGTTTCAAATTCGCCTGCGCGCGTGGTGAGTAGTGGCTCACCTTGTTTCAAATACAAGTAAAGCTCGGCTTCTTTGCCCAACGACATTTTGATTGGAATAACGTTGGCCGTTGGTGTTGAAAGCATAAATTGATACATCGCGGTGAGTCGATCGTGCGTACCACTTGTCAATTCAAACGATTCTGTTTCGGCTTCGCCGTCTTGCTGAAACTCACGCACGATGGCTTTATTCGCCCAATCAAATCGCGAGACGAAATTACGTTTAGTTTCTTTTTTACGTGCGCTCGAAAATACAGTCGGCACTAAACCATCTTTGCCGATGCGGCCTTCTGAAGACACGATTAGTTCATCTTTAGTGATGAGTGCGGCGATGCCTTCGGTGCGCGTAGTGGAGGTAATTTTGTAGCGGTTCGCGCCGATGCGCGTGAATTTTTCTTCCACATTGCCAATGAGTAAACCGTTACGTAAGACTTTGTAAGTCGCACTCACGCTCTGCGGAAATGTCGGCGTTCCTTCCGCTGCCAACGCAAATGTGGCAACGTTAACGAGGCACAAACATAAAATAATGCGGCTAAACGTATGCATTCGAGCAACACTCCAAATCAACGGGACACCTGCACGAAAAGTCGTGCCCCCGTTTAACGTATTACCCGCCTATTTCGGTGACAGGTCCTTCAATCAGGGCGCGAATCACCGCAGGGTAGAGACGGTGCTCCTCAATCAGCACACGTTCGGCCAAGCTGGCTTCCGTATCGTTCGCCAAAACAGGCACGCTTACTTGCGCCAAGATTGGCCCGCAATCGAGCGCTGGCGTAACAATATGCACTGTCGCGCCATGCAGCTTCACGCCCGCCGCCAATGCTTCGCGATGGGTATGCAGGCCAGGAAAAGCGGGTAATAACGATGGGTGAATATTGATAATGCGATTCGGGTAACAGGCAATAAAATCAGCCCCTAAAACGCGCATAAATCCGGCCAGAATAATGTAATCAGGTGCGTGTTGATCAATCGTTTGGGCGAGTGCTTGATCAAATTCATCGCGCGTGGCGAATGATTTATGGTCAACAACATGCGTGGCGATGCCATGGTAGTTGGCGAATTGCAATCCCTTGGCGTCGCTTTTATTGCTAATCACGGCGCGAATTTCAACAGGCAAATTTGCCTTGATGATGGACTCCATATTGGAGCCGCGACCGGAGATTAAGATGACAATTGATTTCATTGCTGATGATTATTTTTGATAAACACTAGTAATGGCGGGTGTTTTCAACAATAAATGCCTGAAAATAGCCGCCAATAAACGAGTTTGAATAAAAATTAAAGCACAATTGTTTGTGCTTCAGTGTCAGTGCGTTCGCGTATTTCGCCTATTGTAAATACTGTTTCACCTGCTGCGACTAAGTGCGCGATGGCGCTTTCAGCGTCACTTTTTGCCACCACTACGACCATGCCGATGCCACAATTAAATGTGCGCGCCATTTCAGCCGCGTCAACTTTGCCATGCTCTTGAAGCCACGCGAAAATCGGTGGGGCAACCCATGAAGTACGTTCGATGACGGCGGTAACATTTTTTGGCAGCACGCGTGGAATGTTTTCCGTTAAGCCGCCACCCGTAATATGCGCCATGCCTTTGACTACACCCGTTTTGATGAGTGATAGCAGAGGCTTTACATAGATGCGCGTAGGTGCGAGCAGGTCGAGAGCCAATTGTTTATTGTTGTCCGCATGCAAATCCGCGCCGCTACGTGCGATGATTTTACGAATCAGCGAAAAGCCATTTGAGTGTGCGCCGGATGATTGCAAGCCAAGCACGACATCGCCGGCAGCAATTGTTTTGCCGGTGATGATGGCGTCTTTTTCGACCAAGCCAACGGCAAATCCTGCAAGGTCGTATTCGCCTTCGGGATACATCGAAGGCATTTCAGCGGTCTCGCCACCGATGAGTGCGCAACCCGAAAGCTCGCACCCAAACGCAATGCCTTTGACGACATCCGTTGCCACCGCCACGTCAAGCTTGCCGCACGCAAAATAATCCAGAAAAAATATCGGCTCTGCACCCTGCACTAAGATGTCATTCACACTCATGGCGACTAAATCTTGGCCGACGGTGTCATGCTTATTTAATTCAAAGGCTAATTTTAATTTGGTGCCGACACCGTCTGTACCCGCCACCATTACTGGATTTTTATAGTTTTTTGAAACTTCCACTAACGCGCCAAAACCGCCAATACCACCCAATACTTCTGGTCGCATGGTGCGCTTGGCGAATGGCTTGATGTTTTCAACTAGCGCGTCGCCGGCGTCAATATCGACACCCGCGTCTTTGTAAGTCAGTGGTGCAAGAGATTGTGTGGTCATAGAGTCGAGTGAAATGAAACAGCAAATGCGCGCTGATTTCAGTTAGGATGCGGATTCAAGAGACCAACATTTTACCGGATATGAACCCAAGACGAACTCAGTCCTCAACACCAAATTTCTTAACCAAGCTTCGCGCCAAAACCGCGCCGCGTTTACCGCGCTGGCTGGATTGGCATATGGCGTCCATTTCATTTGCGCTGGTGATATTTGGATTGCTGCTGTGGCTGCTGTCACCCATCTTAGCGCCGTTTTTGGCCGCAGCTATTTTGGCCTATATTTTTGACCCATTGGTTGATAAATGCGAGGCGCGCGGGCTGTCGCGAACAATGGGTACGGTGATGGCGGTCTTGGTATTGTTGATTGCAGTGGTGTTACTAGTGGTGATTATCTTGCCGCTTTTTTACAAAGAAATATCGCAGTTAACGCAAATGATTCCAAATTTTGTCGAGCATCTTAAAACGACTGTGGTGCCTTGGGTAACTGCTAAAACAGGCGTGGAAATCAATCTTGACCCAACCTCGTTTCGGCAATTTATGCAGGAAAACATTGGTGATGCAGGCGGTATCGCCAAACGAGTATTTGCTACCGTGGGAACCGGCGGTTTGGCGGTAGTGGCGGTGCTGGTGAATTTAGCGCTCATTCCGATTGTGTTGTTTTACGTGCTGCGCGATTGGGATATTTTGGTCGCGCAAGTAGATGCGATGATTCCACGCCGCTTTCACAGCACCGTGACAGGCATTACGCGCGAAATTGACGCCGTGCTCTCCGAATTTTTGCGCGGGCAAATCACGGTAATGATGCTAATGGCCGTGTTTTACGTGATTGGGCTTTGGGCGGTCGGACTTAATTTTGCATTACCCGTTGGGCTGATCACAGGCTTACTCGTGTTTGTACCGTATTTAGGTGTGGGCCTTGGCATGTTGTTAGGCACGGTAGCAGCCGTGTTGCAGTTTGATTCCATCACCGGTGTGGCGCTTGTCTGGGCGGTGTTTGCAGTGGGTCAGGTCGTCGAGAGTATTTTTATCACGCCAAAATTTGTTGGTGAGCGTATTGGCCTACACCCGGTTGCCGTTATTTTTGCATTGTTGGCTTTTGGGCAGCTCTTCGGCTTTTTTGGCGTGCTGTTAGCACTGCCTGCGAGTGCCGCCATATTGGTCGGCTTACGGCATTTGCAGGCGAATTATCAATCGAGCAATGTGTATAAGAAGTAAAACATCCCTATTGACGGGTATTTTCAGGCTATTTGTTCTTAAAAAGCCCGCCCATATTGATGTTTGTATTTTTATAGAATCTATTCTTTTCACGCTTAATACCAACAGCTCTATTCATTCTAGGATTGATTCTAGGCAGATTTTTTTCACGCACCCTCACCGCACTCAAGTTAGATAGTAATCCGTTCAATTGGCATAACTAAGATATCGTGTGCGCGTTAGTCACTTAGGGCAACCTTTTGCACGGTAGTTTGCTGCTGGGGGATTTCGCATTTGCTCGATTTTTATCAGCGCGGCAATAAGACGCATGCAGTTGAAGTGAGTGATTACGCGTGGCGGGACGTGTGATGGCTGGGGCTGCCGCATCTGCGAGATTGGGATGATTGGCTGGCAGGGTTTATGTTACTGACTGAAGTATATTGCGACTCTGTAAGTCACAAACGACGCCAGATAGGCGAGCGCAAATAAATAACCCGCCATCAAGAGTGGCATTTTCCAGCCGCCTGTTTCGCGTTTCACAGTTGCAAGGGTAGATAAACATTGCGGCGCGAATACAAACCACGCTAACAACGACAAAGCCGTCGCCAAAGACCATTGGTTTGCAATTAGCGGTGATAATGCTGCCGCAGTATCGCTACCTGCGGCGGATAACGCATACACAGTGCCAAGTGATGCGACAGCGACCTCACGTGCGGCCATGCCGGGAACCAATGCAATGCAAATTTGCCAATTAAAGCCAATGGGCGCAAATATCACAGCGAGTACACGACCTATTGTGCCTGCGAGGCTATATTCAATAGCCGCACCTGTTGCACCATCGGGCGGGCCTGGCACGCTGGCTAAAAACCAAAGCAGTATCGTCAGCAATAAAATAATGCCCCCAACGCGCTTGATAAATATCAGCGCACGTTGCCACAAACCGATGGCGATACCACGCACTGTCGGCCAATGATAATTAGGTAGCTCCATCATCAGCGGACGCGGCAATCGCCCACTGCGGGTGAATGTCTTTAAGCACCACGCAACGGCCATCGCACCAAAAATGCCTGCAAGGTAGAGCGTGAATAACACTAGACCTTGAAATGAAAAAATCCCTGCCACTTCGCGCTCTGCAATAAATGCGCCGATGAGTAGTGCATAAACGGGCAAACGTGCTGAGCACGTCATCAGCGGGGCAATCATGATGGTGACAATGCGATCACGCGGATTCGCAATAGTGCGCGCCGCCATGATGCCGGGTATTGCACATGCAAAGCTTGAAAGCAGTGGGATGAAAGAGCGCCCAGATAACCCCACGCTTCCCATCAGGCGATCAAGCAAAAATGCTGCGCGTGGTAAGTAACCTGACTCCTCTAGTACCAAAATAAAAAAAAATAAAATCAAAATTTGCGGTAAAAAAACGATGACGCCACCCAGTCCGGCCACAATGCCATCCACAATCAAGCTGCGTACCCAATGGTCTGCCATGTTGTTTGTGACCACTTCTGCGAGCCAGCCAGTCGCAAATTTAATGGCCTCCATAGGCACTGCAGCCCAGCTAAATACGGCCTGAAACATTAAAAACAGAATTGCCAATAAGAGCATGCTGCCCCATAAAGGATGCAGTACCACGCGATCAATTTGGTCAGATGTTGTGTGCGGCACTAGTTTGTCTAGCCCGAGCTGATGCAATATCAATTGAATCGTCTGATGATCCCCTGCGGTATTGACTGACGTATTAGGCGGCGAATTTGCGGGTGTCACATTGCCGGTTGCGCTATCAAAGGTCTGTGCATTGATGAACGTTCGTAATGCGGCCTCACCATCCGCCTTGACACCAATGGTCGTAACGACTGGCACTGCTAATGCTTGCGAAAGTGCATTTACATCAACATGGATGCCACGGCTTTCAGCCACATCGGTCATGTTGAGTGCCACCACGCAAGGGATGCCAAGACGCTTAACCGCCAGTACCAGCCTGAGTGTTCGCCGCAGATTAGTCGCATCGACGACAACGACGACTAAGTCGGGTTGACGCTCGCCGAGGGCGCGTCCATATAAAACATCGGTGGTCACTTTTTCATCGGGTGAACGTGGATTTAAGCTGTAAGCGCCAGGCAAATCCAGCACGCGTATGGCGCGTGCTGCCGGTACGCTAGCTGTGAGTAAGCCCTCCTTACGCTCCACTGTCACGCCTGCATAGTTGGCAACTTTTTGGCTGCTTCCGGTGAGCAAATTAAATAGCGCGGACTTGCCGCAGTTCGGGTTGCCGACAAGCGCAATCAATGTGCCTTGCGGATGAAAGTGAATGACGCTTTTTTTCATGCTTGATGGATGATTGGTGTCACCGTAATACAGCGCGCTTCAGCTAAGCGAATCGCGAAGCTTGACACTCCAATCTTTACAACTAGCGGGTCACCACCAAACATTCCCACTGCGCTTACAGCTACCTGCTCGCCAGGTAGAAAGCCAATTTCCTGTAAAAGGCTGGTCCATTCTGGTGATGATGGTGGTGCGATGACCTCCACTACACGATGCAATGTATTCAGCGTCACCTCGCTGAGCAGGCGTGTTTTCACATTATTTTCCATCGCCGTATTGTAAATGAGTTTGGTTCTCATTTACAATACGGCGCAACGACATTGTTCACAATCCACTACAGTGAAAAGTAAAAGTCTAATAAATACGGTATATCTGGGTCATATATGCTTCAAATAAGCCGCCAATAAACGACTTTAATATTGTGTCACTGCAGTTATTACACCTCTAAATCCACTACATAACCACCGCGCAAGCCAAGTATCATGACTCAATCAGCCAGCGTATCGAAAACCACACCAACTCGATACCATGAAAAAAAATCATACCGTACCACTGTACTCACCATCGCCAATTTCTAAGCTCACTTTCGCAATTGCAGCCGTTACTTGTCTTCAAGTCCAGTTTGTTCAAGCCCAAAATGTAACAAACGCTGAGACTACAAAAGACACCAAAGAGGCCGATAAAAAGCCAATCAAAACTGAAGAAATTCGCGTAAACGCACAAATCGAAAAAGATGTCGGCTTCGCACCTACTGAGTCACAAACAGCCGGCAAATCACCCATGCGATTACTCGAAACGCCTCGCTCAATATCCATTGTGACGCGCGAGTTAATGGAGTCACGGCAAATCAATACTTTGCAGCAAGCACTACAAACCGTTGCTGGTGTTAGCCCCGTTACGTTTGGTCGACGTGGTTTTGACGACACCAATATTCGCGGCTTTCGCTCGACAGAATCCATTCTGATTGATGGGCTTGCCCAAAGTGCTGGTATGTGGACACGCATTCAACCCTATGGATATGAGCGCTTTGAAGTCCTCAAAGGTGCGTCGTCAATCTTGTTTGGTCAAGTACAACCCGGTGGCTTAATCAATGTGGTGAGTAAACGACCAAGTCGAGAGGCATTTCGCGAGTTGTCTCTCAATGTAGGCTCATTTGGACATCAGCAAATAGCCTTTGATATTAACCAGCCATACACCGAATCAGGCCGCGGCGCACTGCGCGTCAATGGACTTTATTCAGACGCAAATGATCCAACTGATCATGTTTATTTCCGTACCAAATGGCTTGCCCCTTCTATCTCATTTGACTTAGGTCGTAATACGGACTTAGTTATATTTGCTACTACCAACCAAGCCGTCTGGCTACGTCAACAAGGCGTGACCCCATTCGGTACATTGCTACCTAATATTAATGGCACGATTCCTACATCGCGTTTTTCGGGTGAGCCAGGGTTTGGCCCATACGATGTAAGACGCAGTACCGGTGGCTACGCGTTCGAGCATCGTTTTTCAGATGCCATTGTGCTGCGTCAAAACGTGCGTTCAGAGCGCGAAGAGGGCATAGGCCGCTTCGTGAGTAACGGCGCCTTACAAGCAAATTTCCGCCTACAAAATCGCAATGTGTCGCTGCAAGAAATGGATTACTACTCAACAGCCACCGACACCTCCGTTTTAAGTACATTCAATACGGGCAATATCAAACATCAGCTTGTCACCGGCTTTGACGCACGCCGCGCACTTAGCTTATTGCGTAATCGCGCCTGCACCCTTGCCCCGCTCGATTTATTCAACCCCGTATATAACTTACCAGTTGTGTGTCCCGCAACGAGAAGTGCGGATGCGCCATCAACGTTAGATGTGCGTGCAGTGTACTTGCAAGATCAAATTAAATTTGCCCAAGGCTGGACGCTATTAGTCGGTGCACGACGTGATCGCTCTGAAGTTGATACCTTTAACCGCATTACCAACCGACAAACCGTGCAGTTGAGTCGTGCGACAACATTTTCTGGCGGGCTCGTTTATGAGTTTGTAAAAGGCTGGGCAGGTTATGTCAGCTATGCTGAATCCTTTTTACCCGTTGCGGGGCTTACCTTTGCGGGTAAGCCGTTTGACCCTGAGACAGGTGAACAGGTCGAGGCGGGCATCAAATTTGAAGGCATGGGCGGGCGCATGACGGGCTCTTTAGCGGTATTTGACCTGCGTCGGCAAAACGTCACCACCGCTGACCCAGTCAATGTGAATTTTTCAGTACAAACTGGTGAGCAGCAAGCCAAAGGCATTGAACTCGAAACCGCAATAGACCTAACCAGTGGCTGGAAGGCCAATGCTTCTTTTACCTACACCGATACCAAAGTGACTAAGGACAATAACGGCGCTATTCTCGGCAAGCCAATAAACTTAACACCGAAACGTACTGCAGCACTGTGGGCGACTTATCGGCTGGCCGCATTTCCAGGCTTCACCGTTGGTTTTGGTGGCCGCTACACCTCTGATTTTGTCGGCACATTACCGTTTACGCTGCCAGGTTATGTCGTTGTCGATACGTCCCTCATGTATCTAGGCCAAGGCTATCGAATCAACTTAAGTGCCAAAAATATTTTTGACAAAAAATATTATGACGGCGCGATAAACGCCAACGTCGTTTCGCCTGCGCTACCGAGAAATTTCAGCGCCAGCGTTACTTGGTTTTTTTAAGCACCGACTAATAAATATGGAGCCGGTATGAATCAACGTCAATTGTCTATTCTCTACTCGCTACACTCTTGGGCGGGTGTGGTTACGGGATTACTCCTATTTATTATTTGTTTTTCAGGCGCGGTGGTGGTGTTCAAAAATGAAATCGATTTATGGGCAAACCCATCGTTAAAAGACATGCCGCGCGTGGCGCAGCCGATTGGTGTTGATGCAGTAATAGCCGATGCAAAACGTAAGTATCCGCTGCATACAATCGAAAATATTGTTGTGCCGAATGAGATTTACCCGAATTATTTTGTCTTTCTGAAAGAGGGTAAAAACGAGCGCATCAAATACGCTGCACGCGCTGATACTGGTGAATTGACGCAGCCTGTTGAGAGTCAACTCGGCCAGTACATTCGCGTACTGCATGTATTTTTGTTTTTTGGCCCGCGCTGGATTGTTGGTTTTCTCGGTGTGGCGATGCTGGTGCTAATTGGCACTGGTATTTTTATACATACCAAAATTGTTAAAGAGCTCTACACGCAGCGCTGGCGACGCAGCTTTCGTTTAGTCGCCTCTGACCTTCACAAGGTCGCCGGCATTTGGGGGCTAGGCTTTCACATCCTTATAGCCTTTACAGGCGCTTGGATTGGCCTAGCGCCCGTGTTCACGCGCGCCTATGATTTTGCGATGGCACCACCTGCTACTGAGGTGGCGATGAAAAAAGATAAAGCTTTCAAGGTTGATAAGGCAGATAAAGCACTATTGCCGATGTTAGCGGTTGATCCGCTGTTAACGAAGGCACGCACTGACTTGGCGGGGTTTGACATCACCAGCATGAGCGTTCAGCACGCTGGTAAAGCGAATGCGATTCTCCGCATCAATGGCAATCTTGATGATAATCTGGCGAGTACGGCGCACATTCATTATTCGATGGTTGATGGCAAGATAATCAAAAAACATGATCCACGTGTGGAAGGGTTTTGGAGCCAAGCCAATAGCCTGATGGAGCCACTTCACTTTGGTGATTTCGGCGGTATTGGACTAAAAATATTGTACTTTTTTCTTGGCATGACGCCTGCTATTTTGTCTCTGTCAGGCACGCTCTTATGGTTAGATAGGCGTAAAAAAATGCAGCGCGAATCTGCGTCGCTTGTGGGCATACCTGCATCGGATGTACCCGCTACATCACTAGGCGCCGCGCGTGTTTGAGCGCACGATGATTGGGCTTTATGCTGGGCTCATGCCGGCTTTCACGGCGGTATGTGTTGCCGCACTTGTGCTGGGTAAAGACTTCGACTTACTGGGCAAAAAATTTAACCATGGCCCTTGGGTATTGGTATTTTGTTGGCTCGCTATATCGCTGCTAATCGCGCTAATCAAACGGCCAGTGACAGCATGGCGCGCTGGCCTCTACAGTAGCGCGTGTGTGCTTTTTATCGGCGGTGTTGCAGGCATATTAAGCAGTGCGCCGCACAGTGAAATATTTTTACTTAGCCTGTGCTTGCTAGCAATATCATTGATTGCAACTGCCATGATGATTGGCGAAGATAAAGTCAAACGCCCCAAAGATAAGCCCGTTGCCGCATTCACATCTGTTGTTGATGTCGTTCCCACGGACGATATAAGCTCGCCTGCTAAGTCATATGTAGAGTCAATATTGAGCGCCGCTACATTTAACGCCAAACGCTGGTTGTATTATTTTTTATTTGGATGGGCTGCATTAGTGTTTGTCGAGTCATTTCGATTCGCGCACATTATCGCGGTTGATCCACATCGTGGTGTAGGCATGTTTGGCGTGCTAATTGCGATACTGTTGCTCGTACCAGCTGCCTCAATTGTGACCTGGTGGCCGCGAGCAGCCAGCGTACTGTATGCCGTAGCACTAGGTATTTTTGTGTGGCTCTACACGCGCGCCGATTTAGCGCAACTCATTGTTGCAGTAGTTATCAGTAGCATATTAGTCGTCACGACATGGTTTTTAGCCAAGTCTGCTACAGAAAATATTGCGCTAGCTGGGTCAGCTGCGGCAACTGCGGCTACTGAGGCTACTGAGGCTGATACATGAAAAGTTTTTTAGTGGGTATCGCTGTCTTGATGTTGAGCGTGGCAGGTATCGCCGCAACATTTGCCGCGTCAAACGCGCGCGCTGTTCAAATTGCCGCGCCTAGCGCGTGGTTTAAGCGTTATGGCGCACTAATAGCAGCTGCTGTATTGGTAATTGAAAGCCTATTTGCGGTGCACCTACTTGGCATCATGGCAGGCGTGTTTGTGGTGCTATCGGCATGGATGATTGGCGGGCTATTTTTTATATATGCCGTTAATGCATGGCCTGTAATGTCAATGCGTTTCGCATTGATCGGTGGCGGCGTGGGGGTTGTGGGTGCTGCACTCACCACGCTAATTTCTTAAAAGCACGGTTATAAATTTAACGCTGCCGTTGTTTCCATCTATGCGGAAACAACGGCGTTTAACTATGCAACCTTACGGCACTAATTTAAGCGTGCCCTTCATTAGCGACGCATGTCCCGGGAATGTGCAAAAAAATGCATAAGCATCTTTATCATTTAAGGCGCTGACTTTTAGCGTAGTAGTGGTGGTTTCGCCGCCGCCGATCATCTTGGTATAAGCCAAGACGCGCGTGTCTTTTGGTTTCACATATTCATTTGCAATACCAGCCGTGATGCCATCAGTGTTCACGGCTGCCATGTCTGCGGTTTTTGCAATGGCAAGGTTGTGTCCCATTGCCGCCTTTGGCATCTTGCCGACATGCTTAAGTGTGATGGTAAATTCTTTGCATTTTTTGCTGACGTCGATATTTTTAAGGTTGTACTGCATTTGATCTGTGCTTTCAACCGTTGCGGCACATGCCTGTGCTGTGGCAGTTGATGCCGCAAAAATTGATAGTGATGCGGCTGCTATTGATAAAACGAACTGATGTAAAAACTGGGATTTCATGTTGTCTCCATTGGTTTGATGTAACGCACTGGCTGTATGCCATTGTTAGTCAGTAACGACGTACCTTACGTAAAGTTTACACACAAAATTTGTGAATGAGAATGATTATTGTTGTAAAAATAATGACGATATTGAACGTTAAATATTGAACTAGACCGCACGGTCTAGATCGTCAATTAAATAGCGTTTGGCTGGCAAAGCCCGCTAATAGGCGCATTCAGAGGGCTGCTTGCACGCGTGGGCGTGCAGACTATGCCTGCTAGTGTTCCATATCAACAAACTGCGATATTTAAAAATAACAAATAAATAACAAAAAAAGCTGAAAAATAGCGTTGACAATGAGAATGATTCTCAATTAACATACATTTGTTAGTTAAATCTTACGCCTAGCGCATGCGGCATGTAACAGCGCCAAAAAAATCATTTTCATACGACAAGGAAAATCATGATCTCAAGTTCAACGCTCAGGTTGCCGCAGTCTTTGCATGTGGCAACAGCAACAGCAACGCAATTGCCGACGCAAACTATCCCTCGTATTGAGAGTCAACAATTGTTTGGCAATAGCGCTTTGATTTACATTGGCCACAACGGCGAGCAATATCGCTTGCAACGCACACGTGCGAATAAATTGATTTTGACTAAATGAATAGCGGCACTGAGCAATCGAGAAGGCTCTATACACTCAACAAACCATCAGTATGGAAAAAGCGTGCCGCGCTTTATGCTGAGTTGTTATTTTGGGCGGCAGTATGTGGACTCATCTGGGTAATAGTCCCGTTACAGGCAAGCCATTAAGAGATAAGTAAGTTTGATAAATTCGTTTATTGGCGGGCGTTTTGGAGCTAAAAATCTTGAAAACGCCCGCCAATAAATGACTTTACACATAAGTTCTGCGTTTTCAAGATATGTAGCCCTAAATGCCCAGCAATAAACAAGTTTATTAACTAGCGTTTCAACAGCTTGATGGCTTCTTCTGTGCTGCGGCGTAAACGATTAAATGCGACGCCCAATACGCTGATTTCATCGTTATTCGTAGGCCGAAATTCGGGCACTGAAAAATTACCAATCGAGACGGCATCAGCACGAGCGGACATTTCCGCGACAGGGCGTACGATCAATCTGTCTAGCAAAATATTGAGCACAATAAAGACGGCTAAAAATACCACGCCAAGCGAGCTTAAAAATGTGGTGAGCGCTAGTGTGGCGCTCATGGTGATGGTGTTGTAATCAATAACGATGCTGCGAATACGCGGCGCTTGATCAGTGACGCGAATTTGTCTTAGCAACACGAGTTTGGCTGCACCAGAAGCATTGAAAAATTTATCGGTGAGTGCATTTTGGCCTTGGCTGTTGGTGCTGAGTAGTTTTCGTACAGCTTCACCTTCAACGCCTGACTGTATGTCGGACTCGTCAAACTCTCGTACTTTCATGTCAACGATGCGAGAGCCTAAGCCACTCGCTATGCGCGAGTCAATGTTAGCGATAGCCGTTGCATCGAGCACCATATTAGCGACGCGCTTTGCATCATCTACTGCCTGTGTTTGTAAATAGCGATTTGCAATGACCGCCACAGTCGCAAATCCTGCTATAAAAATCGCGACCAAAATTAAATTAAATTTGAGCCGTAAGCCCATCAAATTTTCCTTAGGATGTTATTTATTACAACAAAATTAATGCGCGTGCCAGGTTCCGTTGCCGGTGCGAACGCTTAAGAAAAAACTATCACGCTCTTCTGGTGTGCGCAGGTGGCCGGCTAAACGCTCAAAAAATTCACGTGAATTTTTTGACGCAGCCGCATAGCGTGATACCAGCACGCCTGCTAATGGGCCGATGATGGGCGCCAGTGCTGCCTCGCCGCGTTGGGCTAATTCAGCCGTCACGGGTGTGGCAGGGCGATTGTTGCCTTCTGCATCGGTTTCGAGCAGTGCCGCACTTTCTAGATTTGTCAGTGGCAATGACGATTCATTGGTGTGACTTAATTCTTCTTGATAGTCATTTACGATACGCTTGCCGGATTTCATAAACACTTCGCGCTTGGCCATATCATCTATGTGATTCGCAACATGGCGCAGTAGCTCATTTACATTATCGGAGCCGCGCGCTGCTCGCTTAACTGTTGTGATGGAATAGGGGCCTAAAAACGGCAGTAGCGCGCGCGTTAGGTCAGCCAAAAGACCAGGGTCAAATGTATTCAGGCTTTCGTCTGGTGTTTGAGCAGATGTGTTGGTAATTTTTTGCATGTTCTGTTAGGGGGTTTAGTGTTTCAAGTGATGCGCCACTTCTGCACCCAAATTGTTTTTTTTCTTAGTACTGTTACATTACTTAGGATTTTGACTGTGATTTAACATTTAGTCACTAATTAACTATATTTTGTGGGCGAATTCCGCGAAATAACACGATTAGGGGGTGGGCGAATTGGTAAATAGTAAGCAAAAATCGCGCCTCCTCTTTATTGTCTACGCCAAACGTGTCGAATACTATGCTGGCCCAATCCCATGCGAGCGTGTGGCACCAGGTGAATTAATCGTTGTTAAATCTTGCCCCTTGGCAAAATCAAGCATGCGCTGAATAGAGTGCTTAGCCCGTTTGCCGATTTCACTCTCCACCACAATTTCATTTGTGCCAGTGCGAAGTACATAGGCAAGATTAGATAAGCCATTCATCGCCATCCATGGGCATTGCGCGCACGATTTGCACGTTGCAGAGTTACCGGCTGTCGGTGCTTCGATAAAGTGTTTGCCGGGTGCTGCCACTTTCATTTTGTGAAAAATGCCTTTATCGGTTGCCACGATAAATGTGGTCGCATCTAGCGTTTGTGCGGCCTTAATGATTTGCGTGGTTGAGCCAACAACATCCGCTAATTGCACCACCGCAGCTGGGCTTTCAGGATGCACCAACACCTTGGCGTGGGGGTGTAATTTTTTCAACGCCACTAATTCTTCAGTCTTAAATTCATCATGCACGATACACGAGCCTTGCCAGAGCATCATGTCGGCACCGGTTGCGGATTGAATGTACTGGCCTAAATGCCTATCTGGCGCCCAAATAATCTTTTCGCCTTTCGCGTGTAAATGCTCGACAATTTTTAAGCCGATAGACGATGTCACCATCCAGTCAGCACGCGCTTTTACGGCGGCACTGGTATTAGCGTAAACCACCACGGTGCGGTCAGGGTGCGCATCGCAAAAAGCCGCAAATTGATCCGGCGGGCAACCTAAATCTAGCGAGCATTCTGCTTCTAACTCAGGCATCAGCACACGCTTTTCAGGATTCAGAATTTTTGCTGTCTCACCCATAAAACGCACGCCACACACCACCACAGTTGAAGCGGGATGATCGCGGCCAAATCGCGCCATCTCTAACGAATCTGAAACGCAGCCGCCCGTTTCTTCCGCTAAATCTTGCAAGTCAGGGTGTACGTAATAGTGCGCGACCAAAACGGCATTATGTGCTTTTAAGAGCGCTTTAATTTCCGCTTTGAGTGCAATGCGCTCAGTTGGCGTTGGCTCATCATGCACCTTAGCCCACGCTTGCCCTGCGGTGATGCGGTTTTTAATGGGTAAATCGAAATCGATTTTGATGGCGGTAGTAAGCATAATTAATTTCGTTATGATTTTTAAGTTTAGCCGCAGATAAACGTCGATGAACGCAGATAAAAACTAAGATGAGTTGATATTTATGCAATTAAAATAAAAATCATTTTTTTTGACTTTGACTTTATCTGCGTTTATCTGCGGCTAAATAGTTTTTGATTTAAGTCACCAGCAACCGTTCACGATATTTATCCTCTTTCCATGCGCCAGACTGCAACACATCTTTAATTATCATCACGGCATCGAAGCAATCAACATAGCGCGTGTAAAGCGGCGTGAAGCCAAAGCGGATGAGATTCGGCGCACGAAAATCGCCGACAACGCCGCGATCAATCAATGCTTGCATCACGGCGTAGGCATCATCATGCGAAAAAGAAAGCTGCGAGCCACGTAATGCGTGCGCTTTTGGCGAAACGCATTCGACACCTGCTTCAGCGCAGTGTTCAGCCATCAAGTCCAAAAATAAATCGGTGAGCGCCAAAGACTTTTCGCGCACCTCTTGCAAGCTAACACCATCAAAGGTTTCAATGCCACAACGAAGCGCGACAGTGGCGAGTACTGACGGCGTGCCGCACAAAAAGCGCTGCATATTATCAGCAGGCAAATATGAAACACTAAACTGAAAGGGCGCTTTGTGACCAAACCATCCTGAAAGCGGCGTGGATAATAGGGTTTGGTATTTGCTTGCAACATACAAGTAGCCCGGCGCGCCAGGCCCACCATTCAAATATTTGTAGCCACAGCCAATGGCGAAAGCGGCACCATCTGCATTTAGTTCGAGTGGAATCGCGCCCGCGCTATGGCTTAAATCCCAAACAATATGTGCGCCTGCTGCCTGTGCAGCGCGATTGAGTGCCGCCATATCATGCACGCGTCCTGTGCGGTAATTGACTTGCGTAATAAGGACGGCGGCTGTTTCGTGATTCATCGCCACCGCAATTTCATCAGCCTCAACTAATTTTAGCGTGTATCGCTGACCTAGCATCGCATTAATGCCTTCTGCAATATAAAGATCAGTTGGAAAATTATCGCGTTCAGAAATGATGACATTACGACGCGGATCGTTCGCGATATCGGGCAACAACAACACGCCAGCGAGTAGCTTAAAAATATTGATGGAAGTCGAGTCTGCAATGATGACTTCATTTGCATCCGCGCCCAATAACGGCGCTAATTTTGCGCCGACAGTCGCAGGCAAATTCACCCAATCTGCTTTATTCCATGCGCCAATTAAATCCTGCCCCCAATCGCCGCTGATTGATGCCGCAACCGCTTCTTTGGTTGTAACAGGCAATGCACCAAGTGAATTACCATCAAGGTAAATTTTATCGGTAGGCAGTGAAAAACGCTGACGTGTTAATGCCAACGTGTCAGCGCTATCAAGGGCTTCACAATATTGTCGGTTACGATGCGTATTGAGATTTTTCATATATGAATTATCGCAGGTCAGGCACAAATAAAAACGCCCCAACTAGTAAGCTGGGGCGTTGCGTTTTTACGCTAATTTAGGTCAACACTAAATCAGCATATCTTTAAATTTATTCACAAACTGTTCAGCTTGGTCAGGCCCTGAATACTTGGTGAGAATATCGCGTAGGCGCATCATCATCACAATTAAATCCTCCGCACTCGGTGCAGCTTTGATTTTTGGTGCGATAAGCTCAGCATCTTTGCCCATCCGCGCACGAAGGTCAGCCAGCATCAGTTCTTTGACAACCTCTAAAGGGCGTATGGCGCTTTGCGTTTGACGCATCACAGACTGCTGCATATGTTGTGGTGCTGGTTGCTGCACCACGACAGGTTGTGCCATTTGGACTGGAAATGGCGCAACTTTGTTAGACGGCACGTTAGTGACGGCACGCATATCCGCTGACAACGACTCAATGAAGCCATCTTGATAAAGTTCAGACAACGCCTGCCGTGTATCGCCTAAAAGCTGTGTGGTCTCAACTAACTGTGAGACTGTTCGTTTGCCATCGACAAAAACTAAAAAGCGACGAAGCCGAGGATGCAATATTTGTGTTTCTTGCGCGATTTCAGCATAGCCGCGCGCCGTTTTACGCAACAGTGCACTGTCTTCAAAATTGTAATTTGGATGTGCCATTTGTTGTAACGGTGAGGTATGAATTGGATTTACCATCTTTGCCTGCTTATGGGTAAATAATGAAAAGAATGTTTATTTTTTGAGGTTGCACTTTTTTTGTATGTACCTGCAATATTTAATATTATTGTCACAAATTACTCGTGCTCAGTTCAGTTGTAAAGATATAGTTTTCGATATTCGTTAAAGAATGTTAAACACAATAAATATCGCCTTCTTGAATTGACGAATGGCATCTAGTAGCGCACTATCTGACTCGTTAAATTAATATCTTTTGTACATATAAGGAATACCACTATGAGTTTGGCATTGCTCACACAATATTCGTTTTTGCTTACCTTCATCGCATTCTGTGCGGCAACGCTTTATTTCATCATGGAGCGAGATTCGCTCCCAGTGGAATTTCGCAATACGGCAACTATTTCAGCTTGTTATCTTGGTATCGCGGCGATGAATTACTTCTACATGGTGCAGCTTGTGCCACGTGATGGCACATTTGAAACGGTACTAAATTTTCCAACCGAATTGCGCTATATCGACTGGCTGCTCACAACACCGCTTATGTTGATCAAATTCCCGGCACTTCTGGCCGGCATTAGCAATCGTATGTTGTTTGTGCTCTTGATTGTTGCTGACGTCATCATGATTGTGACGGGTTACGCGGGTGAAGCGATTTACAAGCGCGGTGGTTCTGCAAATGAAATCTGGGCGTTTTTCATGGTGGGTTGTTTGGCTTTCATGTTTATTCTTTATCTGCTTTACAGTGTGGTTTCACAAGCGCAGCAGGAAGTCTTAGGACCTATATCTGAAGGTTTAGATACGATGAAAAAATTCATTTTGATCGGTTGGAGTATTTATCCGCTACTATTTATTCTCATCATGATTTCACCATCAGGCGAGCTTAAAGTTTGGCGCGAATTGTTGTACAACGTGGCCGACGCGTTTAATAAAATCGGTTTAGCGATTGTGACTGTGGCGGCTGCGCGCGCGGTGGCAAGAGACCGTGAGTTAAAAGCTGACATGATGCGCTTGTAGTAACTGTTATTTGCATAGACAAAAAGGGGCGCTTGTAGCGCCCCTTTTTGCTTAGCGCTTGAGAGATTAGTTTACAAAATGCAGAAAAATTTTGACATCGCGATTATTGGCGGCGGTCTTGCTGGAGCCTCATTGGCGCTACATTTGTCAGATGTGCAATTTCATGATTTGCAGGTCGTGATCATCGAGCCACGTACGCGCGAAATGCAGTTGACACGTGACCGCACTTGGTGTTACTGGAATACGGATGACATGAAAAATATGGCCGTACATCGGTTTGACGGCCTCAGCGTGAATGGTCAAGCGACACATCATTTCAAATCGCGCTATCCATACGAAATGTTGCCATCGGATGTTTTTTTTCATAGCGTTCATACTGCGCTAGATAAATCTAGCAATATCAAGCTATGGTGCGGTGTTTCAGTTAAAAATATCCGAAAATGTCCGTCAAATATAGAGATTGATACTTCAAGCGGCATTGTTGCCGCGAAGCTTGTGTTTGATAGTCGCCCCATAAAAATGGCGACAGCAGCACTGCCTAAGCATGCTTTTTTACAGCACTTTGCAGGATGGGAAATTAACGTAAACAAGCCTGTGTTTACGCCTAATACAGCGACGCTAATGGATTTTCAAGTGCCGCAGACACCACACGATGGCGTGCATTTTATGTATGTGTTGCCCGTTTCAACGACAAGCGCCTTAATTGAAGATACTTGGTTCACGCTTGCTTCTCGCATGGAAGAGTCAAGCTATGTTAGACCAGATTACGCCGCGAATATTCACGCCTATTTAGCGACTAAATTTGGCTGCCTTGATGACGAGATGACAGTAACTTATCGCGAAGCGGCAGTGCTGCCGATGGTCGCGGGTTTGCAAGCAGTGCCGTTTGCTCGTCATGCACAAAAAAGCGCACCACAAGTTGTGCACATCGGTGCAGCAGCAGGCATGGCGCGCGCCTCTAGTGGCTATGCGTTTGCGGACACGCAGCGCGCGACGGCAGCTATTGTGGCAATAATATTGCAACACTTGCAGGCCGACCCAAGTCGTGCGTTTTTGGATCAGCCGTTATCGTTTAAGCCTTGGCGCGCACCGCTGCTCGATTGGATGGATGGCATTTTCTTGACCGTCATGGCAACCTCGCCTGCGCGTGCGCCACAGCTATTTGAAAATTTATTTCGTAACGTTCCAGCAGACCGACTGGTGCGATTTCTCGGCGGCGTGCCGACCTACCTTGATTTGCTTCACGTGATTGCAGCTTGTCCGAAGTGGATATTTATTGCAGCAGCGCTTGGTAAAGTTTCCAAAAAGTCGAAATGACAGCGACGCGCATCAGTTGCGTCTGGTCGCTGACGGCAATTTGCATTGCGTTGATTTTTGGCCTTGCCCAGCATGGCTTTAACATCACCATGCCTATGAACACGCAATTTATGATCGTCGCGTTTTCTATCGCAGTACTCGGGCTTTCTCACGGCGGGCTTGATCATTTGGTGGCAAAAAAAATGTGGCTGCTGCGGGTTGAGAGAAACGTGAGTGCAATTTCAATTCGCCAATTTATGATTATTTTTTTACTTAGCTACAGCGTATTGGCAGCAATCGTCTTGTTGCTATGGTGGCTGTGGCCGATCGTTGCATTGATCGTTTTTCTCGCATTGTCGGCCTTTCATTTTGGTGATGATATGCGCCTCGCACGCATGACCTCGTCTAGCATTGTTGCCTGTGCGCTTGGCAGCACCGTCATTGTGTTGCCATGGACATTCCATACCGATGAAGTTGCGATAATTTTTGCGTGGCTCACCGATACGGCTATGCTTGATTGGGTAGCACTGCCGCTCAAAATTGCGCAAGCAATCACGTTGCTGCTGGTCGCTCTTGGTGCGTTTATTATTTTTCGTTCACGCCAGCATGTTGCGATTGATTACATCGAATATTTGGCTATTGCCACACTGTTTGCTTTAGCGCCGCCTTTGGTTGCCTTTGCGATGTTTTTTTCGTTTTTACATGCGAACCAACATATGTTGTCACTAGCGCAATATTTTTACCCTAACGCCACGACGAGTAATGCCTATTGGCGCGCTTTTAAGTTGTCACTGCCTCTGACATTTGTGGCTATCCTAGTCGCTGCCATGGCTTGGTTTTTCACGCCATTAGGTCATGCCACGAACGCTACAGAAAGTGTGGCACAAATCATTTTTATCGGCCTTGCGACACTTACCATGCCGCACATGTTGTTAGTCGCACTTTGGAGCAAACAGCAGCGTATGACAGCGATGGATATGCCCGCTTATGATGCGGTAAAATAGATGACTACATTAACAAGGTCGTCTACACGTTGCTCAAGCGCGTGCAAGCGAAGACATAAGTGAACAAAGTGACATTAACGGGAAGTATGGTGGCGATTGTCACCCCGATGCTAGCCAATGGCGACTTGGATTTTCCGCGCCTGAAGTCTTTGATTAATTGGCATGTTGCTGAGGGCACCGACGGCATTGTTATCGTCGGCACGACCGGTGAATCGCCCACGGTTGATTTTGATGAGCACGCTGCATTGATTAGCGCGAGCGTTGAGTACGCTGACAAGCGCATCCCGATTATTGCCGGTACTGGCGCTAATTCGACCAAGGAAGCGATTCACTTGAGCCAAGTGGCGGCGCGGGCGGGTGCGAATTATTCGTTATCTGTTGTGCCTTACTACAATAAGCCGACGCAACAAGGCATGTATTTGCATTACAAAGCTATTGCTGAAGCTTGCCCGTTACCGATGATTTTGTACAATGTGCCTGGCCGCACCGTGGCTGATATTGCCACTGATACGGTGCTGCGTTTAGCGGAAATATCTAACATCATCGGTCTTAAAGATGCTACTGCCAATATGGCGCGTGGTGCCGAGCTGCTCAAACATGCGCCGTCGGATTTTGCCCTTTATTCGGGAGAGGATGTTTCTACTCTTGCTCTCATGCTGCTGGGCGCGCATGGCACTATTTCGGTCACCGCCAATGTGGCGCCGCGCCTAATGCATGAGATGTGTGCAGCGGCGTTAGCGGGCAAACGTGAACAGGCGATTACGCTTAATAATCGCCTGCTAGGTTTACATAATCATTTGTTTTTAGAAGCAAATCCAATCCCCGTCAAATGGGCGTTGCAAAAAATGGGCAAAATAGAGTCTGGTATTCGACTACCCTTAACGCCGTTTGAAACCAAGTATCATGCAACGCTGTCTGATACTATGCGCGCTGCGGGTATTCTCGCTTAAGCTAAAATCAGTAATAAAACATCAATACGCATACCCCGCGCTAACTTCAGGAAATCGTTTACATAATGTTGAATCGACTTAATCTTTCACTGGCTGCCGCCACGTTGGTATTGTTTTCGGGTTGTAGCTGGTTAGGTGTTCCTAGCGGTCCTGACTACCGCACGCAGGGGCAAACCACCAAAATCCGCACGCTTGAAGTGCCGCCTGATTTGACCAAACCAATTTCAGATGATCGCTTTGTCGTGCCCGATGGCAAGACCACGACATTTTCGCAATATAACCGTGAGCGCACTAATCAGCCTGTATCGAGTGGCAACACGGCGGTGTTGCCAAAATTTGAAAATGCTAGCTTGCTACGTTCTGGCGACCAACGTTGGTTAGTCGTCAAGGGCGCACCGGCCACGGTTTGGCCAACACTCAAAGAGTTTTGGACGGAGTCGGGCTTTGTACTCAAGCGCGAAACCCCCGAGGCCGGCATCATGGAAACTGATTGGGCCGAAAACCGCGCCAAGATTGGTCAAGACGTTGTACGCAATGCGGTAGGGCGTTTGTTGGATGGCCTCTATTCGTCAGGCGAACGCGATAAATTTCGCACCCGTATCGAAGCGGGCACGGAGCCCGGCACAACCGAAATATTTGTGAGCCATCGGGGCATCGAAGAGATCTATACCAACCAAGATAAAAACAGCACTGGCTGGCAATTTCGCCCAGTTGATAAAGATTTAGAAGCAGAAATGCTTGGTCGCATGATGGTCAAATTCGGTTTTGCTGAAAATAAAGCGACAGCAGTGGCAGGCACAACTGCCGCCCCAGTCAGTCAGCCACGCGCCAGCTTTGACGCCGCGAAGGGCGGGATTCTTAAGATTGCTGAACCGTTTGACCGTGCATGGCGCCGCGTTGGTTTGGCGCTTGATCGTTCAGGCTTTACGGTTGAAGATCGTGACCGTTCCAAGGGAATGTTCTTTGTTCGCTATATTGATCCTGATGTTGAAATTCAGTCCGGCGAGAAAAAAGGCTTTTTTGACAAGCTTGCATTCTGGCGCTCTGATAAGCCTGCTGATCGTCCGCAGTACCGCATTAAAGTAACGGATGCAGGAGCGGCAACGGATGTTGAAGTGCAAACTGCAGAGGGTAAGCTTGATACTTCCGCGACGGCCAAACGCATTACTGCGCTACTCTTCGAGCAGCTTCGTTAGTGAGACGACTATTCATCAAGAGCCCGCTTCAGGCGGGCTCTTTTTTTGTCTATAGATTCCGTCATCGCATGTGTGCTCGATGACAATGCGATTTTGCTCATTAGGCTCGGGTAGTGAAGGTAACGCACTGCTGGTTGAAGCCAGTAATGGTATTACCACCTCATGCCTAATGATGGATTGTGGCTTTGGTCTGGCTGAAACAGAAAGCCGACTTGCCCGCGCGGGGTTATCGCCCACAAATCTTGATGCTATTGTGGTCACACATGAGCACTCAGATCACCTCGGTGGTGTAGCGCGATTTGCCCGTAAACACGGCATTCCTGTCTGGCTGACACACGGTACGGCACGATTGTTAAGTGAGCGTGCAATTCCGCAAGCGCTGATGCATTACGTTGACCCGCACGACGGTTTTAGTGTGGGAGACATTATGGTCACGCCCTATACGGTGCCGCATGACGCAAATGAGCCGGTACAGTACGTGTTTAGCGATGGCGCTTATCGACTGGGTGTGCTTACCGATGTTGGCATAACCACCCCTCATATTGAAGCAAGTCTGGCTAATTGTGATGGACTGGTGATTGAGGCGAATCATGATGCTGAAATGCTGCGCGTGGGTCCATACCCAGCGAGCTTAAAGCAACGTGTTGCAGGGCGATTTGGTCACTTGGATAATATTACGGCGGCTAATTTGCTGAATCGAATCAAAACACCAAAGTTGCAGCATGTGCTGGCCGCGCATTTATCGAAGCAAAATAACACGGAAGACTTAGCGCGTCAGGCGTTTGCCCTTGCGCTAAATTGCGCGAGCGATTGGGTAGGCATTGCGCGTCAAGATGAAGGTTTTGCATGGCGACAATTTGCGTAATATTTATCCAATGCATAAACAAAAACGCCAGTCTTTCGACTGGCGTTTTTTGTTTAAAACTGACTAACTGAAGCGAAAGAATTACTTCTTTGGTGCTTCAGCAGGCTTAACAGCAGCTTTAGCGGCATCCATTGCTTTGGCGCCAGCATCTTTTGCATCTTTAGCGGCGTCCATTGCTTTGGCGCCAGCATCTTTAGCAGCGTCAACAGCAGCAGCACCAGTAGCAGTAGCACCTGCAGCAACAGCTGCGCCAGCGGCAGTAGCAGCGGTACCAGCAGCAGTAGCAGCGGTACCAGCAGCAGCAGCAGCGTCTTTAGCAGCGTCAACAGCAGCAGCAACTGGGGCGGCAACTGGAGCAACAACTTTAGGCGCTTCAACTTTAGGGGCTTCTTGTTTGCCACAGGCAGCTAAGCCAGCAGCGATGATTGCAACAGCGAAAATAGACTTGTTCATTTCAACTTCCCTTGGAGATTAGAAAAAAAATTTTGATCAAAAAATTTTTGATCGGTTTTTGTGACGTTCTTGCCTGAACCAACATTTTCTTGTTGCCAAGAATATTGATAAAGACATTGCTCTGTTTCGACCGACTTAAAAGTATAGCATCGTCATGGTGCGCTGCACAACAGAAAAACGCTTAAAAATGCCCAGATTACGGCCTAAAGTGGCACTTTTTGACCGTTTTTACAGGTTTTGAACCAAAAAATTATTTCAAAGCCCAGTGCCGCGAGACGACACAGCGTGCTCTGTAAGTAGCCAAATTTCATCAAATCGATTGATAAAAGGCTCAGCATCCGCCTCATCGTGAATCGTCACAATCGAGCGAACATGACTCGCTACAGGTTTACGCCAAACCGCATCATCATCCGCAATTAGCATGACATCTTGTGCATTACGCGCGTCGCCGATTGTGCGTTGAATAAAAAGCTGCGTTGAAAATTCATTCATTAAGGTCATCAAGCGCGGCACTTCACTTCCTATGTCATTAATCTCATGCAGCGCGATACGGATTTGTCGACTACGATTGCCGAGCAGCAGTTGTCGCAGTAGCGCAATGGTGGCGGGTCTGCCATATTCGCGTTCACGCATCGACTCTGGGGAGACCTCAAATATGGAGATGCTCGTTTTGGCTTGTGCGAGCACTTCACCAATCGCCGCCAACGCGTCAACTTTTGAATCCATGATGCGATAAATTTTTTCTGGGTTAGTTTCAGTCATCTTTAGCTCCGTATTAAATCGTGAATTGCCAATATCCGCGAGCCCATTGGGCATAAAGTGACTCAAACACTTTGCTAGATGCGGACTTTAATATTGTTTTATCAAGTTGCCGCATGTTGGCAAACTGTACAAATAACGCATGCGGTTTTAATTGTAGCCGCTCGCCATTTATGTAGATTGAGTCATCGTCGTACAGCATTCGCGAACGTAGATCGAGTGTGAGGCCGTCTTTAATGGCGCGTTTCGTAAATTGTGCGAGGGATAATTTTTCATCCGGCGCATCAAATGTAACGTGTGATTTTGCTTGCGATAAATATCGTCCTGTAAAACTTTTGAATGCGGCGTCAGACAATTGCGGCGTCATTGCTGTTGTTAATACTTGTTGAATATTGGCGCGTAATTCAGCATCAATTGCTGCATGATTAGTTTGATTGGTTGCAGTGCGATTTTTGTCTTGCGCGCGCCCAACTATTTGCAACGTGTCGCGCAGATCATCAAGCCATGCTTCGAGCAGCTCTTGATGCGATGGCGCCCGAAAGCCGACTGACCACGTCACACAATCATTGGTCTCGGCTATGCCGTGATGGGCGTAGGCAGGCGGCAAATACAACATATCACCTTCATCGAGCAGCCATTCAGAATCGGGTTGAAAATTATTCAATATTTTTAACGGCATATTTGGCTTTAGCGATAAATCCTGCTGTGCTGAAATTTGCCAGCGACGTTGGCCGCTACCCTGACATAAAAACACATCGTAAGAATCTACATGTGGACCAACGCCGCCACCTTTCACCGCATAGCTCACCATCAAATCATCCACACGTGTTTGCGGCAAAAAATTAAATAGGGCGAGTAGTGCGTGCGCTTCAAATGAAAAGTGTTGCGTATCTTGAATCAGCACAGTCCATGCAGCGGCTTTATTTTTTTTCAGTTCGCGAATGTCCGCTGCCGTAAAAGGGCCGTGATCAATCGTCCACTCGTCGTCCGTTTTGTCGTTCGTTTTGTCGTTCGTTTTGTCGTTATATAGCAACACCAAGCGCGACTCAGCCTCGTCATAACCTGCGAGTGTAAGAATTTCTTTATTCGTCAGTGGCGCAAAATTTTTGGGCAACGCATTGCGTATGAGCAACGGTTTTTTTTGCCAATACTCGTCGAGAAACTGTTGCGCGCTAATATTACCTAGCAACGTGAGTGTTGAAGAAAGTGGCACTGAAGTTGCATGAGGTGTGTTCAAAAAATTTATTCCCAAAAGGTGTGCAAAGCAAATTTCAAATTAGATTAGAATCAAAATAGAAGCAAGATATCAAACTTTACAACTTCTTTTAAGGCGACACCATCATGTTGCAAATCGGCAATGCAGCACCATCGTTTGAGCTACCCGACGCGAGTATGGAAATTGTGAGCTTGTCGTCGTTTCGCGGCAAAAAAAATGTCGTGTTATTTTTTTACCCACGTGACGGTACGCCTGTCTGCACCAAAGAGGCAATTGATTTTTCGGATCACGAAGATGAGTTTGCCGAATGTAATACCGTTGTCTTCGGCGTTTCACGTGATGATTGTATGGTGCATGAAGAGTTTTGCGACAAACACGGCATATCGCTTTCGCTCCTCTCTGACGCCGAATGCGAAGTGGCGCGCATGTACGATGTGCTGATGGAGCAAGTCAACGAAAAAGATGGTGAAGTTCGCAAAGGGGTAAAGCGTTGCACTTTTGTCATTGATAAAAAAGGCGTGTTGCGTCATATCATGCACGACATTAACCCGCGCGAGCATGTGCGCGAAGTCTTAAAACTGGCGCGACAATTACACGCGCACTGATTCCACCAAGCACGCGCACTGATGCCACCACGCACGCGCACTGATTCCACCACGCACGCGCATTGATTCAAATTTTTGGAGATGGTATGAAAAGAAGTTTGCTGGTTTTATTGTTGGCGTTTTGTGCGGTTTCGTTACAAGGCTGCTTTACGCTTGCCGCTGTCGGCGTGGGTGCAACCGCATTGGTAGTCGATGACAGACGCTCGACAGGCATTTATATTGAAGATGAAAATGTCGAATGGAAATCGCGTGCGCTTTTGTTTGAAAAATTCAAAGATACGCATGTGAACGTCACCAGCTACAACCTAAGCGTGTTGCTGACAGGGGAAGTTGCCGATGAAAAAACCAAAACAGAGGTAGCTGACTCTATTCGCAAAGTCGCAAGCGTTAAAAGTGTGACAAATGAATTGAGCATCGGTAATAGATCCACCTTGCTTGCGCGATCTAACGATGCGCTGATCACCACAAATGTCAAAGCCCGATTTTTGGGAGCCAAAGGCTTTTCATCCAATTACGTCAAAGTTGTGACGGAGGCCAACGTGGTTTATCTAATGGGCATTGTTACTAAGGAAGAAGGTGACAGTGCTGCTGAGGTAACGCGCAATACCGCGGGTGTATCGCGCGTGATTAAGGTGCTTGAATATATTGAGAAAGCACCAAAACGCTAGTACCGGCGGGCGCTTTAGCGAATTTTTGCTCGAAACTAGCCGTAGATAGGCGATTTTCGATTTTAGACTACGCCATGCGCTTTTTAAGCCAGCGCATTACGCCGCCAATAAGTGGTAACTGTTCATACAATTCGCCAGCCGCATCCCAATAATCACGATGCGATTGCACGCGACCATCTGCCGCAAAGCGAATGAGGGACGTGCCATGAATTTTGCGTGTTAGGTCAGGCTTGAGGGACTTTAGTCGGAAAGTGAAATCCCACACCAATAGCGCGCGATTATCTTCCATGATCGTTTCAGTAATCACAAATCGTGGCGCATGACAGCGCACAAACATATCGTGAAAAATATGGCTGATGGCGGGCAACCCCTTCACCGCATTGAAGGGGTCTTGGAAGGTGGCGTCGTCAGCATACACGTCACAGATGTTTGCTATCGTTTCTGGCGTGAGCGTATGCCAGTAGCTAACGAGTGTTTTCAGTGAGGCGGCATTCATAGCTTGGTCGATTTTTTAATCAGTTTGAAATATAGGCTGTATGGTAAGTGTCGCAGCAATTTTAATTGCCGTGAAAAAGCCTTTGGGAAATGAATTTCAAATTCACCGTTAGCTAAACCTTGTTCAATTTCTTCTGCTGCTTCTTGGGGCGAAATAATATGTGGCATATCAAAATCATTTTGCGCGGTGAGCGGTGTCTTAACAAAGCCTGGGTTAATCAGATATACGTCAATATTCTTGTCATGCAAATCGAGATAAAGCGTCTCAGCCAAATTGATAAGTGCAGCTTTTGATGGCCCGTAGATGAGCGCATTGGGTAAGCCGCGATAACCCGCGACGGACGAGACTAAAGCAACGCCACCGTTTTTTTGTTTCATGAACGTCGGTATCACGACCGACAAGCTATTCAAAAAGCCGCCCCAATTAACGTCAATCATTTGCTGCGCAACAGCTAAATCAATCTCCCATGCGCGCATTGCTTTGTAGTCACCTGCCATCAGCACCACCAAATCATAGCCGCCCCATGCCGCAATTAATTCTTCCTCAGCAGCTTTGATGGTTTCCACATTGGTAATGTCGAGCGGTAACGCCATCGCTCGTGATGCGCCAAATTTAGTCACCAGTGCGGCAAGCTTATCGCCACTACGCGCTGACATCGCCACCTTCGCTTTGCGTGAATGCAGCAAGTCAGCCAACGCCGCGCCAATGCCAGTGGACGCACCAATAATCCACACACGCTTAGTTGACCAGTCAGTAATTTTTTTGTTGAGGCTCATGATTTTGGGGGCAAGATGTTATTTGTGATTATTTGGAACCGCCGATGGACGCCGATTAACGCCGATAAAAGCGGAGATTAAATTTCAAAAAATACGAGATGCATAAATGTTCGTCTTCGGCACTTATCGGGTGTTATCGGCGTCTATCGGCGGTTAAGTCTTTTATGCCTTCTATCCACGCTTACGAAAGAAAATATTTATCTCCGCAAACTTCAGTCCAAATTTAGTCATTACGGTTTGATTCGCTAATGTTTTATCGTCAATGAGCCACATCCAATCATCCATATTGACTTCATAGCTGCCCTGCGCGGGTGGCAACTTTAGGACGTAGTTCCATTGCAACGCATTGCCAGACGCCACGCCTTGTGCTTCGCCCACCACATCGCCTGCCGTGCCTATATAGCGATTGCCGTCTTTGCGAATTTTCCAGATGCGGGTTTCTTTTATGCCGTCAGACCAGCTAAATCGTTCGTCAAGCGTGCCTTCATTGCCTTTCCACGTACAGGTTATTTCTACCGTAAAGCGGCGAACGACTTTGTCAGAGCGATCTTTTACATATCCCCAGCCATCAACAGTACCGCTGAAATAAGTTTTTAAGTCGAGCGCTGGCGCTTCGGCAGCATAGTCAGCGGGTTTTGGCGCGCTAGCACAACCAGTCAATACCGTGGCGAATACAGCAAGTAAAATGAGGCGACGAAAATATTGCTTCATGCTTAATCCTTATTTGGATTTGAAAAACGGTGTGTTGATGAGCGCTACTGCCGCAATCGCTTTTAGCACGCATGGCAGCAGCGCGTAAATCATCGCAAGGTAAGTCAATGATGCTGTGCTCTCAGCAGAAGTCGCCCCTGGCACATAGCCCAACAGCGCTAAGGCCGGTAGCGCAATGCCCGCCGCCAGTGCCAAATTCATTTTTGATACCAAGTTCCACAGTCCAAAATAAGCGCCTTCATTTCGTCCAAGGCCGCGCTTATCATCTTCATCTATCACGTCCGCCAAAATAGATGGCGGCAGTGATAAATCAGCCCCCAGGCCCAGCCCAGAAAGCACACAGATCACAATGAATGCAGCGATATCACCGGCGCCTAATGTATACGCCCAAACAAATGCAATGATGGATACAAGCATGCCTACAAACCACGCCCGTGATTTACCAATTTGTCTGGAAAGCCATATCCAGATCGGCATTCCAGCGGCACCTGCTGCAAAGTAGGCGATTAGAAATTGTGCCGAATATTGTGGCGCTTTAATAACATCCTCAATAAAGAAAAGCACCAGCGTGGCAGGGATTGACGCTGCGATACCGTTAAAGACAAATACGATCATGAGCCGCTTAAAGTGCGTATTTTTAAGTGGCAACAGCATATTGGACAGCGCATTTTTAGTAACCGCTTGCGTGCGTGCCACTGGTTTAGGCGAAAGCCAAACCGTTAAACCAACGAACAAAAAAATCAACGGAATAAACGCCATCGCAAAAATGGCATAACCTTCGCGTGGGCCGTATTGTTGGGTTAATACCTGCGGCAGTGCGGCGGCTAAAAAGACGCCAATCAACCCAAAGCCTTCACGAAATGAAGTCACCCTAGTGCGATCAATTTTGTCATCGCTTAGCTCTGCACCAACCGCCTGATAGCTTATCTGTATCATCGAAAATGCGGTGTAAACCGTTAGTAACATGGCAATGAGCCACCACATCATCATGACTTGGCTCAATTGCGGCGGATTAAACAAGCCTAGCATCGACAATGCCAACAAGGGCGTGCCGGCAATTAACCAAATGTATCGACCTAATTTGCGATCACGCGTTAAATCGCTCCAATAGCCAAGTAGTGGGTCTTGGATAGCATCAAAAATACGTGCGGCCAGCAGTAGGCCACCGATGGCGATAAGATTTAAGCCAATGACGTCGGAATAAAATTTTGGCACGTTGACGTAAATAGGCAATGCCGCCATTGCCAGCGGAATCGACGCGAGACCATACGCACTTAATCGCCAAGCGGACAAACGCTGCTGAGAAGCGGTACGGCTCACGCGTTAATTCTTTTCATTCAATAAGCGCGAACGTAATTTTGGCTCGCTTGACTTAGGAGAGAGCCAAATATCGAAAAACGCCTTGGCGAATTCTGGGTCGGCAATTTCAGCGATAAATTTATCCTGCGAATAAAAACGTGCACCTTTGCCAGGTACCGAGACCCCAATCAAGCTGTCATTTTTCTTCACGTCAGGAAAAACGTTAATCATCGCCGCAAGCCATTTGGCGAGTTTGGCTTCATCGTTATAGCCTAGCTTGCGTTTTTCGTCGATGCTGCGCTTGGCGATTTCTGATCCTTTTAAGCCCAAGTCATAGACTAATTCGAGTGCAAATAAGTCGGTCTCTGATGGTGCTTTCGCATTTGTCCATAAACGAATGTCATAGACCTTTAAGCCAAAAAAACGCATAACGGCTTCACCGCGTTTGGTTAAGGTGCTGGCTTCGGGAATATCTTTACTCACTGTCGTTGGCAGCGCATGGGCGGTATGAACAACGCTCAGTAGTAGTAGGGATGCAATCAGTATTTTCATCATTTGCCCGCCCGCGTTAAGGTAATTTGCATAACGTCAGTGCGCTTCGCGCGAAAGCCCGCTTCGCAATAACAAAGATAAAAGCGCCAGATTTGTAAAAATTTTTCATCAAACTTCCCATGCGACATTTTGTCCACCTGTGCATTCACACTGACCAACCAACGATGTAATGTTTCCGCGTAATCTAGCCCAAACATGTGCGGTGTATCGGCAGTTAAGCCTGCTTGATTCGCGTCCTGAATGAAGCGCGTGACGGGTGCCAACATGCCGCCGGGGAAAATATACTCACGAATAAAGTCACTTGTTGCTCGATAACGTGTAAACGCCACTTCATCAATGGTGATGGCTTGAATCACCGCACTACCATTAGGCTTTAGGCGATTATGCACCGCTTGAAAATAGGTTGGCCAATAACGTTCACCAACAGCCTCAAACATTTCGATAGACACAATGTGATCGTATTGCGCGGTGACATCGCGATAGTCGATCAATTCAAAGGTGGCGTTGTTCGACATGCCTAGACGCTCAATTCGTGCTTTAGCAAAGGCGAGTTGTTCGGTAGATAAGGTAATGCCGTGAATAGTCACGCCACGTGTTTTCACCGCATGTTCGGCAAAGCCGCCCCAGCCACAGCCAATTTCGAGAATGGTCTCGCCAGGTTGTGGATTTAATATTTGTAGGATGCGTTCATATTTGGCGGTTTGCGCGAATTCCAGCGTGAGCGCATGATTGCCATCGAATAGGGCTGATGAATACGTCATTGTTTCATCAAGCCACAACTGATAAAAGTCGTTTGATAAATCATAATGCGCGGCAATATTTTTTTTCGAGCCGCGTCGCGTGTTGTTGCGAAAAAAATGTTTGAGTCTAAAAAATAAGGCGACAAGCGGATTGCCGTAGAACACTTTTTCAAGCGCTTGCGAATTAACGGCGCATAGCAATAAAAATTCAGTGAGGTTTGAAGTAAATAGTCTGCCATCACGGTAGCACTCGGCAAGTCCAATCTCGGCCGACTTAATTACCTCGCGAGCCACTTTCCAATCGGCAAATCGAACGTCTGCATGCGGGCCATCGTGCTTACCCTTAAAGGTAGTGGTGCGGCCTTCAGGTGAGGTAAATGCTAATGAACCGTACTCAAGATTTTCGAGCACGCGATAAAGTAATTTTGCTTGCGCCGGAAGCGATGCGACATGCTGATGCTCGGTGAGCGGATTTAATTGATGTGTGGTCATTGGTTAATCAGGATTTAATTTGAAGAAGAAATAGAGCGTGTCTTTTTTACCGAGGACGGGTTAGGCTTGGCATAAAAAGGCAGTTTTTTTTGCCAAAGCTTGAATGCCTGCCAGTGAATACGTGCGACGACGCCGATAGTCATGAACGGGTAGGTCAAAAACGTGTTGACGACACGGCGTGCGGTGAGCGCATAAGGCGTGCCTTGAAGTGTGGTGATAATGAGCTTGTCTGCATCATCACTGCCATCGTAAAAGTCAATTTGTGCAAAAGCGCGCCCGGCTTGGGTGCCAAAGGTTTGCTCAAAACGGAAACGATAAAAACCGCGCACTTCGCAAAACGGCGAGACGTGAAAAACTTTGCGCGCAATTAACCAATCACTGGCAATAATGGGTCGATTGTCGGCATGGCTAATCAAATAGTGATGGCGCTCGCCAAAGGTATTGCTGACCTCACTGATTGCCGCGCGTAGCGCACCATCTTGGTCATAGCAATACCAAATGCTAATTGGATTAAACACATAGCCCAATATCCGCGGATAGGTTTGTAAAACGATTTCACCGTTAGCTTGCGTGATGCCCTCACTTGCCAGTAATGCGCGTGCCCAAGTGGCAAGGTCACTGCCATCGCGTGGTCCGTAATCGCGCACGTGAAGGGATAGCAAATTAAATCGGTTGACTGAAAAGAAACGATTGGTGATACCGCTGAGTTTAGACAGCGGCACACGCAAAAAAAACGTGCCGTATGAAAATTGGTGCGTGATAGGACGCAGTCGCTTATGCATCACGCGACCAAGGCATATTTCAGCACTATGGCTATTTGGCATCATCGCGCTCACCCATCGACTCCAGGGTACATGGCGTTTAATTCATTTGCGGCTGGCGCGTTAGTCTGCCAAGGCGTTGTCGCCCCCAACGCGCGCGCGACGGCAATGCCGGACATCAAGCCATCTTCATGAAAACCATAGCGCGTCCAAGCGCCCGCGTACCAAGTATTTTGCTGTCCTTGAATAGTCCGCAACGCTTTTTTTGCGCTGACGGATGAAGCTAAAAATAGCGGGTGCTCATACTGAATGGTCTTGATGATTTTGGTTGGTGCAATTGGCTTTAATGGATTCATTGTCACCATCACGGGCGAGACAAAAGGCGTGGGCTGTAATTTATTCAGTAAGTAGGTAAGTGACACAGGGGAATCGTTTTCAGCAGCATCGCGACGGTAATGTGCATGATAATTCCAAGCCGCCCATGCGCGTTTGCGTTGCGGCAGGAGTGATGCATCGGTATGCAATATCGCGGTATTTGGCTGATAAGGTATTTCGCGCAAAATAGTTTTGGTCGCATCATCCATATCTGCGAGCAGCTCGATTGCCTGGTCGGTGTGGCAGGCAAAAACGACGTGATCAAACTGCTCCTCGTTCGCACCTGATTTCAATATGACTTTGCCGTTTTGCCTTGCTACTGATGCGATATGCGAATTTAGTCGTACGTCATCAAGTGTCGCGGCAATTTTTTTCACGTAATTGCGTGCGCCTCCTTTGATGGTGCGCCATTGTGGCCGGTTATTAACAGAGATGAGTCCATGATTGGCGCAAAACGTCATAAACGTGGCGAGTGGAAAATCATCAATACGCTTAGTTGGTGTAGACCAGATGCAGGCTGCCATTGGTACAAGGTACCAATCTCGAAACGATTGACTGTAGCCATTTTTGAGCAAGTATTGCCCCAAAGTGCCCGTCAATGATTGTGTTTCATTATTTGCAGCAAGTGCTGTGGCGGCTTTATTAAAGCGTAATAAATCGCGAAGCATGCGAATAAATGCGGGCTTAAATAGATTGCTAGGCTGTGCAAATACACTGGATAGGCTATTGGAGCCGCACCACTCAATTTCGCTCTTGTCAGCTTGATTAGTGAGCTTCACCCCAAATGACATATCGGATGGCGCCGTTTCAACGCCTAAATGCGCGAGCATGGGAATCAAATTTGGATAAGTCCAATCGTTAAACACCAGAAAGCCAGTATCGACTGGGTAGTTCACCCCATCGTGGTTAATCTCAATGGTATTAGTGTGTCCGCCTAGATAGTCATTTTTTTCAAACAGCGTGACTTGATGTGTTGACTGGGCGTGACGTGACAATAGCCATGCGCACGATAAGCCTGCAATGCCTGAGCCGATGACTGCTATTTTCATGTTGGACTTGTTGGCGAAGGAGATAAGTTGATTTGCATCGTAAATTGGTTAGTCATTAGTACTTGGCAGGCGCTATTTGTCGTGGCACAATACAATATACATCTAAACGGTCAGTTTGTGACTGTTTAGTCACTCTTTGAACTTAAAAGTTAATATTGGCTCTCAATAGTATGCTGTCCATTAAAATTCCCTTTAAAAAACAACAGTTTGAAGCACGCGAAGAAGCAATTCTTGATGCTGTCAATAAGCTGCTGTCAGAAAAAGGCTTTGATTTGATGACCATGGACGATGTGGCGGATGAAGTAGGTGTAGCGAAAGGTAGCCTTTACAAGCATTTTTCATCAAAAGAAAAACTCGCTGCGGCAGCCATGTCTCGTTTATTGACAAATATTATTGATGCGCTCGAACAGTTTCCGCAGGAATGGACCGCCGGTCGCAAGTTAGAAGAAGTTTTACGTTGGACCTTGCAGCAGCGGCTCAAAGGCGGCGTGCCGCATCTGCCTTCCACGCGTGGCGCATTGCAACGCGCACTGTTGATGAATTTAGACTATTTAGCCTTAGCCTGGAGAGTCAACAAGAGTTTTTACGCGCTGGTCGCCGCAGCGCGTGCAGGCGGTGAGATAAACACCAGCATTAGTGACGAAGTGGTGGTGTTTACGCTTTATGCACGTTCATGCGACCCCACCATGGAATTTTTGCAGCGCGATGGCAAGCTTAAGGACAATGAAATTGTCGAGGCGATGGTGAAAACCACATTTGGTGGGTTGCTCGCTGACAATATTATTGCGATTAAAAAATGACGTTCACCGAAATGACTTGTCCCATTGTTTTAATTTATATCTGCATCTGACGCATCATGTAACCTCGTATGACGGAATTATCCGTACATTTTTTTGATTGACACCATCATGCTATATCACGATCTTTTTGCTGACCTTGAAAAATCCCGCTGGAATATGGCCACTGATATTCCGTGGGCCACGTTTGAAGCCGATAAGCTCACTGACGAGCAGGCAATCACCATCAAGATGAATGCTATTACCGAATGGTCGGCCTTGCCCGCGACAGAAATGTTTTTGCGTGATAACCAAGACGATAGTGATTTTTCTGCATTCATGTCGATCTGGTTTTATGAAGAACAAAAACACTCGCTGGTGCTGATGGAATATTTGAAGCGCTTTCGTCCTGAATTAGTGCCGACCGAGGCCGAGCTGCATGCAGTGCGCTTTCCATTCGACCCCGCCCCTGCACTCGAAACGTTGATGCTGCATTTTTGCGGCGAAATACGTCTCACCCAATGGTATCGCCGTGCTTCCGAATGGCATACCGAGCCAGTGATTAAAAAAATCTACGAAACCATTTCTAAAGACGAAGCCCGTCACGCTGGCGCTTATATGCGCTACATGAAACGTGCAATGGAAAAAGTTGGCGTTGACGCGAAAATCGCCTACGCCAAAATTGGCCTACTCATGGCAAGTGCTGGCAAAGCCGGTAAGCCCATGCACCCGACCAATTTGCACGTTAATGAATCACTCTTTCCCAACGACACCATCCAATCACGCCTACCTGACCCGTCATGGCTTGAGCGCTGGTTAGATACGCAAATTCAATTTGATAAAGTGTGGGAAACGCGCGTGATTAACGGCATTTTGAAACAGCTATCGGTGTTGTTTGAGCGTACGTTTGAAACGACTACGGATTTGAATCGGTTTCGGAAAGAAATGATGTTGGCGATTCCAGTAGTGAAGGTGGCGGTGTAGATTTTTGTTATTCGTTAGTAAGAAAAAGCCACTTTTTAAGTGGCTTTTTTTATGACCGAGTAGGCATTGTTGTCGCTGGCGCATCCCAAGTGTGAGCGAGATCACCATTGCAAAGCGATGGTAATGTGACTACACGCCATGCCAAACCAACGCTAAAATAAGGCCATGCATCCAACATTCGAAAACAAAATCTGCGCACCCGCTGACTTAATTGCGCGCGCAAATCTGCTGCCTCAACACGTCGTTTTTACTAATGGTGTCTTTGATGTGCTGCATCGCGGACACGTCACATATCTAGCTGAAGCCGCTGCGCTTGGCGCATCCTTGATCGTGGCGCTTAATTCTGATGCTTCCGTGAAACGCTTAGGCAAGGGCGATGATCGGCCAATCAATACGCTGGCAGATCGCATGGCCGTCATTGCGGCACTTGAATGCGTTTCGCTCGTGACTTGGTTTGAAGAAGACACACCACTTGCGCGTATTTTGGAAGCAAAACCGATGGTGCTGGTTAAGGGTGGTGATTGGTCGCTCGATAAAATTGTCGGTGCGAGTGAAACAAAATCATGGTGCGGCACAGTGCATTCGATTGCGTTTCAGCACGAACGCTCAACCACTGCCATGCTCGCTAAAATTCGCGGTGTAACAAAGTGAGTGCGAAATCAATTGACGAAATGATTGCTGCGATTGGTAGCGCCGCCGTAATGACAAACGACGTTGATATGGCCGCCTTTTTGACTGACTGGCGCGGAAGCTACACTGGCAAGGCGCTTGCTGTCGTGCGGCCAGCTAATGCGGAGGAGGTCGCCAAGATTGTGCGTATTTGTGCCGCGAATAAAATACCAATCGTGCCGCAAGGTGGTAACACTGGCTTAGTTGGCGGCAGCGTGCCGGATGATTCAGGCAAGGCCATTGTGCTGTCGTTAAATCGCATGAATCGCATACGTGCCGTTGATACCGATAACGATACGATGACTGTTGACGCAGGCGTAATTTTGCACGCAATACAAGCGCGTGCGATTGAAGTCAATCGGCTGTTTCCGTTATCACTTGCCGCCGAAGGTAGCTGCACCATCGGCGGTAATTTATCAACCAATGCAGGCGGCACAAATGTGCTGCGCTACGGCAACGCACGTGATCTGGTCTTGGGTCTTGAAGTTGTGACTCCACAAGGTGAAATTTGGCACGGATTATCAGGCCTACGTAAAGATAATACCGGCTACGATTTGCGGCATTTATTTGTCGGCGCAGAGGGCACGCTCGGCGTGATTACGGGCGCGACACTTAAATTATTTCCGTTACCCAAAGCGCGTGCTGTGGCATTTGTGGCGGTTGCCTCGCCACGTGCGGCAGTGCAACTACTTAATCGCATTAAGTTAGCGTTTGCCGATAGATTAGTTGGCTTTGAATTAGTCTCACGCGTGTGTTTAGATTTGGTGCTGCGACACATCCCCAATACACGCGAGCCGTTTGCACAGCACTACGAATGGCATGTGTTGATCGAGCTCAATGATTCTAAAGCCGACGCGCCGCTGACTGATTGGATAGAAAATGAATTAGCGGATGCAATGGAAGCAGGCTGCGCGACAGACGCTGTTATCGCTGCCAATGAGACGCAAATCAACGAGCTGTGGCGATTACGTGAAGAAATTTCAGAAGCACAACGCCTCGACGGTAAAAATGTGAAGCACGATATTTCAGTACCAATCACGCACATACCCGACTTCATCGAAAAATGCGACGCCGCCTTAAAAAACGCCTTCCCTGATATAGCATTGGTCTGTTTTGGACATCTCGGCGACGGAAATTTGCATTACAACTGCGGGCTACCTGCCAAAGGCTTGACGAATGCGACAGCCATCAACGATATTGTCTATCAGCATGTGAGCGAATTTTTAGGCTCAATCTCGGCTGAGCATGGCTTGGGACAATTAAAGCGCGATGAAATCGTCAAACACAAATCAGCTGTAGCGTTGACGATGATGCGCGCGGTGAAACATTCGCTAGATCCGGATGGCATTATGAATCCAGGAAAAATGTTGTAAGTTGTTTATTGGTGAGTGATTTGGAGCATTTGTGTTTGGAAATGCTTATAGATATTAGGGTTTTGTTTTTGTGTTTTATTTACCTAGCAATGTAGCTAGCTACAACAACACGACACTAAATTCCTCTCGCTGTTATGCACCACATACCAACTCAGCTTTAAAAATAACTGCCGCGCTATCGTAAAAAATATCGCTCTCTACGAACTACAATACAATTATTCGAAATCAACTCTTACACCTCATCATGACCAAACAAATCCAAGACGCTTATATTGTTGCCGCTGTTCGCACGCCGGTTGGTAAAGCCCCGCGGGGCATGTTCAAAAATGTGCGCCCGGATGACATGCTCGCGCACGTGCTGCGTGCCGCAATTGCAAAGGTGCCAGGACTTGATCCGCACGATATTGGGGATGTGATTGTAGGTTGCGCGATGCCTGAAGGAGAGCAGGGAATGAACGTGGCACGCATTGGGGTGTTGCTTGCAGGACTGCCGGACAGCGTGCCTGCGGTGACGATCAATCGGTTTTGTTCCTCTGGACTGCAAGCGGTAAGTATGGCGGCGGATCGCATACGTACAGGTGATGATGATGTGGTGATCGCCGCCGGTACAGAAAGCATGTCGATGGTGCCCATGATGGGCAATAAAATAGCCTTAAATCAAAGTGTATTTGCCGATAACGCGAATATTGGCATCGCCTATGGCATGGGCATTACGGCAGAAAATGTCGCTGCACAATGGCAGGTGACGCGCGAAGAGCAAGATGCATTTGCGGCCGCATCGCATCAAAAGGCGGTAGCAGCGACAGGCGCGGGTTATTTTCAAGAAGAAATAGCACCGTATGAAATCAACACGGCATCGCCCGATTTGCAAAGCGGCGAGATTAAACACAGCAACAAAATCGCCGCGCACGACGAAGGTCCAAGACCTGATTCGTCAGAGGCATCACTCGCAAAATTAAAAGCCGTATTCGCCGCAAAAGGCTCGGTCACGGCGGGTAACTCCTCACAAATGTCGGACGGCGCTGGTGCGGTAATTTTAATGAGCGAACGTGCGCTCAAAAAATACAACATTACGCCGCTGGCTAAATTTCATTCCTTTGCGGTTGCAGGCGTGCCCGCCGAAATTATGGGCATTGGCCCGATCAAAGCGATACCTAAAGTTCTTGCGCAGGCCGGTGTCAAACAAGACGACCTTGGTTGGATCGAGCTCAACGAGGCATTCGCCGCGCAAGCGCTCGCGGTGACAAAAGAATTAGGCTTAAATCCGGCGCTGATTAACCCGCAAGGCGGCGCTATTGCACTAGGCCATCCACTCGGCGCCACAGGTGCGATACGTGTTGCAACACTCGTGCATGGTATGCGTCGTACTGGTCAAAGGTGGGGCATGGTATCAATGTGTATCGGCACAGGTATGGGCGCTGCGGGATTGTTTGAAGCGTTATAAGTTAGCCACAAACAAGTTAGCCACAAACGAGTTGCTGACTCGTCGGTTATTTTGTGCAGTGCCGCATTAAAAAATCTCATTTTCCGTGCGGGAATACAACACCTGTTGTATGTTTTTCCGGTAGAGTGCAAACAAATCACTAGGTAATGCAGACACCGTTCGAACCATTTTTTTGTTCGCTGTTTGTATCGCCAGAAAAATAATTCCAACCAACATCACCGCCTAAGGAGAACAAGAGATGTCAATGTCTCATTCAAAACGCGCATTACGCTTACCTGCGCTCAAGCTAACAGCCATTGCTGTTGGACTCACCATCGCCGGTAGTGCTGCTGCCGGCCAGTTCAAATTCGATAGCGGTATATCGGGCAGTTTCGACTCAACACTTTCTTATGGCATCTCGGTTCGCACCAGTGACCCTGATAAATCGTTGATCGGTTTAGCGAACGGCGGCACATCACGTTCTGTCAATGAAGATGACGGCACGCGTAATTACAAGAAAAACGCCCCATTCGCGCATGTCTTCAAAGGCACGCATGAGTTATCTGCCAAGTGGGAAGATTGGGGTATGTTGATTCGTGGTACCTACTTCGTCGATATTGTAAATCGCAACAAAGCCTCGTTAGGCCCACTCGCTAAAGACCGTATTGGAAGTGACGCGCGCATTCTTGACGCGTTTATCACCAAGAGTTTTGACATTGCCGGTAAAAATGTACGTGTGCGTGCTGGTAACCAAGTTATCTCATGGGGTGAGTCAACATTTCTTCCAAACGGTATTAACGTAATCAACTCTGTTGATTTGGTAAAACTACGTACGCCTGGCTCAGAAATTAAAGAAGCGTTTTTGCCAACATCAAGCTTGTGGACTTCGTTTGAGCTAACCAAAAACGCGAGCTTAGAAGCTTTTGTGCAGTTCAACCACGACAAGACCAAGATTGACCCGCGCGGCTCGTACTGGAGCAATAACGACTTTGCCTCTGATGACTCAGATCGCGTAATCGTTGGCTTTGGCCGTCGTAATGATGTAACTGGACTTGCCCCAGCGAATATCATCCCGCCAACATTAGGGCCACTCTATACCGCGTCGCAGGCACTCTATGGTAATTTTAGTCCGTCAGCTGCGGTCTGGGCGCCGCGCGGTCCTGACCGTAATGCCTCCGATCATGGCCAATTTGGCTTGGCATTTCGCTATTTAGCATCAGACTTTAACAACGCTGAATTTGGCTTGTATTACATTAACTATCATAGCCGTATTCCATTTTTCTCAGGCGTTAAAGGTCTACCAACGTCTGCCATCACCGGCGGACCATTGACCGCTGCAATTTGCGGCATTGGTGCACCTGCTGCTGCACTTTGCCAGCAAGCCTTACCAAATGGTGCACCTAATCCGCTCGCGGGTGGCGCGCCTACTGTTAAAGCATCCTATCTTGCTGAATATCCAGAAAATATCCGCTTGATGGGCTTTAGCTTCAACTCACAAGGTCCGTTTGGTGTTGCATTACAGGGTGAGTATTCATATCGCCCTAATCAGCCATTGCAATATTCAACGCCAGAGCTATTGCTGGCGGCATTAGGCGCACCTAACCTTGGTACGGGCTTTACGCAGTTACCTGCACCTGCGCCAGTCGGTGCAACGGCGGCAGCACTTGTTCCTGACGGCACATTTCAGCGTGGTTGGGATCGCGTCAAGATGAGCCAATTCCAAATGACAGCGACAAAGTCAATTCCGTCTATTTTGGGTGCAGAGCAAGTGGTAATGGTGGGTGAATTTGGCTACACTAAATATCACGGTTTAAATCAAAACCTAAAATACAACGGTCCAGGTGTATTTTTGCCTGCGGTTTTGCTTGGCGCACAGGCAACACAATCTGGCGCAACGTCATCTAGTACGCAATCAACTGGCTTTATCACTGAGTCGTCATATGGCTATCGTTTGGTCGCGCGCGCAGAGTATGCCAATGCGTTCTTAGGCGGCAATTTTGCGCCGCGTATTGCCTTTAACCATGATATCAAAGGCGTTTCGCAGACCTTTAACGAAGGTATAAAGTCAGTTTCAGTTGGTGCTAACTTTGACTATCAGCGCAAGCTGTCGGTTGATTTATCGTACAGCAATTTCTTCGGTGGACGTACTTACTGCGGCACAGACGTAGCTGCACCAACGCAAACCAGTTTGCTACCGCAGTTAGCTGTACAGGGTGCATCGTTCTGCTCCGCAGCGAATCCAGTTAAAGACCGTGATTTCATCTCGTTAGTCGTGTCTTATTCGTTCTAAGTTTGTGGCGTACTAAATTGAACACGCCGATATTTTAGTTAGCTTTTTTACTGAAATGTCGGCGGCTGTCATTTGCCGTGCGTTACAGCATGAATCATGATGGTTGCAAAAATTATTTAAGAATCATGAACAAACCCAATACTAATAATTTCTGGAGGTAATGATGAACACGAAACGACTCGTCGCACTGTTGTCGGCAAGCTTAGGCGCACTGGTATTGTCCAGCAGCGCTTTTGCCCAGCTTAGTGCAACCCAAACACCAATGGGCGCTGAAAAAGCTGGTAATGCAGCAGGAACCATTCCCGCATGGGATGGTGGCTTAACCAAAGTGCCGGCAGGTGTTGCTTACAAAGCACAGGGCAATTATCCTGATCCATTTCCAACGGATAAACCATTGTTTACCATCAATGCGGCAAACATGGACAAATACAAAGACAATTTGTCCCCAGGCCAAATGGCGATGATGAAGCAGTACCCTAATTACAAGTTGCCGGTATATCAAACACGCCGCACCACGGCGTATCCTGAAGGTCACTACAAAGAAACCCGCGAATGCGCGGCCAAGGCCAAGCTTTCTACTGGTGGCAATGGTGTGACGGGCTGTACTGGAGGCACGCCGTTTCCGAATCCTAAAAATGGCCTTGAAGCTATTTGGAATCACACTTTGCATTACAAAGGCGACACATTCGCGATGCATTGGTCGCAAGCAGCGGTGACTGCCTCTGGCGACTACGCGCTCGTCAAATTTGAATATGAGTATGATTTTGCTTATAACAATTTGGGCAAATCTACTGCGCAGCGCGAATCTAATTTAATCGTTAATTTTTTACAAGAAGTGACCGCGCCGGCACGATTGGCTGGTCAGATTTTGTTGGTTAAAGATACTGTTGATCAAGTTAAAGAGCCACGCTCTGCATGGACGTACAACCCTGGTCAGCGTCGTGTTCGCTTAGCGCCCAATGTGTCATACGATAACCCAGGAACTGCAGCAGACGGCTTGCGTACAAACGATGATTTCGGTTTGTTCAATGGTGCTACTGATCGTTACGATTGGACGTTGGTAGGCAAAAAAGAAATATATGTGCCGTACAATTCCTATCGCATGACAGATCCAAAAGTGAAGAACGCTGACTTGCTCAAGCCGAATCACTTGAATCAAGACTTGACCCGCTATCAACTACATCGTGTTTATGTGGTGGATGCCAAACTTAAAGCAGGTACGTCGCATATTTACGCACGTCGCACGTTCTACATCGATGAAGATTCGTGGAATGTTTTGTTAGTGGATAAGTACGATGCGCGTGGACAACTATGGCGCTTTGCTGAGCAACACAATGAAAATTGGTACAGCGTGCCAATGTGGTTTGGTACGATTGAAGCGCACTATGATTTGCAATCACGTCGCTATATCGCGATGGGTTTACGTTCAGAAGAAACCAAGATTTATGAGCCAATCAAACGTACCGCAGCAGATTACACCCCACAAGCGCTTCGCGGAGCAGGCACGCGTTAACGTTAATGTGCGAGCATAAAAATTAGCTGAACAATTAAGACGGGGACAACACTATGTTGTCCCCGTTTTGTTTTATGCGGTCTAATTGTACGATCGGGTCATTTTTATATCAGTTATGCTGAAACTAATAACTTACGCTATTGCGCATGTTTTCTCAATGTATTATCCCTTTCCAACTAAAAATACTCACTATGCAAACATCTCACTCTCGCATTATGCTTTCGTCATTACAGGTGCTGACATTCGCGCTTGGTGTTGGGTTTATTGGCGTTATTTCGGCGCAAATTAATCCTTTGGTGCTGCCGCAGTCAGGGGCGCTTTCAAAGCAAGCCATGTCGCGAATATTGCTCACTGATGTTGCGCGTACGGGCAACCGCGTTGTCGCTGTCGGTGATCGCGGCTATATTGTTTACTCTGACAGCAATGGTGAATCATGGTCGCGTGCAAAAACACCCGCAAATTTGCCCTTGCTCAGCAGCGTTTATTTTTCTGATGCGAATACTGCATGGGCAGTCGGCCATGACTCAAATATTCTGAAGTCAGTTGACCAAGGTAAAGAGTGGACTTCCACCTATTCGTCTGCTAAAGACCTGCGCCCGCTCATGGATATTGCGTTTACTGACGCCAATACGGGCTTTGTTGTTGGTGCATATGGTGCGTACTATGAGACGAGCGACGGCGGAAAAACATGGGCATCACGCAAGGTAATTCCGCCCGCTATAGCCGCGCCAAAATCAACGCCAATAAAAACGAAAGCCAAGGTAGACGAACTCGATGTGGTTGATGAGCAAGCTAAAGGCGCAGATGAAGACAAGCACCTTAATGCCATCATCAAGCTCGGCGAAAATAAATTATTTATAGTCGGCGAAGCCGGCACGATGCTCATCTCAAACGATAACGGCAAAACATGGTCACGCCTCGTTTCGCCTTACAAAGGCTCCTACTTTGGTGCTGTGCAAGCTGATGATGGTGCGGTTATTATTTATGGTCTGCGTGGCAATGTATTTCGCTCGACTGATGCGACACTCTCCGCATGGACGCCCGTAGCCACCAACACCACAGCATCATTTATGGGAGCGACTAAATTAGCCGACGGCACCATTGCGTTGACAGGATTAGCGGGCACATTACTCATCTCGAAAGATGCGGGTAAGTCATTTGCCACCGTCAAAACGGCTACCACCAAGCCATTAGCATCCCTGGTGCAAGGGGGACCAAATTCGCTTTTGATTGTGGGTGAATCTGGCCCGCGCGATGTATTGCTGGTGGGCAACAAGTAGCGTAATAAATAGAGCATAGATCACAAAAACGCACACAATATTTTTAATGACATTTAATAAACGCGAACTCAAATGAACCTACAAAAAATCATCAGTCAATTTTCCGCGCTCATTTTTAATAACCGCAAAATGTGGCTCATCATTTTTGGCATGATGACGTTAGTATTTTTATTCTTCGCCAGCCAGCTACGTGTTGATGCGGGCTTTAATAAAATGGTGCCGCTAAAGCATCCGTACATGAAAGTGTACAAAGAATACGAAACTGTTTTTGGCGGCGCGAATCGTGTGGCGATTGCGATTGTGCAAAAAGATGGTGACATCTACAACAAAGAATTCATGGAGAAACTAAAAGCGCTCACCAATGATGTGATGGTGTTAGAAGGCGTTGATAAGCCGAGCGTGCGTTCACTGTTTACGCCGAATACGCGCTTTATTGAGGTAGTGGAAGAAGGCTTCGCAGGCGGTAACGTAATACCAGCAACCTTCCAAGGCACAGAAGAAGACTTAAAAACCGTGCGTGGAAATGTGCAGAAATCAAATGAAATTGGCCGCACAGTAGCCAATGATTTTAGCGGTGCTTTAATTTCAGCGGGCTTACTTGAAGCGATACCTAAAGAAGGCGGCAAAGTCGAGAAGCTTAATTACTTTCAGTTTTCCCAAAAACTAGATGAGCTTCGCGCCAAATATGAAGGACCTAATCACACCATTCACGTGATTGGTTTTGCCAAGGCCGTGGGTGATATTGCGGATGGCGCAAAAGGCGTGGTGACATTCTTCGGCATTGCGTTTGTCATTACAGCAATTTTGATGTTTGTTTTTGTTAAAGATATTAAGCTTACTGCCATATCGCTTGTGGTCGCGATGATGCCGGTGCTGTGGCTGCTTGGCACGCTACCCATCATTGGTTACGGCATTGATCCGCTCTCAATCCTTGTGCCATTTTTGATATTTTCCATTGGTGTGTCGCACGCGGTGCAGATGACTAAATCGTGGGAGCGTGCAGTAGTCGATGGCATGTCGAGCTTAGATTCCGCGAAGCATTCGTTTGCGAATTTATTTATTCCGGGCACACTTGCGTTGCTCACTAACGTACTCGGCTTTGCGGTGATTTTGATTATCCCAATTGATATCGTGCGTGAACTTGGTATCACCGCCTCACTCGGCGTGGCATGGATGATCATGACCAATAAAATGTTGCTGCCGATTTTGTTATCGTACTTAACGCTCTCCCCAAAGGCGATGGCAAAAGAGCATAGCCAAGAAGACAAAGCCGACAAACTATGGCGCGCCGCCGCAAAATTTGCCGACCGTAAACATGCGGTGTGGGCAATTGGCGCTGGCGCATTGGTGCTCGCGTTTGGTTTGTGGAAAGCGCAGGATTTGAAAGTCGGCGACTACGGACAAGGCGTGCCTGAGCTACGTGCCGAATCGCGCTACAACCAAGACAACGCGATGATTGTTTCTAAATTTGCCATTGGCGTGAATACCATTGGTGTCGTCGCGCAGACCAAAGACGTGCAGGGCGCATGCACCAATTACGACATCATGACCAAGATTGAAAGTTTTGATTGGTACATGCAAAACGTCGCCGGTACGCAGTCTGTCATCTCACTGCCGAGTGTCGCGAAAACAATCAATGCAGGCTTTAACGAAGGTAACGTAAAGTGGCGTCAATTGCCACGTGACCCATCGACGATGGCGCAAAGCGTGACCCCAGTGGATACCGCCACCGGCCTACTCAACCCTGATTGTTCCGCCATGCAAATCTTGGTCAATACGACTGACCAGCAAGGCGACACGCTCAGAAATATTGTCAGCGAAGTCAAAAATTTTGCTACTGAAGCTAACAATAAAAATATCGAATTCAAATTAGCCACGGGCAATATGGGTGTAGCCGCTGCTACTAACGAAGCGGTGGACAAAGCTCGCTTTGAAATGCATGGCGCTATTTTTGCAGCCCTCCTACTCATGTGCTTGGTGACTTTCCGCAGCCTGCGCGCCTCACTTTGCATATTGATTCCATTAGCGATTGTCTCCATTCTCTGCGAAGCCCTCATGCCCATGCTCGGCATCGGTATGAAAGTCTCCACGCTGCCCGTGATTGCCTTGGGTGTCGGTGTCGGCGTTGACTACGGCATCTACTTATACGACCGCATTGAGATCTACATGGAAGAGGGCAAAGACTTAGCCGAATCATTCTTCTTAGCCTTACGTGAGCGCGGCACCGCGATGATTTTCACCGCGGTGACGATGACATTAGGTGTCGGCACATGGGCATTTTCCGCGCTGAAATTTCAGGCCGATATGGGCATCTTGTTGGCATTCATGTTCTTCTTAAACATGGTCGGCGCGATATTCTTGCTACCCGCATTAGCCGCATGGTTGCTAAAGCCGCATAAGAAGCACGCATAGTTTTTTATTAAAATTCGCCTATCGGCGGGCGCTTTGGGCAATATATGCTTGAAGATGTCCGTCAATAGGCGATTTTTGCTATTTGATGGGCTTTTAATAACCTCAAATTCCGTTCGCCCTGAGGTATCGAAGGGTTGTTCAAGTCCTATAAATCAAGCACTTAAGAGTGTGTGCTTCGATACGCGTAGTGTACCCTGTCCTGAGCTTGTCGAAGGCTCACCACGAACGGATTTTGTGGTTTTGAGAAGCACCCATCTGGTAGGACGGCAATTTTTATCTTCCCAACGATTAGCGTTTTATATTTAGCGTTGAACGTGTAAATTTTTTAGTTATGCCAATCAAGCTGCAACAGCTTACGACAACTTGCTCGCTATTTTGACAACAACGCAATATAGGCAGCATAGCTAAACGTACGATTTTTTTTCTGCCCGGTGACTTCATTGGTAATGCCAATATCGCACAGCACTTTTACGGCGGCATTCGCCGTGGGGAAAGTCGTATCAAGTGCCACGCGCACATGCTCGATGGTGAACTTTGGCATCGTGGGGAGTCGCTCAAAAAGACGATAGGTAGCAGGTGTCGCCTTAGCGGCAGCTAGCACGCGCTTACGATCCTGCGCCACCAGTGTGGCGATACTGACGACACTTTTCTCGGCATCATTGGCGGCGCTAATAATGGCATTTAAAAAAAACGTGACCCAGCCTTCCCAATCGCCTTTGGTACGAATATCCGATAGCAGTTGGTAATATTGTTGCTGATGCTGTTTTAGGTAGCCACTTAAATACAATAGTGGCTCAGGCTGCAGTCCAGCGCTTTCTAGCAAAATCGCGATGAGTAGCCGACCAATACGGCCATTGCCATCTAAGAATGGATGAATGGTTTCAAATTGTGCATGTACTAGCGCGATATTGATGAGCGCGGGCAATGATGGCTTACGCTGATGAATGTAGGTCTCAAGTTCACTCAACAAACCCGCGAGTTTTTCAGGTGGTGGCGGCACAAATACGGCATTACCTGGGCGAGACCCGCCAATCCAATTTTGTGAACGGCGCAGCTCGCCCGGTTGTTTGTTAATGCCACGCGCACCATTAAGCAGCAAGCGATGCACTTCGCACAATAGCCTCGTACTAACAGGTAAGCCTTTGGGGCGATGTAATTGTTCACGCACATAGCGAAATGCGCGCAAATAATTGGTGACCTCCTCAACATCATCCGCATTGGTGAGTGCGAGCCCTGCCTCATCATCAAATAAATCTACCAACGTTGCTTGTGTGCCCTCAATTTGCGAGGTAAGCAGTGCCTCTTTGCGAATAGCGCTATACAGTAGCCATTCGGTTGAGGGCACTAAACCCGCCACACTCGATAATCGCGCCAATGACGATTCCGCCGCTTGGTTTTGCGCGGCGTATAAATTAATATCCAGACTAGGTTTAGCAGGCGGCAAGGCGAGCGGCACAAATGCCTTAACGGTTTCACCTAATGTGGTGGTAACGACATAACGACCAGTGATGCGGTTCATGATAAAGAATTCTTTAATGTGTAATCTTGATATTAAAGAATTCTTTAATATCAGTCAATTGTTTTAAAGCATTCGTTAATTTGTTCTCTCTTTAGGAGCAGCACCGTCGCCAGCTACGGCTATCGTATGTCAGTGTCGATATATCGTGGCTCGTCGGAATAAGGATGTGCGGACACAATAATTGTGTAAATCTTCATATTCACTAACGCTAACGCAGCATCAAATAGGCTAGACCATGACTACTATAAAAAACTATTCAGCAGCACAATGGCCGGCCAAGGTAACGACATGAGCGCTAAGTGGAGAATTGTATTTAGTGCATTCGCTACGTTTATCGCGTTATCCATGCTTGCTTGGGAACATTTCAACGGCGGCGTGAAGACGCATCACATTTTGCAAAGTGACGCGATGCCCGGCATTTCTAATTGGTGGAATTTATTGCTGCTACCAGCGTTCGCGTGGTTTCTTAGCGGACGTATCGAGCGTCGCATCACGCTCTACCGCGCAAAGCAAATGAGGGACACCGAGGCATTTCCAATACATATTGTTGTTGGCTTTGTTGGTGCGCTGTTACTGGGCAGTTTGCTCTCACTCTTTTTCGCATTAAAAAATGAAGACGTCACGGCTGCACTATTTTTTGGCATGTTGTTGACGACGCTAGTGCTACCCGTATATCGCGCCGAATGCGTGCTGGGTTTTGTGTTGGGCATGCAGTTTATATTTGGTGCGTTTATACCGATTATGGTCGGCAGCATCATCGCTGCCATTGCCGCGACAATTCAGCGTTTGATTTATCCGCTGGTAGCGCGCGCTTGGAGTCGCATGTCAATGCGTTAAATTACTAGCCACTTTTAGTAGCGCATTATTGTTGATTGCGGCTCCGAAAGGACGATGCTAGACTGCCTTTTAGTTGCTGTTTTTGATCAAAAAATCAGCTTCATGCCATTGCTGGAAAACATGATTTGTTATGTAGTTATTTATACGGCCTAATGATGGAACTAATTGACTACAAACGCATTTTTCGATTTTTCACTGGAATGTTAGGGCGCAACGCGGAATGTTATGCGAATGTGGTGCTCCTTAAATTGGGTGGAACTCACAAAATTAACAGGTGACTGCATGACAACAGACGAACTCAAAGAGTATATGGACGCCATGGCTACGGATATCAGTGGTCGAGTGTTGGCGCTTATGCAAGTTATCCGCGTGTTGCAGTCGCAGCCTAGTTACGACCACGAGGCATTTTTGGCAATGCTCGGGACGCTGGAGGCAGCCCTAGAAGATTCTGAAGAGGGAAAGAAGCCATCAATGACACCCGGCCAGCGAGTATCCTTCGATACAACTTTGAATTTTTTCTCCAGCCGCCTGCCGCCGCTACCTGAAGCGTGGATTGCGCGCTCTCCAAAGCCTGAATCTGCGGCATAAACCACGCCAATGCTTGCGCTATGGTACTCATGGTTTCTCCTTATGAGTCTTAACTCATCGGTCAAATTCACTCCCTTGGGTCGCTGGACGGCGCAAAAGCGCGCCGCCTTTTACCTTGATCGTTAGCCCCTTCGAATGAAATCAGACCTCATTGCAAACACCGACGCTGCCGTGCCAGACGTGATTAAAGCCTCAGCTTCCATACGCATTCATAGTCTTGGTGGGCTAGGAATGGCTGGGCTATTAGGTGGTCCGCTCGCGGCTGGCTATCTTACCTTTCGAAATATGCAGACGCTTGGTCTATCTGGACAAGTTCCTGTGGCGTTCGCTTGGTTCGTTTTTTTAGTGGCAATTTGGCTTTATTTCATCTTTAGCGTTCCGCCAGACTTGATCTCGCAACTGATTCCGTTCCTTCCTCAGGTAGTTGTGTGGTGGCTGACGGCTCGACACATTCTCAGGAATGCTCACACTGCATATCACGCCGAAGGCGGTCTTTTTCGTTCGAAGTGGGCTGCGGTACGCGTTGGTCTTTTGACCTTTGCAATTCTGAAAGTCATCTTCTTTGCAGGTGGCGTTTTGAAAGAAATGCTTTAAAAAAATAAATGAAAATAAATTGCATTTGCCCTGCATAAACCACCATCTCTGACCTCCTCACCATGAAAACTAAAACAATTTCCCGTCGAGCACTTGCCCTAAGCCTGGCGGCCATCATTCTGGCTTTTGCCACCGGAATGAGCACAGCGCCGTCTTCTCCAGAGCGCAGAGCCGTCGAATTTACCTATCTGAAGTCAAATCCTGGCGAGCGAGAACAGCTCAAGACATTCATCGTGCTTAACTGGTTCGCCATGGACAAGATAGCCAAGGAGCAGGGTCTAATGAGCGCCTACACTGTCATGGATACTGGCACTGACGAGGGGCCTTGGAATGTCGTGGTCTCGGTCACATACAAGAACGAGAAAGGCTACGACGGCATCAAAGAGGCGTTCGAAAAGATACGCCGTGCCCACACAACAATTCGCGTTGGCGGCAAGGGGCTGCGCGAGCTCGGGTCCATCGTCGAAACCAAGCGCATGTTCGAGACGCCTGCCAATTAAAACGATAGCGGGCATCTTCAGCCATGTTAGGGCGCATATTCAACTATTATTTGCCTCTAAATTGATTTTATGTTTCTCAAGGATTGCTACCTGTGACCACCTCCCTGCACGCTGCCCTCGTCGCCATACTCATCTGCCTCGCATCAAGTCTTGTTAATGCAAAGGCGTTTGATGCGCCTAACATCGTGACGATATCGGCTAATTTAGTGACTTCAGGTCAGCCGACGGCGAAGGCACTTGCTGACCTCGGTAGCTTGGGCTTCAACGCGGTCATCTATCTGGCGCCGAACACGGTTCCCGACGCCGTAAAAGAAGAGCCTCAGTTGCTCGCTAAACAAGGCATTGAGTTTATTCACATACCAATTCCGTTTGCGTCTCCTGACGAATCGCACTTTATTGCGCTTTCTGCAGCGCTCGAACGCCTTCGCAACAAAAAGGTTTTAGTTCACTGCCAGATAAACTTGCGAGCCTCTAGCTTGGTGTTCCTGCGTCGTGTCATACGCGCCAAGGAGGATCCAGCGAAGGCCTACGAATCAGTTGCTGCCGTCTGGTCTCCACAGGGTGCGTGGCGAAAACTGATAACTGAGCAGCTTGCAAAACACGGCATCAAATTCGAGCCGTATTGAATACTTAGCGCTGTTTCGTTAAATGATATTTGATCAAGTTTCGGAATCGTTCTATACCGATAAATTGATTTGAAGTCTGCTTTTGGGCACTTCTCATAACTCCAAATTCCGTTCGCCCTGAGGTATCGAAGGGTAGCGCTCATATGTCATTGATTTAAATAAACGTAAATGTGGTTCGATACTTCGGCAGGCTCAGTACAGGCGGAGCTCACCACGAACGGTGTTTAGTTTTTATAGAGGCGGCAATTAAATATGGTTAAAAAAGAGCCTCTTGCAAAACCCGCCAGACGAACAATAAAAAATATTGCCCATCACCAAGTCTCACGATTTTTTCATGTTTTTAATGGTGATTGATGATTTTGTTCTGCCATATTGCGTCGTTACGCTACATCAGTCGACCTCCT